>NZ_VOSL01000009.1 GCF_007997005.1 Lujinxingia vulgaris | reverse complement strand
TTGTGTTAAAGGCCGGCGCTCCGGCCGGAGGCGGGGTGGGCTCCGCCGACGCCGAGAGACGCTGGGCCGGCATCGCCTGCTCCACCACCGGCGGCGGAGCGATCTCGGTGGCCGGGCCCCCATCCTCAGGCATCGAGGGCGGCCCGCCGGCCGGGCGCGCTCCCAGATGCTGCAGGCTCTTCTGCACGATGTCTGGCGAGAGCTCCTGGGTGTGGAGGTCGTCCTCCTCAGCCGCCGCGCCCAGTCCGGGCAACGCCCCGCTTGCCAGCGGGTTGGACATCTCAATGGTCTGATCGCCACCCCCGTCACCGAACATCGAGGCGAAATCCGGAAGCTCCGCCCCCGACATCACCTCCGTCTTGGCGACCTCATCCTCAACCGGCGGCGCCGCGTTCTGGGCGGCGGCCTTGTTCTGATTCATCGAGTTGAGGAGCTCATGGATATTGGGGCGCTCGGCGATCGAGGTCTTATCCGCCTCATGCTCCGGCTCCGCCGGCGCCTCCGGGTACACCACAAAGGCGTGCGCACAGGAAGGACACTTGATCTTGCCCCCCGAGGGCGGAATGTTGGCGTCATTGACGCGATATCGCGATGAACAGCTGGGACACTGGACGATCATTCCGTGGTCTGCTCCGGATGGGATGGATCAAGCGAGAAACGCAGCGCGCGCCCGGGGCCATGATGAGCTCAGGGCCTGTAGCGCGGTCGCTGCATTCGCGCCGAGGGCAGGCTTACGCCGCCCTCCTCAAGGGGCCGCATTAGACCACACGCCCCCACCCCACGCAAGAAGGAGGCCGGGCGCTTTTTTGCCCTTCAGAGCACAAAAAAAGCCCGGCCGAAGCCGGGCTTTTTTTCACATCGTCAACCTGCGACTTAGAGCGCCGCGGTGATGTCGATGTTAAGGACCATCAGAATCGAGATAACGAACGCGTAAATCACGAGCGACTCGATCAGGGCCAGACCCAGAATCAGCGGGGTGAAGAGCTTGCCGGCCGCGCCCGGGTTGCGCGCGATACCTTCAAGAGCCGCCGACGCCGCGCGGCCCTGACCCAGCGAACCACCCAGCGCGGCCAGGCCGACACCGAAGGCCGCAGCAGCGCCCAACCAGGCGTAGGTCGTGAAGACGTTATCGGCCGCAGCAGCGGTGCCCTGGGCAAACGCCGAGGTGCTCCAGAGTGCGACAATAGCGAAGGTGCTCAAAAACGTGATCGTGGATTTCTTCAGCATGGACTGCGTCCTCCTAGCTCGCGCGACGCCAACTCTTTTGCGGCGTGCGCCATTGTGACGGGTATCAATGTGTTGATACGCCCTGATGAAAGCCGTCTAGGCCAACAACCTTTCTGGCGAGTCGTTTAATGGTCTTCGTGCTCAATGGCAAGGGCGATGTAAATGCTGGACAACAGGCAGAAGACCAACGCCTGAATCGTGCACACCAGCAGCCCCAGGAAGAGGAACGGCACCGGGATAAGAATCGGGATGCTGAACATCCCGGAGGCCAGATCTCCAAACACGCCCAACACCATGTGGTCACCGGTCATGTTCCCGGTCAGACGCACCGAGAGAGAGACCGGGCGGAAGGCGTGTCCCACCAATTCGATGATGAAAATCAAGGGAGCCAGCAGAAGAATCGGCCCCATAAAGTGTTTGATATACCCCATCCCCTGCTCCATGAAGCCGGAGACGTTGTACACCAGAAAGACCACAATCGCGCAGGCCAGACCGGTGTTGAGGTTGGAGGTCGGCGGGGCAAAACCCACCACAAGCCCCATCAAGTTGCCCAGGTAGATGTAGACGGCCAACGAGGCGATCAGCGGGAAGAACTTCTTGGCCGCCTTCTCACCCATCAGGTCGCTCATCATGCCCATCACGGCATCGAAGAGGACCTCGAAGAAGCCGGTGACGGAGAACTTACCGACCGGCACCAGCGCCTCATCACGGTTGCTGTATTTGCGTCGGGCGATCAGAGCGAGCACCGTAATCAACACGACGAGCACGCCGGTGAAGACCACGTGGGTCGCCGTCACCGTCCCCGCCGGGTTAAGCAGCGGATCGCCGAAGATGTGGTTCCAGCCCTCGCCATGCTCTTGTTCGGCAAACGCGGGGATGAGGTCTAAAAACGTATAGTCAGCCATGAACTACGTGCTCTCGTTGTCGTCGGCGTCGTCATCTGTGCTGCGGCGATCGCGGCGCGTTAAAACTGCCTGCCAGGCCAGCGCGGGTAACAACACTTTGTAGCCGAGGATAAAACCTACGGCGTGGGCACTCAGGGTCGAAAGGCAAAACCAGATCGCGAAGAACAAAATCGCCAGCTTAAACGCCAGAACAACAGCCCAGCCTGCTGCGCCGGGGTTGCCGTCGATGGCGCCCTTGATCATCTTCGCCACCACAAACGCGGTCACTCTCAGGCTGAGCGCGCTGGTCAGCGTTCCCAGGGCCATCGAGTAGCCGAAGCGTGGCGAGAGCGCCCAGGCCGTCACCAGCGCCAGGAGGGCTCCCAGCGCGAGCATGCGCCAGAAGACCCCGTCGACGAAGCTACGGTCGAGCGTGGCCATCAGTCTTCACCTTGTGTTTTCAAAAACCGTTGCGAGATCTTCCAGACGTGCCACCCGGCGCCGAGCATTGCCAGCGCCATCGTCACCAGGAGCAAGACCGGGGCGGTGTTGAAGCGTTCGTCGAGGCGAGTGCCGATGAAAGCGCCGCCGAGTACAATGCCGACAAACTCAAAGCCCAGGGCTCCGATCGCGCCGGCCACAAGCCAGGGGCTTTTTGTGGATGAACGCGACTCGTCTTCTGGTGGAGAGGCCATCTAAATCACCTCGCGCCGTGCTCTGGAAAATGCCCGCAGACCGTGTCTGCAAGCGCCTCCCCGAGCAGCGGCGCGCACCCTGTAACACAGGGAATTGAGGGGCGTCAACCGCCTCAAATCAACTGTCTTCGCCGGACTCGTCATCGGCGGATTCTTCGCCGGCGGAGGCGGCCTCCTCGGGGCTCTCATCGCCTTGAATCTCGACACCCTCACCGCCCTCTGCCAGCGCCTCACCCTCAAGCTCCTCGTCCTCCTCCTCGGCGACCAGCGCCGCGATGGAGACGACCAACTCGTCGTCGTCCAGGCTCATCACGCGCACGCCCTGGGTGTTGCGCCCGTAGGTCGAGATCTGCTCGACGCGGGTGCGCAGCACCTGGCCCTTGTCGGTGATCATCATCAGCTCATTGGTGTCGTCGACCACCCGAATGCCCACCAGCATGCCGTTGCGCTCGTTGGTCTTGATGGTGACCACCCCTTTGCCGCCACGGCGCTGCAGGGGGTACTCATCGAGCACCGTGCGTTTGCCATAGCCGCGCTCGGTGATGGTGAGGATCGTGGAGTGATCATCGCCTGCAGGGACCACGTCCATGCCCACGAGCGTGTCGCCCTCGCGGAAGCGCATCCCGTAGACACCGGCGGCCACGCGCCCCATCGGGCGCACGTCTTCTTCGTGGAAGCAGATCGCCTGGCCATCACTGCTGGCCAGGAAGATGCGATCGTCGCCTCCGGTGGCGCGCACGCTGATGAGCTCGTCGTTATCGTCTTTAAAGCCCAGCGCGATGATGCCGCCGGCGTGCACGTTGGCGTACGCCATCAGATCGGTCTTCTTGATCACGCCCTGGCGGGTGGCGGTGACGATGTAGCGGCCCTCCTCAAACTCCTCAAAGGGCAGGATCGCCTTGATTTTCTCATCCTGCTCGATCGGCAAGAGGTTGACCACCGCTTTGCCGCGCGTGGTGCGCGAGCCCTGTGGGAGCTCGTGCACCATCAACTTGTAGACCTTACCCACCGAGGTGAAGATCAACAGGTTGGTGTGGGTCGAGGCTACAAACATATCGGTGACGAAGTCTTCGTCTTTGGTGTCCATCCCGCGCTTGCCACGGCCGCCGCGGTGCTGGGCGCGGTACTCGCTCAGCGGGGTGCGCTTGATGTAGCCGGCGTGGCTGAGCGTGACCACCATGTCTTCTTCAGCGATCAGGTCGAGATCGGAGAGCTCGGTGACGTTGTGCAGGATCTCGGTGCGGCGCTCGTCGGCGTAGGCGTCGAGCACCTCGTTGAGCTCCTCGACGATCACGGCCATCAGCTTCTTCTCGTCGGCCAGAATGCCGCGCAGGCGGTCGATCTCGGCGAGCACTTCGGCCAGCTCTTCGAGGATCTTGTCGCGCTCCAGACCGGTGAGCTTCTGCAGGCGCATATCGAGGATGGCCTGGGACTGGCGCTCGCTGAGCGCGAAGCGGCTCATCAGCCCCTCGCGCGCCTCGTTTGGCGAGGCCGAGGCGCGGATCAGCGCGATGACCTCGTCGAGGTGGTCGAGCGCGATCTTGAGGCCCTCCAAAATATGAGCGCGCTCTTCGGCCTTGCGCAGCTCATAGATGGTGCGGCGGGTGACCACATCGCGGCGGAAGTCGATGAAGTGGTTGAGCACCTCTTTGAGGCTCATGATGCGGGGCTGACCGTGAACGATCGCCAGCATGATGATGCCGAAGGACGACTGCATCGCCGTCATCTTGTAGAGGTTGTTGAGCACGACGGCCGGGATCATGTCGCGGCGAAGTTCAATGACGATGCGCATGCCGTCGCGGTCGGACTCATCGCGCAGATCGGTGATGCCTTCGAGGCGCTTGTCGCGGGCCAGCTCGGCGATCTTCTCGATGAGACGCGCCTTATTGACCTGGTAGGGGAGCTCGGTGACGACGATGGAGCTCTTGCCGCGCTTCTCGTCCTCTTCGATGATCGCGCGGGCGCGCATCTTGATGATGCCGCGTCCCTCGGCGTAGGCGTCGCGCAGCCCGCGCGCGCCATACATGATGCCGGCGGTCGGGAAGTCGGGCCCGGGGATATGCTGCATCAACCCTTCGACATCGATCTCCGGGTTCTCGATCAGCGCCAGCGTGCCGCGGATCACCTCGCCCAGGTTATGCGGTGGGATGTTGGTGCTCATCCCGACGGCGATACCCGAGGAGCCGTTGATCAACAGGTTGGGGATGCGCGTGGGCAGGACCGCCGGCTCTTCGATGGTGTCATCGTAGTTGGGGATCCACTCGACGGTCTCTTTGTCGATGTCGCTCAAGAGTTCTTGAGCGACTCGCGCCATACGCACTTCGGTGTAACGCATGGCCGCGGCCGGGTCGCCGTCGACCGAGCCGAAGTTGCCCTGGCCGTCCACCAGGGGCACGCGCATGTTGAAGTCCTGAGCCAGACGCACCAACGCGTCATAGACCGAGGAGTCGCCGTGGGGGTGGTACTTACCGATGACATCACCGACGATACGCGCCGACTTCTTGTAGGCGGCGTTCCAGCGGTTCCCCAGCTCATGCTGGGCAAAGAGGATACGCCGGTGCACCGGCTTAAGTCCGTCGCGAACATCCGGCAGCGCTCGCCCAATGATCACGCTCATGGCGTAGTCCATATAGGACTGGCGGATCTCTTCTTCGATATTGATCGGAATGATGCTGACCGAATCCGTCATCGCGTTCCCTTCACCAAAGCGGGTCGTTTCATTCGTTTGAGAAGCTCCCGACGTGAGCGGGCGCTCAAGCGGGGCCTAAAGCCGCGGAACCCTACCAAGGAGGGGGCGATCTCACAAGTGAGTCCGCCCGCAGCTCCGCACCTCTGAGGTGGTCTCTGACGAAGCGGTGCATAGCTTGAGGCTAAGACACATCTTCGGGTGTGTCAGCGCGCCTGCCGCACGGGCTGAGTTTAAGTGAGAGCGGAACTTTTCACTTCCAGCGCAGATTTTTTGCAGAACTTTGAAACCTTCTCCCCCCGGCCGGCGTCTTACACATGAACACCGCGTGATCCCTCCTCTCCCCTCCCCCACAGGGCCGGAGCGGCGAGTTGCGATAAAAGACGAAAGGAGTCCCCCCATGCTCAAGCTCAACGAATTCAATCGCTCCGACTCCGACTCCCCCAAAAACGAGGGGTTCGAGGAGACGGCCCTCACCCACCTCGATGAGCTCTACGCCACGGCGTTGCGATACACCAAGAACGAGAAAGACGCCGAAGACCTCGTCCAGGAAACCTTCATCAAGGCGTACACCAACTGGCACCGCTTTGAGCAGGGCACCAACTGCCGCGCGTGGCTCTTCACGATCCTCACCAACACCTTCATCAACAAGTACCGCCGTAAGAAGAAGGAGCGTGAGATCCTCAACGCCGATGACCTGCGCCCGATCGAGGAGAACTTCTTCGATCGCGAACGCACCGAGTTCTACAACAGCCCGGAGCGCGAGTCGGTTCAGAAGAGCTTTACCCACGAGCTTCAGGATGCCCTGGAGCAGCTCAGCGACGAGTTCCGCACCGTCGTGGTGCTCGCTGACCTCAACGACTTCTCCTACAAGGAGATCGCTCACATCCTGGACTGCCCGGTAGGAACGGTGATGAGCCGGCTCTTCCGCGGACGCAAGATGATGCGCGAGCTGCTTGTGGAGACAGCGTATGAGCGCGGCATTATCCGCGACATGGAGCCCTTTTTGCACGAGGAGTCCAACCGCACCCGACGCTCGGTGCGGCGCGAGAAGCTCAACGCCATCAAAGAAGAGCGCGACGACGACGCGGTGGAAGCTGCCTCCTGACCACCGCCTCGCTCGCCAGCGGGCCCGTCCCCACGCCGGGCCCACGAAAAAACCTCCCGGGATGACCCCGGGAGGTTTTTTTATGTCTGGGCGCTCACGTCTGCGCGCCCGCTCTATCAACAGCTCAGGCGAAACGGCTCACACTCAACCGGTCGCCGGCGAGCCGGGCTCCTCGGAGCCGGGCTCTTCATCGGCCGGATCGAGGAGCGCGCGCCAGCGCTCCGCCTTGGAGCTCTGGTCGCGGCGGTCGCGGCTCATCTCGCGCACAAACACCTCCACGATCGCCGGGTCGAACTGCGAGCCGGCGCAGCTCTCGATCTCCTGCATGGCGACCTCGTGCGGAAGGGCGCGGCGGTAGGCGCGGTGCGAGGTCATCGCGTCGTAGGTGTCGGCCACCGCCAGGATGCGCGCCATCAGCGGGATCGCTTCGCCCTTGAGTCCCACCGGGTAACCGCGACCGTCCCAGCGCTCGTGGTGATGGTAGACCCCGGGGATGAGCGGGTGCAGAAAACGAATCGGCTGCAAGATCCATTTGCCACGCGTGGTGTGGCTCTTGAACATCTCATACTCCGACTCGGTGAGCGGGTCGGCTTTGTTGAGCTCTTCAAAGCGAATGCCCAGCTTACCGATGTCGTGCATCAGGGCGCTGTCGGCGATGCGCTCAACTTCCTCCGCTCCAAGCCCCATGCCGACAGCGATCTGGCGCGCGTAGCGGCTGACGCGGTCGGAGTGGCCGCGGGTATAAGGGTCGCGATCTTCGAGGATGTTGGCCAACGCCTGGATCGTCTGCTTGAAGGTCTGCTGCAGATCGCCATAGAGGCGCGCGTTATCCATCGCGGCGGCCGCTCGCCCCACCATGATCGCCAGGAGTTTGCGTTTGCTCTCGCGGAAGGCCGGCCGCGGCTCAAAGCGCGCGGCGATCAGGACGCCCAGAAGCTGGTCGTTGGCGCAGAGGGGCGCGCAGAAGATCGATCGCGGCAGCGGACGGGCACTCAACCCGAGCCCGGCGATCTCCTCGCTGTTCAGGACCCGCGCGCTCTTCGTGGTGCAGATGCCGGCCATGACCTTCGGGGTTATGCCCGCCAGAAAGGCCATCCCCGGCGCGCTGTGCGAGGCATCGAGCCAGCGCGCGCCCTCTTCCAGGACCTCGCTGCCGGGCGCGCTCGGCCGCCACAACCCGACCACATCGGCCTCGGCCTGAACGCCGATGGTCTCCACAAGAAGATCGTGGACGTGGCCCTCGGCCAGGCTTTTGCCCAGCTGCTCGGTGACGTCGTAAAGATCGACAAGCTCCTTGAGGCGCACGTTCTCGCGCTCCAGGCGCTTCTTCTCAAGGCCGCGCTCAATGACGCGGATGACATCATCCACTTTAAAGGGCTTGAGCAGGTAGTCGTAGGCGCCCACCTTCATCGCGGCGATCGCGGTCTCCACGGTGCCATAACCGGTCATCATCAAGGGCACCGCCCAGGGGTGGTCGCGGCAGACATGCTCCATCAGCTCGATGCCGTTCATCCCGGGCATTTGCAGATCGATCAGCGCCACGTCAACCGGGCGCTCTTTGAGCGCAACCAGCGCCTTCTCGGCGGTGGGCACGGCGAGCACGTCGTAGCCTTCCATTCCCAGAAAATCGACGAGCACGTCGCGGATGGTCGACTCATCGTCGACCACCAGCACTCGAACCGGCCTGATCTCCCCGGAGGGAACTTCGTCGCGCACCATCGTGTTGGACCTGGGTTGAGACTTCACCATGCGAACTTCAAAGAGCTATCACAGCGCTATTTTATGCGTCAAACTCGCCACTTTCGGGGGTGGTCCCCCGGGAATGCTCGCGGGACCCGGCGGCGTTGCCTCCTGGCGATCGGGCGTGCTAGTCAGCGGCTCTCAAGGTCCCCCCACGCCGATACATCTTCTTGCAGGAACCTTCGATGAGCTCGCGCGCTCCTGACTCCACCACCCAAGACGCGCCGTCCCCGGCGCGCTCCACCGAGGCGGCCCCGGTCGTCCTCGGTGAGCGCAGCGGTGCGGCTGCGCCTGCGGTGCGGTTGCTCCCGGGCCGCGTGGAGGCTTCACGGGTGCTCTACCCGGGCTATCTGCTGGTGTGGGTCGGCGCGTCGCTGGCCTCGCTCTTTGCCTGGCGGCGGGCGGAATGGCACCCGCTGATGGTCTTTGTGGGCTGGGGGGGGCTCTTCTGCTGGTACTGGGTCTACGGCGTGGCCTACCGCTACCGCCGCCGGCTGATGAAGGTGCTCGCTGTGGGGATGTCGGCGCTGGTCGGGGCGGTGCTCATCTGGGTGAGCGCCACCCGTGCGGCGCCGATGCGCGTGCCGGTCGACGGCGTGTTGGTGGAGCGCGGCGCGCTCCTGCTCCCAGGCCTGGCCGCTGTGGCCACTACGCTGAGCCTCGCGTTGCTGATCGCGCACCTCCTCTACTTCGGGCGAGGCTACCGGGAGAAACGCGAGCGTGATAGCGTCGAGAGGCCGCGCTGATGCGTGCGCGGCGCCGACTTCCAGCTCCTCTTTCGACCTGAGTCTGCATGTCCGTCGACGTCTTCTTTTACGTGCTTACGGCCTTCGCGTTTATGCTGGGCGCGGTGGTGGGAAGTTTTCTCAACGTGGTGATCTACCGCGTCCCGGCGGGACTCTCGGTGGTACGCCCGGGCAGCCGATGTCCGCACTGCGAGACGCCCATCGCCTGGTACGACAACATCCCCATCCTCTCCTGGCTTATCTTAAGGGCGCGTTGCCGCAGCTGTAAGACGCCTATCCCGGCGCGCTACGCGCTGGTGGAGCTGCTAATGGGGGTGCTCTCGGCCGGGCTCTGGCTGAAAGTCTCATGGCGGCATTTTGCGATGCTTGGCGAACCCTGGCGCGCGGGGTTTCCGCCGCCGGTGGCCAGCCTGGAGCAGCTCCCGTGGAGCTCGATGGGGGTGGCCTTCGGGCTCTACTTCATCTTCATCGCGATGCTGGTGGTGATCACCTTTGTGGATCTGGATCATTACCTGATCCCGCACGAGTTCACGCTACCGACCATCGCCGTGGGCATCGTCGCGGCGTTTTTGCTCAACAGCGACACGGTGATGAGCCCGGGCTCCATGACGGCCTTTTTTCCGCCGGTGACCATCTCCATGAGCCTGATCGGCGCGGTGGTGGGCGCGGTGGTCGTGCTGGCGATCTTCTACCTCTATTTTGCCGCCCGCGGGGTCGAGGGCATCGGCGGTGGCGACCTGACGCTGATGGCCTTGATGGGCGCCTGGCTGGGCTGGCCGGCGCTGATCTTCATCTTTTTTGCGGCCAGCGTGCAGGGCCTGATCGCCGCAGGCCTGGGCACCCTGTTCGGTGCGGGTTTTGTTAAAGACTCCCGCGAGATCCTCGCCGAAGATGATCCCCGCGAGGTCGCCCGCCGCGCTCGTGAAGAGGCCGAGGCCGGCCAGGCAGATGAGCCCCCTGCTCCCTCCCCGGCCACCGATGCTCCCGACGCCGACGAGGCGGAAGACGAGGAGGGAGGCGGACTTGCCGTGCCCTTCGGCCCCTTCATTGTGCTTGCCGGGCTGGAGTTTTTCTTCGTCGGGGAGTTCATCCCGATGTACCTCTCGATGAGCTACCTCTACTACGGGCTCTGAGACGATGCTGCCCGACTCACGCAGCCAGACCAGACGCGGCGGGGCGCGACGTTGGGGGGGGCTTCGAGCGCGCCTCTCCCTCGGGCTCCTCGCGGTGCTGGTGGTGACGCTGGCGCTGGTCGCGCTGGGCGTGGGCCAGCTGCACACCACCGAGACGCGCCAGCAGCTCATCGCCGAGGCCACACGCCACGCCCACACCCTCTCGCACATCCCGCCACCGCAGCGTACGCCCGCCCTCAACGCGCTTGGCAATCAGCCCGACGTGCTCTTTGCCGGCGAAATCGCTCCCGACGGGGCCCCGGCCCAGACGCCCAACTTCGGGCGTTACGCCGGCCGCCCGGCGCTCTTTGCCGAAGAGGCGGGCGTGTGGGTGGTGCTCGACACCACCGAGGCCCAGACGCGCGCCGACGCCAGCCAGCGCGCCCTGCTCCTCTATCTGGGGCTCACTCTGCTCTTCACCACGCTCGTCGGCTACGCCTTCTTCTCCTTTGTGGTGATGCGCCCGCTGCGCGCCATCGGCGTGGCCACGCGGCGCGCCGCCGGAGGCGATCTGGCAAGCCCGATCAAAGTGCTGCCTCGCAATGAGTTCGGGGAGGTCGGGCGAAGTTTCAATCAGATGCTCCAGACGCTCGACGCCCAGCGAGCCGAGCTGCAGGAGCGCGTCGACGCCCTGGAGCGCGCCCACCTTGAACTTCGTCAGACCCAGGATTCGCTCATCCGCTCCGAGAAGCTCGCCGGCATCGGCCAGCTCGCCGCCGGCGTGGCCCACGAGATCGGCAACCCGCTGGCCGCGGTGATGGGCTATGTCGATCTTCTGAGCGATCGCGACCTCGACGAAGAGAGCGCCGCCGAAGTTGTGGCGCGCACCCAATCCCAGCTCTCGCGCATGCGCGGGATCATCCGCCAACTCCTCGACTACAGCCGCCCCGACCCACACGCCGAACCCGAGGCCGTGGCGCTCCGACCGATCCTCGAAGAAGCCCTGGAGCTCGCTCGCTTAAGCCGCGGCGGCCGCCACTGCGCCCTGGAGCTGCACGCCCCCGACGATCTTCGGCCGGCCCGCGCCGTCCCCGGCGAACTCAGCCAGATCATCGTCAACCTGCTGCTCAACGCCCTCGATGCGATGCGCCAGGCCGACATCGCCGAGCCGCGCATCCTGGTGGAACTTCAAGACCGCGGCGATGCGCTCATCCTCGACATCCTCGACAACGGCCCGGGCATCCCGCCGGAGCTTCGCGAGCGCATCTTCGAGCCCTTCTTCTCCACCCGCGACCCCGGCGAGGGCACGGGCCTGGGGCTGGCCATCGCCCAGCGTCTGGCGGAGCGCGTCGGCGGCACGTTATCCCCTGGCGAGCGCCTGCTGGAAGGCCACACCCGGGGCGCGCACTTCCAACTTCGACTTCAACCGGCCGGGGATTGACCCCCTCGCCACGCCGCCCCTATCGTGGACGCCACCTCACCTGCCCCCGCCCGCCGAGCCCCGCCCATGAATGAGCTTCGCGTCCTGATCATCGACGATGAAGAGAGCATCCGACACATGCTCTCGATGACGCTGCGCAAAGAAGGCTGCACGCTGCGCGCGGTCGAAAACGGCGAAGATGGCCTCAAGGAGCTCATCGCCAACACCTACGACATCGTCGTATGCGATGTGCGCATGCCAAAGATGGGCGGGCTGGAACTGCTCGATGAGCTGCGCAGCCGCCAGATCGAAACGATGGTCATTGTGATGAGCGCGTTTGGAAACCGGGAGCTCGCCATCGACGCGCTCAAACGCGGCGCGTACGACTACATCGACAAGCCTTTTACCCGCGACGAGATCGTGCTCACCCTGGCCAAAGCCAGCGAGCGGCTGCGCCTGCGCCGCGAAAACGAGGAGCTGCGCGCCCGGGTCACCCACCAGACGGGCCTGGGTCGCCTCATTGGCCAGTCGGAGCCGATGCAGCAGGTCTTCTCCACGCTCAAGCGCGTGGCCTCCTTCAAGTCCACGGTGCTGCTCACCGGGGAGTCGGGCACCGGCAAAGAGCTCGCCGCGCGCGCCATCCACGAGCTCTCCCCACGCAGTGAGGGTCCCTTTGTGGCCATCAACTGCGGCGCCATCCCCGAGGCCCTGCTGGAGAGCGAACTTTTTGGCCATGTGCGCGGCGCGTTCACCGACGCCAGCAGCGACCATGAGGGACTCTTTCAGGCCGCCAGCGGCGGGACGCTCTTTCTCGATGAGATCGCCGAGCTGCCGCTCTCCCTGCAGGTCAAACTTCTGCGCGTGCTTCAAGAGGGCGAGGTGCGGCGGGTGGGCGATACGAAGAGCGTGCCGGTGGACGTGCGCATCGTCGCGGCCTCCCTGCACAATATGGCAAAGCGCGTGGAGGAGGGGCTCTTTCGCGAAGATCTTTTCTACCGCATCAACGTCATCGCGCTGCGGCTGCCGGCGTTGCGCGAGCGCCCCGACGACATCCCCCTGCTGGTGCGACACTTCATTGAGGAGCAGAATCAGCGCCAGGGAACCTCGGTGCGCGAGGTCGAGGCGCAGGCCCTGGAGGTGCTCACCCGCTACGCCTGGCCTGGCAATGTGCGCGAACTCTACAACGCCATTGAGCGCGGGGTGGTGATGAGCGCCAACGAGCAGATCACCCTCGACGATCTTCCTCCCCAGCTTCGGCAAGCTCAGAGCCCGCTGCAGGCCGTTCTCAGCAGCGATGAGCTCTCCATCAAAAAACTCTCCGCCGAGCTGGAGCGCATCCTCATCACCCGGGCGCTTGAGCGCACCGAAGGCAACCGCAGCGCTGCAGCGCGCCTGCTGGAGATCAGCCACCGCGCCCTGCTCTACAAGCTCAAGGACTACGCAATCGACACGTAACCCCTTGAATTATTTAGACTTTGAGGATCACCCCAGACGGTAGAACTTAAACCCAAACGCCGGGTCGGAGAGCTTGAGGTCCAGGTGCTGGTCGAGCACAAAGCCGCCCAGGTTGAACTCCCCGGGGGCCTGTTCGGCGACCTCGCAGCTGGCCAGCGCGTCCATCGCCTGGTCGTACGCCTCGATGATCGCAGCGTCGTCCAGGGTGTCGAGACGCGCCTCGACCGCTTCCTGATAATGGCGGGTGTAGATGTCCAGAAAGATCGCGCCGATGCTCTCGGAGCTGCCCAGGGTGCGCCGGTAGATCTCCGGCATGAAACGCTCGGCGTCGACCCCGCAGACCTCGCTGGAGAAAGTAAAGAAGTCGTCCAGATACGGCTCAAGGCCGGTGTCGCCGACCGCGCGCAGCACGAAGTAGGTCGCCTTAAGGTGCTGGATGATGTGGTCGCGTGCCATCGGCTTGACCAGGTGCTCTTTGAGCAGCCTCAGGAGCGGTCGCTCGCTACGCTCGCTCACCGCGCGCCAGCGCCGGGGCGGGACCATCCCCAACAGGTAGGGGCGTCCCTGGGTCAGCTCCACCTGCTGCGCCAGCTCGCGCCAGGGCTCCACCTCCGAGGGCTCCCGGGTGTAGAGATGCATCGCGATGCCGGCGCGCTGCTGCAAGCTCCCAAAGATCGCCGGGGTGTGCGCCTCCTCACTCAAGCGCTCGGCCGAGAGCTCGGCTTTGATGGCGTCGACCACCTCGCCAGAGAGCGCCTGTCGGCGGCGGATGCCCATGCGCAGGATCATGTCCTCGTAGAAGATCTGGCGATCGTTGGAGATCCGCGTCTCAGCGTTGGCCGGGAAGAGCTGCAGAAGCAACTTCACCTGACCAAAACTGCCCGCGGCAAACTTCTGCTCGACCAGGCGCGCCAGCGGATCAACGCGCTGCTCCACCCCGCGCGCCTGCGCCACGATCTGGGTCCAGAGGTCGGCGGCGACCAGGAGCTCCGCCACATCGAGTTGGCTGGAGAGTGGCAGGCGATCGTTGTCGAGCAGCACCGCCAGAAGCACCCGCGCCCCGTGCAACATCTCGGGCTCATCCAGACGCACCGGCCAGCTCACGCCCTGCTGGGCGCGCACCTGCGGCACATCGAACTCCGCGGTGTCATCGAGCGCGCTCACAAAACCCGCGGGCGCCTCGGCCTCCGCGTTGACGATGGCCACCTCCCCGGTCTCATCGAGCGCCAGCGGCGTGTCGGCCTCCTCCTCATCGAGGTAGACCTCACCCACCACCGAGCTCTCATCGAGCGTCTCAAAGACCTCCGAGTCTTCCTCCTCATTGAGGTAGACCTCACCCACCACCGAGCTCTCGTCGAGCGTCTCAAACGCCTCGGAGTCCTCCTCATCTCCGAGGTAGACCTCGCCCACCACCGAGCTCTCGTCGAGCGTCTCAAAGACCTCCGAGTCGTCGCTCTCGGCCGATTCGGCATCTGTGGCACTGACCGCTGGCGCGCCGACGGGAGGTGCGGGCGGGCCGCCCACCGGGATGGGCGGAAGCGAAGTCTCCGGCGGAGGAGGCGGGTTGTGACGAGGCGTCGACGCGTCGCTGAGCGGTCCCTCCAGCGGCTCAAAACGCGTGGGAAACATCGCCATGAGCGCCGCCGCGGCGATCTCCAGTACCGGATCGCTCTCGGGGTGCTGCTCCAGCCGCGCGCTCACGCGCGGGCGAACTTCATCCAGAAGAAGATCAAGGTAGGAGCGGCCGGCAGGCTGCTCGCCCATCTGCTGCAGATGCGGATGATCGATATCCCGCGACGGGTCGCCGGTGTGCCGAAATCGTTTGAACAGTTGTTTGAGCATGGCCGTCCCCATCCCGGGCGGGGGTTGAGCCGCGGGGTGCGCACCGGGCTCTCAGATCACGTGCACCGGCAGGCCCAGATCGCACCGGCGACGCGGGCAGCGCCGGTGGATGTCGGGCTCGGCCGGGGGTCGACGTAGACCTCATTCACACCCTCGAAAAGTCCCACAATAAGGGGGGTGTCGCAAGCGCTTTCCCGCCCCTCAGGGTGCGCCCGAGTAGCTATGCCCCTCACCGGTGATCTGACGCACGTAGACATCAAAATCGAAGCGCGGGGAGTGCTCCTCGACGTGGCAGGTGGCGCAGGCCTGCTCGGTGGGCTTGCGCAGGATGTGCTGGGGCGTGCCGCTGGCGTCCAGAGGCTGAAGGCGATGCTGGGAGCCCGGCCCGTGGCAGCTCTCGCAGCCGACGTTGTTCAGATCTTTGGTGAAGGTCGTACCACCCAGCTCCGCCTCGTACGTGATCTTTCCGAGCACGCTGCCGCCGGGCTCTTCCCAGCCGACCACGTGGCAGCCAATGCAGCTCTGGTCAAAAGCCTTGTTACGCTCCTCCAGCGTGGCCACTGCCGAGGCATGATCGGTGCCTTTCCAGAACTCGTGGGCCTGCACGTGGCAGGTCGCACACTGCGCGGTGCCGATATAAAAAGGCTCGCCCTCTTCGACCGGGATGACCTCCCGCTCCACTTCGGCGTTGAGACGAGCGAGATCGGCGTTGAAGTCCTCGCGGGCCTTCTCAATGGCGTCATCCAGGCGGTAGCCCGGTTCCATCGCGACGGCCTCAAAGAGAAACGCGCGGCCCTGTTCGGGGATCTCAAAGCCCTCGCGCTCCAGTGTGGCGAGCTCTTCTTTGAGTTTGTCGACGCGCTCCTGAAGACGTTGGCGCAGCGGGGTCTCCTCCCCGCCGGTGCGCACGTCGAGCAGGCTGATGTTGCCCTCGACGTGCCCGATCTGGGTGCGCAGCGCCTCACGCGCCTCGGCGCTGGCCGCGCGCGCATCCACAAAGTCGCCCTCCGCCTCCGGCCCGTAGAGCTTCAGCCGCCCCACGTAACGCCCCTGGTCGTAGGCTTCGAGCAAAAATGAGTCTTCGTCGAGCGCCACCGCGTCGACGCGTTTTTCGGGATTATGCCCCTGAATCACGAAGTCGATGCCCGCCTGTTCGGCGAGCGCTTCGGCGCGCCCTGGCGAGCCCTGGTAGACGAGCACGGTGGCGTCAACCTCGGGAAGTTGGCCCAGGGCTTCGCGCAGCGCGGCCTCCTCATCGCGGGCCTCCACCTGGTAGACCTTCTCCACGAGCGCCGGCTGGGTCAGCCCCACAAAACCCACCGTCCAGTCGCCGAGCTCGGCCACATGCGTGGCCTTCGGCGTGGTCTGATGAAGTTGAAGGTTGGCCGAGAGGGGGACCATGCCGGCCTGGCTCATCTTCTCCAGGTAAAAGTCTACGCCCAGAGCCAGATCGCGAGGCCCCGGTACCGAGAAGAGTGTGCCCATCGACTTATGTGCGGCCGCGAGCACGTCGGCCTTGGCGCGCTCCTGGGGCTCCATATGCGGCTCAATCGTGTCGTACTCAAAGAGCCAGTCGCCGCCGTCGATCATCAACGCCTCGGGGTGCAGCTTGCGCGAGTCGTCGACAAAAGCCGTGATGCGATCGATGCCGCCGAGCAGCACGTCCGCCGTACAACCACAGGGCTCGGTGTAGCCCTTGAGCCCGGTGGTAAAATAGATCGCCGGGGCCTTCGGCCCCAGGTCGGAGGGCTCGATGAGCTCCACCGGATCTTCCTTCTCGGTGATGGTCTCCTCCTCGGGGACCTCGGCCTGCGCCTGGGCGTTTGTCGCATCGTCCGGGGCCGGGTCGCGCTCACAGGCGCTGAGCAGCGCGGCGGTCGCGAGCAGCGTGCAGATCGCACATCGAGCGGGGAGTCTCATCGTCACCATCATCGGTCCAGAAGTCGGGGCAGGTTATGTTGTTCCCAGGCCATGGCCTCGGCGTAGCGCGGAAAACGCGCCTCCATCTCGCGAAAACGCGGGGTATGCACCACGCGCCGGGTCGCGGTCTGACGGGGTGGAAAGAGCGCGTGGAGCAGCTCATGATACACCACAAACTCCACGAAATAATCCGGCACCCAGTCTTGATCGAGCACCGGATGAATACGGATCAGGCGGCGGTCGAAGTCGAAGCTGCCAAAACGAATCGAGCGCCTGCCCCGGCCATAACGCCCCCAGGTGATGACGATGTCGGCGAGCTCTTCGACCGGAAAACGCGCTCGCCAGCGATCGAGCATCGCCTGGAGATCATGGATTTGGCCGCGAGCCTGGAGCTGATCCTCGTCGACCTCAAAGCGGATCGTGTCGCGATGTCTGGCGATGTAGTCGCGGATGGTGGCCCGGGCCTCATCGAGGCCTTCGGCGCGGAGCGCCAGCCTGGCGAGCGCATCGATCACCTCCGCCTCACAGCCCACGAACATATGGTGGGCGCGAAGTTCAATGCGCGTGCCGATGCGGCGCGCGCTGACCATGCGGCGGCGGTTGTCGGTGAGCACCAGCACCACCGCGCCCAGGCGATCCTCGAGCGCCTTATGCAGCGCCTGCGCCTCGGGGACCGAGAGGCGCAGCCCGGCGGGCAGCTCGCCAAGCACGAGCTGCCCGCGGCGGGGGCGACCACCTTTTTTATCCTTCCATAGATTTTGCTGCGACATCCCTGACTCGCATGCGCTCGCTTCGGGGGTAAACTCAGGCCTTGTTGGAGGCGGCCAACGCCTCGATCTCGGCCAGGCTCTTCTCTAACGTCGCGAGCTCCTCCTGGTATGCCGCCAACTTCTCGCGCTCTTTGGCGACGATGGCCTCGGGCGCCCTGGCCACGAACTTCTCGTTGCCGAGCTTTTTGGAGACAAAGGCGATGTCGTCGCGCACCCGGTCGAGCTCTTTGGAGATGCGCGCGCGCTCCTCCTCGATATCGATAAGCCCGGCCAGCGGAATGCGAATGTCGACGCCGGCAGCCACCGCGGTGGCCGCAGCGCTGAGCGCGTCGCCTTCTTCGCGGCTCACCACGCGTACCGCGTCGACGCGGGCCTGGCGCTGGATGTAGGCCGCACCGGCCTCGATGATGCGCGCCTGGGCGGCGTCTTCGGTCACAAAGAAGACCTCTTCGATGGTCTGCCCGGGCTTGACGTTGGTCTCACCGCGGATGGCCCGAATCGCGGTGATGAGCTCGATGAGCGTCTCCATCGCGGCGCGCTCGTCGGTGAACGCGAGCTCCGGGCGCACCTTCGGCCAGGTGCTCACCATCACGCTCTCGGGCCCACCCTCGCCGCGCGGAAGCGACTGCCAGATGTCTTCGGTGATGTAGGGCGCGATCGGGTGCATCAAGCGCAGGATCACGTCCAGGGTGTACAGGAGCACCCCGCGCGTGGCGTTGCCCTGTGCCGCGAACGCCTCACCATCCTCATAGAGGGTGGGCTTGATGAGCTCGATGTACCAGTCGCAGAAGGCGCCCCACACAAAGTGGTAGAGCTCCTGAGCGGCCTCATTGAAGCGGAAGCCGTCCAGCGCGCTCTCCACGGTTTGAATCGTGTCGTTGAGGCGCGCGAGGATCCACTTGTCCGCCGTCGAGATGGCCGAGAGGTCGAAGGGTGCCTCGCCCTTTTGCCAGTCCCCGTCGAAGGTGGTGTAGGCGGCGGGCTCAAAGTCTTCGAGGTTCATCAGCGCAAAGCGCGCGCCGTTCCACAGCTTGTTGAGGAAGGCGCGGTAGCCCTCGATGCGCTTGATGTCGAGTTTTACGTCGCGCCCCTGGGCCGCGTAAATCGCCAGGGTAAAGCGCAGCGCGTCGGCTCCCTGCGGGTCGACGCCTTCGGGGTACTGACGCAAGAGCTCGGCGTGAATCGCCGGGTCGAGCTCCTCGGCCTTCGCGCCGTAGATCATGTGCAGCGGGTCGATGACGTTGCCGCTGGTCTTCGACATCTTGCGGCCCTCGGCGTCGCGCACCATCGCGTGCAGGAAAACCTTTTCAAAGGGCACCTCATCCATGAAATGGATGCCCATCATCATCATGCGGGCCACCCAGAAGAAGAGGATGTCAAAGCCGGTCTCCAGCACCTGGGTCGTGTAGAACTTTTCCAGCTCCGGGGTCTTCTCCGGCCAGCCCAGGGTTGAGAAGGGCCAGAGCGCGCTGGAGAACCAGGTGTCGAGCACGTCTTCATCGCGCTTGATGTCGTCGCTTCCGCAGGCGGTGCAGGCCGTCGGGTCTTCGCGAGTGACGATGACCTCGTCGCACTCCTGGCAGTACCAGGCCGGGATCTGGTGGCCCCACCACAGCTGGCGGCTGATGCACCAGTCGCGGATGTTGTACATGAAGTGGTCGTAGGTCTTCTTCCAGACCTCGGGAATGATCTCGGTCTGACCGCTCTCCACGGCCTCGATCGCCGGGTCGGCCAGGGGCTTGCCCTTGACGAACCACTGCAACATCGGGAGCGGCTCGACAATCACGCCGGTGCGCGAGCTTCGCCCGGGGGCAAAGGGGCGATCTTCGATCTTCTCGAGGAGCCCCAGCTCTTCGAAGCGCTTGATGACGAGCTTGCGGGCCTCGTAACGATCGAGCCCCACGAACTCTTTGGGGGCCGGCGCGATCATCGTCGCGTCGAAGCCGATGACCTGAATCAGCTCCAGATCGTGGCGCTTTCCGCACTCAAAGTCGTTGGGATCGTGGGCCGGGGTCACCTTGACGGCGCCGGTGCCCTTCTCGGGGTCGGGGAGCTCGGTGTCGGCGATGATCGGGATCTGACGACCGACGATCGGAAGATCGATCATCTTGCCGATCATCGAGGCGTAGCGCTCATCGTCGGGGTGCACCGCCACGGCGGTATCGCCCAGCATCGTCTCCGGGCGCGTGGTCCCCACCACGATGTGGCCGGAGCCGTCGGCAAGGGGGTAGCGCATGTACCAGAACTTGCCGGGCTCCTCCTCGCGGTCGACCTCGAGATCGGAGAGCACCGTCTGGCCGACCGGATCCCAGTCGACCATGCGCTCGGCGCGGTAGATCAGGTCCTCTTCGAAGAGGGTGACAAAGGCCTCGCGCACCGCCTTGCTCAGGCCCTCATCGAGGGTAAAGCGCTCGCGATCCCAGTCGCAGGACGCGCCCATATGCTTGAGCTGGTCGATGATGCGGCCGCCGTGCTCGCGCTTCCACTCCCAGACCCGCTCGATGAAGGCCTCGCGGCCGAGTTCGTGACGGTCCGTGCCCTCTTTGGCCAGCTGGCGCTCGACCATAACCTGAGTGGCGATGCCGGCGTGATCGGTCCCGGGCAGCCAGAGCGCCTCGTAGCCCTGCATGCGCTTCCAGCGAATCAGCAAGTCCTGCAGCGTCACAAAGAGGGCATGGCCCATGTGCAGGCTGCCGGTGACGTTGGGCGGCGGGATCATGATCGTGTAGGGCGGCTTCTCGCTATTCGCGTCGGCCTTAAAGAAGCCCTTTTCGGTCCAGAACTCGTACCAGTCGGATTCCACCCGGGTCGGGTCGTAGGTCTCATCGACTTTCATGAAGCGCACTCACTGGCTGTGGAAATTCGTTCACATTAACATCGGTCGATTCTTGGCGTTCTCTTCTTAGTCGCAGCCCGGGCGTCCAGCAAGGGAGAGCGGCGAGAGTTTCGCCTGGACCGGGCACGGGCCCGAGAGGTTGGCCCGGGGTGCGGGGCGGCGGCGATCCTCATCGGCCTGGCGACGTGCAAAAAAAAGGCCCGAGGCTCTCTCAAGCCTCGGGCCGAATGCGTCGCCAGAAGCGGCAGTCGCCTGCCTTACTCCTCGCTGAGCAGTCGCTCGAGCTCCATGCGTACCTGGCGGGTGATCCGCTCGGAGAGCTGGGCGTCGAGGGTCTCCTGAATCTTGTCGTCACTGTGCTGAAGAAGCTTCGGGAGCACCTTCTGCTGGAAGACCTCACCCATGACGTTGCGCAGAAGGCCGGGGAGCTCATCGCGCACCGCGTTCTTGACCTCTTCGCGGATGAAGTTCTCGATCTCGGCGCGCCCCATCGGAAGCGGGCTCACGCCCGAGCCGGAAGCAGCCCCGGGCATCGGGGTGGAGGCCGGCGAGGGCTGACGGGAGGAGGCGTTGACATCGGGGGTGGCGATGCGCGGCTGGCTCCCGGAGGGGATGCGCGGCTGACTGCCCGAGGGGGTACGGGGCGGCGTGGCCGAGGGGATACGCGGCTGACTGCCAGCGCTCATCGGCTGGCGCTGCGGAGCGGCCGGCGGCATCGGCGTGGCGTCGGGCTGCGCAAACGAGCGCGCCGGAGGCTGCGGAGCGGCGGGGGCCTGCGGAGGTGCAGGCGCTGCGGCCGGCTGACTGATCGCCTGATCGATGGCCTTGATCAGGTCATCGGTCTTAAAGGGCTTCATCACCACCTGCGAGGCGCCGCAGTCGCGGGCCATCTGGGCGTCGAAGCTCTTATAGCCACCCCCGAGCATGATCACCGGGATGGCGCTGGTCGCCGCGTTATTCTTAAGCGCGCGACAGACATCATAGCCGCTGCCGTCGGGCATGTAGTAATCGAGCAAGATCACCGAGGGACGCTGCTGCGCCGCCTCCACGGCTTCGCGCGCGCTCCCGACACCGACGACGTCGTAGGTCGAGGCTTTGAGCGCCATCTGGACCACTTTACGGATCGTGCGGCTGTCATCGGCGACGAGGACCGTCTGGCTCATGCAATCTCCTTCCAGGACGCTGAAAACTCGCGGACTTTCGCCCGGACCAGCTTCTTTCTTACTACGGTCATAAGGGTGACGCCAGTAAAGAGCTGTGGACCATGACTCTTTTGACGCCGACATCCCGACATCGGGGCCTGCGCGAGGCTGACGACCTGCGGTACAGGGGGTGGATCTACCGCCACGATCGCTAACACGCGCCAGCGCGAGGGGTCAAGGCGGCCAGCCCGCATGCCGGAACCGTCAACCGCCACCTCAAAGGCAGCTATTTCAAAGGCAGAGGCGTGGCGTGTTGACGCGGTGCATAATCGCGCTTGAAAGGGCCGGCCGCCAACGCCATCATGATCATGAGGCAAGCCGGGGGCGTGGACGCCCCTTTGCCGTCTTCGTCCCTGCCGCTCTATCGCCCGGTCTGCGATGACACCCCCGCAATCCCTGAGTCCCGGCGCGCTCCTCGCCGATCGCTTCACCATTGAAGATCGCCTGGGTGCAGGCGGCTATGGCGAGGTCTATGCTGCGCGCGACAGCCACGGCCCCCGTCAGGTCGCGCTGAAGATTCTGCATCATGAGGCCACCGCCAACGACCCCAGGGCGGTGGTGCGCATGCGTCAGGAGGCGGAGTTTTTACGCGCGATCGATCACCCTCATATCGTCCGGGTGTTTGAGGTGGGTCAGGACCCGAGCTATGGCGAGTTTCTGGTCATGGAGCGCGTTGAGGGTCGGGGGCTCAACGAGCTCATTGCCGAGCACGGAACCCTGACCTCGGAGCGAGTGCTGCGCATTGGCACCCAGCTCTTAAGCGCTCTGGATGCGTCGCATACCGTGGGGATTCTGCATCGCGACCTTAAGCCGGAGAACATCCTTATCGGCGAGGACGATCGGGGCGACGATCACCTCAAGCTGGTGGATTTTGGCATCGCCAAAGGCTCGACCATCCTCAACGCCGAGCCCGATGAGGGGGTCACGCTGGTGAAGACCCGCGTCAACAGCTTTGTGGGCACCTCGCGCTACGCCGCGCCGGAGATGGTGGTCGGCGATCCGCTCGAGCCGAGCGCGGACATCTTCTGCGTGGGGTTAGTGCTCTTTGAGGCGCTTACGGGCCAGGCGCTGGTCAAAGGATCGACGCGCAGCGCGCTGATGCAGGAGCTTGTCTTCCCGCGACCTTTTGATCTTTCGGCGGCGCCCGAGAGCTGGCGTCCCTGGCTGGAGAAGGCGCTGGAGAAGTCCCCTTCGCGTCGCTTCCAGAGCTGTGAGGAGGCGTTGGAGGCGCTGGCCGAGGATTTCGGGTCGCTGGAGGCGATCCTCCCCGATGAGGCTTCGATCACATTGGAGCCCGCCCTGGAGCTGGCCGCCGATGATCTTGTGACGCGCTCGATGGAGGCGCCGGCCCGAGAGCTCTTCTCGGATGACGCACTCAGCGCGACCTTCCCGCGCGCAACGAGCGCCGAGCCCGGCGAGTCCCCCTTACCGATGGCCACGCCCCTTCCGCCGGAGCTGGACCCCGACGAGATCGCGGAGACCAATCAGTGGGAGTCGCTCGATATAGACTACGCGGCGCTGGCCGAGCGGCGCCAACGCGCGGAGACACCGCGGGCGGAGCTCACCCCCACCCCGACGAGTCCCTCGCCGGCTCCGGCGACGCGCGACCAGGGGTTTGGGCCGATGACCTTTATCTCGGTGGCCCTGCTGACCTTTTTGATTGTGCTGGCGATCTTCTTCGCCCTGAGCTCGGGAGGCCCGCTGTGAAGCTGGCGTTGATCTCCACCAACCGCAACCTCTACTCCACGCGTCGCCTCTGGGAGGCCGCCCGAAAGGCCGGCCACGACGTGCGGTTTCTGCACCCGCGTCGCTGCACCACCGGCGTCGATCTCAAGGGCACGCTGATCAGCACCGAGGGGCTACGCATGGAGGGGTTCGACGCGGCCATCCCACGCTTCGGCGCCTCGCAGACCCGGGCCGGGCTGGTGCTTCTCGATCTTCTGCAGGCCCGCGGCGTGGTCACCCTCAATACAAGCGCGGCGATCGAGCGCTGCCGCGACAAGCTGCGCTCGATTCAGCATCTGGCCATCGCCGGTCTTCCGGTGCCGCCGACGGTGAGCCTCTACCACGCCGAGCGCCTCGAAGAGACCGTTGAGCAGCTCGGCGGGCTGCCGATCATCATCAAGCTCATCAAGGGCTCTCACGGGGTGGGAGTGATACGCTGCGATACGATCGAGACGCTTCGCTCTACCGTCGAGACGTTGTGGTCGCTGCAGGAGGAGGTGCTCCTGCAGCGCTACATCGGGGAGAGCGCCGGAAAGGATCTGCGCGTCTTCGTGGTTGCCGGAGAGGTCGTAGGGGCGATGGAGCGCCGCGCCGCGCCGGGGGAGTTTCGGGCGAACTTGCACCGCGGTGGTTCGGCGCAGGCCGTTGACTTAAGCGACGAGCTACGCGAGATCGCCCTGGGCGCTTCCCATGCGCTGGGCCTGGGCATCGCCGGCGTTGATCTTCTGATGAGTGCCGACGGCCCCCTGATTCTCGAGGTCAACGCCTCCCCTGGTCTCGAAGGCATAGAAGGCGCAACCGGCAAAGACATCGCCCGCCACATCATCCGCGCGACCACCGCGCTGACCTCCAGCTAAGCCTTACGCCCCACCCTCTCCTCGAGTTCATGATGCCTGCTCCCACGCTCTCTCGCCATCTAACGCTGCTGCTCCTCGCGGGGGTGTTGCTTTGTCTGGCCGGCTGCAAAAACGCACGTCTGGCCCCGCCGCTGACCGACGAGGAGATCGCCGAATACACCGAGGGTCAACCCGAGGTCTTTGTGCCGCGCGGCGGCGCGCTGGGTTTTGATCAGTTTGAGTCTCTCCACCTGGGTATGGCCCAGGAGGAGGCGATGGCCGAGTTGGAGCGCATCTGCGGCAAGCTGGAGGTCTACGAGGGAGGCTGGCGCCATAAAGATGCCAGCTTCCATGGCTGCGTGATCGAAAACGACGACGGCAGCCAGACGGTGATCCGCGGTGGTTTTTGGCCCTTTAACGATAACCGCCTCTCCACCCTGGAGTTGAAGTCGCGCAGCCTGACCCCGGGGCTTGTGCGGGCGCGGTTTACTCAGGTGGCCGGCCCTCTGGAAGAGGATCTTCCCCGCCGCGGCACCCTGATGATGGCCTCGGATCGCTATCGGCTTTTTGCGAACTGGGATGAGGGTGGCCAGGGTCCCACCCACCTGACGATTGGCTACCAGCCGGACCTCTTTCAATAAGCCTCGGCTGGTGCAGACTTCCGACGATCATAAGCGCGTGAGCGTGTCGTGGGGTGGGGTTGGCACACCATAACGGTGGGCGTCGAGAGCTGACCCTGGGTCATCTGAGTACGGACCCTGGGTCATCCGAAAACCGACCCTGGGTCACCCGAAAACCGACCCTGGGTCATCCGAAAACCGACCCTGGGTCACCTAAAAACTGCCACCGAAAGCTGACCCTGGGTCACCCGAAAACTGCCACCGAAAGCTGACCCTGGGTCATCCGAAAACTGACCCTGGGTCACCCGAAAACTGCCACCGAAAGCTGACCCTGGGTCACCCGAAAACTGCCACCGAAAGCTGACCCTGGGTCACCCGAAAATTGCCACTGAAAGCTGACCCTGGGTCACCCGAAAACCGACCCTGGGTCGCGACGTTTGCCAACATCACCCCACACAAAAAGGCCGCCGACTTGTGAGCCGGCGGCCTTTTTGCGGCCTGTCACCCGTGCTCGCGCCTCAGCCGATGCCGATCGCGCGAATGCCCCATTCTGCCAACGAGCCGGCTGCCGACATCACCAGCGCCGCCACCAACGCCCATCCGAAGCTGTCGATCTTGATCGAATCGCTCATCGCGTCGACAAGCTTCAGAATGATCGCATTGATGATCCAGCGCGTAATGAACGCCAGGAGCACGGCCAGCCCCAGGGTGGCGATGGCGAAGACCGTAAAGAAGAGCCACCCCAGAAAGAAGTTGAGCACGCCGAAGAGCGCTGCGACGAGGATCGCGCTGCCGAAGCTCTTGACGTGTACGCCGGGCAGGACCAACGCCGTCACCCAGACCGCGATGGTCAGTACCAGCCACGAGAGCAGAATACCCATCTTAACCTCCTTCTACGTCGTTTGTGTGAGCCTGAGCGCGCGCCTTGTTCAAGGCCCCCACCAGACGTGCTCAAGTGATGCAAACATCACCACTTCAAGCGCAGATTCAAGATGCCCCCCTGTAACGCTTCGTCACCTCCAAGACGTGACCCCGGGTCGGCTTTCGGGTGACCCAGGGTCAGCTTTCGGCGCCCACCGTCTCGATGGTGTAGCGGTAGCCCTGCTCGGTCAAAAAGAGCTGACGCTTGTTGGCATACTCTTGCTCGGTCGTGTCACGGGTGACCACCGAGTAGAAATGAGCCTCGTTAAGGCCTTCTTTCGGTCGCAGCACGCGCCCCAGGCGCTGGGCCTCCTCCTGACGGCTTCCGAAGGTCCCCGAGACCTGAATCGCCACCGAAGCGTCGGGCAGATCGACGGCGAAGTTGGCAACCTTGCTCACCACAAGCACCGGAACCTCCCCACTGCGAAACTTGTCGTAAAGCTCTTCGCGCTGCGGCTGCGGGGTTCGCCCGGTGATGATCGGCGCGTCGAGGCGCTCGCTGATCTGGTCGAGCTGGTCGAGGTACTGACCGATAATCAGCGTCTGCTCGCCCTTATGCTTCTCCAGGAGCGTGTCGAGGACTTTGAGTTTGGCCGGGTTGGTCGCCGCGATCTTATACTTCTGTCGCTGCTCGGCGAGCGCGTAGGCCATGCGCAGATCATCGTCATCGAACTCGACGCGAATCTCGGCGCACTCGGCAGTAGCAATAAAGCCTTTCTTCTCGAGCACGCGCCAGGGCACGTCGTACTTTTTGGGGCCAATGAGGCTGAACACCTCTTCTTCTTTACCATCTTCGCGCACCAGCGTGGCAGTGAGACCCAGGCGGCGACGGCTCTGAAGGTTGGCCACGGCGCGGAAGACCGGCGCGGGCAAGAGGTGGACCTCATCGTAAACGATCAGTCCCCAGTTGGCCTGGTTGAAGACGTCGAAGTGCACGAACTCGCTATTCTTGTTCCGACGGTAGGTCAGGATCTGGTAGGTCGTGATCGTGATTGGTTTGATCTCTTTGGTCTCACCGGAGTACTCGCCGACAAGCTCGGGATCGATGTCGGTCTTGTCGATGATCTCATCGCGCCACTGGCGAAGCGCGGTGATGTTGGTGGTGAGGATCAACGTCTGGGCGCCGACGGCCTCCATCGCCCCCAGCGCCACGATGGTTTTGCCGGCGCCGCAGGGAAGCACAATGGCGCCGCTGCCGCCCTTGACGGTGCCGCCCGCCCAGAATGCGCCCACCGCCTCGCGCTGGTAGTCGCGCAGCCCGAAGTCTTTGCCACCGACGGTCACCTCGCGAAGCGCTACATCAAGGGGCTCGCCCTCCACATAGCCGGCGAGGTCTTCGACCGGGTAGCCCACGCGGATGAGGGCGTGTTTGATGACGCCTCGCTGATCTTTGACGACCCGAAAACGGGTGGGACTAACGCGCCCGAGCAGGTAGGGCTTGACGGTGCGTTGGCGGCTGATCTCTTCGAGCAGTGCGTCGTCTTCGCTCTCCAGAAAGAGCTCGTCCTCTTCGCCGACGAGCTTGAGCCGGCCGTAGCGGCTCATAAAGTCGTCGATGTCCGCCAGGAGGTTCGAGGGCAGCGGGTACTTGCTGTACTCGGCGAGTTTGCCCTTGATACTCTCGGGCTCGTAGCCCAGGGCGGCGGCGTTCCACAGGGAGAGCGGCGAGACGCGGTAGGTGTGGATGTGCTCCGGCGATTTGACGAGCTCGGCGAAGATGGAGAGCGCGTCGCGGGCCTCTTCGAACTTATCGTTCGCCGTCTCCAGCAGGACTGTGCGGTCGGATTGAACGATGAGCGGATTATTCGGATCGTACGACATAGACCGTCGGGGCAAAGAGCGGGTGAGCGGGCGGCGAAATCTTCGTGTTTAGCGGCGGGTTGTTGCCAGATGGAGGGCCGCAGAAGATGCCAACGCCCTCGGTGGGCAGCGGGCAACTTAGGCACGCCGCGCCCTTAGCACAACCGCCAAACGAACGGAACCACCCGAGGCGGCATTCCCCCCGAACATGCCCATGACCTTCTTCAGAATGAGCCCAACGCGATGATCAACCCGCTGAAGTCGATCGAGATCAACCGCTACCGCCTCTGGCACCCCCGGGTCGCCCCCTCCCAGGAGGGCTATCGCATCGCTCAGATCAGCGACGTGCATCTGGGCCGGTGGGTCAAACCCCGACACATGGCGCAGGTGGTCGACTATGTGAATCGGCAGTCTCCGCACCTGGTCGCGCTCACGGGCGATTACGTTGGCTACAGCCGCCACGACCTGATGCCGGCGGTGGAAACGCTGGCCGGCCTTCAGGCCCCCACCTACGCGGTGTTGGGAAACCACGACCACTGGACCTGCACTGACACCGCACATGAGGCGTTTTCACGCTTTGATATCCCGCTGCTCACCAATGAGAGCCGCATCATCGAGAGCGCCATGGGTCCGATCGAGCTGGTGGGCGTCGACGATCACGTCACGAAACGAGCGGACGTCGACCAGGCCTTCTCCGCGATCGACGGCACCCCCTTCTGCCTGACCTTGAACCACGTGCCCTCCCTGGCTCCGGAGCTCGCCGCACGGGGCTCGCACCTGATCTTGAGCGGGCACACCCACGGCTACCAGTTCAACATCCCCGGGGTAACCCACCGCATCGCTCAGAGGTTGGGGGCGCGCTACCATGTGGGAGCGTATTTTCTCGATGGCGCCTACCTCTACATCAACCGTGGGCTGGGCTCGGCGTCCTGGCCCTGGCGGATCGGCGCGGCACCGGAGCTTACGTTTTTTGAGCTGGCGCATGCCAGCCGCCCGCGCCTGGAGCTGCTCCAAACGGAGACCATCGGTGTGAACCACCGATGAGCTGAGTCGGCGTTGATGACGATGAGGCACGACGGAAGCACCGTTGCTCCGTCGCTTGCCCGCTTGAGGATTGAGGATTGAGGGGACTAAAGAAACCTGCCGCTGCGATGTCCGCTCGTAATCGAACGCTCGAGTGAGGTCGGCGCAGCGAGCCCGAGCGCTGCGGTCGCGCTGAGGGCGAGCCAGAAGATGTATCATCGACCCGCCCCGGCCCTGGAAATCTGGGGGGGGGGGATAGGGCCCTACTGAAGTCACTCGCCACACCCTCCTGAGCTGACCCAGGGTCGCCTGACGATTGACCCAGGGTCGCCTGAAACGGCGTGGTTACGAACTGAACGCGAATTGGAGTATTCGACGCTACGAGAGAATCTGCCGCGCCTAACAGTGCCCGGCCATCGGTGTCCAACCGGGAGTCGACGCTCTGCGGGCTCCTGAATATGTAGCGACGACCTGGGATTGTGATCCCACGAATGTTGACCCGGGGTCGCCTGAGGATTGGCCCAGGGTCACCTGAAACGACTTGGTTTTGCGGTGAATTGAATGCGTCGACGTTTCGCTCGAAACGAGCTGGCCCTGGACGAGAGCCCGGGTGCCTCGTCATACTGATGATATCGGCACTCAAAGTTGCACACGCCACCTGCCGACTCGCTCTACACCGCGATGCTCCACCCGGCTTTAGTCGCCGACGACCTCAAAGCCGGCCTCGGCTCTGGGATCAACGCTACGATCGACCACCGCCTGCGCTCTCAGGCTCCAGGTGGCGCCATCTTCGCTGAGAACCGCATCTTCTGGAATGAGCACCTCAATAGGCACCACAAACTCATGGCCGCCGGGAAGACGGGTATTGTGGGCGACCTCGGCACGCTGGTCGTAGTCCTGCCACTGGCCCTCACGTTGAACCTGACCGCGTAGACTGATGGTAATGTGAGTGAGCTCGCGCTCTCCCGACTCGGGGGAACGAACCCGAGCTTCGGCGTGAATGGCCGCGCCTGGGCGAACCCTGGCCTCCTCGACCTCAAGCAGAAACTCCAAATCACTACCGGTAATTTTATTGAACCGGGTTCCCAGAAAACGAAGCGTCTCACTGAGTTTGATCTTTGCCACGTCTATCTCCTGCGCGCTGGATGCGCGACCACAGCGGAGCACCGCCACCATCATCCAAGAATCACGACGATGGTGGTAGCACAGCCGCCCAAACGCTTCCAAGCGTGGCGCAGGCTGTAAGAACGCACTGAGTCGGGCGAAGAGCGCCGATCACAGACGCCATCGTCGGGGTTCATCACCAGCGCACTCACATCTTGTCCCTGGCGCCCGTCTTCACGAAGGTCGATACGCCGCACCAGCACACGACTTCTACCGACCCTCACGACTTCTGCCGACCCTCGGTCGTTCGAACTATGACCCAGGGTCACTTTTCCATGAGGCACATTTCTGCGAACCGGCCCTAGAGTCTGAGGCGACTGCGCGCCCCCCGCCCGACTCAAAAACAGATCCCTGCCGAAACCGAGTGCCCGCCCATGCCTACGCCAGCATCGAAAAAAAGTGCTCCAGAAGCAGCACAAGCTCTTTCTTCCCGGCATCGGTCCAACGTAGTCGTGATTGGGTAATAGTCTACGGTGTCGGTCCAACGTAGTCGTGATTGGGCTTAAAGGTCACGTTCGCGCCTTTGCCCAATTCCAGACGAATGCCTTGAGCCATACGGCCGTGACAGTCCAGTCCGTTAAGATGAATCGCATCATCAAAACGATCGAACTCACAGCGGTAGCGCCCCGGAGGCATCACAAGGTTCACGTTGCCCTCGTCAATGCGCACCACCAGCAGCTGGGGCCTGTCCGCCATAATCACATCAATGCGTCCTCGCCCAAGCTCCAACTCCACATGACGGGCAGTGAGATGTTTGCCTACGATCGAGCCATGCTCCACCGCCGCACGCACCTCCGAGCCCAGGTGGTATAGTCCAAGGTCGCCTTGTTGCATGGCGACATCGACCCGCGTGGATTTCGCCAGCGCCAGATCGTAGCGGGCGCGACACTCCCCGGCGCGCTCACAGCTAGCCACAATGTCAACACGATCGCCCTTCTGCGCCTCACCAAGCTCACGGTAGGCGTCGCCAGACTGCGTCCATCGGTCAATGACTGCGCCGCGTGTCTGATCGGAGCCGAAGACGTGAACCTCGTTGCGCTCTACGCTAACAACCACCTGGTCGACACGCTCTTCAAAAACGCGGCGAGTCATCTCCTCCTGCCCGCTGCCACATCCCACCAACGCCAGCACAACCCCGCACGTCAGCCCCCCTCTGGCCAGCCATTGCGCCTGTAGCATCTTTGCCCCCCTCAAACATGTCTACATCAGTTTCAGCCCTGCCCCGCAATCTATGCGAGTGTTGGCTCCGTGGCTGCGCCACACGTCACTCAGTGAAATATCATCCCCTGATTGGCTATGGCCACCGAGGCCACAGATACGCTCGAGGTGTGCATAAGAAAAACTGCCTACGCACGATTGTCGAATAACGAACGACAGATTGACCGTCGGCCCCGCATATTTTCATTTGCCCGAACGCCCCACAGTCATCCGCAAACGACCCAGTCATCCGCAAACGACCCACGGTCATCCACAACTCGACCCACGGCCACACAAAAACGACCGACGGTCACGTCAACGTCAGCATTTATGCGGCGATCATGAAGACGGTCGTGAGCAAGACTCGATCATCAACGTACGATATTGTCGCTGAGAATGCGCGAGTGAGGAGAGAGACTTACGTATGTTGAGCGTCGCCGCGTCGCTTGAGGACAATGTGTCAACAGATC
>NZ_VOSL01000008.1 GCF_007997005.1 Lujinxingia vulgaris | reverse complement strand
CGCAGGCCGAGCCCGAGGTTGCGGCGCTCGCCCGGCGCGCCCCGGAGCGCGCACAGGCCCGTGACGCGCGGTTTGAGCTCGCCCGCTTCGCGCTGCGTCGCGGCGATATCGCGCTGGCCGAAGAGCGCTTTGAAGCCCTGTGGACCGAAAGCATCGAAGACCATATCACCAGCCGCGCTCTCTACGAATCGGCGCGCATTGAACTCGAGCATCATCAGCAGCGCGAAGAGGCCATCGCCCTGCTCCACCGCGCCATCGCCCAGACCGCCCCCTGGGCGGGGACCGAGCTCGCGCTGAGCTTTCTTACCAGAATCGAGCGCGAGGCCGGCAACCAGCAAACCCTCATTGAGGATTTGAGCCGCATCGCCGCCGGTCTGAAGAACGAACGCCTCAAAGCCCAGCTGCACCTGACCATCGGGGAGCTTCGCCACGCCGATCTTCAAGACGACGAGGGCGCCCTCAACGCCTACCGCGACGCGGCGACAAGCTGCGAGAGCTGCTCGGCCTCCGACGAAGCCCTCTGGCGCATGGCCGAGATTTACAGCGCCCACCAGAACTTCAGCGCCGCCATCCGCGCCCTGTCGATCGTAGCCGAGCGCACCGACGCAAGCTGGTTTGTCGGGAGTTACAACTCCCACCGCGCCGCCGACGCCCGTTTTGAGCTCGGGCGCATTCACCTGCTCTTCCTCGAAGATTATGACGCGGCCAGCGATCATTTTGAGCGCTTCATCGACACCTTTCCCCACGCCATGCGACGCGATCAGGCCGAGTGGCACCTCGTCGAGATCGCGCGCCTGAGCAAGAGCCCGGGCGCCTACCAGCGCGCCCTGCGCCGCTTTGTCAGCGAATTCCCCGAGAGCCGCCTGGCCGACCAGGCCCGCCAGCGTCAGGAGGCCCTCTGATGATCCGCATTGAGAATGTCACCAAATACCACGAGGGACGCGTCGTCATTGATGACGTCACCCTGACGATCGCCGACAACACCAACGTCGGGCTCATCGGGCCGGGAGGCTGCGGCAAATCGGTGCTCTTAAAGATCGTCTGCGGGCTGATCAAACCCGACAAGGGCCGCGTGCTCATCGATGACATCGACGTTCATAAGCTCAAACCCACCGAGCTTGCCGAGCTGCGCTTTCGCATCGGGATGCTCTTTCAGAACTACGCGCTCTTCGACTCGATGAACGTCGCCGACAACATCGCCTTCCCCCTGCGCCAGGCCGGCGAGACCGATGAGGAGCTCATCGCCGAGAAGGTCAAACAGGCGCTGATTGACATCAGCCTGCCGGGCATCGGTGAGCGGTACCCCAATGAGCTCAGCGGTGGTATGAAGAAGCGCGTCAGCTTTGCGCGCGCGGTGATTCGCCGCCCGCCCATCGTCTTCTACGACGACCCCACCGCCGGGCTCGACCCGGTGACCAGCTCGAAGATCTTCATTCTGCTGCGCAAGATGCAGCACGATCATAACACCACCTCGGTCACCATCAGCCACGACATCGAGGGCATCAAAGACATCTGCGATCGCTTCGCGATGCTCGACCGCGGCCGCCTGATCTTCGAGGGCGACCGCCCGGCCATTGAGGCCTGCGAGGATTCGCTGGTCAGCCAGTTCTGGCAGGGCTACAGCGACGACGAACTCAACGTATAAAGACGCCTCATGCATCGACTCGCCACAACATTGCAGGCCCCCTTTCACTGGCTGGGTCAGACGGCCCTGAGCTGGTCGTTTAACGCCGGCGGGCTGGCGCTGCTCACCCTTCAGGTGCTGCGTAACCTGCTGCCGTGGCGCTGGCAGTTCGACGGCCCGGAGACCTGGCGCAACCTCTACCGCGTCGGCGTCAAGAGCTTCCCCATCGTGGTCGTGACCGCAGTTCTGGTGGGCGCGATCATGGTCATTCAGTCCGGCCTCTACATCGAGCAGTACGGCGCCTACGGGTTGCTGGGCTGGGGAGCGGGCTACTCGATTCTGCGCGAGGTTGGCCCGATCCTCATCGGCCTGATGTTCTCGGGCCGCGTCGGCGCCAACAACACCGCCGAGCTGGGCACCATGAAGGTCACCGATCAGGTCGACGCGCTGCGCGCGCTGGCTATTGATCCCATCGGCTATCTGGTGATGCCGCGCTTTATCGCGATGATCCTGATGATGTTCTTGCTGGTCGTCATCGGCAACTTCACCGCGCTCATCGGCGGAGCGGTCACAAGCCAGGTGCTCCTGGATGTGAACATGGTGCTCTTCTTCCAGAGCGTCATCGCCTATGTGCTCCTCGACGATCTTCTTCACGGGCTGATCAAGGCCGTGGCCTTTGGCTTTGCCATCGCGATCATCTCGTGCCACTTCGGGCTGAGCACCTCCGGCGGCGCGGTCGGGGTGGGCCGGGCGGTCAACGCCTCGGTTGTGGGAAGCGCCATCGCCATCTTCGTGCTCGACTACGCCATCACCTTCGCCTCGCTGTGAGCTCGCCATTATGAGCGCATCCCCCGACATCCCGGGCCGCCCCTCCGGCCGCGAGCCCTCGAACTTCCGAGAGTTTCTCTCCGCGCTCGGCGAGCCCATCCTGTATCTGACGCGCACCTTTAAGGAGCTCGTCGAGATGTTCGGGCTCACGCTCTACTACATGGCGCGCGGGCGGACCCGCTGGCGGGCGATCTTTGAGCAGCTGCACGAGGTGGGAAACCGCTCGGTGATCTTTATCGCTGTGACCCTGGGCTTTCTGGGCATGATTCTGATCTACCAGGCGGGCTACCAGGCCGAGCAGATCACGGGCGACCTCCAGCTGCTGGGCGGGCTTTTTTTGCAGCTCCTGCTGCGCGAGTTCGCCCCGACGATCACCGCCATGATGATCGCCACGCGCGTGGCCACCGGCATGGCCGCCCAGATTGGCTCGATGGTGGTCACCGAGCAGGTCGACGCCCTGCAGATGTGCGCCGCCCCGCCGGTTGACTACCTGGTGGTGCCGCGCTTTATCGCCACCACGATCATGATGATCGTGCTCACGATCTTCGCCGTGCTCGTCTCCTACAGCGCCGGCGCGCTGACCGCACTGCTCTCCTTCGGCCTCAACGTGCGCACGTTCATCGACCTGAGCTTCATCGGCTGGTTCGACCTGATCTTATGCCTGAGTAAGGCGCTGGCCTACGGGATGGCCGTCCCGATCATCGCCTGTCACGCCGGCCTCAACGTCTCCGGCGGCAGCGAGGGCGTAGGTCGCGCGACCACCAACGCGGTGGTCAACGCGAGCCTGGCGGTGGTGATCCTCGACTTCATCATCACCAGCCTGGGATACGTGGCGCTGAGCCTTCTTCCCTCCTGAGCTCGCGATCTTCACCTGACCCACGGTCACCTTGCACACGACCCACGGTCACTTTTTCGACCATCTTTCACCTGACCCACGGTCACTTTTCACACGACCCACGGTCACTTTTTGCGACCACTTTTCTCCTGGCCCACGGTCACTTTTTCACACGACCTACGGTCGCCTCTTCACACCCTGTACGCCTGCGCCACGGACGCCGCAATGAGCCAGCCATCGCCCCCAATCCGCATGCCCCGAAGCGCCCTGTTCTGCGCTGCGCTGGCCATGCCGTTGTTGGTGAGTGCATCTGCCAGTGCGCAGTCGGTGCATATGCCCATGGTGGGACGTCAGTTTCCCTCCATAGGTATTGCCGCTCAGGGTGGGGCGGTGATCGACGTGCCCGATTCCGGTATCCGTATGAGCCCGGCTGCCGGTGGTGTAGCGCGCCTCGGACTTCATCATATCGTCGGCCCGCGGCTCTCCATGAGCGCCGAGGTCGGTCTCGGAGCAACCTATCTTGGCGAGCACCCCATGGCGACCGCGCCGCCCGCCGATGCCGAAGTTGGCTTTGCCTGGCAGCTGGCGGTGCTCGCCAGATACTTTCCGATCTACGAGCGCAGCGGCCTGACCTTTGGCGGTGGGCTGCAGTACAGTGGTCTGCGCTTAAGCGATGTGCCCAGCACCCAGATGGGCGCGGAGCTTCGCGCCGGCTACTATCGCTGGCACAGCGAGGAGCGCTTCTGGACGCTTGAGCTTGGGCTGAGCATTCCCCTGATCGAGGGACTCACACTCCCCACCGAGTTTGCCAACCCCGACGAGCCCTCCTCGCCCACTGTGGAGCGCACCTGGCACTACGTGCGTGCCTCACTCGGTCTGAGTTTCGCTTTTTAAGGACGATGCGATGGGCACCATCGAGTTTCGCGACATCTATAAGAGTTTTGGCAACAACCACGTCTTGCGGGGCGTGAGCGTCACGGTGCAGTCCGGCCAGGTCTTTTTTGTGATCGGACAGTCCGGCGCCGGAAAGAGCGTGCTTGTCAAACACCTCGTCGGACTGATTCGCCCGGATCAGGGCCGCGTGCTCCTGGACGGGGTCGATGTAACGGACTTTAAAGAGAAGGAGTTTTTTCCCATCCGCAAACGCTGCGCGATGGTCTTTCAAAATTCGACGCTCTTTGACTCGATGACTCTCCAGGAGAACGTCGCGCTTCCCATCCGCAAGCACCTGGGCGTCACCGTTGAAGAAGCCGGCGAGATGGCGCTGGAGAAGCTCAAGCTCGTCGGGATGCAACGCCACGCGGACCGTTTTCCGGCCGACTTCGGCGACGGAATGCGCAAAAAAGTCGCCATCGCCCGCGCGCTCACGCTCGACCCGGAGTTTGTGATCTTCGATGAGCCCACCACCGGCATCGATCCCATCAGCGCGGCCATGGTCGACAAGCTCATCCGTCACCTCTCCGATGCGCTCGGGGTGACCTCGATTGTGATCAGCCACGATCTGCGCTCAATCTTTGGCATCGCCGACCGCATCGCCATGCTCTACAAGGGCAAGCTCATCCTCGACGGAAGTCAGCAGGCCTTTAAGGAGAGCGACAACCCCATCGTGCAACAGTTTATCAAGGGGCTGCCCGACGGCCCGATGGAAGTCTAACCTCACCGGTGTGCCGCCCCGGGATGAGCAGGGTTGATAATTCCAGCGCTCCCGGGTGAGAATGCGCCTCATTTCGCGTCGCACTTACGCCACCTTTTTCGGGATCTTCTCGATGCAGAAAAAAGAAACCGCCATTGAAGTCAAGGTCGGGGCCCTCGTCCTGCTTGCGACCGCCTTGCTGGTCGCCTTCGTATTTCTTCTGGGCGATTTTCGCCTCTCCAGCGGCTACCAGATCCACGTGCAGTTTAGCACCTCCGGCGGCCTGAAAACCGGCGCCGACGTGGCGCTCTCGGGCATCAACGTGGGCTCGGTCTCCAAGATGGAGTTTGTGCGAAACGACGACCCGGCGAGCGGGCTCCCGGCCGTCGCGGTGCAGGCCTCGCTCGACATTGATGCGCAGTATGCCGACTCCATCCGCGACAACAGCAAGTTCTACATCACCACCCGCGGCGTGCTGGGCGAGCCCTATGTGGAGATCATCACCGAGAACTTCGACGGGGCGGAGGTGGCCAGCGGAGATACGCTTCGCGGCGTCGATCCCCCGCGCATGGAGATCCTGCTCGGCCAGGCCTCCGAGGTGCTCGAGACGATGACCGAGATTCTCAACGACGAAGATCAGGATGTGGGTGCCCTGGTGGCCAACGCCACCCACTTCTTCGGCGTGGTCGGAGATGCCGTCGGCGAGAATCGTGACGAGCTCGATTCGGCGATCGAAGGGCTTAACACGACCACGACCGAGGCCTCGAAATTGCTCGCGGCGATCAACGTCGCGGTGGGCGATGGCCAGCAACTTCGCACCATCGTCAACGACGCGGGCGCCACCGCGGCCAGCGCGCGACGGATGACCGGCCGGCTCAGCGGGCAGATTGATCCGGTGATGGCGAATGTGAGCGAGACTGCCGCCAATGCCCGCGAGATCAGCGAGGTGACGCGCCGCCTCCTCGTCGATAACGAGGGGCGTATCGTCGCTGTGCTCGACGATGCTGAGACCAGCGTCGACAACCTGCGCCAGGTCTCCGACCAGGCCGTCACGCTGGTCGATGGCGTGGCCGCCGGTGAGGGCACCCTTGGGGCCCTGCTCGTCGAGCGCGAGGTCTACGAGGACCTCAAGGATTTGCTGCGCGTGATCAAGCAGCAGCCCTGGAAGATTCTCTGGAAAGAGTAAAAAGGGCCTCCTTCGGGTCGGCGTGATCCCGCATGGCTGCCTTGCTTAGGATTGCGTCTGGGGGGGAACCCTGGTCGATGTTACGAGTGGTAGATCTGTGCGATGGGCGCTCCGCATGGATGGCGTATTGACCGCAATGATGCAGATCTATAGTGACCGCCTACATCTCGACCGTGGGTCGTCGATACGATGACCGGGGATCGGCGATACGATGACCGTGGGTCGTCGATACGATGACCGGGGGATCGGCGATACGATGACCGGGGGTCGGCGATACGATGACCGTGGGTCGTCGAAACGATGACCGTGGGCCGTCGATACGATGACCGGGGGTCGGCGATACGATGACCGGGGGTCGGCGATACGATGACCGGGGGTCGGCGTAGAGCGCAGCACAAAATTTGACAGTGGGGCTCGCAAAAAGCGCGCCACAGACGGTCCGACCCCCCATCGGTTCGAGAGCGCAGATTTGTTGTCCCTCGCATCTACACACCGCAGCAAAATGTTCTGCGGAATTTGCGGCCGCAGTCGCGCCGCCAACTCTAAACACGTCTAAAGTTGACTGAAAGAACTGACCGTGGGTCGTCGATACGATGACCGGGGGTCACCTGACATCCAGTAACGACGCGGCGTTTCGACGCTTATGTCCACATCACATACCTGATCGCCGGCAGAGCCTTCCCTACATCTCCCCATCTTTTTTTCCCCGTGCGACGCAACATCCGCAACTTGCGCGCGATAACAATCCAGCGAGGTCCAACATCCAACCCTCTACCTCTCTGGAGCCCCACCATGACTCGCCCCCGTCGTCATGTCGAAGGTCAGGTCGCCGCCCTGACTCGTCGTACCGCCGGAGGACGTTTTTTGACACGCCCGGATGCCAACATCAACGCCATCGCGGCCTACGAGTTTGCGCGTGCAGCCGATCGCAGCGGTGTTGTGGTGCACGGCACGATGGTGATGTCGAACCACCTGCACATCGTGCTCACCGACCCGCAGGCGCGCCGCTCGGAGTTTATGCGCGACGCGATGGCCGGCTTCTCCAGGGCCCGAAAGGACTGTATCGGTTTTGATGGAAGCCTCTGGGACAATGGCTCTTACTGCGACACGGTGCTGCTCGACCGGGAGGTCTTCGAGATTCAGCTGCTCTACGTCTTGCTCAACCCGGTCAAAGCCGGCCTTGTTCGCCGAGCAAAGGACTGGCCGGGCTTTAAGATCATGCCCTCGGACTGGGAGAAGCCGATGCAGGTCCAGCGTCCCGACAGCTATTACGGCGACGATCAGCCGGAGAGCTTTGAGTTCATCCCCAGGCGCCCGCCGGGCTACGACGATATGTCGCTGGAGGAGGTCGTCGCGTATTTTGAGAAGCGTCTGCGCGAGGAAGAAAACGAGATTCACCGCCAGCGAAAGAAGAAGCGCCGCCGGTTTCTGGGCATCAAAGCCGTGCTCGCCACCAATCCCTTCGACTGCGCGAAAGATCTTCGGCGGAAGAAAGGCCGACAGTCCGTCCCGCGCTATGCGGCGTTTCATCCGGAGCTTCTCGAGCAGGCCGTCAGCCGGGAGAGGGCGTTTCAGAGCGCGTATGTGCGGGTGCGCAAGCGCTGGATCGCCGGCAAAAAACGCTGCGTTTTTCCCTGCGGCACGTTGTGGCTGAGGCGCAACTCGCCTGTGAAGTGTCGCGAGGGCGACCCGAATGAGGCAGGGCTGGCGGCGAACTACGTGCCGCACAGCCCGACCGGGGCGCGACGCTCTCGCCGGATGAGCCTCTGAGCATTCTGGTCGGCGAGGCGTTCTGAGCGGCACGTCGGTTGGCGTTTTCCACAGCATGAGTGGACGAGACGCCAAGACGCTGTGTCGACCGCCAGAACCTCAACCGTTCTGTGGCCTCCCGGGCCTGGCTGCGCGGGACGACGACTGACGCCGTGGAAGAGGGAGGGCGCTGGCGAGCGACGCGTGCCTAAGTGCTCCGCCCATCACACTCTGGGGTGCCCAACTCGCGCAAAAGAAGCGTAGAGGCGTAACTCTGCTTGGCGTAGGGCGTTGCGGACGTGCTACAAGCCCACCTGGCCCCTATATAAGGCGTGTTCCTCGTCGATCTGTTGACACATTGTCCTCAAGCGACGCGGCGACGCTCAACATACGTAAGTCTCTCTCCTCACTCGCGCATTCTCAGCGACAATATCGTACGTTGATGATCGAGTCTTGCTCACGACCATCTTCATGATCGCCGCATAAATGCTGACGTTGACGCGACCGTCGGTCGTTTTTTGTGCGGCCGTGGGTCGAGTTGCGGATGACCGTGGGTCGAGTTGCGGAGTCGGGAATCCGTAAATTCCTCACGTCGATTGTTTCACTTAAAGCCCTGGCCGCAGTCTAACTTAGTGGTCGTGCCCCTCATGTTCGCCAGGCACCTCCGGCATTCCAGGGGGGCCGCCGTGGTTATGACCATGATCATGGCCCTGCTCAAGCGCCTCCTCGGGCAACAGATGACGCGGCACGGGCTTCCCTTCTCGAATCAACCGATCGCGCTCCAGACGTTTCTCTAGCTCATTGAGACGATTGACCACGAGCATACGCTCTGCGCCCTCCGGCAGGAGTCGGGTGGCCTTCTGATAGTGCTCCAGCGCGCGACGAGGGCGCTTCAGCGCGTTGTCGTAGACTTGTCCCAGGCGCGCGTGCAGGGGACCGGCAGCCTCCAGCGGCGCGCCGCGTTTGATGGCCCATTCCATCACATTAGCGGCGTCTTGATGACGCCCCCGCCGCTGCAATGTGGCCACGTACGCGTCGATCCCTTGAAGGTTATTGGGCCCCGTTCTGAGAGCTTCTTTTCCTCGCTTCAGCGCCGTATCCAGACGCTGAAGTGCCAACGCCACAAAGGTCCCCTGCGAAAGAACGCGCGAGTCGTAAGGGCGTAACGCTATCGCTTCCTCGATCAATGGCTCTNGACTGGGAGAAGCCGATGCAGGTCCAGCGTCCCGACAGCTATTACGGCGACGATCAGCCGGAGAGCTTTGAGTTCATCCCCAGGCGCCCGCCGGGCTACGACGATATGTCGCTGGAGGAGGTCGTCGCGTATTTTGAGAAGCGTCTGCGCGAGGAAGAAAACGAGATTCACCGCCAGCGAAAGAAGAAGCGCCGCCGGTTTCTGGGCATCAAAGCCGTGCTCGCCACCAATCCCTTCGACTGCGCGAAAGATCTTCGGCGGAAGAAAGGCCGACAGTCCGTCCCGCGCTATGCGGCGTTTCATCCGGAGCTTCTCGAGCAGGCCGTCAGCCGGGAGAGGGCGTTTCAGAGCGCGTATGTGCGGGTGCGCAAGCGCTGGATCGCCGGCAAAAAACGCTGCGTTTTTCCCTGCGGCACGTTGTGGCTGAGGCGCAACTCGCCTGTGAAGTGTCGCGAGGGCGACCCGAATGAGGCAGGGCTGGCGGCGAACTACGTGCCGCACAGCCCGACCGGGGCGCGACGCTCTCGCCGGATGAGCCTCTGAGCATTCTGGTCGGCGAGGCGTTCTGAGCGGCACGTCGGTTGGCGTTTTCCACAGCATGAGTGGACGAGACGCCAAGACGCTGTGTCGACCGCCAGAACCTCAACCGTTCTGTGGCCTCCCGGGCCTGGCTGCGCGGGACGACGACTGACGCCGTGGAAGAGGGAGGGCGCTGGCGAGCGACGCGTGCCTAAGTGCTCCGCCCATCACACTCTGGGGTGCCCAACTCGCGCAAAAGAAGCGTAGAGGCGTAACTCTGCTTGGCGTAGGGCGTTGCGGACGTGCTACAAGCCCACCTGGCCCCTATATAAGGCGTGTTCCTCGTCGATCTGTTGACACATTGTCCTCAAGCGACGCGGCGACGCTCAACATACGTAAGTCTCTCTCCTCACTCGCGCATTCTCAGCGACAATATCGTACGTTGATGATCGAGTCTTGCTCACGACCATCTTCATGATCGCCGCATAAATGCTGACGTTGACGCGACCGTCGGTCGTTTTTTGTGCGGCCGTGGGTCGAGTTGCGGATGACCGTGGGTCGAGTTGCGGAGTCGGGAATCCGTAAATTCCTCACGTCGATTGTTTCACTTAAAGCCCTGGCCGCAGTCTAACTTAGTGGTCGTGCCCCTCATGTTCGCCAGGCACCTCCGGCATTCCAGGGGGGCCGCCGTGGTTATGACCATGATCATGGCCCTGCTCAAGCGCCTCCTCGGGCAACAGATGACGCGGCACGGGCTTCCCTTCTCGAATCAACCGATCGCGCTCCAGACGTTTCTCTAGCTCATTGAGACGATTGACCACGAGCATACGCTCTGCGCCCTCCGGCAGGAGTCGGGTGGCCTTCTGATAGTGCTCCAGCGCGCGACGAGGGCGCTTCAGCGCGTTGTCGTAGACTTGTCCCAGGCGCGCGTGCAGGGGACCGGCAGCCTCCAGCGGCGCGCCGCGTTTGATGGCCCATTCCATCACATTAGCGGCGTCTTGATGACGCCCCCGCCGCTGCAATGTGGCCACGTACGCGTCGATCCCTTGAAGGTTATTGGGCCCCGTTCTGAGAGCTTCTTTTCCTCGCTTCAGCGCCGTATCCAGACGCTGAAGTGCCAACGCCACAAAGGTCCCCTGCGAAAGAACGCGCGAGTCGTAAGGGCGTAACGCTATCGCTTCCTCGATCAATGGCTCTCCCAGTCGCGCTTGCCCGGTCAACGTGTGCGCCAGCGCCTGATTGAAAAGAACCTCCGCATGCGCGGGATACAATCGATGTGCCTCCCGATACTCGGGAATCGCCTCGGCAAAGCGAGTTCGAAGCATCAGCTGATCTGCGTGTCCTCGTTCCAGAGAGGCGAGCGTGTTCAAGACGCTGGGCCCGATCATCGCCCCCCCGAGAAGCGCTGCTACCGCGGCAATAAGCGCACGCCCGGCCAAACTGGAGTGACCCAGGGTCACATCTCGGGCCCATGCGCCCGCCTCCGATTCGACAGCCGCGCTCCGAGCAAGCATCGCCGCAGCCACCGTCCACACAAGCGCTGAACCTCCCAGTTCCAGAACCGGTGCGCGAAACATCATGAGCACGCCCACCGTTACGCTGAAGGTCAGCGCCATCAGCGCCACATGCTTGTCTCCCTCCCACTCTCCCGAGCGAGCTGCCGCCCCCACCAGCGCCACAACCCCCAACAACCACAACGCAAAGAGCGCAACTCCCAGCGTGCCTTGCTCCACGCTCAGGCGCGCGAAGTCGCTATGCGGACTCCTGAACGCCGGATAAATCGCATACTGCTCTCGCACGTGCGCGTTGCCGTCGTGAATCACATCGGTCTGACGAAGCCACCACCCGCCCGCGCCGTGGCCGATCACCGGTTGTTGGGCGTACATCCCTCGCGTCACGGCATTGAGATAAGGGCGGTAGCCTGAATCATAAAGCTCCTCAACACGGTCGATTGCGAAATAGGGCCAGCGCACTTCTGTATCGGCCGCCAGGTCATCCAGAAACGTCAAACTGGGACGCACTCGCGGCAGATCGTTAGCATCATTGGGGCTTGTCGGACGTTCAGATAATACGAGCCCGGCACCAAGGCCGACCACAAGCACGAGCGTGGGCCAAACCAGGCGTCCCAGCCCAACACGCCAGCCCCCCTCGCTCCTCCGCCGGGCCACAATACCGACCAGCAAAGCCACCACGACGGCGCACAACACCATCACGACATCCAGCGGCCGCGCCACCAGAGACACATGCAACGTCCCCAGAACGAGGGCCGCGATCCCCACGCCTCGCCGTAGCCGGCCCGCGCCCCTCAACCCGAGCGCCCCGCACACGAGCGGCAACGAAATCACATAATAGGCCGACGCAAACGACATGGCGTCAAACCCTCCGGCGACCCCTGGCGGATCCCACACCGGAGTGAGAAGATCTCCGCCTGCCCACTCGTACATCCCTAACGCCGCGGCGCCAATCACCCCCCCCCCTACCGCCGTAGACCAATCCGCGAAACGTAGAGCCCGCCCGACCGGCGCGAACACCACCCAGGCCATCGCTCCCAGCGCGACCCACATCGACGCGCTGAGCACCCCGTAAAGCGGCACATCACTCCACAGAAAGCTGGCGCCTGCCACGCCGAAAAACGCGACTCCCAGCCCCGCTACACCAACCGCACTCAGCTGTACCCCACCTCGGCGGATCAGACCTACGGCCCACACAATCAAAAGCAACGCGGCACTCGGCACAAGCACCGCCTGGCGCCCTCGCTCAAAGTTTGAAAATCCCGTCAACGCAACCACCGGCAGCGCTGCGCTCATCGCCAACACAATCCAGGTGGACAGCGAATAGCCCGGCGTTTCTTCTTCACGTCGTGTCACTCATGACCTCGTAGGAAAACATTCAACGCACCCCTGGTGCGTCGTCTGGCATCGCCCCGTCCATACCTGACCTGCAAACACTATGCCGTTATCAATCGCACGTCACCTGTACAACGTCACACCCAACGCACTGCATTTCATCGCACGGCTACCCTACTCGCATTGCCAGCCAGGCCCCCGAAACACCGAAACGCTGCGAGTGGGTGACCCAGGGTCGTCTGAAACCCGACCCTGGGTCACTTTGCTACCCGACCCTGGGTCATCGGAAACCACCGACACTTGCGCCCTTTTTGACAACCCTGAGTCGCCATTCGCCCCGCTCCGGAGGCGTCTTACACGTGGGATGTTGCATCGTTTCAGGTGACCCTGGGTCGTCTCACCACCTGACCCAGGGTCAACTTAAGGCGCGCTCCCGGGCAGGTTTCTTCGTGACCCTGGGTCATCGCGCGCTACCTTGTAGTGTGACGCGCCCCCCCTGACAACACGTGCGGCGTAGCGCGTTGACACCCCTGCTCGTGCCCCCCTAGATTCAAGCGCTGCGCGCAGCCCCTGCCTGCGCTGCGTCCCTCCATCCTGAGTACTGCGATGTCCCACGATACTTCCCAACGCCTCAGGGCTTCCCTTGTCTGGCTGCTCACCCTGCTCTCCCCGGGGCTCGGGCTTGTGCACGCCGGACGACTCGTGGGTGGGGTCGTCATCAACCTGATCGTCGTCTTGCTCTTGTTATGCATGGTCATCGCGGTGACCTTCTGGAACCTGGTCCTGGCCTGGGTCGCGCTCGTCATAATGCTGGCCTGGGTGATTATCGGTCTGCTCGCTGCTTCGCGAGCATCGGAACTTCTCGTGGAGACCTCCTCCGAGCCACGCCGCGCGTTTCAACATCCGCTCATCTACATCCTCATCGCCCTGATGACCTTTGTGGGACCGGTGGCCATCGTCGTCGACCAGTCGCTGCGCCACCTCTGGACGTTTACCCACGTCGACAACCTCGCCCTCTACCCCCTGGCGCTCCCCGGAGACACCCTCCTTGTGCGGCGAGTCCCGGCAAGTATTGCTCCGCCCCGACGTGGAGACCTGATCACACTCGTAACCCCCGAAACCGGCTCGCCGGCCACCTTGCGTGTGATCGCCGAGCCCGGCGAAGAGGTCCAGATGCAGGGCAACACCCTGGTCATCGGCGACGAACTCGTCGAATACACCCCGCTGATGCACGAGTGGGTCGGACAGGCTCAACTCAACGACGCGCTCGGCCTGCGCGCCTGGGTCGAGCACAACCACGCCGAGCGTTACGTGGTCGCCATCAGCGACGAGGCCACCCCGGACGCCTCTGTTCCCGGTCTGGCCCTGGGCCCCGACGACTACTTCGTGCTCGCCGACAACCGCAGCCACCTGGCCACACCCGAGGCCGGCGCTTCGCTCACCGCCGACAGCCGCCTCTACGGTCCACTTCCGGCTGACCGTATCATCGGCCGCCCCGTCCACATCGCCTGGTCGAGCGCCCCGGACAGCGGCGCACCACGCTTCGATCGCATCGGCCTGCCCCTGCACTGAGCCGTTTACCGATGACTGCGCGCCATACTCTCTGGGCCGGTTGAAATGTTTGGTGCATCTTCTTAGTTTGCCCGGCGCATGATCCCTTCCGCTTCGCTCCGGCGAGTGCTCCCCCTCCCCCCCGTGTTGTGCTGTATGCCGCAGTCTTCTAGCTCCTCGACATCCTCCGAACCTCGCCTGGCCACCGTCTCTGCCGGGGAGCGTCGCACGATCCTCTGGGGGTATTTTAAGCGCTACCGCGGCCTCTTTGCCGCGGGCGCTGTGTTTTTGCTTCTGACCAATGGACTGGCGCTGGCGATCCCCCAGCAGCTGGGAGACGCCGTGCAACTCATGCGCGACTCCGTCGGTGCCAGCGCCGAGCAACTCGCGCAGACGCGTCACCAGGTCATTCGCGCGGCGATGATCATCATCGCGCTGGCCATCGGCGCCGGGATCGCCCGCGTCTACAGCCGGACCACCATCTTCAACGCCGGCCGCCACATCGAGTTCGATCTTCGAAACGAACTCTACACCCACCTGGCCCGCCTCACCCCGCGCTTCTACGGGAGCATGCCCACCGGCGATATCACCAGCCGGGTGACCAACGATGTCACCTACGTGCGCCTGCTCTTCGCCATCGCCTTTCTGCACATCGTCAACGCCATCGTCGCCTACACCATCGGCATCCAGCGCATGGTCGCTCTCGATCTGGGGCTGACGCTCTGGTGCCTGGCCCCCCTGCCCCTGCTCCTGCTCGGGATGCGCAGCATCATCCGTGCCCTCTTTGAGCAGACCAAACGGGTGCAAGCCGAGCTCTCCAATATGTCGGCCCGTGTGCAGGAGAACTTAAGCGGCGTCGACGTCATCAAGGCCTACACCCTTCAAGACCGCGAGATCGCTGACTACACCGGCCTGAACACCATCTTCTATGAAGAAAACGTCAAGCTGGCGCGCATCCGCTCCATGCTCAACGCCATGATCGTGCTCATCGCTAACGTGGGCACCCTGGTGGTGCTCATCGTAGGCGCGCAACGTGTCATCGCCGGCACCATGGAGCTGGGCACCTTCGTGGAGTTCAACGGGTACGTCGTCGCGCTGGCCTTCCCCACCATTGCGCTGGGATGGGTCTTCGCCGTCTGGCACCGCGGCCTGGCCGCCTTTGAGCGCATCTGCGAGGTCCGAAACTACGAGCCGGTCGTCGCCGACCCCGGCCCTCAGGCGCGCAGACTTCCCACCGCCGAGGAGCGCCCGGCGCTGGGTCATATCGAGCTCGATCACGTCACCTTCGCCTACGACGAGAGCCCGGTCCTCAACGACATCTCGCTCACCATCCCGGCTGGCTCCACCGTGGCCATCGTGGGCAAAACCGGCAGCGGAAAGTCCACCCTGGTCAAGCTCCTCGCCAGGCTCTACGACCCGACCCACGGTCAGGTTCGCGTTGACGGTGTGCGCCTCAATGAGGCGCCGCTGCGAGAGCTGCGCTCCGAGATTGGCTTTGTGCCCCAGGAGCCCTTCCTCTTCTCGATGACCATCGGTCAGAACATCCGCTTCGGCCTCGACGCCCTTCAGTTCGACGAGTCGCTCACACGCCGTGCCCCGACCGCCCCGCTCATTGAGCGCCTGGGAAGCGGCACCGACGGCACCGTCACCCAGCAGGAGCGCATCGACCAGGCCGTTCAGATCGCCGCCCTCGACTCCGACCTGGAGGCCTTCGACAAAGGCCTCGACACCCTCGTCGGCGAACGCGGCGTGACCCTCTCCGGAGGCCAGAAGCAGCGCACCACCATCGCCCGTGCGCTTTTGACCGACCCGCGCATCCTCATCCTCGATGATGCCCTGGCCAGCGTCGACACCCAGACCGAGCGCCGCATCCTCGACCAGCTCAAAGAGCTGATGCACGGGCGCACCTCCATCCTGATCACCCACCGCTTTAACGCGCTGGCCCAGGTCGATCGCATCTTCGTGCTCGACCAGGGCAAGCTCATCGAGCAGGGCACCCACGCCCAGCTCCTGGAGCAAGGCGGACTTTACGCCGAGATGTACGCCCGGCAAAAACTCAGGGAGCAACTCGAATCGTGAGCGCCCCAGAAGATAACAAGAGCGCCGCCAACGACAGCAGCGCAACGCCAAAAGAAGGACGCCCCGGAAATGCCGCCATCGGCTCGGGCTTCCAGGAGCAGAAGCTCGGCCAGATCACCGACCTCTCCCTGGTCCGGCGGCTGTGGACCTACATGCGTCCCTACCGCTGGCTCTTCTTTCTCTCGCTGCTCTCCATGCCCGCGCTCACCGCCGTCTCACTGGTGCAGCCCTGGCTGCTGCAGATTGCCATCGATGAGTACCTGATCCCCGGCGAACTCAGCGGTCTGTGGCTCATCCTGACCTGCTACGCCGCGAGCATCCTCGGCATGGCCGCGCTGACCTTCGGTCAGATGTACGTCACCCAGTACGCCGGCCAGAAAGCCCTGCGCGACCTCCGCCAGGAGCTCTTTGAGCACGTCCAGAACCTCTCCTCGGACTTCTTTAAAAAGAACCCCGTCGGCCGCCTGATGTCGCGCATGACCACCGATATCGAGTCCCTTCAGGAGGCCCTCTCCTCGGGCATGATCTCGATGGTCGGCGATATCATCACGCTCAGCGCCATCGTCGTCATTCTCCTCTACAAGAACTGGCAACTTGCCCTGGCCAGCTTCGTGGTGGTGCCCGTGCTCGTCGGGCTCACGGCCATCTTCCGCTACTTCCTGCGCAAAGCCTTTCGCGAGATCCGCGTCAAGATCGCCCGGCTCTACTCGCACCTCCAGGAGAGCATCACCGGGATGAGCGTCATTCAACTCTTCGTGCGCGAGAACGTCAGCCGCGACGAGTACCGCGACATCAACGCCGACTACCGCGACGCCAACATCCGCTCCATCCGCTACGACGCCCTGCTCTACTCGGTGGTCGAGGCGGTGGGCTCGGTGACCATCGGCGCCATCATCTGGTACGGCAGCGGCCAGGCCCTGGAGGGTGCCATCACCCTGGGGGTGCTCGTGGCGTTCATCGAGTACATGCAGAAGTTCTTTGTGCCCATTCGCGACCTGGCCCAGAAGTACAACTTCTTGCAGAGCGCGATGGCCAGCAGCGAGCGCGTCTTCCAGCTTCTCGACACCCACGAGACCATCCCGCAGCCCGACTCCCCGCGCCCCGTCCCCGAGGGCGCGCTGACCATTGAGTTCGAGGACGTCTGGTTCGGCTACGGCGGCGACGAGCCCGTGCTGCGCGGACTCTCCTTTAAGGTCAACCCCTGCGAGCGTATCGCCCTGGTGGGCCACACCGGCGCCGGAAAGACCACGATCATCAAGCTGCTCACTCGCCTCCACGACGTGGAGCGCGGGCGCATCCTGCTCAACGGCATCGACATCCGTGAGTTCGACGTCCAGGAGCTTCGCCGCAAGTTCGCCGTCGTCCTCCAGGACGTCTTTTTGTTCAGCGACACCGTGCGCAAGAACCTCACGATGGGAGACGACACCGTCAGCGATGCAGCGATCCTGCGGGCCACCGAGCTCGTGCATGCCCAGGAGATGATCGAGCGTCTCGAAGGCGGCCTCAACTACCCGGTGAGCGAGCGCGGCCAGAACCTCTCCGCCGGCCAGAAACAACTTCTGGCCTTTGCCCGCGCGCTCATCCGCGACCCGGAGGTGCTCATCCTCGACGAGGCCACTGCCAACGTCGACACCGACACCGAGGCGCTCATCCAGGACGCCATCGAGCGCATGCTCGCCAGGCAAACCTCTCTGGTCATCGCCCACCGTCTCTCCACCATCCAGCGCGCTGACCGCATCCTGGTCCTGCACAAGGGGCAACTTCTCGAAGAGGGCACCCACCACGATCTCGTCGCTGCCGGTGGGCATTACGCGACGCTCTACCGACTGCAATACGCCACCGGGGCTGAGATCGCCGCCGAACGCCAGAGCGCTTCGCGCGCCTCTCCGGCATCCTGAAACACCGGGACCACGCATCTCGATCGGCCGCCGGGGCGACTGCGCGCTGACTTGACTCCCGAGACCGCCCCGATAGAGTGGCGCCCCTTCTTCCGGCCACGTTTTTGCCTCGCCCTGCAACCCCAGGCCCGCGCCGATGTCCCTCGAAGAGAGCTCCACGCCATTTGATCACGACCAGATCGTGGCCGACCTCCAGGCATGCCTCCGCGACAAGCGCTGGGGTCAGGTCAAAGAGGTGGTCGCCGGCCTGCCCACCGCCGAGATCGCCGACGCCTTCATCGCCCTCCCCAAGACCGAGAAGGTGCTGGCCTTCCACGCCCTGCCCCGCTCGCTGGCCGCCGATCTCTTCAGCTACCTGGAGCTCGACGAGGCCAACAACCTCCTGGCGGACCTCACCGATGAGCACGCCCGCGATCTGGTCGCCAACCTCAAACCCGACGACCGCACCCAGCTCCTCGAAGAGCTCCCCGGCCAGGTCACCCAGCGCCTGCTCAACCTGCTCAGCCCCGAAGATCTGCGCGAAGCCCGACAGCTTCTCGGCTACCCCGAGGAGAGCGTCGGCCGACTGATGACCCCCGACTACGTCGCGGTGCGCGCTCAATGGACCATCGCCCGGGCCATCGAACACATTCGAAAGAAGGGCCGTGACTCCGAGATCATCTCCATCGTCTACGTCACCGACCCCGGCTGGCAGCTCATCGACGCGCTGGAGCTTCGCAAATTGATCCTGGCCGACCCCGAGGCCACCGTCGCCTCGCTGATGGACAACTCCTTTGTGAGCCTCTCGGCCTTTGATGACCGCGAGGAGGCCGTGCGCGCCCTCTCGCGCTACGACATCGTCGCCCTCCCGGTGGTCGACTCCGGCGGGGTGCTCTTAGGAATCGTCACCGTCGATGACGTGCTCGACGTCGCCGAAGAAGAAGCCACCGAAGACTTCCATAAAGGCGCCGCCGTCAGCCCCCTGGATCGCAGCTACCGCGAGAGCTCCATCTGGGCGCTCTTCCAGAAACGCATCGGCTGGCTGCTCATCCTGGTCCTGGTCAACCTCCTCTCCTCGGCCGTGATTTCGGCCTATGAAGAGACCCTGGCCACGGTCATCGCGCTGGCCTTCTTTATCCCCCTGCTCATCGGCAGCGGCGGGAACACCGGCGCCCAATCCGCCACACTGATGGTACGCGCCATCGCCACCGATGATGTGCGCCTCTCCCAGTGGTTTAGCTGCGTGAGCAAAGAGGTCGCCGTCGGGATGAGCCTGGGCGCGGCCATGGGTCTCGCCAGTGCCGTGCTGGGACTCTTTCGCGGCGGCTGGATGCTCGGTGTCGTCGTCGGCCTCTCCATGCTCGGCATCGTGCTCGTGGCCAACCTGGTCGGCACGGTCCTGCCCTTTATCCTCACCCGCGCAAACGTCGACCCGGCCATCGCCTCAAGCCCGCTGATCACCACCATCGCCGACGCCAGCGGCCTGCTCATCTACTTTGGCACCGCGTCCTTTTTCATCGAGACCGGGCTTATCGGCTGAACCGCTCCCCGACGACTCGTGGCATGGACACGTCGACAAAAGGTGTTCAAACGCCGCGCTTTAAGCTAAACCATCGCACGATCAGCAGCTGCGCCACCCTGTCTGCGGGGTCGGCTCCTCTCCTCTCTGCCCCAGAACTTCCATGACCGATCTGTCTCACGACCTCCCCTCCGGCGACGCCGCCCCCCACGAAGCCGACATCACCCGGCTGACGGTCGACGGAAAGTCCATCACGCTGATTGGCACCGCGCATATCTCCCAGGAGTCGGTGGAGACGGTGCGCCGCATCCTCACCGCCGAAAAGCCTGAGACGGTCTGCGTGGAGCTCGACAGCGAGCGCTTCAAAGCCCTGACCGAAGAGCAAAACTTTCAGGACCTGAACCTGCGCGAGGTGATCCGCAAAGGTCAGCTCACGTTCCTGATGGCGCGACTGGCGCTGATGGCCTTTCAGCGCCGGATGGGAAGCTACACCGGCGTCAAACCGGGCGCGGAGATGGCCGCTGCCATCGAACTCGCCGATGAACTGGGCCTGGAGGTCGAGCTCGTCGATCGCAACGTGCGCACCACGCTTCTGCGCGCCTGGCGAAAGACCTCGTTCTGGCGCCGATCCGCGGTCGCGATGAGCCTTCTGGCCGGCGTCTTCGACCGCAACGAGATGGGCGAAGAAGAACTCGCTGAGCTTCGCCAGTCCCACAACATCGGCGCCATCCTCGATGAGCTGGGCGAGGCGATGCCCTCGGTCAAGACGGTGCTGGTCGACGAGCGCGACCTCTTTATGGCCCATCACATCCGCAACGCTCCGGGTAACACGATCGCCGCGGTCGTCGGTGCGGCTCACGTCCCAGGCCTGGTGCGCCATCTCAAAGCGGCCGACACCCCCGATGAAGCTCAGCAGGTCGACGTGGTCCCGCCCCGCTCGACCTTCTCCCGGATGCTCCCCTGGCTTATCCCGGCGATCGTCATCGCCGTCTTCGTCCTGGGCTTCTTCAGAGCCGATCCCGGCGAGTTTCAAAACGCGGCCATCGCCTGGGTTCTGGCCAACGGATCGCTCTCCGCGCTGGGCACTCTGGTGGCCCTGGGCCACCCTTTGACCATCATCGCCGCCTTCATCGCAGCCCCGATCACCTCGCTCAACCCCACCATTGGCGCGGGCATGGTCACGGCCTTTGTGCAGACTTTCGTAGCCCCTCCCAAGGTGCGCGACCTGGAAAACATCGGCGACGACATCGCCGAGTGGCGCGGCTGGTGGTCCAACCGCCTGGCCCGCATCTTTTTGGTCTTTTTCCTCTCCTCGCTCGGCAGCAGCCTGGGCACCTTCGTCGCGTTTGGCTGGCTGAAGAACCTCCTCTAACCTCGCCCATCTACGCCGAAATTAGCGGACCGAGGGGGGCATGAAACATCGACCCACGGTCACCCCAAAATCGACCCACGGTCACCTCCACGTCGACCCAGGGTCACCCCAAAATCGACCTACGGTCGCCGAAATAACCGACCCACGGTCGCCGAAATAACCGACCCACGGTCGCCGAAATGACCGACCCACGGTCGCCGAAATGACCGACCCACGGTCACCCCAAAATCGACCCACGGTCGCCGAAATAACCGACCCACGGTCACCCCAAAATCGACCCACGGTCGCCGAAATGACCGACCCACGGTCACCCTCGTGGCGAACTCTCGCGATCAGTCCACCGGCAAGATCTCCTGCAGATACGCACGATTGACCGCGTTAAAGACCGCCGGCCCCTCCTCATCGAGCTCCGCCCGCTGCTCAAAGCTGCGCTCGGAGCCCGCATCCATAATAAACCCTCCCGGCTCCGCATTATGGAAGATCGTGCCCGGTGCCTCCCAGTCACCCGGCAGATGCGTCAGCCCCAGCGAGTGGCCAACCTCGTGCACCATCGTGTTGCCGATGACATTGCCCGCCACGCGCACCGCCTCCTCAATCTGCGACGCCCGGGGGCCACGCCCCACCTCCGAGCCCCGCACCGCATCCCCGCCCAGCGCCGCCATAAAGGGCCCGAACACCCGATCAAAATGCTCCGAGGCGTCCCGATTCCCCGGCGTGAGCGTCGGACTAAAATAGGTAAACGACTCCACAAACACCCCGCCGAAGAGCACGTTGAAGTTCTCGCCACTCTCCCGATTGATGCCCCCCAGGTAGTCATTGAGGTAGAGGTTTCCGGTATCCTTGGCCTGATCATTAAAGGTGTTGTCATAGCCAAAAGCCCGGTTGCCCGAGGGGTCCGGCCCGCCGATTTCCACCACGGCGTAGTCCGCAAAATCTTCAGGCTCATCCTCCACAAAGACGATGTTCACCCCGGCAAAATCACGACGAGCGACCTCCAGGATGCGATCGCGAATCTCCCGCTCCACGTTGCCAAGCCCAAACGTGTCCAGCGCCCGACTGAACGCCGGCAAATACTTCAGCCAGACCACCTGCCGCGTCGGCAGCACTTCAAACTGGCCCTGCCAGCCCACCCCCACCGACTCACCGGCACCGTCAAAGACGATCGGTGTGATACGTCCCTCAAAGACCCCGGGCGTCGCTCCCAGGCCTTCAAGGGCGCGCCCCTCGACGCTGTACCAGACCTCCTGGCGCACGAGCTCATCGCTGAGCACCTCGTCGACCGCACGCTCCAGGGCGCGGCTTCCTTCAAAGTTCATCACGGGCAGCGCCGGATCGGCCGGGTCGAAGGTCCCCTCATAGCGCAGGATCATCCCGTAGCCCTGCCCGGCCCCCAACAACCCGCGTCCACGCATCGTCACCATCTGCCCGCGACTCGCCATCGCAGGCTCCAGCGTGGCGAGAAACGTCGGCTGCAGGGCCGCTCCAAACGCAAGCTCAGACGGACCCTGGGTCGTCCCGGCGCCGCCCCGAAGCTCATTCTCCAGACGTACGCTCACCTCATATGCCCCGGGATGAACACCGAAGACCCCGGGCTCCAGACGCACCTCGGCCAGCTCCCGACTTCCCGACCAACGCACCGGCAGGCGCTCCCCGGCCAGGTCGCGACGACCCCCCGGAGTCGCCTCCACAAACCCCTGCTCCACCACCGCCCAGGTCTGCCCCTCCTCCGGGCGCAGCACGCCGTGGCCCTCCAGTCGCAAGGACCCGTTCACAAAGGTGGGCGTCTCGCCATCGATCGCAAATCGGGGAGCGAGCGCACGCACAAAGCGCACCCGCGCTCCGGCTAACTCCCCGCGAGCGACCTCCCCCACCTCATCGCGCAGGATGACCTCGATGTTCATCATCGCGAACCACTCCTGCACCTCCGGCGCCTGGGGCCAGACCGACTCGGCAGCATCGACAGTCACGTGGAGGTTTCCTACATCGCCCTCACGCTCAGGCTCCGCGCTCACGCTCACCTCAAAGCGCTCCCCACCCTCCACGTCTCCGCGCAGGATCACCCGGGCCTGCTCGGCCACAATGCGCTCAGAGCCCAGAATCTCCAGCTTGAGCCGAGAGGTGGGTACCACGAGGCGCTGCTCAAGCTCCGGCATCACCCCCACCACCGGGCGACTTTGTTCCAGCGGAGCGTCGTCTCCGGAACACCCGGCACATGCCAGGAACATCGCTGCCGCTGCTCCCAGCGCCAGAACTCTCGAGCTCGTCACCTGTCGCATCACCTGCCTTACGCTTTGTCCTAGAGCGGACGCGCCTCGCGCACCCGCGTCGGAAGATCCTCGCGATCGATCACATCATATCGCGCCTGCAACACCGCCAGCCGCACCACCTCGACCGCCTCCTGCACCTCGCCGGGAAAGCGATAGGCCAGCAACGCCTCAAGCGCCGTCCGCGAGAACCCCTCGATCTCGCGACCGTAACGCGCCGTCCACTCCCCGAGCCAGAAGTCGAAGACCGCGCGCTGAATCGCCGGCCTACGACCGAAGGCAGGAACGATCATCTCCCGGTGCCCCAGCGCCTCCTGCAGCACCCCCGAGTAGGGCTCAAGCACGCTGCGCTCCTCGGCATCCGGCGCATCAAAGGCAAGACAAAGACGAACCCCGGCCTCCTCGCACTGATGCGAGAGCGCCACGATACGAACCTCATCAAGAAGGTGCGCTCGCTCAATCAGAAGCGTCCCCTGACCCTTTGCAAAAATTGCGCTGTGCAGAAGCCCCGCTCCCCGGCCCCCTCCCGCCTCGCCAAGGACGTGATCCAGAACTCCCATCGCTCCTTCATCGCTGCATCGCACCACGCGCATCGCCTCCTCCGGACCACCTCCCAGCGCATGCGCCAACCCGGCGACCATCGACTTACCCACCCCGATCGCTCCACCCAACACAATAGGTTCCGGTGTCTCCATCAAAAAGGTCAACCCTTCGACCAGCTGTGGCTCCACAAGCTGCGTGGCGATCTCCACCGGCCAGACCTCGGCGGGTTGCGTCAGCCGGAAAATCGCCTCTTCGGCGAGCGCCTCATCGCGCTCATCCTCAAGCGTCTGCGCGCGAACGAGCGCATCATCACGCTCCCCTTCCGCCCTCTCAGCCGCCCGCTGTGCCGTCGCAATCTCGGCACGAAGCTCCGCCAGATCCGGCCCCTTCTCCAAATCCAGATCACGCCGGCGCTCCATGGCAGCGCCCTCCAGAAGTTCGATCATCGCCGCCGACCACAGCGGGGCGCTCCAGGCTGCTGTGGCAGTATCGAGCGCCTGGGGCGAGAGCGCGGCATCCGGCTCGCCGCCCTCCGCACGCCAGAAGCCCAGCAGCACCATCTCCGCCCCTCCCGCCAGCTCCAGACACCCCCGCATCGCCGGCAAACGCTGAGCCATCGACAGCCGCAGGACCTCTGCAATCCCGACCATCGGGTGGGTCTCATCGGCCCCCGGCATCGGAATCTGATAGCCCTCGGCCAGCAAAATATCGACCGCGTCGGCAACCTCCGCGCGTGCCGGCCGCGCAGAGAGTTCGCCTTCCCCCTCCAGGCAGAGCTCAAACGACTGCCCGGGAAGCCGCCCCACAAGACGCAGCTCACTGCCGGGCACCTCCACCCCGACCTCTCGAAGGTATCCGTAGAGCAACTCCTGCCGGGAGCGCTCATCAGCAATATCCCCCAGCGCCGATCGCACTCCGTACTTCAAGCCGTAGAGGTAGTCGCCAAACCAGACCATCGAGGGAATCAGCACCGCAAACCACCGCCAGCGATCCTCCTCAAAAGCAACCGGCTCCATCACCGCGGCGACCACGCAGGCAAAAAGCCCCAGCACCACCACCCCGGTCAGATAGCCGTAGCGCTCGCCAAGCCCTGCGGCCTGCCCCGACTCAAAGCCCTGGGCGCTGATCTCATAGATCACAAAAAGACCGGCCATGATCGCCGCAGCGTGAAGCGCCACCTCCACATTCTGCAGGTAGCCGGCGTGCAGCAGCACGATCAGCACCACAGCCACCAGCGCCCCCACCCCCATCAGGCTCGCACCGCTCCCCAGCCCCCGATGACTGTCCACCTGGCGGCGCGCGTACATCGCCACCGGCCGCATCATCACCAGACTCACAATCACCGCCGAGGCCAACACCTGATCGGCCAGCAACCACTGATAGCCATAGGCCAGCAAAAAGAGCCAGGCCAGGGCCACCGTCTCCAGCGCGATCAGGTAGACCGAGCGCGGCGGCAAGATCCAGGAGTAGCGCCACCACAGCACCAGCACCGCGGCTAGCGCCAGCCCAAAGGTCAGCCACAACCCCGGATGCACCCGGGAGTCGCCCAGCCGCATCTGCCCCGAAAAGATCGCGTTCGGACGCTCCAGACCCAGCAGCGCGTCATTGCGACTGGCGACCACACTGCGCAGCCCCTCCGGTCCAACCTTGCCCGGAAGCAGCCGGCCGTCGATCTCCACCAGCCGGTCGCTCGGCTCCACCCCCGGAGGAAGCTCCCGCGGATCAAAGCCCTCACCCTGCACGGTCACCGAGAAACGGTGCAGCGGTCGAAGAATCTGATAGTTGAGCAAGCGCGCGGCCCCCTCGTCCGTCTCCACCTCGGTTGCGGACTCGGTCATCACCGGCAGCAAGGTGCGAAGATGCCGCAGATCCTCAAGCGCCATCCCCTCGACGGCGACAAGCCGGTCTCCCCGTTGAAAATTCTGCGCGTCGCTGCCTGGAGCCCGCTCCACAGCCACCTGCCGAATCGTCAGCTCCGGACCGATCGTCACCCCGAGATCTGGAAGCCCCGAGAGCCGTCCCCAGATCACCAACGCACTCAAAAAGCCCAGCGCCACGATGGCCAGCCAGGCTCCGGTATGTCCGCGTTCTCTCATCGTTTTTTTGTGCTCGTGCTTAATTTTTTGTGTCGCCGGAGCATCCACTGGCCCCGGTTGCCGCACCTCAAGCAACACTCTATGATCGCAGGCGCTGACTCTCGCCCACCCTACTTGGGAACGGGAACAAACGGAACAGTCCTCTTGCCCCGACCCCCGCTATGATTCGGCTTACTCTCGTGCTGTCCGCGTTGCTACTGGGGGCGAGCTGCGCTGCGACCGCCCCTGCGGTCCTGCCTCCCGCTTCGGGCACAACGCCCTCTGCCACCGCTGCGCCGTCGCAACATCTTTTAGCCTCCCAACCTCCACCTTCTCGGGTTGCGCCGCTTGCGCTGACGCAGGCCGCCCGCCTGGTCGACCACGCACTCCAGGAGAGCGCCCGCAGTGTAGGCAGCGCCTGGGGACTTCCTCACGAGCCTCTCGACGCCCTGGCCATCCTCGACCCGGAACGCCGCCCGGCAGGCTCCCTCTCGCTGGGCACCATTCGCCAGGGGCGTCTCCTCCAGCCCGCAACACTGCCCGTCGAGGGCCCCTACCACAGCATCATTGAGCGTCACCGCAGCCGCAACACCCACTACGGCACCCGCGAACTCATCGCCGCAGTCGAGCGCGCCGCAGAACGGGTCGCCAGAGAGTTTGGAGGCGCTCCCCTGCGCGTGGGTAATATCGCCTTCGCGCACGGTGGTCCGATCCCCTGGAGCAGTTCCCACCAGGCCGGACGCGACGTCGACCTTGCCTTCTACGCCCTCGATCCCCAGGGGCACTCGGTGCCTACACCGGACCTCATCCACTTCGATGACGAGGGCTACGCCGACGGCTACCCGCTCACCTTCGATGTCGCCCGCAACTGGGCCCTGGCTCGCGCGCTGCTCACCGATCCCGAGATTCGCGTGCAATGGCTCTTCGTCAGCGAAGGCCTCAAACGCCTGATGCTCGACCACGCGGTGGCGTTGGGCGAGCCGGCCGACCTCGTGGAGCGCGCCTCCGCGGTGCTCCATCAACCTACCGACGCCCCCCCGCACGCCGACCACCTCCACGTGCGCATCGGCTGCCCCCTGGCCGACCGCCTGGAGGGCTGCCAGGACTGGGGCCCTCGCTGGCCATGGTACGACTGGCACGACGAACGCGTGCTCGCCAGAGCGCTGGCCCTGCGCCCCGCACTCAGCGGTGACGATCCCCGGGTTGCCCGACGCGCCCTCGACTTCCTCGAACAACTCAAACCACCGATGGCCGGAGAGCTCATTCTATTTCATAGCTTTGACGCGCCTCAGGATGAGCTGCGCGAGCGCGCCCTCGAACTTCTCCAGAAAATGCCGCCCCGCACCCGCGCCGGCGCCCTGGCGATTGCCCGCCACCTGCGCCGAACTGACCTCCCCCAGACCGCGCGACGCCCCCTCTACAACGCCCTGGCCGCCGCCTCCACGCCCGACGCCTTCGAGGTCGCGCGCGCTCGCCTCTTCGACGCCTCACTGCCTCTCGACGAGCGCTTACTCGCCGCAGAAGCGCTGCGTTTTGACCTCTCGCCAGATCTCGTCTCGCCCCTTCTTGCAGAACTCCAGAGCGCTCCTGCTCCGTTGCGCGCACCGCTGGCCGAACTGCTCTACCGTGTCACCGCCCGCTACGACGGCCTCGACTGGAAAACAGCAGGGCCCACCGATCAAAATCAGGCGCTGGCACAATGGCACCAATGGTGGCAGCAACATCGCGAGCTGCCTCGGCAGCAATGGCTTAAACACGCTCTGGCAAACCTGGCCATCGACGCCGCCTGGGGAGATCTCCACCACGTCGACACCCTCATCTCCCAGCTCCCCACCCTTCACCCTGCGCTGGCAATGAACCTCAGCCACGTCATCAGCGACTGGACCGGACGCTGGGCCCCCCGGGACTTCGCCTCGCCAGCCGACGCCCACCGCTACTGGACGCGCTGGTGGGGCAAGAACCGCGACCGCATGCTCCAGACCTCCCAGCCCCAGGCCTGGCGCTAGTCGACCGTCACAAAAAAAGACCGGCCGGAGCCGGTCTCTTCAACACCTGAAATCTGTCGCAGCGGCCTACTCCAGATTCTTGAGCCGTTTAAGGTTGCCCATCACCTTTTCGTACTCGATCTCCCAGGCGGCCGAACCCTCTTCAAGGTTCTTGATCTTGCCCCGAACCTCCTGATCAAGCTCTTCCTGCACGTTGGTATGACGCTTCAGGATCGGGTTGATCTTGCGGCGAAGATCGTTGTCCGTCGAATACACTTCATCGACGAAGTTCGAGTGGAAGAACGTCTCGATGATCTGCGAGATGATATAACCCAGCGGATCATCGGTCAGCTCGATCCCCTTGGCCTTGGCCAGCTTACGTTTTTCGCGGCCCACGCTGCTGTCGCCATACTTCATGGCGATATCTTTGGCCCGCTCAGTCAGCTCACGATCGAGCCGAATGTACTCCCGAAGCACCGACTGAATGTCGAGCTCCACTTCGGGAAGGTTCTCCGACGCGATCTCAAGATCGCCGGCGCGGGTCAACGTGCGGATAATCTCTTCCGCAATGACCGGTACCTGTCCGCCATATAAGCGCATAACGCCTCCAGATGGTCCGAACGCACCCGGCATAACTCCGGGACTCCGGTGGCGTCCGACGAATCCGGGAGAAATTCACCGGGATTCGAAACTTTTCGTCCGTCTAACGAGTGGCTTTTTTTGCACCTTTACCCGCAGATTACAAGGATAATTTTAACGACCGGTACTTTCCTTACCGCTCACCCTGATAAACGCATCCCAGAGGTGAATTCGTCCCGTGAAAAGCGATACATCTACACGCGTACCTCTCCCGCATGGTGCGAGCACGTTCGCGCCCCACGCGCCCCCCGACGCTCGTGTACTGTCGCCGCCCAGGCGGCTTCACCGACCTGGAATTGAATAGCCTCCATGGTGCCGCGTCCAAGGAGCACGCAGTAGCCTTGGGCGCAGCTGCCCCGTAGAATGACTCGCAACGCAGAACGCCAACCTCTAGTGAGTGGAGACCCACCATGTCGACCTTTGCCTCAGCCTCTCCCCCATGTACCCCCGACACCAGGTCTGCGCTGAGTTCGACGCTACGCTGGCTGGCGCTGACCGCCTTCTTCGTGATCTTCTCCCAGGGTTGCCTGGGCTGTGATGACCGCAGCAACCAGGAGGTCGACTGCTCGATCGCCGGAGAGTGTGCCACCTGCGAGCTCGACGATGACTGCAGCGTAGGCTCGATCTGTCGCCTGGGCACCTGCACCCTTCCCTGCGCCTCGGATAGCGAGTGTGGCGCCGACCAGATCTGCGCCCGCGGCCGCTACTGCATCGCCATCCCCGATGAAGTCACCTCCTGCACCGTCAACAGCGAATGCGCTTCACGCCGCTGCGACGAGGGCACCTGCGTGCCCGCCGACCGCTGCGCGGTGGACAGCGACTGCTTCGAGATGGAGTTCTGCAGTCTGGATGGTTTCTGCGTACCTCAATGCCAGGCCTCCCTGGAGTGTCCCGGAAGCGAGATCTGCTTTGAAGGACGCTGCGTCATCGGCGGGGGCTGCGAGAGCGATGAGGACTGCGGCGAGTTAGGCGTCTGCTCGGAGAGCGGAAGCTGTGCTGTGGCCTGTGAATCGGACGCCGAGTGTGGCACGGACGCCGCCTGCTTCGAGGGCCGTTGCTCCGCCGGCTGTACCTCCGACGCCCAGTGCGGCGAGGCCGGCGTCTGCTTCCGCGGCGCCTGCGTGAGCGCGGACCCCGACGACCCCACTCGTCCCGCCCCGGAACCCGGCGATCAGCCCGATGACGAAGAGCCCGGCGACGACGTCGACCCGCAGCCCGATACCGATCTTCCCGACGATATCGGTACGCACCCTGACGACGATCCCTCGCCGGACCGCGACGACGCCCCCGAATGCACCACCTCGCAGGACTGTGGTGCCAACGCCAGCTGCGAAGATGGCCTCTGCGTCGCCATCGGTATCTGCCAGAGCAGCGCCGACTGCTCCGAAGGCTCCACCTGCCAGCGTGGTCGATGCCGCCTGGGCTGCGAGGTCGACGATCACTGCCGCGCCGGCGAGTTCTGCACCGCCGATGGCGCCTGCGCTCCCGTCGAAGAGCCCGACCTCAGCTGCCGCTCCAGCAGCGAGTGCGGTCCCTGCGAGGCGTGCATCTCCGGCTCATGCCAGGTAGTGGATCAACTCTGCGTTACCGACGCCCAGTGCGGGATCGGCAAAGACTGCGAGCGTGGCTTCTGCCACTACGAGTGCGCCGACAACTCGGACTGCCCCTACAGTCACTTCTGTGACGGTGGCACCTGCCAGGCTGCCGAAAACCCCTCGGCTTGTACCTCGCGCTCCGACTGCGGCTCTCAGGAAAGTTGCATTAACGGCTGGTGCTACGACCACTGCAGCGCCGACAGTGACTGCGGCGAACAGATGCTCTGCGACCAGGGCGTATGCCAGCCCGACTACCGCCCTGGTCCCGAATGCACCGGTGCCGGTCAATGTGGCCCGGGAGCCACCTGCGTCAGCGGTGTCTGCACGATCAGCTGCAGCGGCGACGCCGAGTGCACCTTCGGCGCCGGGGCCTGTGAGTTCGGGTACTGTGCACGCTAAACACTGAGGTCACTCTTATTGTCACGAGCAAAGGCCCTCGCCAAACCGGCGAGGGCCTTTTGCGTGCTCCTGACACAACGCGCGAACTCACCCCGATACTCGCGACGCCCCCGGCCAGAAGACAAAGGCCACAGCAAGTAAGATGAGCAAAAACGCCACGCCGTGATTCCAACGGGGAATCTCGCGAAAGTAGATAAACGCAAACCCCACAAACACGCTGATCGAGAGCACTTCCTGAAGAATCTTAAGCTCCATCACGCTGAATCGCTCCACCCCGATACGATTCGCCGGCACATGGAAGCAGTACTCCAGCAGCGCGATCCCCCAACTGACCGCAATCACCTTCCACAGCGGGCTGTCCGTGTGCTTGAGATGGGCATACCAGGCTACCGTCATAAAGATGTTGCTCAACAAAAGCAGCCCAACGGTCTTCATCGCGTCCTCCGTTATGGGTTTTCGTCACGTCAGAGAATCGCGTCCATCTTAGCCCCATAATGCGAGCACGAAACGACCCTGGGTCACTGACAAGCCACGATTCTCATAACCCGGGGTCAACCTCAGTGCCCCCCCTTAAGGCGACCCTGGGTCACTTCCAAAGCACCGTTTTCGCCGACCCTGGGTCTCTTCCGAACCGGGGTCACTTCCGAACCGCCGCTCTCATGCGACCCTGGGTCGCTTCCGAACCGCCGCTCTCATGCGCCCCTGGGCCACTTCAACTTCCCGCCTGCATCGACCCTCGGTCACTTTGTGCCGCCCTTGACGTGCGTCCGTGGGTCACTTCCGAACCACCACTTTCGCGACTCCGGGTCATTTTGAACCGCCGCTCTCATGCGACCCTGGGTCACTTCAACTTCCCGCCTGCATCGACCCTCGGTCACTCCGAACCGCCGATTTCGTGCGACCCTGGGTCACCTCAACTTCGCGCTCGCGCCTGCATCGACCCCGGGTCGCTCTCATGGGATGTGCCGAATCCGCCCCCTCGCTACGGACTCACGGGCTCTCCCAGACATGCGATCGCCCTTGCTTTCATGGATCGCGCCCCCGCTCCACACACGCCTTGCCCTTCCCTGACCAACACACAAAAAAACCCGCGCCGCTCTACTCTCGTAGAACGGCGCGGGCTTTTTTAAATAAAGGGTTGGCAGCGACCTACTCTCCCACGACCTCTCGGTCGCAGTACCATCGGCGCTGGAGAGCTTAACTTCCGAGTTCGAGATGGGATCGGGTGGACCCTCTCCGCTCT
>NZ_VOSL01000007.1 GCF_007997005.1 Lujinxingia vulgaris | reverse complement strand
CGCCGACCTCGCTGTGCGCGCCGCCGAGCACGACCTGGAGCAAGCCCGCGCCGACGCCCGCCACACCCTCACCTCCCTCCTCAACGAGGCGCGCGCGGCCCGCACCCGCACCGAGCTTGCCAGACGCACCGCCGCGCTCACCCGCGAAAACGTCGCCGCCCAACGCGCCCGCTTTGAGACCGGCCGGGGCACCGCCTTCGAAGTCGTCGACGCCCTCCAACGCCTACAAGAAGCCGAGGCGCGCATCGTCGAGGCCGACCTCGAGCTCATGCGCCAGCTCCTCGCCATCAGCGAACTCACCGGAACCCTCCTCCCCAACCCCTCCTGATCACGCCCGGTCCCCACCCCGATCCTCCGATCTCGACGCGACCGACCTTTAAATGCCGCAAGAAGGGGGTTAAACGGTCGTTATGCGATAAAAACAACACGAACGGGCATCGTTTGAGGCCCGGGTTTCAATATTTATGCAATCGGTGGAAAAACCTGTTGACACCCCGGGGCTCAATGCATAACTTCCGACTCCTCGACGCGGTGCTGCTCCTCGGAGCCACTCGCTGAGAGAGGCCGACAGCCACCGACGATGACGAAACTTTTTCGAAATCGGGCTTGACGCCAACGAGGTCCGGACTTAGTGTCCGCCTCCGCTCAACGCGACGCCAACACGGGCCGCAGCGAGCAACGTCAGAACGGTTTTTCGAAACTTTGAAAACTTTCAAAATTCTCGAAAAACAACTTGACGGCAACAAACGCGGGCAGTAAGTTCCGCATCCCTCGACGGGGCGCCAAAAAGAAACACGGCGAAACGCGAGGCAAAGTCGAGACAAGCTCTCGACGCTCTTTGAAAAGTTCATAGGAATCCAGACAGGGCATGTTCAATGCCTTGTCGGACAGCAAGCGTTTTTACAAGCAAAGCAATGTCAAGAGCTTATGCTGTGCAGGCGGGTTGGAGTTACATGACGTGAGCGTACGAACGACAGGTTCTCGTCAAGCGCATGTGACACGAGCGCGAGGCATGATTTAAAGCGGCAAACCTATGACCCGGCAGGGTCGTATCGGGCCGCGTTGGTCATGTCGAAAGTGTTCGTAAAACAAATCAACACCGATACAACCTGCACTATGAAATCCATCACACCACTTCGACTGCTTAGATGCAGCGAAGGTGATGGGGATCCTAATCAAACTGGAGAGTTTGATCCTGGCTCAGAATGAACGCTGGCGGCGTGCCTAACACATGCAAGTCGAGCGAGAAAGGGACTTCGGTCCTGAGTAGAGCGGCGAACGGGTGAGTAACACGTGAGTAACGTACCTTCAGATGGGGGATAACCACTCGAAAGGGTGGCTAATACCGCATAAGACCACAGCGCCTTCGGGTGCAGGGGTCAAAGCCTTCGGGTGTCTGAAGATCGGCTCGCGGCCCATTAGGTAGTTGGTGGGGTAATGGCCTACCAAGCCTCAGATGGGTAGCTGGTCTGAGAGGACGATCAGCCACACTGGGACTGAGACACGGCCCAGACTCCTACGGGAGGCAGCAGTGGGGAATCTTGCGCAATGGGCGAAAGCCTGACGCAGCAACGCCGCGTGTGTGAAGAAGGCTCTCGGGTCGTAAAGCACTGTCGGGAGGGAAGAGTGCCTGGGCTTGACCCAGGAGAGACGGTACCTCCCAAGGAAGCACCGGCTAACTCCGTGCCAGCAGCCGCGGTAATACGGAGGGTGCAAGCGTTATTCGGAATCATTGGGCGTAAAGCGCGCGCAGGCGGCCATGCAAGTCTGACGTGAAATCCCGGGGCTCAACCTCGGAACTGCGTTGGAAACTGTATGGCTTGAGTTTGGGAGAGGTTCGTGGAATTCCAGGTGTAGGGGTGAAATCCGTAGAGATCTGGAGGAACACCAGTGGCGAAGGCGACGAACTGGACCAATACTGACGCTGAGGCGCGAAAGCGTGGGGAGCAAACAGGATTAGATACCCTGGTAGTCCACGCCGTAAACGATGTTCACTAGTTGCCGGGTTAATTGAGATTCGGTGACGCAGCTAACGCATTAAGTGAACCGCCTGGGGAGTACGGCCGCAAGGTTAAAACTCAAAGGAATTGACGGGGGCCCGCACAAGCGGTGGAGCATGTGGTTTAATTCGAAGCAACGCGAAGAACCTTACCTGGGTTTGACATCCCGCGAAGAGAGGGTAATGCCTCTTGTGCCCTTCGGGGAGCGCGGTGACAGGTGCTGCATGGCTGTCGTCAGCTCGTGTCGTGAGATGTTCGGTTAAGTCCGGTAACGAGCGCAACCCTTGTCCTTAGTTGCTACCAGTTTGGCTGGGCACTCTAAGGAGACTGCCGATGTGAAATCGGAGGAAGGTGGGGATGACGTCAAGTCCTCATGGCCCTTATGCCCAGGGCTACACACNTTTCAGCAGCGCGGCCCGGGCGGCCCTCCGCCCCCTCCGCCTCGCCCCAACGCCGGCGGTGGCTGGCCTCAGGAGGCGCCGCAGGCCCCGCGCCCGCCCCAGGCCCCTCAGGCGCAGCCCTCCTTTGGCGCCGAGCCGGCCTACGGCGCGGCTACCCTGCCGCCGCTCTATCTGAGCTTTAACAACAACCGCTACACCGTCGACAAAGAGAAGTTTGTCATCGGGCGCGGCAGCCAGCACACCGATCTGACCATCCGCGACGGCAACATCTCGCGCAAGCACTGCATGGTCATCCATCGCAACGGCAGCTACTACATCAAGGATCTGGGCTCGACCAACGGCATCGAGTTCCGCGGCAACCGCATCGAGTCCAAGAAGATCGAAGAGGGCGATGTCTTCTTCCTGTGCGACTACGAGCTGCGCTTCTCCTACCGCGGCTAAGGCTTGTCGCTGCTCGACCTGAGCGCTATGACATCGGGGCCGGTGACGTGAAGTCGCCGGCCTCCGGCGCTTCTTGCCCGCGGCGATCGTTGAAGAGATCGCGGACACGGGCGTTGCCGGCCACGAATGCCCCTCATTGAGACAGGCCATGTACCAGATCGAGCAGCTCGGCGAAGATCTCTTTCGCATCGCGCTTCAGCGTCACCTGGAGCTCAGCCCGGAGGCGCTGCGCGCGCCGACCAACGTGTATGTGTGCGGGCCGGCGCCCTGGGCGCTGATCAACGCGGGTCACCCGGCCATCCACGCCGAAGATCTGAGCCAGGCGCTCTCGGAGTGCGGGGTGCGCGCCGACCAGATCGACCGCATCATCGCCACCTCCTGGGAGATCGACTGTGTGGGAGGCGCCCAGAACTTCCCCAACGCCGAGCTCTTTGTGCTCAGCCCCGACATGATCGCGCCGGGCGATCTGGAGATGATCACCGAGCGCCGGCGCACCGCGCTGCGTGAGCGCGCTGCCGAGTTGGCTGCATCTCTGGAGGGGTTTGATGCCGAGGTCGTGCATACCTGGCTTGCGCGTTTTTATCCGCGCCAGAGCCGCGCGCTGAACTTCGTGCCCCTGCGTCAGGGCGCGCGCGTGCGCGCCGGGCGCCTCGATCTGCAGGTTCACCAGAGCGCGGGCATCGCCCCGGGCCATATGGCGCTCTTCGATGCGGCCAGCGCCACCCTCTTCAGCGGCGACGTCGCCTTAAGCGGCCTGCCCGCCCGCATCGAAGACGCGCCGGGTTACGCTACCAGCATCGAGCGCCTGGCCGCGCTCAACCCCGAGCGCGCGCTCCCCAACCACGGCCGCCCCTTTGAGCGCGCGCGCTGGACGCTGGTGCGCGCCTCGCGTTTCTTGAACAACACCCTCTCCAGCGCGGCGTCTGCGCTCTTTAACGGCCCGACCATCGTGGAGTTCATCGAGCGCGATCGTGGCTATGAGCTCAACGAGCCCGTCGAGCTGCTCTGGAACTTTGAGCTCTTCAAAGTGCTCTTCGATGAGCTCGTGCGCACCCGCACCATCCAGGCCGAAGGGGAGGGCGTGACGCGCCGCTACGGCGTCGACGTCGACGATCCCCGCGCCGAGGTTCGCTCGGCCGGCTCAAACCCCTCCAGCTCCAGCCCGTCGTAGGGCGAGCTTGCTTTGGGCCAGCCTACGAGCCGAAACTCGGCGCTCGCGTCGGCCGCCTGAGCCTGGGCGAGCAGGGTCGCCACCAGCTGGTCGTCCTCGCTACGCAGCTCGACGCGCTCCCACCTCCCGTAGAGCCAGATCTCAAAAGGCGGCGCCTCGCAGCGGCAGGGGTTGTAGCGCCCCACAAAGCCCACCGCCCCCTGCGAGGCCTCGGGTGAGGTGGACCGGCGCACCCCCTCCATCAGCGCCCGATCGGTGATCCGGGCGGCCCGCTCCAGCGGCGTTCCCGCGCTGGAGCACCCCCACAGAAGCGCCTGGGCAAGCAGAAGCCCCGCCAGCATGACGCGTGTACTCCCCTCTGTGTGTCGGGTCGCTCCTCCGATCACGTCTCGGCCTCCTCCATGCCCAGGCGCCGTCGCACCTCGGCGGTGTAGCTTCCGTCGGCGTCGCGGATGGTCAGCGGCGCGCGGATTTTCAGGTCCGGCGCCGAGGGGCGCCGAAAACGGTACTCGGTGAGGTAGGCCGGTCGATCGGCGCGGTCGTGGTAATGACGAAGCTCGGCCAGGCGAAGATCGGTGTCGCCGGTCGCTGCGATCACGTCGAGGTGGCGCACCGGCGGGGCGATCAGCTGCAGCCACCCCTTATGCTCCAGGAGGTAGGCCGCCGCGCGCACAAAATCCTCCAGCGTGCCGTGCAGCTCGTGGTGGGCCTGCGCCCGCTGCGCGTTGGCGCTGGGGCGGCGAGCGCCTCGGGCATAGTAGGGCGGGTTGGCGAGCACGAGCGCGGCGGTCTGCGGGGTAAAAAGATCGCGGCGCTGGCGAAGATCGCCCTCGATCACCGCCACATTCTTAAGATCGTTCTCCTCGATGTTGCGTCGCAAAAGCGCCGCCAGCTCCGGCTGGCGCTCCACCGCCACCACCTGCACATCCGGGCGCTGATAGGCCACCGTCAGCGCCACCGCCCCCTGGGCCGCACCCAACTCCACCACCGTCGCTCCGGCGGCCAGCGGCGGAAGATCGCTGGCGAGCAGGAGCGCATCCAGCCCAAAACGGTACCCGGCGCGCGACTGCCACAGGTGCAGCGCCCCGCCAAAGATCGCATCGCGCGTCAATGTCTCGGCCTCGTTTTCGGCGTTGCTCTTGAACGTCGTTGTGTTGCTCATCTGCTCGGACGGGTCTGCGATAAAGATGCTCAGAGAGGGCATGCCGGGTGCGCGCGGCCCCCGACGTTGAAAGAAACGCATTATGGACCAGCCCCCACCGCTTTGAACAGCTCGCGCCGCCGGCGCTCCGACCGACCTCAACGAGCACGTCGATCCTCACCCGCACCATCACCTGACGTGACCTGACCGACCGGTCATCACCCTCGCCCGGCGCGGCGGTGGCGAAGCCTCCCTACGCGTGGTAGCGTGCCGCGTTTTTGCTCGTCCTGCCACGCTCCGTACCACCCCTTTTCAGGATTGCACGATGTCGCAGCGCACCTGGCTGAAAAACGCCACCCTGGTCACCATGAACGCCGCCGCCGAAGTTGTTGAGGGCGATCTTCTGATCGAAGACGGCCGCATCGCCGCCATCGGCAAGGTCGATGAAGAGCGCGCCGAAGGCGCGCGTGTGCTCGATATGCGCGGCCACATCATCACCCCCGGCTTTGTGCAATGCCACATTCACCTCTGCCAGACCCTGATGCGTAACCACGCCGATGATATGGTGCTCATCGACTGGCTCAAGCGCCGCATCTGGCCCTACGAGGCCGCGCTCACCCACCAGACCCTCGGCGTCAGCGCGCGCGTCGGCCTGGCCGAGCTCATCCTCGGCGGCACCACCGCCATCCTCGATATGGGCACCGTCCACCACACCGACGCCATTGGCGAGGCGGTCGAGGAGAGCGGCATCCGCGCGCACATCGGCAAATGCATGATGGATCTGGGCGATGAGGTGCCCGCGCCTATGCGCGAAGTCACCTCGGAGAGCCTCAAAGAGAGCCTGCTCCTCTATGACACCTGGCACGGCAAGGCCGACGGGCGCATCCAGTACGCCTTTGCGCCCCGCTTCGCGGTGAGCTGCACCGAAGAACTTCTGCGCGAGGTCGGCCAGGCCTCCCGCGACCTCGGGTGCCATATTCACACGCACGCCTCCGAGACGACCTACGAAAACGTCTTCACCCGGGAGCGTTACGGCGTCAGCAACATCGCTTTCCTGGAGCAAGTTGGCATCACCGGCTCCCGCAGCGTGCTCGCCCACGGTGTGCACGTGAGCGATGAGGACTGCCAGATCTTGTCGACGACCCAGACCTGCATCTGCCACTGCCCCTCCAGCAACCTCAAGCTGGCCAGCGGCATCGCCAACATGCCCCGCTACGACAAATTGGGCGTGCGCGTGGCGCTGGGCGCCGACGGCGCCCCCTGCAACAACAACCTCGACGCCTTCATTGAGATGCGCCTGGCCGCGCTTCTTCAAAAACCCTTCCACGGCCCCGAGGCCATGCCGGCTGAGCGCGTCTTCCGCCTGGCGACGATGGACGGCGCCCGCGCCTTAGGGATCGACGACGAAGTCGGCTCGCTGGAGGTTGGAAAGTCCGCCGACCTTGTGGTCTTCGACCTCGACAACGACCCGGGCTGCGGCCCCGGCGGCGACGTGTACGCGCGCCTGGTCTACACCGCCCAGAAGCATAACGTGCGCCACGTCTTCGCCTCCGGCCGGCACCTGGTCGATAAGGGCGAGCTCGTGGGTGTGGACCTGGGGCAGCTGATGGCCGGCGCGCGCCAGGCCCATCATGAGACCGCCGAGCGCATGCAGCAGTTCATCAGCGGCTAACTTCCCGAAACACCGGATCGACCATGCGCCTTCGCGACTTCGCCGAGCGCCTCCTTCACGCCACAACGCTTGAGCAAAAACTCGCTGCGCCCGAGGGCGGCTTTCACGCTCTGGAGGATCGCGACCCGGGCCTCCCGCAGGCCTGGAGCGCGCCGAGTCGCCCCGCCGAGCTCGCGATCGCGCCGCGCTCGCGTCGCGTTAAATTTCCGCACCCCGACAACCTGGCCGAGCCCGAGATGGCCGTGCGCGCGTTGCACACCTTTGCCAACCATGAGCTCATGGCCATCGAGCTGATGGCCTGGGCGCTTCTGGCCTACCCCGACGCCCCGCCGGCCTTTCGCGCCGGCATGGTGCGCCTGATCGCCGACGAGCAGCGCCACCTCAAACTCTATGTCGATCGCATCGCGGAGCTCGGCGCCAACTTTGGCGATCTTCCCGTCAACGATCACTTCTGGCGCTGCGCCCCCTCGCTGACCTCCCCGCTCAAATGGGTCTGCGCCATGAACCTGACCTTTGAGCAGGGAAACCTCGATCACGCTCCTTATTTCGAGCAGCATTTCCGCCGGGTCGGCGACACGAGCACCGCGCAGATTCTCGAGCAGATCTTCGAAGACGAGATCCACCACGTGGGCTTCGGCGCGCGCTGGCTGCGACAATATACCCCGGAGGGGCACTCCTCGTTTGAAATTTACTGTCAGAACCTGACCTTTCATAATGAGCCCGCCCGGGCTCGAGGCGCGATCTTCAACCCCGAGGCGCGGCGAGCCGCCGGCCTCGACGAGACTTTCGTCGAGGGCATGCTGCGCGCCACCTGAATGGCCCCCCCACGAGGAACCCCATGCGATCCCAGCCCAAGCCCCAGCCCAAGAAGTTCCTCGATAAGGACGATCCCGAGTACAAGCGCGGGATGCGCCACTACTCGGTCATCATCTTTGTGGTGGGAGGCATCGGCGTGATGCTGCTCTCCTTCTTCATCGCCCGCGCCGAGAGCAACGGCGCCGCCCCCATCGTCGACGCCGAGGTGCGTCGTGTGGTTGCGGAGTAGTGGAAGTGTTTGAATTTGAAGGGCTTTTGGGTGGTGTTGTGCGACGTGTGAGAACGCTGTGATCGAGTCGTTTTATCTGTTTCATTGTGGGTTTATGCCGGTCCCGGCGTTCATGATCAGCGCCGGCGGGGGCATGCGGCGCGTGCGCCTTCCGCTGCTCGCGGCGGTGGGGTTGCACAGCGAGCTAGGCCCGCTGCTCTTTGATGCGCCCTATGGCCCCAACGGCCCGAGAAACCTGGGCGGCGTGATCGGCGGGGCGATGCGCCTCTTCGGCATGCGTTTTGAGCCGGAGTGGGCCGTCACCGAGCGGGTGCGCGTGCTCACCGGCTGCACACCCGAGGAGGTCGCGCACGTCTTTATGACCCATCTGCATTACGACCACACCGGCGGGCTGCCCTTTTTACATGCTGCGCGCTGCCATGTGCACCGCCCGGAGTGGGCGTTTGTCGAGAACTCCCGCGGCCCGCTGCTGGGTTTTGCCCGCGGTGATCTTCGGGGGCTTGGCGAGCGCGTCGCCACGTATGAAGACGCGCCCCGATTCGGCGAAGACGCCATCGGGCTCGATCTTCTGGGCGACGGCTCGGTCTGTGCCTTTGCGACCCCCGGTCACTCTCCCGGCCACGCGAGCTACCGGATCAAGATGGCCGATGGCCGCCATATCATCTTCGGCGGCGACGTCGCCTTTGCCACCGCCCAGATCCTGGGCGATGGCACACTGGGCTCGATGGCCCGCAACGTGGCGATCTCGATGGAAGAGGTGCAGCGCTCCATCGACGAGCTGCGCGCGCACCTGGGGCAAAACCCCACCGACGTGCTGCTCACAAGCCACGATCTGCAGCTTGGCGAGCGCTGCATAAACGAAGGCCCGATCGCCATCTGAGCGCCCTGTTGAGGGCGCCCGAAGGGACCGGGCCTCACTCGCCACCCCTCGCCAGTCTGCGAGGGTGTCGCGAAAATATCTTAGAGTTCAGATGCTTAGAAGGGGTAGCGTTCACGCTCGACGACCGCGTCGGCCACGATCTTCTGCAGGCCGATCACGTCGATGCGCGGGTGCAGCGTGAGCTTGTCGAGCGCCTTGAGGTGCGCGTCGAGCTTCTCTCCTTCGGCCAGGTTGTAGAGCAGGCGCTCGGCCGCGTCGCGGATGGTGTTGTATGACTCCGCCAGCGTCACAAGCGTGGCCGCCCGATGCAACTCGGTGGCCTCAAAGCCCTTCGACTCTACCATCTGGGCGGTACGCGCCACGGTGCTGTCCATGGCGTAGATCGCGCTGATCATATCGGCCAGCTCAAAGAGCAGCTCCTGCTGGTCGCGCAGGTCCGCCATATGCTTCTGGATGGCGTGGTTGGCGCCGTAGACCACGATCTTCTTGGCCTGCTCGGTCAAGAACTTCTCAAAAGTCAGCGTCGGATCGTCGCCCTGCGCGGGCACCTCGGGCGCCTCGCCAGCCAGGGTCACCTCCAGCTTCTGGATCATCTCAAAGAGGTTGAGCTGGCCCTTCATCGTGCGCTTGAGGATCATCCCCGGGATGAGCATGCGGTTGATCTCGTTGGTGCCCTCGAAGATGCGGTTGATACGGCTGTCGCGGTAGAGGCGCTCGACCTCGTACTCGGCCGAGTAGCCGTAGCCGCCGTGGATCTGCACGGCTTCGTCGGCCGCAAAGTCCAGGGCCTCCGAGCCGTAGACCTTCATGATGGAGTCCTCGACGGCGAACTCCTCAATGGCCTTCATCATCTGCTCGACGTAGTCGTCGGCGTTGCTGTCCAGCGTGTCCAGGCTGCGATCCATGTAGCCGGCCACCCGGTAGGACATCGACTCCAGGGTGTAGAGCTTGATCGCCATCTTCGCGAGCTTGGCGCGAATCGCGCCGAACTGGGCGATCGGTGTGTTGAACTGCACGCGCTCTTTGGCGTAGCGGGTGGCCACCTCCAGGGTGCGCTTGCCGCCGCCCAGCGACCCGACTCCGAGCTTAAAGCGCCCGATGTTGAGGATGTTAAAGGCGATCTTATGCCCCTTGCCGATCTCGCCGAGCAGGTTCTCTTTGGGGATCTTGACGTTCTCCAGGTTCAGAAGACGCGTCGACGAGCCCTTAAGCCCCATCTTATGCTCTTCGGCGCCGGTGGAGACGCCTTCGCGATCGGCTTCGACCAGGAACGCCGTGAACTTATCGCCTTCGACCTGGGCGAAGACCGTGAAGAGGTCGGCAAACCCGGCGTTGGTGATCCACATCTTCGAGCCGTTGAGGATGTAAAACTCCCCATCGTCTGTGAGCTCGGCGCGGGTTTTTGCGGCCAGCGCGTCGGAGCCGCTGCCGGGCTCGGTCAGCGCGTACGCCCCGATCACCTCGCCAGTGGCGAACTTCGGCAGCCATTTGGCCTTCTGCTCGTGGTTGCCGAAGAAGAGCAGGGGCTGCATCCCGATGCCCGTATGCGCCCCGTAGGTCGTGGCCCAGGCGGAGTATTTGGAAAGATTCTCAATGACGATCATCGAGGTGGTCTTATCGACCTCCAGCCCGCCGTACTGCTCGGGGATGTCGATCATCAAGAGCCCCAGCTCCCCGGACTTTTTGAGCAGCGCGACCATCTCCGAAAAGTCGCCCGAGGGGTTCTTCTCCAGCGTCTCGACCTGCGGGAAGACCTCTTTGTTCATGAAGTCGGTGGCCGTCTGGCCGAACATGCGCTGATCCTCGGAGAAGTCCTCCGGGGTGAAGATGCGTTCGGAGCCGACTTCGCTGGTGAGAAAGGCACAGCCCTGGGGTTTTTCGGCGCTCATGATCAAGGTTCTCCAGAAGTTGCAGGTTCAAGATGCGAATGTGGAATGAATGACGGGTCATTCATCGGGGCATCGTCCGAAAGTTTACGCACCGCGTCAACCGTGGCCAGCCCCGGATGCTCGTAAGTTTATACGGTTTAAGGAGTCTTAAACTTCCCGGCGACGCCGATCGTCTCCTCGCCTGGCGAGTCGAAGCTCGGCCGAGAGGGTCAGTCGGTGGTGCTCGGGTTGAGGATGCCTTCCACGCGCGCCACAAGCTCCTGATAGCGGGCGTCGCCACGCCACTCCGGATGCACCTGGTAGCTGACCACCTCGCGGCGGCGCCCCGGGCTTGTGTGACGCTCCACCACCCCCCAGTCCTCCAGCAGGCGCAGCGCGTTGAGCAGGGTGGGCTTCGAGAGGCTCTCCTCAAAGCGGAGCTCCGAGCGCTGCAGCTGCTCTCGCCCCTTCGCGATCACATCTTTGATGAGCGCGTCGCGCTCCACCGGCGCCTCCACTAGCTCATGAAGACGGCGGAAGACGATGGCGTACGCCTCCACAAAGGTCAGCACCATCCGCCGCAGATAATCGAGCTCGGGCCCGGGCGTGGCGATCGCCACCACCCGCTCCTCGCCAGCGCCCTGGAGGGTCACCCAGCCCGAGGCCGAGAAGTAGTCCAGCGTGCGCATAAAGACGTTCTCAAACTCGGCGCGCTCCTCGTAGATCCACTCGTATTTGAAAAGACGGCTCAAAAAGAGGGTCTGATCCATGAGGCGATCCAGCGGGATCGCGCGCGACTCAAAGCTCGCGATCGCCGAGGCCAGCAGCCCCTCGGGCACGAAGTGGTGCACGAGCGTGTTGCGGTAGTACGCGATCTCGTGGCGCGCCTGAGGCTCAAGCGTGTAGCAGGCCCGATCGCCGGGGTCGGTGATGCGCACCTGTTTCTCTTTCTCAAAGATCGCCAGCGCCCGATCGATGACCGAGGCCACCGCCCGGCCCATGGCCGACTCGATGTGCTGGCGCTCCAGATCGTTGGGATCGGCGTCTTCATCGTAGCTCAAGCTCACCGGCGGGGTGTCGTTCGGGTGGGCTGCGCGCAGCGCGTCGATGGCCGCCTGGCGGCTGGCCAGGGCCTCGCGCAGCGCGCCCGAAAGCCGCACCGGACGGCCGGGCTGCGTCATAAAGTGCAGCAAAAAGCCCAGCTCATGCAGCAGCCGCGCGCGCCCGATGCTGGCGTCGCGGTCGGGGTTGTTGAGCAGCACTGTGGCGACCAGCGCCGTTGGCGAGACGGTGGTCACCCGGTTGATGTCGTAGATGATGCGGTGGGCCAGGCGCACGGTGAGCGCGTCGAGATCTTCGTCCTCGGGCTCGAGCCGGTCGATGCCAAAACGCCCGAAATAGTCAGCCAGATCGATGGGCTCATCAAACTCCACATAAAGCCGCCCCTTCTTGCTGGTCAGAAACTTCGGCGTCTTTAAGAGTCCCGCCAGGCTCTCCTTCTGCTTCTCTTCGCCAAGAAGCTCGCGGCGGTAGGTGCGCTCCTCAATGATCTTCTCGTAGCCTACCGAGATCGGCACGATCTTGATGGCGTCGAGGCGCCCGCTGGCAAAGGCGCGCACCATCATATCGAGCATGCCGTAGCGCGGCTTGATCAGCTTGCCGGTGCGGCTGCGCGTGCCCTCAATAAAGAACTCCACCGGGTACTTCTCTTCGAGCACGCGGATCAGATACTCCCGAAACACCACCGGGTAGAGATCTTCGCCCTTAAAGGAGCGCCGAATAAAGAAGGCCCCCGCGCGGCGAAAGAGCGGGCCCAGCGGCCAGAAGCTCAGGTTGACGCCCGCGGCGATATGCGGGGTCATCAGCCCGTAGTGATAAAAGACGTAGCTTAAGACCAGGTAATCGATGTGGCTCTTATGGCTGGGCACGAGCACGATGGAGCTGGTCTTGGCCTGCTCGCGCACCCGCTCCAGGCCTGGCTCATCGACCTCCAGGCCGTCGTAGATGCGGTACCAGACCAGGCTCAAGGTCGCGCTGAAGATCTTGATCATCAGCAGGCTGGGATCGGCGGCGATCTCATCGAAGAGCTTTTGAGCTTTGCGGCGCACGCTGCTCTCATCTTCGCCGCTCTTCTCGGCGTGCTCGCGCATCGCCTCCACAAGCTCGGGCCTGGCGAGCACCTCGCGCCCGACCTGTTCGCGCGGCGAGGCGGTGGGGCCGAGGATGACGTGACGCTCCTGGCGAATCTGTTCTTCAAGGCGCGCGCGCAGAAGTTCTGAGGCGTCGGAGGAGTCCGCCCCCGGGTACTCCCTCAAAAACTCCTTGAGGTTGATGGCGCCCGAGACCTGCACCATGGGTTGGCCGAACTTAAAGAAGGTCTGCCAGAAGGTCTGCACGTAGTTGACCAGCTTTCGCACAAAACCGGGGGACTGCACCGTGCCAAAGAGCTCATCGAGAAGGCTCGCGCGTCGCGGCTCCGGGCGTTTTTCCCAGAAGAGGCAGAGCGGCACGACAAAGATCGGCGTGTCCTGGCGGCGCTGGGTCTGAATCAGGCGGTAGAGGTAGGGCTGGCTAAAGGCCACCCGCTCGCGCTCTTTCTGGCGAGGGCGCTGCAGAAAGAGGAAGGTCGCCTCATCGCGCAGGATCAACGCCTCCATCTTGCGTGGCCCGTCGATCCGGCGACGGGTCACAAAGCTGACGACCCGCTCCCAGAGCGCCCGAAAGGGCCGCACCACCAGGTTATTGGCAAAGCGCGCCCGCGGCAGCTCATGCTTCAAAAAGGCGTAGTTAAAATAGAAGTAGTCCAGCCGGCTGTGGGTCTGCATCGTGTAGACCACCGTGCCGCGCTCGGCGCACTCGCGCAGCTGATCGATGCCGCGGCGCTCAAAGAGCACGTGGGCAAAGAGCAGGCGGCCTAAAAAACTCAACCAGCGGCCCAGGCGCTCGAGCATCGCCGAAGACATCGGGCGACGCGAGAGCTGCTCGGCCAGGTGCAGCCGGCTCTCGCGGGCCTCCTCGCTGAGCTCCACCTCGGAGGCTTCGGCCAGCCCCTCCTCCAGCACGGGAAGATCATGGGGCAGCAAGGCCTGGTCGGTCTCACTCGCGGTGTCGCGGTGGGCCTTCTGGTCGGGATCCTCCGCTGGGCGGTCCGGTCGTACGGACATCCTCGTCTCCGGGGTTAGGCGCGGTGGTACGGGCCGAGCGGTTATAATCGGGCGCAGGCCACGGGGCAACCGCGTCGCGGGGGGCAAGTCGATCGGGCTGCGGGCATTTTGTTGCGCCCCTTCGCCCGGCTATGCTACTCCCAGAGGAGGTCGGATCGGCCCGGTGATGAGGTGGTGAGAGGTTTATGCGCCACGGTTTTCAACGCGTTGAATCGGCCTGTCGATACGCCAGCTGAGTTGGGTTGCGTCGTTCCAGCGCTGGCAGAACCCCGCTGAAGTTATCTCGAAGCAGAGAGCGCTCCATGAGAATCCTGTCTCGCCAGCTCGCCGCGGCTCTGATCGCCCTGGCGCTGGCTCTGGCCTTGCTGCCGGCCACCGCCCTGGCCCAGGGCATGACCTTCGATGAAGAAGACGTCGAGCCCATCGACGAAGATGGCATGACCTTCGATGTGGAAGACGTCCAGGAGTTAGAGGAGATCCCCGCCGGCACCAACGTGCCCGCGGTGGGGGTGCTCGCGGTGCCCCTCTCCGGGCTTAGCGCCGGGGATCGCGAGGCGCTCCAGGACGCGTTGCGCGAGGCGGTGAGCACCATCCCCAACATCGCCGTCTTTGGTGACGCCGATCTTCTGCCGGCGATCGAAGACCGCGACCCGGAGTACTGCTCGGCCGAGTCGCTCTGTCTGGCCAACGTGGGCCGCGCCGCCCAGGTCGACCGCATCGTGCAGGCGCGCGTGAGCCGCGTGGGCACGGGTTACACGCTGAACATCGACTACTTCGATGTGCGCGATCGCCTCTTTTTGAACTACCACACCAACTCCGACCTGGGCTCGTTCTCAGCGGTGCTCGATGCGGTGCAGGCCGGCGTCAATGACGTCTTTGGCGTGCGCGATCGCCGCCCCGAAGATCCCGGCTACGTGGAGCGCGACGTCGATGTGCGCCGCATCATGGCCTTTGCCACCGCCGGCCTCTCGGCGGTGAGCCTGGGCACGGGCATTTTCTTTGGCCTGAAGGTCGACGATGGCCTGGCCGAGATCGAGCAGTACAGCCGCAACGAAGACGGCACCTACACCGATCTGACCCAGCGCGAGGCTCAGCGCCTGCAGCGCGATATTGAGAGCGACGCGCTCTCGGCCAACGTCTTCTACGTGCTCTCGGGCGGGATGGCGGTGACCAGCGTGCTGCTCTTTGTGCTCGACGGCGACGATGCCGAAGAGCTTGCCGTGGGGCAGGGCGACCAGCCCTGGTACCGCGCGGTGCGTCTCAGCCCCAGCGTAAGCCCCGAGGGCGTGGGTGTGGGCGCGCGGCTGCGCTTCTAAGGTTTCGCGACTTTTTGCGACGTCTGCGGGCCTGAGCGCCCGCGTGACTTCAGATTGAGGACGATCATGCGACTTCGCCTTCTACTCTCCGCGCTGGCTCTTCTGGCGCTGACCCTTTACGCCGCGGCCTGCTCGGTGGCTTTTGATGCCTCCGAAGAGGGCGTCTTCTACTGCGAGAGCGACGAGGACTGCCTGACCCCGCGCTTTGTTTGCTCCACCGACAACCTCTGCACGCTGCGCGAGGGTACCCCGACCTTCCCCTGCATCGATGAGGATGAGGACGGCTACGGCGCTGCTGGCACCGACCGCCGTAACTGCCAGTACCCCCAGGAAGACTGCGACGACACCAACCCCGACATCAACCCGGGGATGGCCGAGGTGTGCGACGGTGTCGACAACAACTGCAGTGGCGATCCCGACGTCTTCATCTGCGCCAGCACCTCGGACTGCCCCACCAACGCGCAGGATCCCAACGGCCAGGACGTCAACTACACCTGCAACGAGCAGACCGGCTTGTGCGAGGCGCTCCCCGTGGTGAGCTTCTGCCCGGGCAACCCCTGCCCGGAGTGCGGCGTGCCCCTGGAATGCCGCAATGGCGTGCTCGACGCGGTGCCCGCGTCCTGCGCCCTTTAAAACGAACCCGCGTCACAACAAAAAAGCCGCGTCCCGGAAGGGGCGCGGCTTTTTTTATGACTTCGATTTGGCAAAGCGCTCAGCCCGCGTAGGCCTTGAGCGCCTGATGGATGCGCCGCACGCCCTCTTCGATGAGCGTCTCACTGGTCGCGTAGCTCAGCCGCAACCCGCCCGGGTAGCCAAAGGCCGAGCCCGGGACGACCGCGACCTGCGCCTCTTCCAGAAGGTACTGGGTCAGCGCGAGATCGTCGGCGAACTTGCCTTCTCCCTCACCCAGGTAAGCCGAAAAATCCGGGAAGGCGTAGAACGCCCCGGTGGGCTCGGGACAGATCACCCCCTCGATGGCGCGCAGCATCCCCACAAGAAGATCGCGGCGTTTTGCGAAGGCTTCGCGTCGCCTGGCGAGCACCGCCGGATCGAGCTCAAAGGCTGCCAGCGCCCCGTACTGCGCAAAAGAGGTGGCGTTGGAGGTCGACTGGCTCTGCAGCGTTCCCATCGCCGCGCTCACCTCCACCGGGCCGATCGCGTAGCCAAGGCGCCAGCCGGTCATCGCGTAGGTTTTGCTAAAGCCGTTGAAGGTGATCACACGCCCCTCAAGCTCGGGGGCCGAGGCCACAAGGTCCGGCGCGATATCACCCTCGTAATAGAGCTCGTCGTACATCGCGTCGTAGAAGACCACGACCTCGGGGAAGTCCTTGAGCACCGCGGCCAGCGCCCGCAGCTCATCGGCGGAGTAGGTCGCCCCGGTGGGGTTGGATGGCGAGCAAAGGATCAGCCCGCGGCAAGGCCCCTCGTCAAGCGCAGCGCGCAGGCTCTCGGCCGTGAGCTTGAAGTCGTCTTCGGCGCGGGTGTCGATGATCGCAGGCTCAGCCCCGGCGAGGCGCAGCTGCGCCGGGTAGCTTACCCAGTAGGGGGCCGGGATCAGCACGCGATCGCCCTCATCGAAGATCGCCTGGGTGGCGTTGTAGAGGGCCTGCTTGCCACCGACGGTCACGATCACCTGATTGGCGGCCACCTTGCGGCCGCGGCTGGCATAGCTTTCCGCGATCGCCTGGCGCAGCTCCATCAGCCCGGAGGCCGGTGTGTAGCGCGTCTTGCCCTCTTGCAACGCCCGGGTCGCGGCCTCGACCACCGGCTTAGGCGTATCAAAATCCGGCTCGCCGGCGCCAAAACTGACGATGTCCATGCCCTGTGCTTTGAGCTCTTTGGCGCGCGCGGTGATCGCGAGCGTCGGCGAGGGCTCCACCTGAGTGATACGATGGCTGAGTTTGATCACGATGTATCCTTTAAAAGGTAAGAAGCCCCGCAGGGCTACAGTTTCATGCACAACATCAACACGACCCACGACGGGGTTTCGATCAGCTCTGCGCAAATTTCGCCTTGAGCGCCTCCTGCACGTGCGGCGGCACCTGCTCACGCACCGAGCCGCCAAAGCGCGCGACCTCCTTGACCAGCCCGGAGCTCACATAGAAGTGCGACTCTTCGGTCATCAGAAAGACCGTCTCGATCCCGTCGTTGAGCTTGCGGTTCATGTTGGCCATCTGCAGCTCGTACTCAAAGTCGCTCACCGCGCGCAGGCCTCGTAAGATCACCTCGCAACCGCGCTCGGCAGCATAATCGACCAGAAGCCCTTCGAAGGTCTCGATCTTCAGCCGCTTCTCATCGGGAAAGGACTGGCGGATCAGCTCAATGCGCTCCTCACTGGTAAAGAGGGGCGTCTTGCGGATGTTGATCGCGATCCCCACGATCACCTCGTCGAAGATCTTCAGCCCCCGCTCAATGATGCTGATATGACCGTAGGTCAGAGGATCGAAGCTTCCCGGATAGATCGCCTTTCGAGGCATAGATGACGTCCTTGGTTTCGCGCTCGGCCGCACTGGGCGGCGTGGTCGTAAAGGTTGATGATTAAGGGAAATGCGCGCGCACAGCAACTGCGCGTCGGCAGGGCGATCAGCGCCCGGTGTCCTCGGGGGGAGAGCCCGGCGCAGCCTCCGCGCCCGGCTCGCGATCCTCGCGCCGACGCAGAAACTGGATGCGCGTGCGCCCGTAGATGCGCTCGTCCTCCAGCTCAAAGGCCGGGGTGTGGGGGACGGCTTCGTCGACGTCGGACTCCCAGACCACCAGCGCCCCGGCGGTGACCCGCGGACTTGTCGTCATCTTCTCCAGGGCCTTATGCGCCAGCGTGGTGTGGTAGGGAGGATCGAGAAACCAGAGATCCGGCGTCTCCTGACCGAGATGCTCCTCCAGCCCCTGGTTGAAGGTACAACGCTCAATGATCGCTCGGCGGCCGGCGCGAGTGCGCTGCGCGTTTTCTTTGATCAACGCAGTCGAGCGGCCGGAGCGATCAAAGAAGTACGCTCGCCGGGCCCCCCGACTGATCGCCTCCAGCCCGAGCGCGCCGCTGCCGGCGAAGCCGTCGACCACCACCAGGTCATGGACATCTCCCAGGATGGAGAAGAGCGACTCGCGGACGCGATCGCTTGTGGGGCGGATGGCGTCGGTGGGAAGGCTGGCAAGTTTACGGCCGCGGGCGGAGCCGGCAATGATGCGCATCGATCGTCCTTAAGAGAAGGCGCCGCCCACAGGCGGCGTGTCGCTGAATCGAACCCCTGTATATAAGGAGCGGCCCGCGCTGTGTAGGACGATACGCAAGGGAGTAACCCCCACATACGCCAGTAGTACGGCGTGATGATCACCCTGAACTACCAGAGATCGCCCGATATGCGGCGATCTTCGCTTCGATCGAGCGTATCACGGGCATGGCCTTTCAGGTGCTTCTTAACGATTTCAAGAGCTTAGCGGATCTGGCCGAGAAAACGGGAAAATAAATCGCAAAACTCCTTGACCCAATCGGCGCCATCGCCCATAAAGCGCCTCCCGACGACGGGGGCCGCAAACGCGGCTCGCAACGAAAGGGAAAAAGGATGCGAAAACATCCTTGACGAGGCGAAAGCAGCAACGTAGAAACCGCCTCCGCTCAACGCGACGCCAACACGGGCCGCAGTGAGCAACGTCAGAACGGTTTTTCGAAACTTTGAAAACTTTCAAAATTCTCGAAAAACAACTTGACGGCAACAAACGCGGGCAGTAAGTTCCGCATCCCTCGACGGGGCGCCAAAAAGAAACACGGCGAAACGCGAGGCAAAGTCGAGACAAGCTCTCGACGCTCTTTGAAAAGTTCATAGGAATCCAGACAGGGCATGTTCAATGCCTTGTCGGACAGCAAGCGTTTTTACAAGCAAAGCAATGTCAAGAGCTTATGCTGTGCAGGCGGGTTGAAGTTACATGACGTGAGCGTACGAACGACAGGTTCTCGTCAAGCGCATGTGACACGAGCGCGAGGCTTTATTTGAAGCGGCGACACTATGATCCGGCAGGGTCGTATCGGGCCGCGTCGCTAAAGTCGAAAGTGTTCGTAAAATAAATCAACACCGATACAACCTGCACTACGAAATCCATCACACCACTTCGACTGCTTAGGTGCAGCGANNGCGCCGACCTCGCTGTGCGCGCCGCCGAGCACGACCTGGAGCAAGCCCGCGCCGACGCCCGCCACACCCTCACCTCCCTCCTCAACGAGGCGCGCGCGGCCCGCACCCGCACCGAGCTTGCCAGACGCACCGCCGCGCTCACCCGCGAAAACGTCGCCGCCCAACGCGCCCGCTTTGAGACCGGCCGGGGCACCGCCTTCGAAGTCGTCGACGCCCTCCAACGCCTACAAGAAGCCGAGGCGCGCATCGTCGAGGCCGACCTCGAGCTCATGCGCCAGCTCCTCGCCATCAGCGAACTCACCGGAACCCTCCTCCCCAACCCCTCCTGATCACGCCCGGTCCCCACCCCGATCCTCCGATCTCGACGCGACCGACCTTTAAATGCCGCAAGAAGGGGGTTAAACGGTCGTTATGCGATAAAAACAACACGAACGGGCATCGTTTGAGGCCCGGGTTTCAATATTTATGCAATCGGTGGAAAAACCTGTTGACACCCCGGGGCTCAATGCATAACTTCCGACTCCTCGACGCGGTGCTGCTCCTCGGAGCCACTCGCTGAGAGAGGCCGACAGCCACCGACGATGACGAAACTTTTTCGAAATCGGGCTTGACGCCAACGAGGTCCGGACTTAGTGTCCGCCTCCGCTCAACGCGACGCCAACACGGGCCGCAGCGAGCAACGTCAGAACGGTTTTTCGAAACTTTGAAAACTTTCAAAATTCTCGAAAAACAACTTGACGGCAACAAACGCGGGCAGTAAGTTCCGCATCCCTCGACGGGGCGCCAAAAAGAAACACGGCGAAACGCGAGGCAAAGTCGAGACAAGCTCTCGACGCTCTTTGAAAAGTTCATAGGAATCCAGACAGGGCATGTTCAATGCCTTGTCGGACAGCAAGCGTTTTTACAAGCAAAGCAATGTCAAGAGCTTATGCTGTGCAGGCGGGTTGGAGTTACATGACGTGAGCGTACGAACGACAGGTTCTCGTCAAGCGCATGTGACACGAGCGCGAGGCATGATTTAAAGCGGCAAACCTATGACCCGGCAGGGTCGTATCGGGCCGCGTTGGTCATGTCGAAAGTGTTCGTAAAACAAATCAACACCGATACAACCTGCACTATGAAATCCATCACACCACTTCGACTGCTTAGATGCAGCGAAGGTGATGGGGATCCTAATCAAACTGGAGAGTTTGATCCTGGCTCAGAATGAACGCTGGCGGCGTGCCTAACACATGCAAGTCGAGCGAGAAAGGGACTTCGGTCCTGAGTAG
>NZ_VOSL01000060.1 GCF_007997005.1 Lujinxingia vulgaris | reverse complement strand
CTGGGCCGGCTTCGCGCCGGCGCCCGGGTGAGCGCCCAGCGCGAAGATCTGGCCGCCCCGCTTCCTCCGCGCGGCCCCCGGCGCGATCTTCTGGCCTGGCTGAGCCTCGCCCACCCGCTGCGTGAGGCCCGGGTGCTGGCCGCGCTGATGAAACGACCGGTCTGGGAGGTGGAGGCCGAGATTGAGGCGCTGGTCCAGGAGGGGCTGCTTCCTGAGGAGGGGCAGGATGACGTGATCGTGCCGCTCTTCGACGCGCTCTTTGCCGACTGGAAACTCGATGATCGGCGCAACGCCCATAAGAAGATCGCCGGGGCGCTGCCCGCCGGACATCCCCAGCGCTTCTTTCACCTGGTGCAGGCCGGCGACTCCGCGCATGCCGCCGAAGAAGCCTGCCTGCGCGCTCAAAACCTCGATCGCGACGGGGAGCTCGGCCGCGCCATCGCCCTGCTTGATGAGGGCTGGGCGGCGTTGCGTTTGAGCCCCGATGAGCGCGGCCCTCAGCGCAACCGACTGCTGATGACCTGGGCGAAGATCGCCCTCTCCAACGGATCCCCGCGCGAGCTGGAGCGTTTCCTCGCCGCGATGGAGCGCGCCGGCGAACCCGATGAGCGCCGTCGCCGCATCGAGAAGTTGGTGCGCGCGGCGATCTTGAGCATGCAGGTTCAGGGCACCACCGCTCTGGCCACCATGGACGAGGTCGCGCCCCTCGATGATCCGGAGCTGGAGCTTCGCCGCCAGCGCTTTCGTCTTCAGGCCTCCTGGGGTTGCGAGCGCGAGGTCGGCCAGCGGGTGATGGCCGAGATCGAGGCCTGGGCGAGCGAGCATCCCTGCGAAGAGATCCAGGGCACGGTGCGCGGCTGGATGGGGCTGATGAACTACCGCCAGGCCCGTTTTGAAGAGGCCGCGCGTCTGCACACCGAAGCGGCACGCTTAAAAAGTCGGGTCAGCGCGCGCCTCTCTTCAGCGCTTAATGCGGCCACGTCCTTGCTGGAATGCGGGGAGCTGAAGAGCGCCGAGCACCTCATCCTCAAGGCCCGCAAGCTCGCGGAACGCCGCCACCAGCCGGTGTATATGGTGCGCGCCCGCATTCTGGAGCGTCGCCTGGCCTACCGTCGTGACGATCTCAGCGCGCCGGATGAGGCGTTCATCGCTGCGGCGCGCGAGCTGGCGTTGCCCGAACTCGACGGTCTGCTGGGGCTTGTGGAGGCGGCGATGGCCTTCCGCAGGAACGAGTACGACACAGCGCGCACCATGGCGATGAGCACCTACCAGGCCTGGAGCCGCACCGGCAATATGTGGGGCGCGAAGTTGGCGTTGGCGCTGGCGATCCGCTGCGGCCGCGAGGTCGACTGGATCGAGCAGGCCGAGCTGCTGGAGAGCGCGACGTCCTGTCATTTGCCCAGCGTCGGCGCGCAGATCATCGGGCTTCTGGCGCCTGTGGTCGATGGGGTGCCCGAGGGGGCGCAGCGCTGTGTGGAGCAGCTCGCCGACACTCTGACGCCGGCACAGCGTCGGGCGCGACGCGAGGTCTTGAGCGTGCAAGAAGCGCTCGACGCGCTCAACCTTTAAGGTCAAGCGCGTCGATGGTAACGCTGCACAGTCCCGCTAACGCGCGGTCACTTCAGACGTCCGGCTGCGCCCTGGGTCAGGTCCCGTCCCAGGCGATCTGCGTTTCGATCATGCAGTGGTAATCGGCCGAGCCACCGAGCTGAGCTTCGGCCCATTTTCCGAACTCCCCGGGGGTTTTGAAGTCCTCTTTGATGCGGGTGAACGTCAGAGTTTGGTTCAAGGTTAAAACGAAGGGGAACGTCGTGCCGCCAGCCAGACCGAAATAAGCGGTACGGTTACCAAAACTATCCATTGTGAACCAGGCAAAGCCGTTGCTGGTCCCATTGAGCGAGACTTCATAGCTGCCGGAATCCAGTTCCTGGACCTCAGGATGATTAAACATGATGTACTCCTCCACTACACATCATCGTGAACATAACAATCCCCTCCGCACCGCCTGTCGGTGTGAAGACGTTCACCATAGCGAGTGCAGTTACATAAGTTAAGCTTCAGCGACCCGGTAATCGCGACCAGAGCACCTCGATGTCCCAGATGGCCTCCGGGGAGTCGACATAGGGATCGGCCGAAAGCGCGATGACGTCGGCCAGATAGCCCGGGTGAAGCGCGCCGAGCTGGTGCTCGCGGTGTGAGGCATAGGCCGCGCCGTAGGTGTAGGCGCTGATGGCCTCCTGACGGGTCAGGGCGTGTTCGGGGGCAAAGGGCTGCTCGTCGTAGCCCTGGCGGGTCAGGGCGGTGGCGATGCCGTGCCACGGGTTGGGATCGTCGATGGGGTAGTCGCTGCCTGCGGCGAGTGTGGCGGGTAGAAGATCGCGCCAGGGGAAGAGGCGCTCCAGCTGAGGATCGAAGAGTCGGCGCGGCGCCCAGGGCACATCGCTGCGCAGGTGAATGGGCTGGATGCTGGCAATGACGCCGAGCTCGGCGAAGCGGGCACGGTCGTCGGGGTGAACGATCTGGGCGTGTTCGAGCCGGGGACGAAGCCGCGCTCGGAGCTCGGGGGAAGTGGCCTCAAAAGCGTCGAGGACGTCGCGGGCGGCGGCGTCGCCGATGGCGTGCACGGCCACCTGCCAGCCGGCGCGCATCAGCTCGGGGAGGCGCGCTTTAAGGTAACCTGAAGGTTGGGTCTGCAAGCCCTGGCCACCGGTGCGGTAAGGCTCCAGAAGCCAGGCACCGGCCGAGCCGAGCGCCCCGTCGGCAAAGAACTTGATGGTGCCCACCCGGTGGCCGGCCGCGTTGGCCTGGCGCGGACCGCGCTCTAAGAGGCGGTCGAGAGCGGGGGAGGTGCCGTCGATCCAGAAGTCCACGCGGGAGGGAAGATCACCGTCGGCGATGAGCTCATCGACCAGCTCCAGGCGCTCCATCGAGGTAAAGGCCATCGACGAAAAACTCACCCCGTGGCTCAGGAGGGTGTTGGCGGTGTGGGTAAAGATCAGGCGATCTTCTGCGGCGTCGGCCGGAGGCAGCGCGCGCAGCACCGGCTCCATGGCGTGGTCGATGAGCACGCCGGTCAGCCGCCCGTCGGGGCCGCGCTCAGCGAGCCCGCCGCTTAAGTCGTGCACACGCTCATCAAGCCCGGCGCGGCGAAGTGCCTCGGAGTTGACCCACAGAGCATGCGCGTCCACCCGGTGCAGGCACACCGGCTGATTGGGAAAGAGCTGGTCGAGGAGCGCCAGGTTGAGCGGGTGATCGTCGGCGAAGTTGTTCTCATTCCAGTTTGTGCCCACGATCCAGCCGTCCTGGCGCGGGGCGGCCAGGCGCAGTTCGTCGAGGATCTGCGGCGCGCTCATCCCCCGAAGATCGATCGTGTGCGCGCGCAGCCCGGCCCCCCACAGGTGGATGTGCGCGTCGCCCAGCGCCGGCATCACACACGCCGCGTCGGGGCGCACCACCTCCGCGCTCCGACCGGCCCGCCGGCGCGCTTCGTCGCCGACGGCGACCACGTGTTGACCTTCGATGAGCAGCGCGTTGGTCGTGGTGCCGTGATGATCAAGGTAGATACGGGGGTGTACGATCAACATCGAAAGACCGCCTTTACGTCGGAGCAGAGCAGGGGGCTGACCGCCCCAAAAAAACACAAATTGCCGCATCTTCGCAATCGTGCAACGGTTTTGGCGGCCCACCCTCTCGCGCTTTGCGCGCCCCCCCTTTGAGACGCCTATGATCATCGACGCCCACGTTCACCTGATGGGGATCAACCCGAAGAACGGCTGCTACGTCAGCCCGAACCTCTCCGGCGGCTGGGCGTTTGCCTGGCTGAGTCGCGCGCTGGGGCTGGCCGGGGTCTCACGCGAGGAGCTCGACCACGCCTACGCCGATCAGGTCATCCGCTGGGTCGAGGAGAGCGAGCTCGACGCGGCCGGCCTGCTGGCCTTTGACGCCATCTACGATGAGGCCGGCCATTACGATCATGAGCGCACCCGCGTCTACATCTCCAACGACTACCTCTTTGAGGTCTGCGCCCGCTCGGAGGGCTTGCTTCCCATCGCCTCGGTCAACCCGCAACGCCGCGACGCCATCGATGAGCTCGAGCGGGTATCCGAGCGCGGGGCGGTGGCGATCAAACTTCTGCCCAACTCCCAGGACATCGATCTTAGCCGCGAGAGCTACCGCGGCTTCTGGGAAAAAATGGCCGCGCTCAACATCCCGCTGCTCACGCACACGTCGTTTGAGCACACCATCCCGCCGGTCAATCAGGCCTGGGGAAAACCCGAGCGTCTGCGCCTTCCCCTGGAGTGCGGCACGCGCGTGATCGCCGCACACTGCGCGGGCAGCGGCGTGGTGCACCCCTTTCGCGAAGATTACGACCACTGGCGCCAGATGCTCGACGACTACCCCAACCTCTACGGCGACATCTCGGCGATGGCCTCACTTTCGCGCTTTCCTTACATCCACAAAGTGCTCGGCGATGCCACCGCGCGCAGTCGCGTGATTATGGGCAGCGACTTTCCCGTGCCGGCCAACCCCTGGGTCTTTGCCAACCAGATCGGCTGGGCGCGCGCCCGTGAGCTGCACGCGATGGAGAACCCCCTGCAGCGCAACCTGGAGATCTTCCGCGCGCTGGGCGTCGATGACGCGATGCTCACCCGCGCCGCGTCGGTGTTGTGCCTTCCAGAGGCGGCTGCGGCCCATACCACGCGAGGAGCGGGGGAGTGAGTCCGATGGATGAAGTCAACTCCTCGCCGCCACTCGTGCTGACGATCGCCGGAACCGACCCCAGCGGGGGGGCCGGCATTCAGGTCGATCTGCAGGTGATGCGCGACCTGGGCTGCCACGGGCTAAGCGTGATCAGCGCGCTCGTGTGCCAGAACACCCGGGGCGTGCGCGGCTTCGAAGCGGTGAGCCCGGGCACCTTTCGCGCTCAACTCGACGCGATCGCTGAGGATTTTGATCTTCAGGCGATCAAAATTGGCATGATCCCCGGGCTGGAATCCTTTCAGGTGCTCGGCGCGTTCTTCGACGAGCTCGATCCGGAGGTCGACGTCGTGCTCGACCCGGTGCTCGCCAGCGGCGACGGCCGCCGCGCGCTGCACGCCGAGGGCTGGTTTGAGGGGCTGGAGCGTGTGCGTGAGCGCGTTGACCTCCTGACCCCCAACGTTCCGGAAGCCGCGCAGATCCTGGGGCTTGAGGCGGCCGGCAACGACGCGCTGCGGCTGGCCCGGGAGCTGCGAGAGGCGGGCTGGTCACGGGTGCTCGTCAAAGGCGGGCATCTTCCACATGCCCCCGGACAGGGCGTCGTCGATGTGCTTGCCGATGAGGCCGGCGAGCGCAGTTTTGAGCCACTTTCGCGCGTGGAGGCCGATGTTCGAGGTACGGGTTGCCAGCTCTCCAGCGCCATCGCCTGCCTGCGCGCCCGCGGGCTGAGCTGGGAGGCCGCCATCACCGGCGCGCGGCGTTATCTCAACGCGCTTCTCCACCACAACGCGCAGCGCATCGGTCGCGGACGGCCGGTCGTTGTGCGCGCCAGAATCCAGCCCGATTAAGGGTCATAACACGCGCGAAATCGCGCTCAGGGCCTGCTTTATTCGAGGCGGGCGCTGTGTTAGAAGAGCGCGATTCAGGTGGTGATTTTCCAACCTTTTGGACTGCTAAGGAGTGCCGCTGTGGGCAAGGACTACAAAGATACCCTCAACCTCCCTTCGACCGACTTTCCGATGCGGGCCAACCTGGCCCAGCGCGAAGAAGAGCGCGTGAGCTGGTGGCGAGACGAGGGCATTTATGAGGCGTGGGTTGAGCGCGGCAAAGCCGAAGGCTGGCCGCGTTTTATTCTTCATGACGGCCCTCCCTATGCCAACGGCAACCTCCACCACGGGCATATCCTCAACAAGACGCTCAAAGACTTCGTGGTGAAGTTCCGCAACATGGCCGGCGAGCTCTGTGAGTACGTGCCGGGCTGGGATTGCCACGGGCTGCCGATTGAGCACCAGGTCGACAAAGAGCTCGGCAAGAAAAAGCGCGAAATGACCAAGGTCGAGATCCGCAAAGCCTGCCGCGAATACGCGCAGCGTTTTGTGGACATCCAGCGCGAGGAGTTCCGCCGGGTGATGGGCTTTGGCCAGTGGGACGACCCCTACCTGACGATGTCCTACGACTATGAAGCCACCACGGTGCGCGAGCTTGGTCGTTTCTTCGAAAAGGGGATCGTCTATCGCGGCTTTAAGCCGGTGCACTGGGACTGGGCCGCGCAGACCGCCCTGGCCGAGGCCGAGGTGGAGTACGACGCGTTCACCACCGAGCACGTCTATGTGAAGTTCCCCATCAGCGAGCTCCCCGGGGCGATCGGGGAGGCCGCCGGCGACACGAAGACCTTTGTCGTGATCTGGACGACCACGCCCTGGACGCTGCCCGCCAACCTGGCGATCGCGCTCAACCCGGAGCTCACCTACCAGCTGGTGGCCGTGGGCGATGAGGCTTACGTGATGGCCGAAGGTCTTCGCGATGAGGTGCTCAAAGCCTGCCGCATCGAGGAGCACACGGTGCTCGCGAGCTTTGAAGGCCGCGAACTCGTGGGCGAGCTTGGCGAGGGCAAAGGTTTGAAGGCGCGCCACCCCTGGATGGAGCGCGACTCGGTGCTGCTTCCCGCCGACTACGTCACCCTCGAGCAGGGCACCGGCTGCGTGCACACCGCCCCCGGCCACGGTCAGGAAGACTTCGAGCTCGGGCGTCACTTCAACCTCGGGATCGTCTGCCCCGTCGATGATTATGGGAAGTTCCGCGGCCCGGATGTCGAAGAGTTCGCCGGCACCCAGGTCTTTAAGGCCAACCCCATCATCCAGCAGAAGTTGGCCGATATGGGGCTCCTGCTCAATTCGCCGGGCGACAAGGTCACCATCGATCGTTACCCGCATGGTTGGCGCAGCAAAAAGCCCGTGATCTTCCGCGCCACCGAACAGTGGTTTGTGGCGATGGAGCCCGAGGGCGCCGGCCTCGACGAAGGCTTTGAGCTTCGCAAAGCGGCGCTCGACGAGATCGAGAAGGTCAACTGGGTTCCCGGCTGGGGCCGCGACCGCATCCACGGCATGGTCTCCGGCCGGCCGGACTGGTGCATCAGCCGCCAGCGCAGCTGGGGTGTGCCCATCACCGTGATGTACTGCCGCCACTGCAACGAGGCGCTGGCTACCCGCGAGATCGCCGATCACGTGGCCGACCTGGTCGAAGATCACGGCGCCGACGTGTGGTTTGAGCGCGACGCGAAAGAGCTCGTGCCCGAAGGCACCGCTTGCCCGAGCTGTGGTGGCGACGACTTCCGCAAAGAAGAAGACATCCTCGATGTGTGGTTCGACTCCGGCGTGTCCTGGTCGGCGGTGCTCGACCGTAAGATGGGCGTGGGCACCCGCGCCGACCTCTACCTCGAGGGCAGCGACCAGCACCGCGGCTGGTTCCAGTCCAGCCTTCTGGCCGGCATCGTCTCGCGAGGCCACTCGCCCTACAGCACCTGCCTGACCCACGGCTTTGTGACCGACGAAGACGGCCGCAAGTACTCCAAGTCCAGCAAAAACTTCGAGCCGCCCCAGCGCATGCTCGATCAGTACGGCGCCGAGATCTTGAGGATGTGGGTCGCAGCGGTCGACTACCGCGGCGACATCACCCTCTCCACCGAGATCCTCAAGCGCATCTCGGATGCCTACCGCAAGGTGCGCAACACCTTCCGCTTCTTGCTCGGCGGGCTGGAGGGCTTCGACCCCTCGCAGGCGTTGCCGCTCGATGAGCTCGAAGAGATCGACCGCTGGGTGCTTCACCGCACCGCCGAGGCGATCGAGCGCATTGAGGAGGCCTACCGCGGCTACCAGTTCCACACCATCTACCACACGCTGGTGCAGCTGGTGACGGTGGACCTCTCCAACGTCTATATGGACGTGACCAAAGACCGCATGTACTGCGAGGCTCCGGGCTCGCGCGAGCGGCTAAGCGGTCAGACCGCCTACTGGCTGGTAGTCGATGCGCTGGTCCGCGCGGTCGCGCCCATCCTCTCATTCACCTGCGAAGAGGCCTGGGAGCATCTTCCTCACGGCGAAGCGGCCGAGAAGAGCGTCTTCCTCGCCGGCTTCCCCGCCCACACCGGCGCCTGGAAAGACGCCGAGCTCGGTGAGCGCTGGGAGCAACTTCTGGAGGTGCGTCAGGAGGCCCAGAAGGCCATGGAAGCCAAACGCGCCCGGAAGGGCGAGCGTAAAGAGGGGCAGATCGGCAGCAGCCAGGAGGCGCATCTGACGCTCAAAGCCTCCGGCGCCACGCTGAGCCTGCTGCGCAGCTGCGAGCAGAACCTGCCGGCTTTCTTCATCGCCAGCGCGGTGGAGATCGAAGAGGCCACCCCGGCCGAAGGCAAGATCGTGGAGGTCGGCGTGGTTCCGGCTTCCGGGCAGAAGTGCCCCCGCTGTTGGAACTTCTGGATCGAGGCCGGCAGCGACGATGAGGTCTGCCCGCGCTGCGCCAGCGTGCTTGAGGTGATCGAAGGATGAAGAACGCGTCGCTTATGAAATACGGGCTCTTCGCCCTGATCGTGGTCATCGGCGTGGCGCTCGACCAGTGGTCGAAGTGGTACGCCGAGAGCTGGCTTGCGACCGAGCGGCCGGGCTTCTTCTCGCACCCGATCGTGCTGGAAGTGCCCGAGCAGGCCGAGGGCACCACGGTGGAGGCCTACCTCACCGAGACCTTCGAGGCGAACAGCCCCGAAGAGGTCAAGACCATCGCCCAGCTCTACACCCGCACCGAAGACGGCCAGCAACTTCACCCGGAGAGCGAGCTTGAGGCCGGGCAGGTGATCGAGGTGACCAACCGCGAAGTCACGGTCATTGATGGCTACTGGGACTTTCAGTACACCCGCAACCCGGGCGCGGCCTTTGGCATCTTTGCCGATAAAGACAGCTCGTTTCGTGAGCCCTTCTTCCTGGCGGTGAGTCTTCTGGCGGTCTTCATCATCCTGGGCCTTCTGCGCGGGGTGCAAAATGACCAGCGCCTGCTGCTCTGGGCGCTGGCGCTGATCGCCGGCGGCGCGCTGGGGAACTTCATCGACCGCGCGCGCTACGGCTATGTCACCGACTTCATCGTCTGGAAGTACACCGACGCCCACCGCTGGCCGACCTTTAACATCGCCGACGCGCTCATCTGCGTGGGAGTGGCCTTCATGGTCATTGAGATGATCCGTGATGTGATGCGCGAGCGACGTGAGGGCGCGCAGATCGAAGAGGTCTGAGCTCGACCCGCATCGCTTGAAGATCAAAAAAGCCGCCCCGAATCTCGGGGCGGCTTTTTCGTTTTCTGGCTGCCAGGGCGTCGCGGCCCCGGTGCGATTCGGCATCAGCCGAGCTGATCGAGGAAGTCGAGCTTGACCTCATCACCCAGGCGGTCGAGCAGAAAGCGGCGGAAGTCGTCACGGATCTGCACCTCGACCTGGCGGATGCGCTCTTTGGAGACGCCCCAGTACTCGCCAAGATCGACCAGACTACGGGGCTCCTCGGCGATCATACGATCAAACCAGATGGTCATCTCGCGCTCATCGTCGAGGTTCTCGCCAAAGGCGTTGATGGCCTCGCGCAGGCGTGTGGCCAGGTCATAGTCGGTGACCAACTCCTCGGGGTCGGCCGTCTCCGAGTGCATCAACTCGCCGACGGTGGTCTTCTCATGCCCCGGCGCCTGGGCGTCGAGGTAAACCGGCGGGGCGTCGAGTTGGGCGGCCACGCGCACCACCTCGCTCTCATCGACATCGAGGTAGTCGGCGATCAGCGCCGGGGTGGGGTTGGGGTGCCCCTGACGCATCAGCTCACGGCGCGCCTTTTTGAGGTTATAAAAGAGCTTACGCCCGGCGCGCGAGCTACCGATCTTGACCGGGTGCAGATGATTCATCAAGTAGTTGAGAATCATCGCCCGGATCCAGTACTGGGCGTAGCTTGTGAATTTCACGCCGCGGTACGGATCGTAGCGCGTGACCGCCTCGGCCAGTCCCACGTTACCCTCCTGAATCAGGTCGAGGAGGTTGGTCCAGCGCCGCTGGTATTCGCGAGCCAGCTTCACCACCAGGCGCAGGTTGGTGAGGATGAGCATCTTGCCGGCGTTGCGGTCGTTTTCGTTGACGTAGCGCTCGGCCAGCTCCTGCTGCTCATCGGCGGGCAGGGGCTCGATGTAGTTGAGGCGGGCCAGGTAGGCGGTCAGCGGGTCGGCGCTGGCCGGCAGGTTGAGATTGGAGCCACGCATCATCGGCAGGCTCAGGTCGCCAAAGAGCTCGGAGGCGTCATTGAGCGAGCCGGCATCAAGCCCCATCTCCTGATCGGTGCCCTTGAGCTTGACGCTGCTGTGCTTGGCTTTGTCGACGAGCACTTCAACGTTCGAGGTGGTCGATTCGTTGGGTTTGGGATTTTGGGTAGTCATAAAGTCGATACCCCCTTCACGGAAGTTGTCCGGACCCGGGTGTATCGAAGACCCGGAGCGGACCAGAATGCGAACTCACCTGCAGAGATGCTGCGGTGAGGATCGACGTTTCAAAGATCTCGCAGACAAAACACCACGGCCGACTGTTCTATTCGACGTCGGGGTGTCGCCACGGCAGGAAGACCTGAACGACGATCAAACTAGAAATCTAGGCACCGCGTCCGCCCGGACACATCCCGGCGAGCATAGCGCGGCCTGGGCGCAGTGCTCTGACGCGGTATGAGGCGGTCGTCTTACACCCGAGTTTCGGTGGACGACCTACAGCTACGGCAAGGTGGAATGGAAGGCAGGGTAGAGCAGGGCGGCGCGGCCGTCGATCGAAAGTTTTCCCCAACGCCGACCGAGGGCCTGGCAGCGCTTGCGCTCAGAAATAGACGGAGAAGCCGCCGGCCACATAACCAAACTTCGAGCTCTGGTTGAGGTCGTGGCGGTACGAGACGTCGAGCCCTGCGGCCTGGGAGCGCCACCCGAAGCCGGCGGTGATCAGATTGCGATCGAAGAAGCCACGGCGCTCAAAGCCCACCCGCAGCGGGATGACATTGGCCGCCAGGTACTCCAGGCCCACCCCGAAGTCGAAGATGGGATCGTCGGCCGAGGTGATGTCCACCATCGCCTGGCCGGTGAGCTGAAAACTGGTGACCGTGCCCAGGCCAAAGCCCCCGCCGATGCGCGTGGGCACCGAGCCGCGGCAGCGCGCGTTGTCGCGGCAGGGATCGATGAGGTTCTGGCCGGTCACCCCCAGGTGCACCAGCTCGCCGACGCGAAACATCGCGCCCACATCGACGCTGAAGCCTTTGAAGAGCACCTGGCTGTCTTCGTCGTCGGCGATCTCGGGCAGGGAGGAGTCGGTGAAGTGCATGTAGCGTCCGCCCACACCGATGGAGATGCGCTCGGGGATCACGGGCACGGCGGCGGCAAAACGCACGTCGTGGCCGGAGAGATCGGCGTGATCTTCGGAGCCGAAGTAATACGAGTAGGCCACCCCGGCGGCGATCTGCGGGTTGGTCTTGCTGTCGGCGATGCCCGCGCTCAAGAGCCCGCCCTGGGGGGTGTAGGTAAACGCCCCGTCGAGGATGTACATCTCACCGCGCGCCAGGCCAGCCGGGTTGTGGTAGAGGCTGTCGACACCGGCGGCGATGGGCGTCAGGGCGTTGCCCATGCCGGTGGGTCGCACCCCGGAGAAGGTCTCCGGGAGGGGATCGGACTGCTGGGCCGCGGCGGTGGCCGCCGAGGAGAGCGTGAGCAAAGAGGCGATCAAAAACGTGGCGCGTTGAGACGTCATGCGTGTGCTCCCGGAGAGCCAGAGATCCAGATCAGTGCGTCATCATGGGGGGCCGAAGAGGGGCATCGTTGGCCGCGGGCAGTGATACCCGAAACCTCGCCACGACGGCAACCGCGCGCAGATGGGGGCGGAAGCTACCCGCGCCGAAGAAGTTGACGCACGACCGGATGAGGATCTTCACCGCGCATCATCGCGCTGACCGACTGCGCGCTCAGAGGTGCCAGCAGGATGCCGTTTCGGCCGTGGCCCAGGGAGGTGAAGAGGCCCTCGATGGAGGTGGGGCCCAGCGCCGGGAGGTTGGCCAGGGAGACGGGGCGAAAGCCCACCCACTGGTCGAGGATGGGGGCATCGTAGATGCCGGGGAGGGTCTCCCAGGCGCCGCGCAGAAGCTCGAAGACCCCGCCGGCGGTGAGCCGGGCGTCAAAGCCCCGCTCCTCGCTGGTCGCGCCCACCACGAGCTCGCCGCCGGCCTGGTCGCCGGCGCGCGGGACCAGGTAGGCGTCGGGAGCGCGAATGACATGCTGGCACAGAGGCGGGTCTCCAAGCCCCACCACCAGGACCTGGCCGCGGACCGCCCGGATGTGGGGGAGGATGCCGCGGGGGAGGCCCTCGAGCTTGCGGGCCCAGGCGCCGTTGGCCACGAGCACGTGGGGCGCGTCGATGTGGCTGCCATCGTCGAGGGTGACGCCGCGCACCCGCCCGGCCGCGTCGTCGAGGCGGACTGCGCGAACCCCGGTGTGGGTGTGCAGCCGCCCGCCGCGGGCCTCAAAGGCTCGGGCGAGGGCCTCCATCAGCCGCTGAGGATGCACCTGGTGATCGGAGGGGCAAAAGAGCCCCATGGTGATGGTGGGGGAGAGGCCTGGCTCGATGGTGCGCGCCTGATCGCCTGAGAGCTGCTCTACGGGCAGCTCCAGTTTCTGGTGGTAGCGATGCACATGGGCCAGGGCCTCGGCGTCGTCGCGATCGATGCCCACCATGAGCGTGCCCTGGCTGCGGTAGTCCACATCGACGCCGCTCTCCTCCTGAAGCTCACGCACAAAGTCCGGGTAGAGCGCCAGGCTTGCCTGGCCGAGCCCCAGCTGCAGCTCCTCCTCAAAATGGGCCTCGGCTGCCGGCGCGAGCATGCCGGCGGCGCGCATGCTCGCGCCAAAGCCGGGAGTGTGGCGGTCGAAGACGTCGACCTCCCAGCCCTCCTGCACCAGACGCCAGGCCGCCCCCAGCCCGGCAACCCCCCCACCGATAACGATTGCGTGTTGCTTGGAGCTCATAGAAGCGAGTCACTCATCCACAGGCGAAGTCCGTCGAGCCACAGCGGCCAGCCGGCGTACGCGTCGGTCAGCGCCAGAAGCACTCCGAAAAAGATCGGGATGGCAAAGGGCAGGTAGGCGCGCTCGTCGGTCTCCATCTTCACGCCCAGGTTGGTGCGCGAGGTGATGCTGAAGAACATCGCCTTCATCACCAGCCACAAGCGTTTGATAAGCTCGGTGATGTAGCCGTTGGCCACCGAGAGGGTAATGCCCATCGCCAGCCCCACAAGGGTCGCATAGAAAAAGACCACGTAGAGGCCGGAGAAGCCCACAAAGGCCCCGATCATCGCCAGAAGTTTGATGTCGCCGCCGCCCAGCCAGCGAAAGGGCAGGATGATGATCCCCACCACCAGCACCGTAAACGCCGCCAGCAGCCCCGAGCCCAGCCCCGCCCAGCCAAAGGCCAGGGTGTGGGCCACAAGGCCGATGATCACGCCGGGGTAGGTGAAGGTGTTGTACACCTTGCGCTCCCGAAAGTCGGTGATCGCCGCGATCAGGCAGATGACCACCAGGGGCACCATCACCAGGAGCTGGGACCAGAGGGGAAGTTCGGTAAAAGGTTGCATCGAGCTAGCCTCATCAGAGTGCGGGGGAGGTCTTGGAACACCTCAGCGGCGGCGTGGGGTCGGAAAGCGCGTGCCGCGCAGATCGTGACAGGATGTCGCACGGTGGCCACTTCTGGCACCGCCCTGCTGCAGCGCTTAGAAGATCCACAGGCCGTTGACCGCCGCGTGATTATCCGTCCAGGTGACCGCCGGGCCGTCGTAGGTCTGCCAGCGAGGATCGAGCGTCTCAAGCGCCCGGGCCTTCTCGGCGTCGCGGGTGAGCACGCCCCAGGTCGAGGCGACCCGACCCTCGGCGATCTCCTGATCGCTTAAGTGCACATCATCCACCACACGAAACTCCAGATCATGGGCCTCGGCCAGGCCCTCAAGCACCGGGATCAGGTCGAAGTAGCGGTTCGAGATATGAACGGCGATCATCCCGTCGTGCTCAATGCGCGAGAGGTAGAGCTCCATCGCCTCGACCGTCAAAAGGTGAATGGGGATGGCGTCGGAGCTGAAGGCATCGATGATGAGCATGCCATAAGGCTCGCTGTACTCGCGCTCCTGGAGCTGAATGCGGGCATCGCCGGCCACGTAGTCGACCTCGGCGGCGGGTGAGCGGCCCACGTTGCCAAAGCCTTTGGCCGCCTCGACCACCACCGGATCGAGCTCATAGAAAGTCAGCGTATCTTCAGGCTCGGCGTAGCAGGCGTGCGAGCCCAGCCCCAGCCCGATCACCGCCAGACGCCGGGGGGTGACATGCTCGCGGTAGATCTCAAAGAGGCTGCCCATCGGTCCGCGCAGATCGTAGTAGTTCTGGGGTGTGCAGCCCTCATCGTCGATCAGGGCGTGGCCGTGGAAGGTTCCGCCGTGGATCATGCGGTACTCGGTATCCGACTTCAGGATCTCGACGACCCCGTAGAAGGTGCGTTTTTTGAAGACCGTGTCGTACTCCACGCTCACCAGTGAGGCGGCCACAAAGATGCCCAGAAGTCCAAGCCCGAAGCGGGCCGGACGCTCCACCTGGCTGTAGGCGATGACCGCCGGGACGGCCAGCAGCACAAAGCTGAAGACATCGGCGTGGGCGATCTCGCTGCGCTTGAGCAGCCACACGCTCCCCAGCATCAACGCGGTGGCCACAAAGGGGGCGGCGCGCTTCCAGGGGCGGTCCGGATCGGCCAGGTCGGCCGCCGACTGCGGTCGCAGCGCGCAGGCCAGGATCAGCACCAGGGGGTACTCCCAGATGTTGGTAAAAAGCAGCGGGGCGAGCAGGGTATTAAAGACCCCGCCGAGCAGCCCGCCGATCGACATGTAGAGGTAAAACCCGGTGAGGTACTTCGCCGAGGGGCGGCTGGCCGCCAGGCGGCCGTGCAGCACCAGGGTGACCAGCGCAAAGAAGACCACGTGCAGCGGCAGCAGCAGCCAGGCGGGGTTTGTGGCCCCCATCATCCAGCCGATCAGAAGCGCGGTGCCCAGCAGGCTCATCACGCGCCCCAGCAGCGGGAGGTTGAGCTTGATCGAGGAGAAGACCACGATGAATGAGGCGATGAAGATCGCCAGCGGGATCACCCAGAGCAGCGGAAAGGCGGCCACATCGGTGGTGATGTACGTGGTCACACCGAGCATAAGGCTCGAGGGGACGAAGGCGTAGAGGATCCACAACCCCTTCTGGCGCGAGGTCGGCGCGGGCGCATCGTCGTCGCTGTCGGCCTGGTGCGCGGCGGATGTTTTGCCCTGATAGCCCGGTGAGGCTCTCAGGGTCATCACCCCGCAGATGCCCATCAGAATCGCGAGCACGACAAAGCCCCCGCTCCACCAGGTAGCCTGCTCGCGCACCCCGAAGAGGGGCTCAACGAGCAGCGGAAAGGCCAGAAGCGCCAGCAGGCTGCCGGCGTTGCTGGCCGCGTACAGAAAGTAGGGGTCGTGAGCCCGGGGGTGATCCTGGCGCGCAAACCAGGCCTGCAAGAGTGGCGAGGAGGTGGAGAGCGCCATAAAGGGGAGCCCCACCCCCAGCCCCAGAGCGGCCACAAGCCAGAGCACCGGCTGGTGCACAAGCCACTCGCTGGAGAAGTCCATGCGGTTCATGCTCAGAGGCAGCGCCACCACCGCCACGCCCAGCAGCCCGAGCTGCAAGAGAAGCTGCGGGAGCGCGCGCAGTCGGGCGATCCCGTGGGCCCAGAGGTAGCCCAGGAGCAGCACCGCCTGAAAGAACATCATGCAGGTGTTCCATACCCCCGGGGTCCCGCCCAGAAAGGGAAGGAGCATCTTGCCGGCCATCGGCTGCACCCCGAAGAGCAGCAGCGCGCTCAAGAAAATCGTCAGCGTGAACACGACGACCATAATCACCTCAACCTGGGGCGGGACCCGCTCGCCGGACCGCCCGTCGTATGGCAAGCCCATGCCTTGTGTCGGCCTTGCCGCCCCGGGCGAGTGTGACGGGTGAGGAGCCCGGGGGCGATGATGCCGGATGCGCCGACCTTAGCACGCGCGTTGCGGGCGATGAAGCGCTCCGCGTGGTGGCAGCGCGCTGCCGAGCCCGGCGCTGAAACAACAAGAGCCCGCCACGAATCATGGCGGGCTCTCTGCCCGGAGCACCAAGGTGCTCCAGGTCGCGATCAGGCGTCGATCAGCCGGTCGGGCGGCTGGAGAAGTCGACGTTGGTCTTAACGTCGGTGTTCGCATCCTGGAACTTCTTAGCGACCGTGCCACCGAAGGCCTTGACGATCATGATCACGAAGCAGGCGATGAGCACGAGCAGGATGATGTACTCGGTGGCAGTGGCGCCGTCTTCGTCGTTGTGCAGCGAGATGAGCAGGTTCTTGACGTTTTCCATCGGGGGTGCCTCCCAGGGGTTTGGTCTGCCAGTCGACAGGCCGGTTTGTGAAGATTCACTCGACGCGCTGTTTGGGCGCTTCGGGTGAGTATTACAGCAACGAGTGTGCCAGGTGTTGAAAAAAAGTGAAACGGGGTGATTCGGTGCAACTTTGAACCCGAAGTGTGCCAATCTGGCACGATCCTCGGGATCGAGTCCCCACGACCTCAGACCGCAGGGTGGGCCAGCCACCACACGAGGAAGTCGCGGTAGGCTTTGACGTAGACCGCCGTCGAGATCAACGCGATGGTCGCGCCAATCGAGATCAGCGAGAAGATGATCAGGTATTCGGTGTAGGCCACGCCGCTCTCTTCGTGATGAAGACGCGTCAGGGCTTCGACCAGCCTACCTTTTAAGTGAGTCATCGCGTTCATGGGATCCTCATTCGGTGATCCAGTCAAACCATCCGCACCTTCGATAAGGCCACCTGCCGGCAGCTTTTTGCGGTGGTGCGGAGTGCGGGGACGTTCAAGACGTTACGTATGTAGCGAGCCGGGGTCAAGCTGGCCTGTGATCCAGACCGGCGGGTTTCAAAGACGACCCGGCTGCCACACTGCCCACACAGTTGTGCAAGGAGTGGGCCAGCGTCCGGCCCTGATGAAATCCCATCGGGGGTGGGCGTGTTTGACAGCGGCAAGGCGCGCAGACTACACCCGCCGGGCTTCATACGCCTGCCAGCGGTGAGCTGCGTGTGATGGTACGAGACAAGCGAGGGTGAAGGTGTCCGACGAGTTCGCAGTGGCCATACAAGAGGGGCAAGAAGAAGAGGCGCGGCCGCAGCGCGAGGAGCGCTATCCGGTCGATCGACTCTCGGAGCTGGTGGGAGCAGACCATCCGGTGGAGGTGCAGGCCGGCGCCGGCGCGTTGATGTCAGCGGTGCTCGCGCACCTCTCGGCGAAGCTGCGGCGTCCGGTGGTCGTGCTCACTTCCGAGGAGCGCCAGGCGGAGCGGCTGGCCACCGACCTGCGCCTTTTCTGCGGCGCCGGCGATGATCCTGGCGAGGTCGAGGGGCTGATCCCCGAAGACGGGCGGCTCGAAGAGCAGGTCGTGCACTTCCCCTCCTACGATGTGGGGCCTTTTTACCAGGCCACCGCCGATCGGCGCGTCACGATGGCGCGCCTGGCCGCGCTGCACACGCTGCGCGCGCAAAAACCGCCGCGCTACACCGTGGCCTCGGTGGGCGCGGCGATGCGGCGTACGCTGGCCCCGGAGACCTTCTCGCAGCACACCCACCGTCTCACCATCGAAGATGCGCTCGATAACGAGCGGCTGCGCGAGATGATGGCGCATCTGGGCTACTCGGAAGTTCCGGTGGTCGAAGACGCCGGCACCTTCGCGGTGCGCGGCGACATCGTCGACATCTTCTCGCCACACGAAGAGCACCCGGTGCGCGTGGAGCGCTGGGGCGATGAGATCGCCGAGATCCGCCAGTTCCATAAAGAGACCCAGCGCAGCCTTCAGGAGCGCGGCCACTGCGAGATCTTCCCGGTGCGCGAGGCCATCCTCAACAAAGAGGGCGTGGCGCGCGCGATCGCAACCCTGCGCGCGCTCAGCGCCGAGATGGGGAGGCCCTCGAGCGATCTTCGCGATCTGATCGCCGATCTTCAGGCCGGGCTGCACGTGGTGGGCATGGAGGCCTTGCTTCCGGCGCTCTATGAGGAGATGGGCGATCTTCTCGACTACCTGCCCGCCGACGCGATCGTGGTGGTGCTGGAGCCTTCGGCCTTTATGGCGAAGGCGCGCACGCTCTTTGAGAAGCGTCTTGGCGAGTTCGAGGCCTCCCGCGCCGAGGAAGACTACGTCTTTGAGGTTGAGGCCTACTACCGTCGCCCTGACGCGCTTGGCGATTGGCTGGGTGCGCATAAGCCGGTGGAGTGGCGGCGCGTCGCGATGATCGAAGATGTGCAGGAGCGAGGCTGGCCCGTGCCGAAGGAGCACCTGGAGTTTCGGGTGCGCGAGAACAACGACATCATCGCGCTGCGCAAGCACTTCCAGGGCGTGGAGCAGACGGTCAAGGCGCTCTCCGAGAAACTCGACGGGTGGAAGGAGCGCTACGGGCGCATCTGCTTTGCGTGCCGCACCGGCGCGCAGGCCGAGCGCCTGGTGGAGCTCTTAAACAGCTATGGCCAGGACGCAATGGTGCTCAGCGCGCCTGTCGACATCAGCGAGCCTGTGCCTCCGCCGGCCGACGTGCTGGAGGTGTACGCCGGCGAACTCAGCGCAGGCTTCAGGTCGGAGCTCTTAGGGGTGGCGCTGATCTCCGGGGTGGAGCTCTTCGGTCAGCGGGTGGTCACCCACCAGCAGAAGTCGATCACCGAACACGCCGCCATCACCCACTTTAAAGATCTCAACGACGGCGACCTGGTGGTGCACGTCGACTTCGGGATCGGCCGCTACCGGGGCATCGCCCACCTGGATGTGGAGGGGATCGGCAACGACTTTTTGCACATCGAGTACGCCGGCGGCGACAAGCTCTACCTGCCGGTCTACCGCCTGGGGCGCGTGCAGAAGTACATCGGCGGCGGCGACAACATCGCGCTCGATAAGCTCGGGGGCACGCGTTGGGACCGCACCAAAGAGAAGGTCAAAGAGAACATCCGCGAGCTGGCCGGTGATCTTCTGGCGCTCTATGCCAAACGCGAGCTGACCAAGGGTATCAAGTTCAGCCCGCCCGACGCCTTTTATGAGGAGTTCGAGCAGGCCTTCCCCTTCGATGAGACCCCTGACCAGGCCCGGGCCATTCACGAGGTGCTCAACGACATGTCGAAGTCGCGGCCGATGGACCGGCTCATCTGCGGCGACGTGGGCTTTGGCAAGACCGAAGTGGGCATCCGCGCGGCGATGAAGGCGGTGATGGACGGCAAGCAGGTCGCCGTGCTCGTGCCCACCACGCTCTTGAGCGAGCAGCACGCCATCTCGTTTGAGAAACGCGTCAAGGCGTTCGGGGCGCGGGTGGCGGCCATCAACCGCTTCCGATCCTCCAAAGAGATCAAAGAGATCCTGGCCGATACCGCCGCAGGCAAGATCGATGTGCTCATCGGCACCCACCGCATCCTCTCCAAAGATGTGGAGTTTAAGGAGCTGGGGCTTCTGGTCGTCGATGAGGAGCAGCGCTTCGGTGTGGCGCATAAAGAGAAGATCAAGAAGATGCGCGCCAACATCGACGTGCTCACGCTCTCGGCCACGCCGATCCCGCGCACCCTGCAGATGAGCATGCTGGGGATTCGCGACCTCTCGATCATCGCCACCCCGCCGCATAACCGCCTCTCGGTGCGCACGCACGTGGCCAAATTCAGCGACTCGGTGGTGCGCGAGGCGATCATGCGCGAGCTGGGCCGCGGCGGGCAGGTCTTCTTTGTGCACAACCGCGTGCAGACCATCGAGGAGATGGCTCGTCATCTGCGCGAGATCGTGCCGGAGGCGCGCATCGGCATCGGCCACGGTCAGATGGCCGAGGGTAAGCTCGAAGAGGTGATGTACGCCTACATTCGCGGTGAGATTAACGTGCTCTTGTGCACGAGCATCGTGGAGAGCGGGCTGGATATCCCCAACGCCAACACGATCATCGTCAACCGCGCCGACATGTTCGGGCTCTCCCAGCTCTACCAGCTGCGGGGGCGAGTGGGTCGTGGAAGCCAGCGCGCGTACGCGTATCTGCTGGTGCCGGCGAGGCGCACGCTGCCCGATGATGCGCAAAAACGCCTGGAGGTCATACAGACCTACACCGACCTTGGCAGCGGGTTCCACGTGGCGAGCTACGACCTGGAGATCCGCGGGGCGGGTAACCTGCTCTCCGACGATCAATCCGGTCATGTGGTGGCCGTCGGCCTCGACCTCTACACCGAGCTTCTGGAGGAGGCGATCGCTGACATCCGTGGCCAGGAGCTCGAAGATGAGCTTGAGCCGGAGGTCAACATCCCGGTGGAGGCGTACATCCCCGATACCTACATCCCGGCCACCAGCCTGCGCCTGATGTTCTATAAGCGCTTCTCGCTGGCGCGCTCGGGCGATGAGCTGGCGATGATCTTTGAGGAGCTCGTCGATCGTTTTGGCGAGCCGCCGAATTCGGTGCGAAACCTGCGCGATCTCATCAGCGTGAAGATCGATCTCCGCCGTCTGGGCGCCGCTCGCCTCGACGCCGGCATGAGCGCCATTGCGATGGAGCTCGATCCGCGCACCCCGCTCAACCCGGCCGCGGTGCTCGATCTGGTCAACACCAGCGGCGGGCGCTGGCGCCTGACCGCCGAGATGAAGTTGATCTACAAGCTCAAGGTCGATGAGTCGGCGCAGCTGATGCGCACCGCGCGCAGCGTTCTCAATCAACTGCTGGCGTTGTAGGGTGGGGTCGAGATGATGATGAACATGGGAAGAGTACAGCTCGTGGGGATGGTGATCGGCGGCGTTTTGCTGGCGGCGTGCGCGCCTGAAAAACCCTCGGCCGAAGACGATGCGCCGCGCCAGGAGCGCGCCGACGAGGTCGCCCCGGGCCAGGAACAGGTGGTCGCCCGGGTCAACGGTGAGGCCATCACGCGCGCGGAGTTTGAGCGGCGCATCGAGAGCCTCGCCCCGCACGCCCGCGCCCGGCTGCAGTCGCCGGAGCAGCGCGAAGATTTTTTAAAGAGCGTGGTGCAGTTTGAGGTGATGGCCGACGCCGCCGAGGAGGCCGGCCTTGGCGAGAGCCCGCAGGTGCGCCACGCCATGCGCGAGGTGATGGTGCGCCTGATGCTCGCCGAACACCTGCGCGAGGAGGGCGGGGCGGCGGTGGGCGAAGAGGAGCTGCAGGCCTATTACGACGCCAATCGCGAGGATTTTGCGCGGCCCGCCCGCCGCATGGTCTATGAGCTTGTGACCCAGACCCGCGAGGAGGCCGAGCGCCTGCGCCGACGCTTTGTCGAAGAGGCTCACCCCACCACCGAGGAGGCGCTCCACGCCTTCGCCGAGCTCGCCGGGCAGTACTCCTTCGATCGCAGCACCGGCGATCGCAGCGGGGCGCGGGGCTGGGTGGAGGCAGGCCAGCCGGTGGCCGGCGCCGACGCCATCTTCGAGACACCCGTGGGCCAGGCCTCAAACCCCTATGAGGATGATCGTGGCTGGGTGGTGGTGTTTGTCGCCGAGGAAGAGCCCGCGCGCCAGCCGGCGTTGAGCGAGGTGGAGCGCGAGCTGCGCACGCGCCTTCTCGAAGAGAAGAAGCGTCAGCTGCGCACGGAGCTTGTGGAGCGGCTGATGGCCGAGGCCACCATCGAGATCGATGACGAGGTGCTGGCCACCGTCGAAGCCCCCGAGGCCGCGCTCCCCATGCGTCTGCGCGATCTTCCGCGGCTGCCGGTGCGCGACCAGGGCGCCGGTGAGGCTGCCGCCCGGACCGACGATTGACCGTTTTGACCTTTTTAGACCTGTCAGGTTTCACCCATTGAGAGCGTGCGTAATGAGTCGATTCATCCTGCTGCGAACTTTTTTGCTGGCCGCGCTGGCGCTGCTGGCCTTTGCCGGCGCCGGCGTCATCAGCGCGGCGATGCCCGCGACGGCGCACGCCGCCATCATCGATCGGGTGGTGGCACAGGTGAACGATGAGATCGTCACCCTCTATGAGCTTGAGAACGAGGCGCGCACCTACCTTGTGCAGCAGGGGCGCAGCGCGCGGGTGCTCGAGAACCCGGAGCGCCGCGACGAGGTGCTGCGCGAGGTGCTCGACGACCTGGTCAATCGCCTGCTGATCAACCAGGCCGCCGCCGAGGTCGGGGAGTCGGTCAGCGATGAGGAAGTCAACGAGTGGATGCGCGCGCTACGCCAGCAGCAGGGGCTCGACGAGCAGCAGTTCATGCAGATGGTGGCCCAGTACGGCATCGACTTTGAGACCTACCGGGAGGTCGTGCGCGACAACCTCCTGCGCATGCGCATGGTCAGCCTGAGCGGTCGCAGCGCCACGGTGGCCGACTCGGAGATCGACTCGATCTACCGCCGTCGTCACGGATCGTCGGGCACCGAGCGCTACATTCGCGTGCGCCACATCCTGGTCGAAGTCGACGGGGAGGGTGAGGCCGCTGAGGCCGCCGCGCGTCAGCGCGCCTCCGAGCTCCGGGCGATGGTCGAAGAGGGCGCCGACTTCGCCGAGGTTGCCCGCGAGCACAGCGAAGGCCCGGGCCAGGATCAGGGCGGCATGCTCGGGGAGTTTCGCCGCGGCCAGCTCGAATCCACCTTTGAGCAGGCCGCATTTGCCATGGAGCCCGGCCAGCTCTCCGAGCCGGTGCGCACGCCCTTTGGCTACCACATCATCGAGGTGGTCGAGAGCGAGGAGCGCGTCGCCCAGGCGGCCGCTGAGCAGCGCGCTCGCATCCGTGCCGAGCTCCAGGAGCAGGCGATGAACCGCCAGATCGAAGCCTACCTTCAGACCCTTCGCGCCAAAGCCTATGTCGATATCCGCTACTGAGATGCCCGATACGCCGGTGCGCCTGGCGCTCACCATGGGGGATGCCGCGGGCATCGGGCCGGAGGTCATCGTCAAGACCCTGGCGCACCTCGATGCCACGCACAGCTCCATAGAGGCGGTGGTTTACGGCAGCGCTGAGGTGATGCGTCAGGAGGCCCGGGCGCTCGGGTACACGGGCGAGTTCGAGGTGGTGGAGGTGGGGCCGGAGCTCGACTTTTCGGAGCGCCCGGTGGGCAGGCTCGACCGTCGCGCGGCGCTCGTGCAGTGGCGCGCGCTGCAGCGCGCAATGGAAGACGTCGACCAGGGGAGGGCCGACGCGATCGTCACCGCCCCCTGGAACAAGGCCCTCTTTGAGCTGGCCGGGATGCCGGTGCTCGGTCACACCGAGGTCTTGCAGGCCCATTACGGCAGCGAACGGGTGGTGATGATGCTCGGTGGCGAGCGCCTGAAGGTGGCGCTGGTGACCACGCACGTGGCGCTCTCGGAGGTCAGCCAGCGCCTCAACGCTCCCCTGCTTCGGGAGATCTGCGCGGTGACGCTGGCCGGTCTCAAGGCGCGTTTTGGGGTGGAGCATCCGCGCCTGGCGGTCTGCGGTTTAAACCCTCACGCCGGCGAACGCGGGCATATGGGCGATGAGGAGCTGGTGTGGATCGACCAGGCGGTGGCCGACCTGGACCGGGAGTTCGCCGACGCCGCGATCAGCGGCCCCTGGCCTGCAGACACCCTCTTTGCGAAGTTCCGAGGCGATCGCATGCCGTATGATGCCGTGATCTGTATGTACCACGACCAGGGGCTTATCCCCTTGAAATTGCTGCACTTTGGGGAGTCCGCCAACATCACCCTGGGGCTCCCCATCATCCGAACTTCGGTGGATCACGGCACCGCCTACGACATCGCCGGGCAGGGCGTGGCCGACGCCGGCTCGATGCTCTACGCCACCGAGTTGGCTGCAACGATGGTGGCACGCGCGCGGGGAGGGGTTTTTTGAGCTCCTCCTCTTCGAAGGCCGAGCCCTCCTCGGCAAAGACGGTGCGCGTGGAGCAGCGCGGCCCGATCTGGGTGGTCACCATCGACCGCCCCGCGCATAGAAACGCCGTCGACCGCCCCACCGCCGAGCAGCTCGTCGAGGCCTTTGAGATCTTCGAGCGCCGCGACGATTTGCACGTGGCCGTGCTCACCGGCGCCGGCGACACCTTTTGCGCCGGCGCCGACTTAAAGGCTTTTGCCGCCGGCCGGGGAAACCGGCTGGAGCCCGAGGGGGCAGGGCCCATGGGCCCCACGCGCATGGTGCTCAACAAGCCGGTGATCGCCGCGGTTGAAGGATTTGCGGTGGCCGGGGGCCTGGAGCTCGCCATCTGGTGCGATCTTCGGGTGGCCGCACGCACCGCGACCTTCGGGGTGTTTTGCCGCCGCTTCGGCGTGCCGCTGATCGACGGCGGCACCGTGCGCCTGCCGCGGCTCATCGGGCAGAGCCGCGCGATGGAGATGATCCTCACCGGCCGGCCCGTCGACGCCGGGGAGGCGCACCGCTGGGGGCTGGTCAACCGCCTTGTTGAGCCCGGTAAGGCCCTCGATGAAGCGGTGCGCTGGGCGGAGCAGATCGCCGGCTTTCCGCAGACCTGCCTGCGCTCCGACCGCCGCTCCGCGCTGGAGCAATGGGGCCTGGACGAGGCCCGGGCCATCGCCCGGGAGTTTGAGCTCGGCCAGCCCGCGATTAGATCTGAAGCAGAGCGGGGCGCGGCCCGCTTTGCCGATGGCGAGGGTCGGCGAGGAAGTTTCGAGGGCTGAGAGCGGTTGGTTGAGCGGCCACCGGCGCGGTGATCGTCGGGTAGGTGCCACAGGCCTCCTGCCCCCCTCCTGGCAGTATGTTGATTTATCCAAAGGCAAAGACGTATGGCGCAGCAAGCGAGCGCATTTGAGCTGGAAGACCGCATCCGCGGCGCGTTGAAGAAGCGCGGCGGCGTGGCCACCGTGGGCGATGTCGCCGCCGAGACCGGCCTCCCTTATGAGGAGACCGAGATCGCCATGCGCAAGATGCTTGAGCGCTATCAGAGCCACCTCGACGTCGACGATGATGGCAACCTGCTCTACCGCTTCGACCCCCAGCTCAAAGCCCGCGGCTACCAGAAGGGGCGGCGCTGGTATGACTTCAAAAAGAAAGCCTGGGCGGCGTTCACCTGGATCTTCAAGGTCTCGATCATGGTGGTGCTCATCGGGTACACGGCCACCTTCATCCTGCTCTTGCTGGCGCTGGCGATTGCGGGCATCGCCGCGGCCACCTCGCAGGATAACGACGATCTGGGCGATGTCTTTTTGCTGCCGGTCTACCTGATCGCGCGCATCCTGGAGACGGTCTTCTGGATCAGCTGGTTCAGCGACTTCGGGGGAGGGCGGCGGCGCCGAAGGCGCCCGCGGCGCAAGGTGGAGCGCCCCAAAGTTCCCCTCTACAAGCGCATCTTCCAGTTCGTCTTTGGGCCCGAGATCACCCGCGACGAGCTCGCCGCGGAGCGCGCCTTTGCGCGTTTTGTGCGCGCCCGCCAGGGGCGCATCACCGCGGCCGACTGGGCCTCTCGCACCGGTCTGAGTCTCGAAGACGCCGATCAGGCCCTGACCGCCGCCACCGTGCGTTTTCGCGGCGATATTGACGTGGCCGCCGACGGCACGCTGATCTACCGCTTTGACGATCTGCGCGTGACCAGTGAGGCCGGCGCCGACGACCACCTGCAGCCCCCCAAACCCATCTGGACGCGCAAGGTCACCGTGCCGCCGCTCACCGGCAACAAGGGCTCGACCAACACCTGGATCGCGATCTTTAACACCTTCAACCTGATCATGGGCGCGTTTATCCTGGGCGGTGTCACCGGGCTGAGTACCGGGGTGTCGATTGTGCTGGGGGTGATCCCGGTGCTCTTCAGCCTGATGTTTTTTGCGATCCCGCTGGCGCGTCGTTTTGCCCGCGGCGGCAAGCTCAAGCGCGCCCAACGCGAGAACGAGCGTCGCGAGCTTATTGAGGCCGTCTACCTCTCGGCAGCCACCGACGGGGTGGCGAGGCCGGTGGACGCGAAGATCTTCGAGACCCACCCGCGCGGCGACGAAGTCTTTGCCGACTTTGACGGGGAGATCCGCGTGGAAGAGGACGGTCGCACCCTCTACCTCTTCCCCCAGGTCGCCCGGCAGCTGGGTGCGGCCGAGAGCGCGCGCCAGCGCGCCGCGAGCGAGGTGGTCTTTGGCCAGACGATCTTCTCCAGCGATGAGGAGACGCTGAGCATGGCCGAGGCCGAGATGCTGGAGTTTGACCGCAAGCTGGCGCGGGAGCTTGGGGGCGATGCGATGGTGGAATTTGACTGGGAGTCGCTGGAAGAGAGCGCGACCGTAGGAGCCTCATGAGCTCAACAGATGAATGGGACGAGCCGGCGCAACCTGCGCGCCGCAAACGTTTTGAGATGCTGCGCTCCTTTGCGCTGGCCGACATCATCACCATGGCCAACGCCGCCTGCGGTGTGGCCGCGATCTTCTGCTGTCTGAACTACATGGACGAGAAGATCGACCTCTACGTGTGGTGGGCCTTCGGGCTTCTGCCGCTCGCGCTGGTCTTTGATCTCTTTGACGGGGCGGTGGCCCGCTGGCGCCGCAAGCACTCCGCGCTAGGCGCCGACCTGGACTCTCTGGCCGACATCGTCTCCTTTGGCGTCGCGCCCGCCGTGTTGGCTTATACCTTAGGCATGCGCGGAGGCTGGGACGCGGTCGTCCTCATCTACTTCGTGGTCTGCGGCATCGCGCGTCTGGCTCGCTACAACGTGACCGCGGCCGAGCTCAGCCAGGGCACCGGCAAGGTGCCCTATTATGAGGGCACGCCCATCCCCACGAGCCTTGTGCTGGTGTTGGTGATGGCGGTGGCCTTTGACCGCGGCGCCTACGGCGCCGCTCTCTGGGGAGGCAATCTGGAGCTTCTGGGCTGGGGCTTTCACCCCCTGGTGCTCCTCTTCGGCCTGAGCGGAAGCGCGATGATCAGCACGCACCTGCGCATCAAAAAGATCGGCTGAACGCCGCCCGCCCGGCGTCCCACCAGGCATAAAAAAACGCCGAGACGATCGCGTCGTCTCGGCGTTTTTTCGTCGTGCAGATCGAAAGGCTCAGGCGTGGGCAAGCATCTTGGCGATCAGAATGATCGCGGCCACACCGAAGCAGATGCCCACGGTGACCACCGGAACCCAGGGTGCCTGGTGGAGGGGGCCTTCATGTTCGTCGTGATTATCAGCCATGTTGTGCTCCTTTATCGCGCGATGCCCGCGTGGGGCGATTGAGTGGATGCGGCTCAGGCGGCGGCATCTTTGCCAGAGGCTCAGGGATTGTAAAGGAAAATCCGGCCGCGGGCCTGCGGCAGATCCGCGCGCTTCAGGCGTGGGGAGCCGGCCGGCGCCTTGTACCGGCCGGGCGCTGGTAGTACAAGGCGACCTCCCGCCGGTGCGCGCCCCTCTGGCGCGCGCCCTGACTCCTTTTCTGTATCGCTGTGCGAAGTGAGGTTGTAGATGGATCTTCTCAAAGTACTCTCGGAGATGCCCGGTGCCCCGGGTCGTGAAGAGCTGGTTCGCGAGTTTATCGAGTCCAAGGTTAAAGGCCTGGCCGATGAGATCACCACCGACGCCATGGGCAACCTGATCTGCCGCAAGAAACCGGCCGAGGGTGCCACCGACGTCCAGAAGGTGATGATCGCCTGCCATATGGATGAGATCGCCTTCTACGTGCGCCTGATCGACGACAAGGGCTTCATTCGCCTTCACAACGCCGGCGGCTTTGATAACCGCAACCTCTTCGCCCGCCGCGTGCGCATTCAGACCCGCGACGGCGAGGTGATCGAGGGCGTGATGAACCCCGGCGGACGCCCGATTCACATCGCCGCGCCCGAAGATCGCACCAAGATCCCCAAGATGGCCGAGTTCTTTGTGGACACCGGCCTCGATAAAGAGACCGTCACCGCCAAAATCCGCCCGGGCGACCCGGTCACGCTGGTGCAGGAGTTCACCGAGCTTGGCGAGATGGTCACGGGCAAATGCCTCGACAACCGCGTGGCGTGCTGGGTGGGCGTGCGCCTGCTTGAGCGTCTTCAGGCCAGCGACAAATACGACATCTACGTGGTCTTCACGGTGCAGGAAGAGGTCGGGCTTCGCGGCGCGATCACCAGCGGCTACGCCATCGAGCCGGACATCTCCATCGCCATCGACACCACCCTGGCCGTCGATACCCCCGGGGTCCCGGGCGAAGAGCAGATCACGGAGCTCGGCAAGGGCGTGGCGATCAAGATTCTCGATGGCTACACCATCAGCAACAAAGCGCTCGTCGACACCTTCGTCGACCTGGCCGAATCCGAAGGCATCACCCACCAGTACGAAGTGCTGCCGATGGGCGGCACCGACGCCGGCGCCATGCAGCGCGCCCGCGCCGGCAGCCGCGCCATCACCTTGAGCGTGCCCACCCGCTACATTCACACCGTCACCGAGATGGTCCATAAGGGCGACCTTCGCGCCACCCTGGATCTTCTGACTGCCTACCTCAGCAAGTGAGTCTGTCGATGAGTACTCAGGATTTTCGCAGCGAACGCATTGGCTTTTTGCAGCAGTCCGAGATCCGGGCGATGACCCGCGAATGCAACCGTCTGGGCGGCATCAACCTGGGCCAGGGCGTCTGCCCCTTGCCCTCGCCGCCGGAGCTTCTGGAAGCCGCAGCGCAGGCGGTGCGCGAAGACCTGAGCACCTACAGCCGCTTCGACGGCGTGGACGAGCTGCGACTCGCCATCGCCAGAAAGCTCAAGCGCTATAATAAGATCGAGGTCGATCCGGAGACGGAGCTCGTCACCACGATCGGCTCGGCCGGCGCCTTTATCTGCGCACTGCAAGGGCTCTTTAACCCGGGCGATGAGATCATCGTCTTTGAGCCCTTTTATGGCTACCACGTCAACGCCATCCGCGTGGCCGGCTGCGTGCCGAAAGTCATCACGATGAAGGCGCCGGACTGGTCCTTTGACCCCGAAGACCTGGAGCGCCTGCGCACCGATCGCACCCGCGCCGTGCTGGTCAACACCCCCGGCAACCCCAGCGGCAAAGTCTTCAGCCGCGACGAGCTCGGGGTCATCGCTGATTTCTGCAAAACCCACGACCTGCTGGGCATCACCGACGAGATCTACGAGTACCTCGTCTACGACGGGCAGGAGCATGTCAGCCTGGCGACCCTGCCGGGGATGTTCGAGCGCACGATCACCATGTCGGGGTTTTCCAAAACCTTCGCCATCACCGGCTGGCGCCTGGGTTACGTGGCCGCGCCCGCGCACCTGGCCGGCCCGATGGGCCTTGTGAACGACCTCTTCTACATCTGCGCGCCCACGCCCCTGCAACACGGCCTGGCCCGCGCCCTTGAGGTCATCGGCGACGATTACTTCGACGAGATCCGCAAAAAGTACAAAGCCAACCGCGACCTCTTCTGCGATGCACTCGTCCAGGCCGGGCTCACCCCGCACGTGCCCGAGGGCTCCTACTACATCCTCACCGACGTGACCCGCTTCGGCCTCAACGACGCCCGAGCCTCGGCGATGCATATCCTGGAAAAAGCGGGCGTGGCCTCGGTCGCCGGCTCGGCCTTTTTTGCCACCGACGGCGGCCGCAACCTCGTACGCTTCTGCGTCGCCCAACCCCGCGAGGTCGTCGAACAAGCCGCAGAGCGCATTCAAGTTTTCAAGTAAAGGATGGGGAGCGCGCTGCCACTCCCAGAGGTGCATAACGACAATGGCGAGCCGCAAGGCTCGCCATTTTTTCGGCCATGGGTTGGGTGGAGGTTGCCGCGCCGATGTTTTGATCATGGGTTTGGAGTCGGTTGCCGCTCTGAGGACATTTTTGGTCGTGATTCTCCTCGATGTCCGTAGGGGTGGGTCTTGTGCCCACCCCGAGCGTGCGTGGCCGGGGGGCCCGGGAGGACTCGATACAAGGAGGCTGAGTAGCGGATCTGTCGTGAACAGAAGGGCAGGTAAGGGGTCTGAGCTTGCGATCTGGCCAGGTAAAACGGGAGGTAAGGGGTCTGAGTTGCCGATTTACCTGAGTAGAACGCGAGGTAAGGGGTCTGAGTGGCCGATCTGTTGTGAACAGAACGCGAGCTAAGGGGTCTGAGTGGCCGATCTGTTGTGAACAGAACGCGAGCTAAGGGGTCTGAGTTGCCGATCTGTTGTGAACAGAACGCAAGCTAAGGGGTCTGAGCTTGCGATCTGTTGTGAACAGAACGCGAGCTAAGGGGTCTGAGTGGCCGATCTGCTGCGAACAGAACGCGAGCTAAGGGGCCTGAGCCCTGCCCCTGGATGAAAAACCTGATCAAAAAAACAGCAAAAGGCTCGCCGCCGGGGGGATGGTGATGAGAGTTGGGGGCATGACGCGACGCGTCGGGTGGGCTATGGTCTGGGGGCGATTTACAGAGACATGGTTAGGCGCGTGCGGTCGGCGTTTTTGCTGAATGTGACTCCTTTTTGAGTGAGGTTGTGCGGCTATGGCGAGAGAGATTCGAAATGTGTTGGCGGCGAACCGCGGGGAGATCGCGGTTCGAATCTTTCGGGCGTGCACGGAGCTGGGGATCGCGACGACGGCGATTTACAGCTTTGAGGACAGGCTGGCGATCCACCGCTACAAGGCCGACCGGGCCTATCAGATTGGCGAGGAGGGCAAGCCGGTGGAGGCGTACCTGGACGGGGACGCGATCATCGAGCTGGCGCTGGCCAAGGGGGTCGACGCGATTCACCCGGGCTACGGGTTTTTGAGCGAGAACGCCGACTTTGCGCAGAAAGTGATCGAGGCGGGGCTGGTGTGGATCGGCCCGCAGCCGGAGGTGATGCGGGCGTTGGGCGACAAGCTGGCCGCGCGCGAGGTGGCCAAACGCGCCGGGGTGCCGGTGGTGCCCGGAAGCGGCGGGGCGGTGCAGACCGAGGAAGAGGCGATGACGGCTGCGGCCAGCATCGGTTACCCGCTTCTTGTGAAGGCCGCCCACGGCGGGGGCGGGCGAGGGATGCGCGTGGTTAACCAGGAGAGCGAGCTTCTGGAGGCGGTGCGCTCGGCGCGCAGCGAGTCGCAGGCGGCCTTTGGCAGCCCGGCGGTCTTTCTGGAGCGCTATGTGGTCAACCCGCGCCATATCGAGGTGCAGCTTTTAGGCGATACCCACGGCAACGTGGTGCATCTCTTTGAGCGCGACTGCTCGGTGCAGCGCCGCATGCAGAAGATCGTGGAGCTGGCGCCGGCGCCCAACCTCGCTGACGAGGTGCGCGAGAAGCTCTACGAGTACAGCCTGCGCCTGGCCGAGGAGGTGGGCTACAGCAGCGCGGGCACCGTGGAGTTTCTGGTCGAGGAGCGGGAGGGGAGCTTTGAGATCTACTTCATCGAGGTGAACACCCGCATCCAGGTCGAGCATACGGTCACCGAGATGATCACCGGCCGCGATTTGATTCAGGCCATGATTCGGGTGGCCGAGGGCGCGAAGCTCGGCGACGCGAGCATCGGCATTGAGGGGCGGGAGGCCATCAAACGCAAAGGGCAGGCCATTCAGGCGCGGGTGACTACCGAGGATCCGGAGCGCAATTTTGCGCCGGACTCCGGGCGCATCATCACCTACCGCTCCGCGGCCGGCCACGGCATTCGCCTGGACGCCGGGGTGGGGGGCTCGGGCTCGGAGATTTTGCCTTTTTATGACTCGATGCTGGTGAAGGTCTCGGCCTGGGGGCAGGACCTTGGCGAGGCCGCGCGGCGGCTGGATCGCAGCCTGGCGGAGTTTCGTATTCGCGGGGTGAAGACCAACCTCCCCTTCCTCCAGCGGGTGGTGCGTCACGAGCAGTTTCTGGCCGGCGCCACCCACACCCGGTTCATCGACGAGACGCCGGAGCTCTTTGTGTACGCGCCGCGCCGTGACCGGGGGACCAAGGCGCTGATGGCGCTGGGCGACATTACGGTCAACGGCCCGCCCGGCAGCACCACGCGCTTTGCCCGGCCGCAGCCGCTGATCGTGCCGAAGGCGCCGAAGGTTAAAGGCAAGCCGCCCACAAGCCCCGCCTACGCGGTCTTTGAGCAGGAGGGGGCCGAGGGGCTCTCCAGGTGGATCCGCAACCAGGAGGCGCTGCTCGTCACCGACACGACCTTCCGCGACGCCCACCAGTCACTTCTGGCCACGCGGGTGCGTACCAACGATCTGCTGGAGATCGCCCCGGCGACCGCCCATATGCTCCCCGGGCTCTTCTCCTACGAGATGTGGGGCGGGGCGACCTTCGATGTGTGCATGCGTTTTCTGCAGGAAGATCCCTGGGAGCGGCTCGCGCGCATGCGCCAGGCCATCCCCGGGGCGCTCTTTCAGATGCTGCTGCGCGGGGCCAACGCCGTGGGCTACACCAACTACCCCGACAACGTCGTGCGCGCCTTTGTGCAGGAGGCCGCCCAGGCCGGCGTGGACGTCTTCCGGGTCTTCGACGCGCTCAACTACGTGCCCAACATGGAGCTGGCGATGGAGGAGGTCGCCCGCGCCGGCAAGATCGTGGAAGCGTCGATCTGCTACACCGGTGACGTGCTCGATCCCGACGAGACCAAGTACACGCTCGACTACTACACGAACCTTGCAAAAGAGCTGGCCAGTCGCGGGGCGCATATCCTCAACATCAAGGATATGGCCGGCCTTCTGAAGCCCTTCTCGGCCAAAGTGCTGGTGGAGGCGCTTAAGGAGGCCGTGGACCTGCCGATTCACCTGCACACCCACGACACCTCCGGCAACGGGGTGGCGATGTACCTGATGGCCGCGCAGGCCGGCGTCGACGTGGTGGACTGCGCGCTGAGCTCGATGGCCGGGCTCACCAGCCAGCCCTCGCTCAACGCCGTGGTCAGCGCGCTGGAGGGGCAGACGCGCCAGCCCGATCTCGACAGCCAGGCTCTGGAGCGCCTCTCGGAGCATTGGGAGCTCCTGCGCGAGATCTATTATCCCTTTGAGTCGGGCCTTAAATCCTCGACGACCGACGTCTACAACCACGAGATCCCCGGCGGGCAGTACTCCAACCTGCGTCCGCGGGCGATTCAGCTCGGCCTTGGCGAGCGCTGGACCGAGGTCAAACAGACCTACCGTCGGGTCAACCAGGAGATGGGCAACATCGTTAAGGTCACGCCGACAAGTAAGGTGGTGGCCGACTTTGCGATGTTCCTGGTGCAGAACGACCTGAGCTTTGAGGCGATCTACGAGATGGCCGAGCGCGGCGAAGACATCGACTTCCCGCAGTCGGTCATCGACTTCTTTTACGGCAATATGGGCCAGCCCTACGGGGGCTTCCCCGAGAAGCTGCAGTCCATCGTGCTCAAGGGCCGCAAGCCCCTAACCGGCCGGGCCGGCGAGGGCATGGCGGATTATGACTGGGGCGCGAAGGAGGAGGAGCTGCGGGATCTTTTGGGCCGCGAGCCCACGCGCCGCGAGGCGATCAGCTACGCGCTCTACCCGAAGGTCTTTGCCGGGTTTGCGCGCACCATCCAGGAGTTTGGCGAGTACCGCATCCTGGAGACGGTGCCCTTCCTCTACGGCATGGAGGTGGGCGACGAGACGATGGTGGAGATCGAGGAGGGCAAGACGCTGGTCATCGAACTCAAAGCCATCAGCGAGGTGCGCGATGACGGCACGCGCCGCGTCTACTTCGAGCTCAACGGGCAGCCCCGCGACGTGGCGATCATCGACGCGTCGGCCGAGCTCAGCTCCGGGGCCCGACCCAAAGCTGACAAGTCCAGGCCCGGGGAGGTCGGAGCGCCGATGCAGGGCAAGGTGCTCACGATCGCGGTGGCCGTGGGCGATGCGGTCAGCCGCGGCGATACGCTGCTCTCCACCGAAGCGATGAAGATGGAGACCAACATCACAAGCCCGGTCGACGGGACGATCAAAGCGATCGAGGTGAGCGAGGGGGACTCGGTGGGTGCCGGCGACCGCGTCGTCATCATCGAGCCGAAGAGCTAACGCAAAACACCTCGCCAGCGCTTTGATGCGCTGGCGAGGTGTTGGGGACCTGCCGAGTTGATGTCAGAAAGGGGGGGAGGCGGTCAGGCGCGGCTGGCGTCCAGGCATTGCTGGAACTCACTGGAGAAGGTGGTCGCCTCACTGCACGCCCGGATGACCGGAGCAGGCTGGTGGCGGAAGCCGGCGGCAGCCGAGATGCAGCCGCGCAAGTCGCTGGAGAAGGAGGTCGCTTCGCCGCAGGCGCGAATCGCCGGGGCAGGCGGGGTGCGGTAGGCCGAGGCGGTGGTCATGCAATGCTCGAAGTCGCCCGAGAAGGTGGTGGCGTCGCCGCAGGCGCGGATGGTGGCCACGGCGTAGCTCGGCGGCAGGAGCGTGGCGCTCTCGATGCAGTGGGTGACCTGAGAGGGGAAGGGGCTCTGATCGCCACAGGCTTCAATGATCTGCGCGCGGGAGGCGCCGGGGCGCGGGTGGTGCGGATGAGTCGGGTAACCGGCGTGCGGAGGCGGTCCGGGGCGATGCGGGCGGCCGGCGCGCGGAGGGCGGCGATCGTCGCGGTCGCGTCGGCGGTCGTAGCGATCATCGCGGTCGTGCCGGTCGTCACGACCATAGCGGTCATCGCGATCGTGTCGGTCATCACGATGGTAGCGGTCGTCGCGATCGGGGTAGCCTGGCGAGCGACGCAGCTCGACGATGGGCAAACGCAGGGTCTGGGCGGGCCGACGGCGCTCAAGGCGTATGGTGGTGATGGTGTGCGGGCCCTGGGTGCCGACCAGCCGGAGCTCGGCGTGGGAGGCCGCAGCGCGGCGGCCCAGGTTCATCGTGGCCTGGCCACGCGGGGCGTCAATGCGCAGCGCCTGCACGAACTCAAAGTCGCGCGAGGAGCCCTCGGGCAGGTAGACGTTGAGACGGGGTTGAATGCGGGCCTGCTGCAGCGCGCGCCAGTCGCGGGCGTCGACCTGGTAGGTGATGATGAGCTGCCCGCGGTCGCGCTCGACGCTCAGCGTGTTGAGCTGAACATCGTAGCCGCGGCTCTGGGCCGAGGCGTTGAGCGAGAAGAGCAGCGTGGCACACATCATCACCACAGCGATCATGGTCGGGGCGAAAGGGGTCGGGGGCAGGCGTTTCATGGTCGACTCCGGGAGGTTCGTCGCGTCGCGGGCCGCCCTGACGGCCCGCGACGCTGGAGGAGAGATGCAGCGGCCGGGAGTGTGTTGCTTAAGTTTCCCGGTCGCAGTGTTGAGACGCCCCGGCCCCCGGGGTATTCATCAGGTCGACGAAGTTCGCCGGATTCATGTTCTCTAAGCCATCAGGAGCCAGTATGAGTGACGATCGCCGCCAGAGCCGCGGCAGCAAATACACCCGAGAGCAGCGCGGCCCGCGCCGCAGCCAGCGCGACGAGAAAGAGTCAGCCTCGTACAAAGCCGATCTGGAGAAGTTCTTTACCGCCGGCGGCAAGACCCCCGAGCGTTTTGAGAAGCTGGCCAAAGGGCTCGCGCCCAAAGAGGGGAGCGCCGAGGCGGAGTACCTGGAGGCGGTCGATACCCTGCGAAAGGCTGAGGGCTTGCCGGCGCTGGTCAAGGCGATCAACGACTTCGTGGCCGCCGGCCACCCCTGGCCCGACGATGAAGAGGTGCTGATCAGGGCGCTCGATCATCCGCGCGAGCGCACGCTGCACGGGGTGCTCGATCACCTGCTCGATCTGCAGGCGCGCAAAGGGATCAAGAGAGGGGTCGCAATAAAGGCCCGGCTCGGGACGCTCAAAGTCGTCTCCGATGATCCGGGCCTTCTGAAGAAAGTCGACGCGCTGGAGGCGCGGCTCTAAGCCGCTGCCGCTGAGCCGGGAGGCTCGGCACAAAACCAATCAGGGCGCGTTGTCTGGAGAGGAGGTCGGCTCCAGGTCGAAGACCTGGTCGAAGCAGGCGACGATGTCGGCGCAGACGCCGTCTTCGATGCGCTCGGCGCAGGCGTCGCTGTACTCCCAGAAGATGTCACTGCGGGTGCGGGCCATCTGGTAGCAGGCCTGGCGAAGCGGCTCGGTGGACTCACCGGGACGGCAGTCGCCGCGGGCGGCCAGGAAGTCGTCGCAGCGGGCCTGACGATCTTCGGGGAGGTCGAGGCGTACGTAGCAGAGCTGGTGTGCCTCGGCCTCGCGGGTCTCTTCGCAGGTCAGCTCGTCGACGATGCAACGGCCGAACTGCTCCACGGCGTCGAGGCTCCACTGACGGATGGTGTTCTCACAGCGCACGCGGCAGTCGGAGTCGGCCGCCTCACAGGTGTCGAGCTTCTCGCACATGGTGCGGCAGTCGTAACCCTCGACGCCCAGGGGGTTGCGGCAGACCGACTCGTCGCAGACCAGCGGCGCGCGGCAGTCGTCATCAAACCCGTTGCAGAACTCGCCCTCATTGCCCTGCTTGATGCTGTCGGAGGCCCGGCAGGCGCCGAGCATCGAGCTCAAAAGCAAAAGTGTGACGAGGGCGATCGGAGCGACGAGGCGGTTGGAGAGCTTAAGCATAGCGCTGAATTCCCTGGGCATTCGCGCGCCAGGCGCGGGCCGGTGGACGAGAAAAGTCGAGGGTGGGAATTAGCATAGGGCCGGGGCTTTGACAAACTTTGTAGCGCGCGGGCGGTTTGCCGCCCGAGGCAGGCCGGTGGTAGAAGAGGCCGACAGACCTGCGACATAACTTCAAGGAGGAGATGATGAGCTCGACGGCGACTCAAGCGGTAGATGCAACTCAACTCTCTGCGGCGCTCGATCCGCATCGGCGCCGCTCGGTGGCGCGCGCGCTGTCCGAGGTGCTCACGGGCAAGGAGCGCGTGGCGCTGGTGGGCTGGCAGGCTGCCACCTACATCGGCGAGGCCGCCGGCGGGGCGTCGAAGGTGGTGGTGATGTTGGAGGATGAGGCGCAGTGTGAGCAGGCGAAGCAGGCGGCCTCAACCCTGGGCGTGGCCGCAAAGGTGGAGGTGGTGCAGGGCGACCTGACCGACGTGGTGCTGGAGACGCGCGCTGACGTGGCGATGTACCTGCCGCGCTCGACCTGGATGATGGAGGGGCCGGACGCGGCGGTGCTGCGCAACGCGGCGCTCAACGTGCTCAAGCCTGGCGGGCGACTTATTCCCTGGCGGGTGGCGCAGCTGATGGAGCTGGCCTCGGTGCCGGTCTCAGCCGGAGCGCTGGAGGCCTGGGCTGCCCGGGTGGGGCGGCCGGGGGAGCCGGTGGCGATCTTGAGCGAGTCTAAACACTTTCTGACCACCGAGTTCGCAAGCGCCGGACCCCATGAGGCAGGCATTGACGATACGATCTTCATCAACGCCCTGCTCGGCGGGACGGCCAGTGGCCTGCGCCTGAGCTCGATGGTGGAGCTTGTGCCCGGCGTGGCGCTCGTCAGCTCCCAGCAGGCCTCAAGCGCCATCCTGGCGCCCTTTAAAGAGGACGTGCGCGTGGAGGCGGGCCAGACCTTGAGCGTGCACGTGCGCTACCAGCCCGGCGAGGGGCTTGCCACCGCGAAGTTCAGCGCGCGCCTGGTCGAGAGCAGCCGCGAGGTGGGTGAGCTCCCCGATGACCATAACGTGGTGACCGAGTTTAAAGAGAAGGTCGCCGCGATGTTGCGCGAGGTCGACGCGATGGGCCGCGGCTCCGACCTCGATCGCGTGGTCAGCTACACGCGCCAGCCCCACGGCGACGTCTCGCGGCTGACCGCGATGTTCTGGACGGTGGACGACGCCTTCCACAAGCCGCTTCGCGAGCTCATTGAAGGCGTGCGTCGCGCCGGCGCCGAGGCCAGCGGCCACACCCCCGAAGACGAGGCCATTTACCAGTGGATGCTCGAAGTCTATGAGGGCGTGCGCGCCGAGGGCTGAACCCCCCAGGCCGAAAACGCAAAAAGGCTCCCCGCGATGGGGAGCCTTTTTTAGCCTGATTCGGTGACCATTGTCGGTCCCGGAAAGCCAACGACCGGATTTGAACCGGTGACCTGCTCATTACGAGTGAGCTGCTCTACCAGCTGAGCTACGTTGGCGCGCTCAAGCGGCACTTTGTCTATCCAAGAAGGGGGTGGACGTCAAGAGGTCGTGGTGCGAAAAGATGCGGGTGGTTTGCAATCGACGCGGGGTTACTTCATGACCAGGAAGGCGGCCCGGTGGTCGAGGTTGCAACAAGCGTCGATGAGATGAGCGCGCGGAGTGCCGCGCGCCGGGTTGGAGTAAAAGGATGATGTCGTTGAGTCGAGCAAAGACGTGGAAGGTAGGGGGCGTGGCGTTGCTGGCAGCGCTGATGGGGATGAGCACGACCGCTGCGGCGCAGGAGGCCGGCGGGTTTGATGCGCAGACCTTTCAGCCGGCGTGGAGCCCCTCGGCGGTGTTCTCGGTCGATGGCTCGCGCACCTTTGAGCATCGCCAGGTTTACGGAGGGCTGCTCTTCAACTGGGCCAACGACCCTCTGGTATTGGAATACGACGATGGCAGTCGCGAGGCGGTCATCGAGAGCCAACTCGCCGCACACCTGAGCGCCGGGATCGGCCTCTTTGATCGGTACCAGGTGGAGCTGGCGCTGCCGATCTACTTCAGCAACAGCGGCGACTATCAGGGGCAATCCTTTGGCGGTGCCGGCGTCGGCGATCTGGCGCTGCGCGGCAAGGCGCACCTCCTCTCGCTGGCCGATGGGCGCTTCGGGTTGGGTGCCGGGTTGGATCTGAGCGTTCCGACCGGCGCCCAGGATGCGTATCTGGGCTCGCGCACCGTCACGGCCACCCCGAAGGTGATGGCGGACTACCGTCTGGATACGCCGGCCGGCGGGCTTTTGCTCGCCGCCAACCTGGGCGCTCGACTGCGCGGCACCGACGACGCGCACGATGCGCGTATCGGTCCTAACTTGAGCTACGGCGTAGGTGCCGAGCTTGAGGCGGTTGCCGACGTGCTCTTTGTGGGCGCGGAGCTCTATGGTTCGGCGGTGCTCACCGAGCCGGCGCGAGCGAAGTCGCCGCTGGAGGGGCTGATCGGCGTGCGCTGGGCCGCCACCGAGACCTGGTCGCTCACCCTGGCCGGGGGCGGCGGACTTGTGGGCGGAATCGGCAGCGCGGCCCAACGCGGGCTGCTCGGCGTGAGCTACCGGCCGGCGCCGACCCCCGATTATGGCGAGGTCGCGCCCACCGAAAAGATCGTCTGTGAGTTTGACGCGCCTCCCGGTTACGAAGGGCCCCGCGACGCGCAGGGGTGCCCGGTGATCGAAGAGCAGGGCTGCGAAAGCCTCACTGAGGATTGGCAGGGCGCCGTCGACGAAGACGGCTGCCCCATCATCGACCAGGACGGCGATGGCATCCCCGACAGCGAAGACGCCTGCCCCACCGAGCCTCAGGACTTCGACGGGTTGGGCGCGGCCAATGGCTGCCCTCAGGACGATGTCGACGGCGACGGTACTCTTGATGTGGAAGATCGCTGCCCCACGGAGCCCGGGCTCCGCCTGCACCAGGGCTGCCCCCCACCGGTGCAGAAGGCGGTGCGCGAAGAAGACGAGATTCGCATCCTCGACAAGGTCTATTTTCAGACCGACAAGGCCGTGATCCTGGAAGATTCGTTTGATCTTCTCGATCAGGTGGCGCTGATCCTGCGCACCAACCCTGACATTATGCTCATTGAGGTGGCCGGCCACACCGACCGCCGCGGCGACGCCGATTACAACATGATGCTCTCGGAGGAGCGCGCCAAGGCGGTACAGGAGTACCTGGTCAACCAGGGCCAGGTCGACGCGTCGCGCGTGGTCGCCCGCGGTTATGGTCAGACCGAGCTGCTGGTCGACGAAGACACCGACGAGGCGCACGCGGCCAACCGGCGCGTGGAGTTCCGCATCCTGGAGCAGGGCGGTGCCGGTGAGGCGGTGAGCCCCGACGCGCCGTAAACCGAGTTTAGAGTTTAGGCCCGATCCGGGGTGGAGGTGCGTGCCCCGGATGGGCCGTCTTCGCCCCGGGCCAGCAGGCTGCTCTGGCGCATCAGATCCAGAAAGGCCTGGGCTGCGGCGGGAAGCGTGCGATCGCTGCGGTAGCAGACCGCCAGCGTGCGTCGCAGCGGGTTGGCCCGGGCCATCAACCCATGCTCGCTGCCGGTGAGCGCGTGCTGGCTGACAAAGGCCGCGCCGATCCCCTGGGCGACCATCTGTTTAAGCGACTCGATCGAGCGCAGCTCCATCACGATGTCGGCGTCGACGCCGGCCTCCAGAATGCGCGCGTCGATGAGGTTTCGCACCGCGGAGCCCGCTTCAAAGAGCACCAGGGGGACGCCCGCCAGATCCTCCCACCCGAAGTCGCGCTGGCGGCTGAGCTCAAAACGCGGCGGCACGAGCAGGCGCAGCTCATCATCGATCCACTGCTCGACGTGCAGCTTGCCCGCGCCGCTGTCGCCACTGGGCTGACGCACCGGCAGGGTCACCACCCCAAGGTCGAGCACGCCGGAGAGCACATCCTCGACCACCGACTGAGAGGGTTGCTCGCGCACAAAGAAACGAATCGCCGGGTTGGCCTCGTGAAACCTTGCCAGAAGGGGCGGCAGCAAGAAGGTCGTCGCCGTGGCGCCACCCCCGATCGAGAGGGCGCCGCGCTGCAGCCCGCTGAGCTGATCTAGCGCGCTTCGCGCATCCTCCAGCCTTGAGAGCGCCTCCTGGGCATAGGGCAAAAACGTCTCGCCGGACTGCGTGAGCACCAGCCCCGAGGAGGTGCGGTCGAAGAGGCGCTGGCCCAGCGACTCCTCCAGGCGCGCGAGCTGAGCGCTGACCGCCGGCTGGGTCAGGTGCAGGCGAGCGGCGGCGCGGGTCATATGGCCTTCGTTTGCCAGCATCAAAAAGGTGCGTAAATGGCTCAGCTCCATCGTTCTCCTCAGATTGAAGGGGCACCTGGTGCAGAAGGGCGTGTGGGGTGCCGTAGATTCAAGAGCGCTCTCGGGCGTCATAGGCAGGATTAATCGAAAGTATAGAGTGAATCAATTTTACTTATCTGCTCGCCGTTCTTAGCATCCTGCTTGACGTAAATGACTGGTAGACGAGCAGAAATCGCAACGCTAACCGCAGAGGATTTCCCATGACGAATTCGGATCGTTTCGGCGCAAAGAGCAGCTTTGAGACCAGCGCGGGCACCTACACCGCCTACCGCCTGGACGCGCTCAAGGACAAAGGGATCGGGCACGTCGACAAGCTGCCTTATTCCATCAAAATTTTGCTGGAGAGCTGCCTGCGCAACTTCGACGACCACGTGGTCACCGAGGAGCACGTCAAGGCGCTGGCCGGCTACGACGCCAAGAATGTGGGCGAGCAGGAGATCCCCTTTAACCCGGGCCGCGTGGTGTTGCAGGACTTCACCGGCGTTCCGGCGGTGGTCGACCTCGCCGCGCTGCGCAGCGCGATGGAGCGCATGGGCGGCGACGTCAGCCAGGTCAACCCGCTGGCGCGCGTCGATCTGGTGATCGACCACTCGGTGCAGGTCGACGCCTTCGGCAGCGCGCGTGCCATCGCGATCAACGCCGAGCGCGAGTTTGCCCGCAACCAGGAGCGCTACGAGTTCCTCAAGTGGGGCCAGCAGGCCTTTGATAACTTTTCGGTCGTGCCGCCGGAGACGGGCATCGTGCACCAGGTCAACCTGGAGTACCTGGCCGACGGCGTGCTCACCCAGGAGCAGGATGGCGAGAAGGTGGCCTACCCCGACTCGCTGGTGGGCACCGACTCGCACACCACCATGATCAACGGCCTGGGCGTGATGGGCTGGGGCGTGGGCGGCATTGAGGCCGAGGCCTGCATGCTCGGTCAGCCCATCTACATGCTGATCCCCGAAGTGGTGGGCTTTAAGCTCACCGGCAGCCTGGCCGAAGGCGCCACCGCCACCGACCTGGTGCTCACGGTCACCGAGATCCTGCGCAAGCAGGGCGTCGTCGGGAAGTTCGTCGAGTTCTACGGCCCGGGCCTCGATGAGCTCAGCCTCTCGGACCGCGCCACCATCGCCAACATGGCGCCGGAGTACGGTGCGACGATGGGCTTCTTCCCGGTCGACGAGAAGACGCTTGAGTACATGGAGCTCACCGGCCGCGACGCCGAGACGATCGAGCGCGTCAAAGCCTACACCCAGTTCAACGGCCTCTGGCGCAACGATGACGCCGGCGTGGTCTACTCTCAGGACGTCAGCCTGGATCTCGGCGAGGTTCAGCCCTCGCTGGCCGGCCCGAAGCGCCCGCAGGACCGCATCCTTCTGAGCGACATGAAGGGCGAGTTCAACCTGGCGCTGGAGAAGACCTTCGACAAAGAGCCGGGTAAGACGCCGCCGGTCGAGACGACTTTTCAGGACGTGACCTTCGATCTGGAAGAGGGCGCGGTGGTGATCGCGGCGATCACCAGCTGCACCAACACCTCGAACCCCAAAGTCATGATGGCCGCCGGCCTGCTGGCCAAGAAGGCCAACGAGCTGGGCATCAAGGCCAAGCCCTGGGTCAAGACCTCGCTGGCGCCGGGCTCCCGCGTGGTCACCGACTACTACGAGAAGGCCGGTCTTCAGGAGCACCTCGAAGCGGTGGGCTTCTACACGGTGGGCTACGGCTGCACGACCTGCATCGGTAACTCCGGTCCGCTTCCCGACCCCATCCGCGACTCCATCGTTAAGGGTGATCTTGTGGCCGCCTCGGTGCTCAGCGGTAACCGTAACTTCGAAGGCCGCATCAGCCCGCATACCCGCGCCAACTACCTGGCCTCGCCGCCCCTGGTCGTGGCCTACGCGCTGGCCGGTAACGTCAACATCGACCTCTACAAAGATCCGATCGCCCAGGACCGCGATGGCAACGATGTCTTCCTCAAAGACATCTGGCCCTCGAACCAGGAGGTCGACGAGGCCATCGCGCAGGCGGTGAGCAAGGAGCAGTTCACCAAGCAGTACGCCAACGTCTTTGAAGGCCCCGAAGCCTGGAAGTCGCTGGAGGCGCCCACCGGCAAGGTCTACTCCTGGTCGGAAGAGTCGACCTACATCCAGGAGCCGCCCTTCTTTGTGGACATGCCCGAAGATGCTCCGGCGATCACCTCGATCAAGGGCGCGCGCGTGCTGGCCAAGCTGGGTCAGTCGATCACGACCGACCACATCAGCCCGGCCGGCGCCATCGCCGTCGACAGCCCGGCGGGTCGCTACCTGCTGGCCCGCGGCATCGAGCGCGGCATGTTCAACAGCTTCGGCTCGCGCCGCGGCAACGATCAGGTGATGACGCGCGGAACCTTTGGCAACATCCGCATCCGCAACCAGATCGCGCCGGGCACCGAGGGTGGCTACACCACCTATTACGGTCCCGACGAGACGCCGGCCGGTCCGTTTGACGGTCTGAACTACGAGAGCGACGTCGATCCGAAGAAGGGCGAAGTCTGCTTCATCTACGACGCCGCGGTGAAGTACCAGAAGCACGGCATCCCGCTGGTGGTGCTCGCCGGCAACGACTACGGCATGGGCTCAAGCCGCGACTGGGCTGCCAAGGGCACCTTCCTGCTGGGCGTTCGCGCGGTCATCGCCGAGAGCTACGAGCGCATCCACCGCTCCAACCTCATCGGCATGGGCGTGTTGCCCCTGCAGTTTGAGGAAGGTCAGAGCCACGAGTCGCTGGGTCTGACTGGCGAGGAGAGGTTCGACATTGAACTCAGCGATGACCTCAAGCCGCTCTCCACGGTGCCGGTGAAGGCGACCCACCCCGAGACCGGTGCGACCACCAGCTTCAACGCCAAGGTGCGCATCGATACCCCGGTGGAGGTCGACTACTACCGCAACGGCGGCATCCTCCACATGGTGCTGCGTCGCCTCTTTAAGGGGCAGTGAGGTTGATGCGGCGACGCACCAGGTGATGGTGAGTCGGCGCTGACGTCAAAAAGCCGTCCCCGACGCGCCCGCGTCGGGGGCGGTTTTCTTTGGATCTTGGGCTGGCGAGGCAGGTGTGCGACAGTGTGTGATAGCACTTGAATTGAGGCCGCCGATTCACTAATAAGTCGGCGAATTCGTTTCATAAGGTCATATGTGCGGGCTCCCGGCAGGGGCCGGCCAACGATAGCTTGAGGGATGCGATGAAAGAGCGATTCACCAGGTGGATGATCGGCGGCGCGATGGGTGCGCTGGCGCTGGGCGCTGCGGCCTGCGGCGAAGATCCGGTAACCGGCGGCATTGGCCAGGGCAGCCCCTGCCAGATCGATGAGGACTGCGGCCCGGGGCTGGTATGCAGCGCGGGCTTCTGCGCCGAAGATCCCAACGGCAACATCGATGAAGACACCGGCGATGACCCGCTCGATCCCAACGATCCCGATGGCGGCGAAGATACCGATACGGGCAACGATCCCGACACGGATACGGACACGGGCGACGACGCCGATACCGACACGGGCACCGACCCCATTGACCCGGTCGACCCGGATGTGGACCGTCGCGACGATCGTCCGGTCAACCCGCAGTGCGTGTACGGTGAGCGCGGTGACACGTTTGTGCCCGATGAGACCTGGTCCTTCCGCGTGGAGGGCGCCATCCCCTACACCACCTACGACGGTCACGGGAGCGCCGATGCGTTTGCCGGCCACGCCATCAACCAGGTCATGATGACGCCGGCGGTGGCCAACCTCACCGACGACAACGATGACGGCATCATCAACGAGCAGGACATCCCGGAGGTCATCTTTACGACCTTCCTGACCAACGAGGTCAGCAGCTGGGACACGCTCGTCACCGGTGTGTTGCGTGCGGTCAGTGGCGATGATGGCAGCCACCTCTGGAGCGTGGGCTATCGCGAGATCGAAGCCTTCCGCGGCAAGTCGCCTGCCGACTACCGCGTCAGCGTCGGGTTTCAGCCGGCCGCCAGCGTGGCCGTGGGCGATATCAACAATGATGGCAAGTCCGAGATCATCGCCGCGCTCTTCGATTACCAGAGCTTCGGGCACCTGGGCTTTGCGGCGCTCTCCAATGAGGGCGAGATCCTGTGGATCTCCGACGACGTCTCGCCGACGCTTAACAACTGGTGGGGCGGCCCCTCCATCGCCGATATTGATGGCGACGGTGAGCCCGAGATCGTGGTCGGCTCGGTGGTCTATGATAACCAGGGCCGCGTGATGTGGGATGGTCGCGAGGCCCCCGGTCTGAGCGCCACCGATACTCTGGGCACCAACCGCGACCTCGGCCCCTTGAGCGTGGTCGCCGACCTCGATCTTCTCGACGACTCCCCGGTGGGTACGCGCACCCAGGAGATCATCACCGGCAACGCCGTCTTCACGCACGACGGGCAGAAGTTGTGGGAGAGCCCGCTGGCCGACGGTTTCCCGGCCGTGGCGGATTTCAACGGCAGTGGCTTCCCCGAGATCGTCGTGGTGAGCGACGGTACCGTGCGTATTCACGATGGTCGCACCGGCACCCTGGTCTGGGGCCCGGTCAACGTGGGCGCGGGTCGTCTGGGCGCGCCGACCATTGCCGACTTTACCGGTGACGGGCGCAACGAGATCGGCGTCGCCGGCAGCACCAAATACGTCGCGCTGCGCGTGGATTACGGTCTCCCCGGCGCCGACAACACCCCCACCTACAGTGAGGCGCGTCTGTGGGAGCGCACCACGCAGGATCAGTCCAGCAACGTGACCGGCTCCAGCGTCTTTGACTTCAACGGCGATGGCCGCGCGGAGGTCGTCTACAACGATGAGCTTTTCTTGCGCGTCTACGACGGACCCACCGGCCAGGTGCTCTTTGAGGCGGAGAACCCCTCGTTCACCGCTCTGGAGAACCCGGTCATTGTGGACGTCGACAACGACGGCACCGCCAACATCGTGGTGGCGACCAACGACTTTGAGTGCGGTGACCAGATCACCTGCACGCCGGGTACCGCCGGGCTTCGTGTCTTCGCTGACGCCAACGACAACTGGGTGGCCACCCGCCGCATCTGGAACCAGCACGCCTACAGCATCAATAACGTTAACGAAGATGGCTCCATCCCCGCCGAGCCCGAGCCGAGCTACCGCGACCACAACACCTTCCGCCTCAACAGCCTGACCACGATCGACCCGCAGGCGGCGCCCGATCTTCTGGCCGAGGCGCCCGAGGTGAGCGCCGACGGTTGTGCGATGGCCGTGAGCGTGTGGGTGACCAACTCCGGCGCGGTCAACGTGGGACCGGACATGGCGGTGAGCTTCTATGTGGATCGCAATGGCAGCCGTGAGTACCTGACCACCGGCTACACCACCCAGGGGCTGGAGCCCGGGCAGTCGGAGCGCGTGCGTGTGGGTCTGAGCCTGCCCTCCGGCAGCTACGACATCATCGCGGTGGTTGATGATGTGAACGGCACCGGTTCGCGCAACGAGTGCAACGAGAACAACAACTCGATTCTCATCGAAGGCGACTACTCTTGCTGAGAGTCGACCGGGCCGCGGGTTGACAACACCCCGGCCCCTGCGGATGCTCGCGGGGACGACGGCCTTTGAGGTTGTCGTCCCCGTGTCGTTTTAGCCCTGGCTATTGAATCCCCCCGGGCGCACTCAGGTGCCCTGTTGGAGCTCTCTATGAACATCTGCCCGAACTGCGGCAAAGAGGTTGATGATAACGCGCGCCATTGCGGGCATTGCGGCCATAAGCTGCAGATCGATCAGAAGAAGACCATGCTGGGCATGGCCGCGATCGATCCTCAGGAGCTGCAAAAGCGTATCGCCGAGGCTCGTCCCGCGGGTCGGGGCGAGGAGCGGGCGTCGGAAGAAGAGCCGCCGGCCGGCGCCGGTCCTGCTCCCGAGATGGCGCCGACCGAGGTGATGGAGCCGGTGCGACTTCCTCAACCCGACGCCGCGCGTCACGAGGGGGAGGCCGACCTTTCGGACGCGGGCGACACCGGGCAGGCGTTGGAAGACGCGGATGATAACGACTTCGCCACCGGCCCCACCCAGGCGATGCCCGCGCTCACGCGCCCCACGCCGGCAAGCGATGAACCTGAGGAGCGCGCCGACGATCAGGGCCCGCTTCCCACCCAGCCCACCGGACCGATGGAGTCGCTCCCCAAAGGTGCGCCTTCGGATGAGCCCGGGGAGTGGGACGTTCGCGACCTCCCCGACCCGCTGGCCGCCACCGAGCTGGAGATGTCGCCGGTCGACCTCTCCAACACCGGTCCGAGCGTGCCATCGACCTCCTCGTCGCAGCCTTCTTCTGCGTCTGAGTCTGCCTCCGAGACCGCTGAAGATCGTCGGCAGAGCTCGCCGCAGACCACCGTCGACGACGCGCCTGCTGCCTCCACCGATGCGCCGGCCCTCACCCCCACGCCGTCGCAGGGGCTCTCGGCGCAGCTCCCGGAGAACCTGGCTCGCCTGACCGAAGATCCGGAGAACAAAAAGCGCCTGATGCTCTTTGTGGGCGCGGTGGTGGTGGTGCTTTTGGGCTGCTGCATCTTGAGCGCGGTACTTTCGTTTATGTTCTAGGTTATGATGTTAAGCGCTTGATTTTGCTCATAAAAGAGCCCCGGCCGCTCGCGCGGCCGGGGCTCTTTTTTAGTCTCACCGCAGCCCGGTACGATCAAAAGATCTGCGAGTCGTAGAGGCGGTCGATGGCCTTATCGGTCCAGGCATCCAGTGTGCCGAGTTCCCAGGCCAGATGCAGAATCGTGTAGCGGTTGCGAATGTCTTTGGAGTGCGCCACCGCGCGCCAGGCCCGCTCGCGCGCCACGTCCAGATCGGCAAAACGCACCGGGCATTTGGCCTCCACGAGCTCCTCTTCAAGCGAGTTGCAGGTGCGCAGCGTCGAGCCCACCTTCTGGCGCAGCACCGACCACTGTGACTTCAAGGTGGTGAGGCGGGCGCGCAGCTCGTCGGCGGAGGGGTAGGCTTTTTCGGCGTGTTTGACCACGGCCTCATAAAGCGGTCCGAAGCGCTCTTTGAGCAGAGCGGCGTAGTCCTCCCAGGGTTGGAGGGCGGCCACACGCGCCTCCACATCGATGGTGTCCGGGTCCATCGCCATCAGCTGCTCGTAGAGATACGCCGTGGTCAACGTGCCCACGCCCACCTGGCAGCCGTGAAAGTCATGCGGCTCATCAAAGGCGATGGAGGTCATGTCGATGAAGTGGCTGATCAGGTGCTCGCCACCGGAGGCCGGGCTTGAGGAGCCGGCCACGCTCATCGCCAGGCCGCTGAGCATCAGGCTGGCGCTCAGATCGCCCACAGCCTGGCGGTCGCGGGAGGGCAACTTCGGCGCCACCCCGTCGAGGAGCTTCGCGCCGGCTTCGATGATCTCCATGGCCTCCGCGGAGTGGAAGGTCCCGTTGAGCCAGGCCGAGAGCTGCCAGTCGGCGTTGGAGACCGGCTTCGACATCAAATCCCCCAGCCCGCTGCAGATCATGCGGTAAGGCGACTCGGCCAACACATCGAGGTCGGCCACCACCACCCGCGGTGCGCGGCAGGGGATGGTGGTCTTGACGCCCTCGGAGAGCACCGCGGCGATGCCCGAGGTGTAGCCGTTCATGCTCGGGGAGGTCGCCACGCACGCCATATAAAGGTCGACGTTGAAGCAGGCCTGCTTGACGATGTCGTTGATCGTGCCGGCACCCACGGCCACACCGGCCACCGCGCCGTGCTCGCCAAGCGCGGCCTGGTAGGCGGCGATCGCCTCATCGTCGCAGCGCGGCACCGCTTCGCCCTCGGGCGGCGTCACCTCAAAGCGCTCCCAGGCTTGTCCGAGGCGGTCGAGCTCGGCGGCCAGCGTCTTGCCGGCCACCTCCCAGGTGTTTTCATCAAAGGCCACAAGCCAGGTGCCCTCGGGAAGATGCGCCTGCATCTGGCGCACACCCTCGGCGATGGCGTCTTTCTGGAGCACGATCGCGCGGGTGTCGAGGTGCTCGGCGTAGCGGGTCAAAAGCTCGTCGATGAGCGTGGTCATAGCTTGCCTCAGGGAAAAAGAGTCTCGTCAACATCGCGGGCATCACCATGCCCGGATCGCGCCATTCTTCAAGCTCCAGCAGATGGCACGTTGAGAAATTCCGGGAAAAATTTGCCCGAGATCGGCCCGCCCCTTATAACATAGCTGCAGGGACGCCGTAGGCCGTTGTTGTTTGTCGACGTGAGATGCATGGGTTACTCGGTCTGCGCCGAGCTAAACCTGGCTTATGATGATTCGGTGGAGGAATGAGAGTTGAGTAACCCTACAAAAAAACAGCAGAGCGGTTCGGTCGTCACGACCACCGAGACCTCGCGCTCCAAGAGCGATACCCGGCTCGATGTGCTCTCGCCACAGGAGGAGAAGGTGTTGCGCATGTTGCACGGGCTCGGTGAAGAAGACACCCATGAGCTCAAATTTGCCCTGGGCGCCGACGAAGAGACTCGCCTCAAGCTGGCCATGATGGAGCGCGATCTCCACGAGGCGCTGGCCCCCAACGGCCCGGTCGCCGCCGGCGACCTCGATGAGGGTGATGAGGGGTAAGCCCCCCGAGATTTCAAACGATTTCACATGAAAGAGGTCCGCTGCGCGGGCCTCTTTTTTATGCCTTCGCCACAGCGCTTCAGACGGCTAGACCACGCCTGAGGGCTTTGATAACGTCGCCGCGCTTATAAGGTCGGTGAAAAGCCGGTGGTTTGAGTCCCAGGAGGAGCGATGTTTAAGAAGGTGTTGATCGCCAACCGTGGCGAGATCGCGGTTCGAGTGATGCGCAGCCTGCGCGAGATGGGGATCGCGACGGTGGCGGTGTACTCGGAGGCCGACCGCAAGGCGCTACATGTGCGTATGGCCGATGAGGCCTACTGTGTGGGGCCGGCCCCCAGCGCTGAGAGTTACCTGCGCGCGGAGGTGATCCTGGACGTCGCCAGAAAGAGCGGCGCCGAGGCCATTCATCCCGGTTACGGATTCTTGAGCGAAAACGCCGACTTCGCCCGCGCCTGTGAGGCTGCCGGCATCACCTTCATCGGCCCCAAACCCTATGCCATTGAGGCGATGGGCGAGAAGACCCGGGCCCGTCAGCTGATGGAGAAGGCCGGGGTCCCGCTTGTGCCGGGCACCAAAGACGCCGTCGAAGATGCGGCCGAAGCCCTGGCGATCGCCGAGAAGATGGGCTTTCCGGTGCTGGTGAAGGCCTCGGCCGGCGGCGGCGGTAAGGGCATGCGCCGGGTCGACGATCCGGCGGAGTTTGTGCAGTCCTTTGAAGGGGCGAGGCGCGAAGCGCTGAGCGCCTTTGGCAATGGTGATGTGTACGTTGAGAAGTACGTGCTCAACCCGCGCCACGTGGAGATTCAGGTGCTGGCCGACGGTCACGGCAACGTCGTGCATCTTTTTGAGCGCGACTGCTCGGTGCAGCGTCGCCACCAGAAGATCATTGAAGAGACGCCGTGCCCGGTGCTCAAAGAAGAGACGCGCCAGCGCATGGGCCAGGTGGCCTGTGATGCGGCGCGCGCCGTCGATTACATCGGCGCGGGCACCGTGGAGTTTTTGCTCGACGCCAACGGCGACTTCTACTTCCTGGAGATGAACACCCGTCTTCAGGTCGAGCACCCTATCACCGAGATGATCACCGGGCTGGACCTGGTGCGCTGGCAGGTGCATATCGCCGCCGGCCACCCGTTGGACTTCGAGCAGAGCCAGGTCACGCGCCGCGGTGCGGCGGTGGAGTGCCGCATCTACGCCGAAGATCCCGAGAACAACTTCATGCCTTCGCCGGGGCCGCTGCACGTGCTGAAGACGCCGTCGGGCCCGGGTGTGCGCGAAGACGGCGGCGTGTATGAGGGCGGGGAGGTCACGGTGCATTACGACCCGATGATCGCCAAGCTCATCACCTGGGGCGAAGATCGCCAGCACGCCATCGAGCGCATGCGCCGCGCGCTCTCGGAGTATGTGGTCGGCGGGATCGCCACCAACATCGCGTTTCACCGCGAGGTGCTCGACCACCCCGACTTTGTGCGCGGGGAGTACACCACGGATTTTGTGCCGCGCTGGCTCAAAGAGCGCGAAAAGCCTGTGCCGCGCTACCAGCTTGATGCGGAGCTTGTGGCCGTGCTCAGCGCCCATCGCCGCGATGAGGCCTTGAGCCAGGGCGCCGGCGTGCAGGGTGGCGCAGGCGCCGCGAAGAGCGGGCCTGGCAGCCGCTGGAAAGAGCTCGGTCGGATGCGCGCGTTGGGGCGTTGAACCCCCGGACGCGCCACTACCTCCACGACACCGTTGCGAACGATTGAGGATGAGAGCATGAGCGAGCGAGTGCATTATTTTGTAGGCCAGGGCGACGAGGAGCGCGCCTGGCAGGTTGAGACCCTCCAGGCGGACCTCTACCGCGTCACCTCGCCAGAGGGTGAGTCGTTTGAAGTCAGCGCCTTTGAGGCCGACGCCGCCGGGCTGAGCCTTCTGACCGGGGATCGCGTCATTGAGGCCGATGTGCTGCGCGATGATACGGTCTATGAGGTGCAGATCGATGGCGAGACCCACGCCGTGGAGGTGCTCAACGAGCGCCAGAAGCGCATGAAGGCCGCCGGTGTGGGCGCGCGCGGCTCCGACAGCCCGGAGCTTAAGAGTCCGATGGCCGGCAAGGTCGTGGCGATTGCCGTTGAAGTGGGCCAGGAGGTTGCACCTGGCGAGACGGTGGTCATCGTTGAGGCGATGAAGATGGAGAACGACCTCAAAGCCCACCGCCCCGGTGTGGTCACCGAGGTCGCAGTGAGCGCGGGACAGGCCGTGGAGATCGGAGACGTGCTGGTCCGCATCGACGATGTGCAATGAGAGAGAGCGGGCGTCTGCGTTAAGCGCGCCGCGGGAGTGAGCATGAGCGAGGAGTCACGCGACAAGGAGTTCTGGGAGGCGCTGCAAGAGGCCGACGCCCGCTGGCGCAATGAGGTCCTGGAGCCGCTGCTGGAGCGCTTTGGCGAGCGTCGCGAGCGTTTTGTGCGCAGCGATGGCGAGGAGGTTGAGGCGGTGTACGGGCCGCAGCATCAGCGCGGCCAGGACTTCTTAAACGACCTGGGTTTTCCGGGAAGTTACCCCTTCACCCGCGGGGTGCAGCCGACGATGTACCGCGGTCGGCTCTGGACGATGCGTCAGTACGCCGGCTTTGGCGACGCCGCCCAGTCCAACGAGCGCTACCGTTACCTGCTCTCGCAGGGGACCACCGGGCTTTCGGTGGCCTTCGATCTGCCCACGCAGATGGGCTACGACTCCGACAGCCCCCGGGCCCGTGGGGAGGTCGGCAAGGTGGGCGTGGCGATCGACTCCATCGCCGATATGGAGGTGCTGCTCGATCAGCTGCCCCTCGATAAGATCTCGACCTCGATGACCATCAACGCCACCGCCTCGACGCTGCTGGCCCTCTATGTGGCGGTGGCCGACAAGCGTGGCATCGACCGGGCAAAGCTGCGCGGCACGATCCAGAACGATGTGCTCAAGGAGTACATCGCCCGCGGCACCTACATCTACCCGCCGCGCCCGAGCATGCGCATCATCACCGACATCTTCGGCTTCTGTCAGGCCGAGGTGCCCAAATGGAACACGGTGAGCATCTCCGGCTACCACATCCGCGAGGCGGGCAGCACGGCGGTGCAGGAGGTCGGGTTTACGCTGGCCAACGGCATCGCGTACGTGGAGGCCGCCCAGGCCGCCGGGCTCGATGTCGATGAGTTCGCCGGGCGCCTCTCGTTTTTCTTCAATGTGCATAATAACTTCATCGAAGAGGTCGCGAAGTTCCGCGCGGCGCGCCGGCTGTGGGCGCGCATCATGAAGGAGCGTTTCGGGGCGAAGAAAGAGAGCTCGATGCGGCTTCGTTTTCACAGCCAGACGGCCGGCTCGACGCTGACCGCGCAGCAACCCCAGGTCAACATCGTGCGCGTGGCGATGCAGGCGCTGGCGTCGGTGATGGGCGGCACGCAGTCTCTGCACACCAACTCCTGGGATGAGGCCCTGGGGCTTCCCACCGAGGCGTCGGCGCTGATGGCGCTGCGCACCCAGCAGGTCATCGCGCATGAGACGGGCGTGGCCGAGATCGTCGACCCGCTGGCCGGAAGTTACGCCGTGGAGTCGCTGACCGACGCGATCGAGGAGGGCGCGCGCGACTACATCGCCCGCTACGATGAGATCGGCGGGGCGGTGCAGGCCATTGAGGCCGGCTTTCCGCAGAGTGAGATTCAGGAGGCCGCCTACCAGGCCCAGCTCGCTCAGGAGCGCGGCGAACAAGTCATCGTGGGGGTCAACCGCTACAAGGCCGAGGAGGAGGCGCCGGTGGCGATCCATCAGATCGATCCGGAGGTGGAGCGCTCCCAGGTCGCGCGGCTGCGCGAGCTCAAAGCGTCACGGGCGGCCTCGGAGGTCGAGCGTTGCTGCGAGGAGCTGGCCAGGGCCGCTCGCAGCGGCGACAACCTGATGCCCCGCATCGTGGACGCCGTCGTGCATAAGGTGACCCTGGGAGAGGTCGCCGACACCCTGCGCGAGGCGTTTGGGGAATACGTTGAGAATGTTGTCTTTTAATGGGGCATCGACTCGCCACTGGCGAGCGATCCAACCCCTGGCACCCTGAGCGGTGCGCCGTTGCGCCCCCTGACCTGTCGCAGGGGGCGTGTTTCGTGGCGCCCCGGTGATGTTCATATCCCGAGAAGGTCCAAGATGTCTGAGCAGCACGATGTGCGCATGTTGCGCGACCACTTCAAAAAAGCGCTGATTCTGGAAAATCCCCACCCCTCGCTCGACCGTTACCTCACGGCGATGGGCATTGAGGTGGAGCGCCTCGATGAGTCGGTCACGCTCAACGAGGACGAGGTCGTGCGTATCCTGGAGGAGGGGCAGCATGACCTGCTCTTTAAGCGCAGCCGCTTTGAGGTGAACGAGCGCGTGCTCAAGGCGTCCAAACATCTGGCCGCGGTGATGCTCTGCTGCATCGGCGACGACTCGGTGGATCGGGAGGCCTGCGCGCGTGAGGGCGTGCTGGTGATGAACGACCCGGTGAGCAACGGGCGCTCGGTGGTGGAGATGGTGTTGGGCGAGATGATCTGCCTGGCGCGGCGCATCTTTGATGCGGATCGCGACGGTCGCAGTCATCTGTGGACCAAGAACAGCAAGGAGCGCTACGAGCTCAAGGGTAAGAACCTGGCGATCATCGGGCTGGGCAACATCGGCAAGCAGGTCGCCCAGGTGGCCGAGGCCTTTGGCATGCGTGTCTTCTTCTATGACACCCGCGAGCTGGCCCGGGAGGTGGGCATGGCGCTGGGATGGACGAGCTGCGCGACGCTCTCGGAGGCTTTCCGCGTGGCGGATGTGGTCACCGTGCATGTGGGCGCCGAAGATCATCGCGGGCGCAGCAACCGCGACATGCTCAGCTACGAGCATCTGTCCAACTTCGGGGCGGACCGTGAGCCGTCGAGCCCGCGCATCTTCATCAACGCGGCGCGCGGCTTTTTGTACAACCCCGAGGATCTCAAGCGCGCGGTCGAAGAGGGGCATGTGCGCCGCGCGGCGGTCGATGTGTTCCCGGAGGAGCCCGGCAGCAGCGATGATCCCTGGTCGAACCCCTACGCGGAGTTCGCCAGCGTGGTCACCACCCCCCATATCGGGGCGGCCACCGAGGAGGCGCAACCGCGCATCGCCCAGCATGTGGCCAACACCACCCAGCTCTTTTTGGAGCAGGGCCTTGTGCGCGACTGTGTGTTCAGCCCCGGCCAGACCATCGGGGTGGAGACCGACGGGGCGTGTACGATCCTCACGGTGATTCACAGCGATCAGCGCGGCACCAAGAAGGCCGTCGATGACGCGATCTTTGAGGCGGGGCTCAACAACCTGCGCTCCTCGCACCGCGACTTCCCCGACTACGGGTTTGCCTACGAGGTGGCGGCGATTGACCGGCCGCTCGATACAAAACAGCTCCATGAGCTTGTGGCCCACGCCCAGGCGATCACGGGCGATGTGCGGGCGGTGCGCGCGATTCGCCAGATTCCGCTGCGCTCGGAGGGCTGCAACGAGTAAGTCCGAGCCCTGCGGTGAGTACGCCGCGGAGGTTTTCCGAATAAAAAACGCGCAGCCGGAGCTCCGGCTGCGCGTTTTTTCATGCCTGAAGACCCGGCTCGCCAGGCCTGTCCTTTGAAGGCCAGGATCTGGCCTGACCTCAACGGCCTAGACCATGAAGGTGTCTTTGAACTGCGTGGTCAACGTCAGCAGCAGCGTGCCGATGATCGCCGCGGCGATCATCATGCGCGCGCCGTACACGAAGGTCGCCATCAGCGCCTCAAAGGCCTCATCGGCTCGCTCTTCGTAACGCTCGGCCAGCGACGCCAGGCGCTCCTCCAGGCGACCGGTCTCCTCACCCACGTCGACGTTCTCCAGGATGTCGTCGGGCAAGACCTTCATCATATAGAAGCCCTTGGCCAGGCTCCCCCCCTGCTCGATGACGTCCTGGGCGATCGGGATCTTGCGCTCAATATCGGAGTTGTTGGAGGCCTCCGCCGCCAGCTCCAGCGCCTTATGCACGGTCAGACCGCTGGAGATCGATTGTTCGGTGTAGCGGCAGAACACCGAGTAGGTGTTGAAGAGGCTGGCGCGGTTTAAGATCGGGACGGCCAGCCACAGGCGGTAGCCGAAGCTGCGCAGGCTCAGATCGACCGGGAGGTTGAGGTAGACGTACGCCCCGAAACCCACGACCAGCAAAAAGATCGCGCCCTGCAGCAGGCCTCCCATCATCAGCTCGCCGATCACCGTCCAGGTGTCGTGGCGCATGGTGATCTCGCCAAGATCCGCGGTGAAAAGGGTCATGGCGATGAAGAGGCCCAGCACCACCAGGAGCACCGGCTCGGCAAAGGAGAAGACGAGCTTTTTTCGGCGCCTGGCGCGTTTACCGTAATGCTTGGCCAGGTGGCGAAAGGTGCGCGGAAGCTTACCCTGTTCCTCAGCCACCAGGATGAGCTTTCGGGCGGTGGAGTCGAGCAGGCCGTAGCGGGCAAAGGCTTCGCCGAGCATGTCGCCGCGCTCCATCAGGGAGTGGCGCATCCGGCGAACCATTTTGCCGTCGTAGCCCTGGCGCTCCATCATGTCGATGATGCGCGCGTAGCTCATGCCGCTCTCCAGGCCCTCAAAGAAGATCGTGCATAAGGAGGCCGCCTCCGCGTCTGTGAGGTAGGTGGAGGACTCTTGGACCACCGGCTCGCGATGAGGCGACGTCGAGTAAGGTGCGACCATCAGGAAGACTCCCGGCAGGCGGCCCGTTAAAAGGCCGGAGGATGTGCGGCAACGATGGACGCGTTACAAGCATTACGAAGCGTCGCATCCTGTCTTAAGCAGCTTCGCTACCTTAACGTATGACCTCCCGAAGATAAAACGTCCTACCCGTCGAAAAGGAGCAACGATGGCGTTCGATCAAGAGAAGATGGTCAGTCTGATGCGCGAGATTCTCCAGGAGAACTACCTCACCCTGGCGGTCAAAGCGTACAGCCTGGAAGAAGACTTAAGCCGCGGGGAGTGCCTGATGCGCTTTCAGCTCGCCCAGCGCGAGGAGAACCCGGTGGAGGTCGAGGGGCAGGGCGTGGGCACGATCGACGCGCTCTTCAACGGGCTGCGCCAGCACCTGGCGCACGACTACCCCTCGCTCAGCTCGATCGCGTTCTCGCAGTTTGCCATCCAGGGGTTGCTCAACAGCGATGACGCCCGGGAGTCCTCCAAGGCATGGGCTGAGGCGACCGTGGGGATCGTCAACAGTGAGGGGCGCGAGTTTGTCTTTCAGGCGCGCCAACCCTCGGTCAGCCGCGCCGGCATTGAGGCAACGGTGAAGGCCGCGGAGTACTTTGTGAACAGCGAGCGCACCTACGTGCGTCTGCACGAGATCCTGGAGCATTACCGCGGGGAGGGGCGCACTGACCTTGTGGAGAAGTACACCGACCTGATGACGCAGGTTGTGCAGAACACCTCGTATTCGGAGGTTGTGGAGCGCATTCGCGCTCAGCTCAAGGGATGAGCCCGAACGCCGCGCTAAGTTGGAGTCAGAGACGAGGTCAGCGGCAGCTCGCCGGGGTGGGCTGGCCCGGCGATCCGAAGAGCGGGCCCTCGGAGAGCAATTCGCGGTGGTAGCACCAGGCGGTGGGCTCGCGGCCCGAGCGCTCGCCAGGGCGCAGCCCGAAGGCGACGTTTTCGCGTAGCTCGCGCCCGGCTCCGATCTCGCCATCCGGGTCGACCAGCGCGCCTTCGCGCCAGGCGACCTCGTCGTGGATCACAAAGCCGAACTCCCCCTCCAGCTCGATCAGGCGCATGGAGCGGGTGAAGTTCGACAGGCCCACCGGTCGGCTCCAGCGGCCGTACTCGTAGGAGGCCGCAGGATCGAGGATCTCTTCGATGACGTAATGGTCGTTGGCGCGGCGGTAGAAGAGAAAACGCTCCCCGGGGGCGATGGGCTCCAGGGCCTCGACCACGGCGCGCTCTTTGGGGGAGTCGAGCAGGCGGTCGATCTCGATGCGCTCGTTGGTCTCGAGGATCTCGATCACCACGCCGCGCGGATCGATGGGGGCGTCGCCCAGGTTGACGATCTCGACGTATTCGCCCAGCTCCTGAGACTCGCCAGGCGGGGGCTCCACGCGGATCATCAGCTCGGAGAAGGCCAGCGCGGGTTGCCCGACGGGAGCGTCGGGCGTGTCTGCAAGCTCGGTGTCTTCAGCCGGAGCGTCGGCGCCGGTGTCGGCGGGGAGGTCGGTATCGGGTGAAAGCGCGGTGTAGGGATAATCTTCCAGGTCGATGGCCAGGTTGCATCCGGTGCCCCAGAACAGGCTTAAGCCAACAACCAGCCATCGAAGCCGGCGTGCGGCAGGTGGCATCAGGGTTGGAAGATGGGGTTGGCGCATAGGACGTGGGCGGAGAGCTGGGGCGCCGAGACGCGCGTTGGGCACACCGTAAGACGTATCGAGAGGGCTCGTAGCGAGCGGGGACCGCAGCAGTGGTACGAACTTTGCGGGGAGTTGTCAGCCTAATTCAGATGCGCTAGAGTGTCGAGGAGAGCTGGCGCGCGACGCTATTCCGTGCGCGGCTTGACCCCGAAACCAACAGGGCACCGAGCACGATCGGAGAGCGCGTCCCGCAGCAGCGGTCAGCGCCCATCATCCCGGGCGTTTTGCCAGGATGGCGTGGTGACTCGGCATCGGTGAGTACATTGAGGACCAGGGAGCCCGTGTCTCCAGGGTCGATGAGGAGAGCGCGCTCCGACCGTCCGGCATCCTTGTGGGACGTCGACGCGAGTGCCGGATCACGACGGTCCGCGGCACGATAAAGATCCGGGGAAGGTTGTCACGCCGCGCGTCGCGGCGCGAGCGACCCCACCGGCGAGCAGGTACCAAACGAGCGACATACCGCCAGATCGATGCGCGTGGGACGGGCTGCCAGCAGGCGGCGCCGAGGTCCCCGGGCAGCGATCGTCAGTGACCTTTCAGGCTCAGCACCGAGGAGAGGATGAGCGAAGAGGCCAACCAGAGCGCCCAGGATAACAACCCCGAAGGTGGTGGCAGCAGTAAGCGCCGCCGCCGTCGCCGTCGCCGGCGCTCGCGCAGCAGCAAAGGCTCCAACCAGAACACCCAGAACAACGCGAAAAACGAGTCGGGTGGATCTGAGGGAGGCTCCAAGCCCTCCGGCGGCAAGAAGAAGAGCCGGGGCCGGGGTAAGAGCAAGAACCGTCGCCAGAGCTCGCGGCGCTCCCGTGGAAGCTCGCGGCGCAAGAGCCGAAACCGCAGCTCCGGCAAGCGGCGCCAGCGTCGTAAGACGCCGGTGCGCAAGCTCAAGACCCCCGAGAGCAAGCTCGGCGGGCGGGAGCCGGTGGTCGACCTTTCGGCTGCTCAGGAGTCGCGCCGGGGGCCGGTGGAGCTGACCCCCTTTGAGGTCTTCTGCGCCTACCACTGCGGGATCACCGAGAATAACAACTTCCGTCAGCAGTCTCTGCGCGAAGTCGCCGGTCGCTTCAACATGCAGACCCACGAGCTCGAGAAGGCGATGCGGGAGTTCGGGCTGGATAAAGAGACGGTCAAGAGCTCGCGCTTTGATATCTCGCTCTGCCAGCTCGATATGAAGGTGGCCCCCGAAGGGATCGACAAGCGGGAGCTGGCGCGGGTGCTCTTCGATGAGTTCCTCGATGAGACCCCGCGGGCGCGTGAGCGCGTGGAGGCCTTTGAAGCCTCCAGTCAGGCGCAGCCCGATGAGGCCAGCGGCGAGTGAATTCGGCCGGTGTTTTCGGTGGCAGGTCGAGGCGATGTGTGTAGGATTGCCCCTGCCCCCTGATAGACCCATCGAGATCACGATTCCGAGGTATATGCATGGACCCCAACGAGAAGAGCGCAGCAGAGTCGATCGACGCGATCGCCGATGAAGATCTGCCCTTTGGTGCGCCCACCACCCGTGAGCGCCCGCTGATCCTTCTGGCCGATGACGACAGTGAGCTGCGCGGGATGCTCAAGGCGCACTTTTCGCGTCGTGACTGCGATCTTCTGGAGAGCGTCGACGGAGCCGATGCGCTGGAGAAGATCATTGAGCATCGCCCCAACCTGGTGGTGCTCGACGTGATGATGCCCGAGCTCACCGGTTGGGAGGTGTGCAAGTACGTGCGTCAGCACGATATTTACGAGCACACCGCGATCATCATGCTCACCGGCATCGGCCCGACCAATAACGAGCTGACCAGCCCGCTTTTTGGTGCCGATGATTACATCGATAAGCCCTTCGACTTTGAAGAGCTGAAGGTCAAGGTGGCCAAAGTGCTGGAGCAGCGGCAATCCCCGCCACTTCGCTGAGTCCGGTCACCGATCCACACTTGTGACACGCCAACGCCCCGATGAGCTTGCTCATCGGGGCGTTGGCGTGTGGGGCTTCGGGGCCGGAGGTTGCAGCGTCCGGGGGGCCCGGCGTCCCGGGGTCAGGGGAGCTCTTCGAGCATCTGGCGAGCGCGGCGGTGGTTGTCGCTGGAGGGAGGCACCATCGTGAGGATGGTGCGGCAGAGCTCGGCGGCAGCGCCCGGGTCGGAGGCGCGCTGGCCGGCGGCCAGGATGTAGAGGCTGTTGGCCTCGTCTTCCAGCGCCAGGGCCAGCCGGCGCGTGGTGGGATCGCTTCGGGAGAGGGCCTGGGCGCGGGTCAGAAGGGAGTAGGCGCGAGCGTAGCTGTCGGAGGCCAGGGCCGCCAGGCCCTGGCCAGCGAGCGCGTGGGCCATGGCCGTGGAGGTCTGCTGCTCGAAGTAGCCGCGGCCGCCGGCGATGGAGGCGTCGGCTTTGCGGGCGCTCTGGATCAGGGTAAGCGCGCGTTCAAACTCGCCGGCCTCCAGCGCCTGGCGTCCCTGCTGCAAACTCTGGCGGAAGGTGCGCACATCGTCGGCGGTGCGCGCAGCTCGCTCGCCAATGGCGCCGCTGGAGGCCTGTCGGATGGACTCGAAGTGCGCGATGGCCCCGTCGAAGTTCTCGTCGCGGTAGAGGTTGAAGCCCTCCGTGAAGTTGATGGAGCCCGCAGAAGATCCCGTCGAATCTCGGGATCCGCCGGTTGATTCCGCACCGCCCGAGGAGGGCAACTCGGCGAAGGGGTTGTCGAGCTCAGGCTTCTCACGTTCGCTGGAGGGGCGGGCCGAAGGCCGGCGAGTGCGGCTGGCGAGCTCGCGCTGGCGGGCCTCTTCGGCCTGACGCTCTTCAAGCTGTCGGGCGGCCACCGCGTCGAGATCTTCGAGGAGGCGGCGCGCGCCCTCATGCTGCGGCGAGATGCTGAGAAGATCGTCGACGGCCTCGCGGCTGGCCTCCCACTCTTCCGCTTCAAAGGAGCGCTGGGCGCGCTCAAAAATCCCGTGAACCTCGCCCTGCCGCGCCAGCCGAATCAACGATTGGGCCTCGCTGTGATAGACGCTCTCGCGCGAGATGGCGCCGAGCTCGGCCAGGAGCGGCGCATTGATGGCGTCGACTCGCTGGCGAGCGCGCTCGACGATGTCGCGGGCGCGCCGCTCCATGGCGATGCGCTCAAGCTGAGCGTCGACTTCGCCGAACTCCGGGTCGGCGGCAGCTGCTTTTTTGAAAAGCTCCTCGGCCCGCTCCCACTCCCTGCTCTTGATGGCCTCCACCCCTTCCAGGTAGAGCGCGCGGGCGTCGCTGTCGTGGATGGCCAGGGCCGCTTCGGAAGCGTTTTCGGAGGCCTCGGGGGAGAGGGCCAGGTGCACGATGAGCCCGATCAGCGGCAGGCAGAGCAGGGCTGCGCCGATGGTCACGCCCATCAACATGCGATCGAGGCGGCGCGGCGCAGCGGAGGAGGGCGCCGCGCCCAGCTGGCCCTGCTTCAGCGCGGTGGCCGTCTGGGTAGAGGCGGCCGGGATCAGCCGCCGCTGCCGACTCTCGGTGGGGCGATCGCCGGGAATCACAAATTGAAAGGTGGTCTGCCCGGCTTCAATGCGGTCGCCGTGAAAGAGATCGGCCTCGCGGACTTTGACCCCGTTGAGGGCGGTGCCGTTGATCGACATCAGGTCGCGGACCATGAAGCTGTCGTCGTGCTGCTGAATGATCTCGAAGTGTTTGCGGCTCATCGAGAGGTCGGGCACCACGATGGAGTTGTCGGTACCACGGCCGACGGTGCTGCGGATGCGGTTGACCAGAAACTCCTGCCCGACGGTGGGGCCGCTCAGCGTGGAGATGCGCGGGCAGACCGGGTCGGCCTCAAAGGGGCTGGAGAAGACCTCGGTGGCCTGGGCGGCGAAGTCATCGGTGCCCGGTGCCGGCGTCGTGGCAGGGGCATCGACGCCAGCCCGGGCGCGATCGCCGCGGGCGAGGTCTTCGACCGACGAAATCTGGGTGGCCTCAAAGGCGCCGGAGTCGGCGGCAGCGGCGAGCTCCATGGAGATGCTGCTGCGGTCGACCGGGGGCGGTGCCTCACTGGCGGTGTCGAAGACACTGCGGGCAATCTCGGTGCGCTCGGGCTGAAGATCGCCGGCGGGTGCCTCGCCACGAAGTCCCGGTGAGATCTCGGTGCGTTCGGGCTGAAGATCGCCATCGGGCAGGGCGTCGGCCAGCCCGGGCGCGATCTCGGTGGCCTCGCCAACGAAGGGTTCTTCGACGGTGAGCTCTTCGGGAGGTTCGGGGTGAGTGGACTCACTCAGCGAGGAGGCACGCGCTGTTTCCGGCCGGGAGACCTCCTCGAGGTTCGGGGCGGAGGTCTGAATGTCGGCGCTGTCGGAGGCATCTTCGGCCGGGATGCCGGTGGGCCCGATGGCGTGACTGAGCATGGTGGCGCGCCCGGAGGAGGGGCGCGACGCGTCTGTGTGCGCATCCGATGCGTCCCGCTCTTCTGCATCACGCTCTTCGGGTGCCACGCCGTTCTCGAGATCGTCATCGAGGTCCTCCGGGAGCATCTCGATGGTGGTCGGGGCGTCGTCTTCGGGGGCGGCAGTCAGGGCGTCGGCCGGATTGGACTTCGGCGAGTCGGTGTCGACGTCGGCGTCGGCATCGCTCGGCTGAGCGGTCTCGGCGGGTACGCTGAGTTTTTTGAGACGCTCCGAGAGGGAGAGCCCTGAGCCGGGGCTTGAGGGTGTGCGCAGCGCGCCCATGCCCTGCATGGTCTTTCGGGGGGCGGGCACCCGTGGTGCGTCCGAGGGGGCATCCTCCGGCGTGGGCGTCGATGAGGCGCCCTCAGCGGAGACACGCGTCTCTTCGGGTGGCTGCTCGCCAGCCGAAGGCTTGTTCTCCGCGTCGTTCATGGGTCCTCAGGTCGTGCTGGCGATTGATCTTCGGGGCGTGGCGAGGATAGCGTTGGCGCAAGAAAGGTGTCAATCAGGCGGTCTTCCGGCCCTGCCCCTCAACGCGAGTAAAGATCCGTGAGAGTTCGAGCTTCATTGCGCGCGCAGATGATCGCGGCCTTTGTGGTGCCCACCACCCTGATCATCGTGGCGATGATCGCGCTGGCCTGGGAGAGCGCGCAGCGCGGTCTGGAAGAGGAGGTGGGCCGGCGCTTAAGCGCGATCGGGGGCGCGCTGAGCGCGGAGCTCAGTGAGGGCATCGACGCCGCCCAGCTCGCGCGCATGGACGCCTCCATGGAGCGTGTGCGCGCGCGCCTGAGCGAGCGGCTGGAGGCGACGCGAGAGGCCACCGACGCGCGCCGGGTGATGATCGTCGATGCGGACTTAAAGAGCCTGGTCGATACGGATGTGGCGGTTAGCTTTGGGCAGCCTGTCTTCTCGTTGGAGGCGGATCGGATCGAGATCGCGCGAAGTTTTGAAGACGGGCAGCCGCGCACAAGCCCGATGTATCGCACCGACGATGGCCAGCGCCATAAGAAGGCGTTTGTGCCGGTGTGGCTCGATGAGACGCCGGTGGCGATGATTGTGGTCATCGCCAGCGCCACCCATTTTGAGCTTCTGGGAGACTTCGGTGGGGCGCTGATGGCGCTGGGGGCAGTTGGCGTGGCGGTGGTCGGGGTGGTCGCGGTGCTTTTTGCGGCGGCGCTTCTTCGGCCGGTGCGGCGGCTGGTTCGTGGGGTCGAGCGCGTGGCGCAGGGCGAGATGAAGCGCCCGCTGGTCAGTGCGGAGCAGCCGGCGGCCGGGCCGGAGGAGATCGCCTTCTTGATGGGGGCGTTTGAGGAGATGCGCCAGTCGGTTGTTGCGCGCGATGAACGCATGCAGATGATGCTCGCCGGCATCGCCCATGAGGTGCGTAACCCGCTGGGAGGGATGAAGTTGTTCTGCGGGCTCTTGCACGAAGAGCTGCGCGAAGGGGGAGATGATGAGCAGGTCGTGATGGTCGAGAAGATCGCCCGGGAGCTCAACTATCTGGAGCGGGTGGTGACCGACTTCCTGGCCTACGCGCGCCCGACCGAGCTTGTGCCGGAGCGCTTTGAGGCCTCCGGGGTGCTCGCTGCGATCGACGATCTCTTGCGTGGCGAGATGGCCGAGGTGGGGTGTGCGCTCAAGGTCGAGGGGGCTGAGGGGGTGGCGTGGACGGGAGATGTCAGCCGCTTGCGGCGCGCGATCCTCAACGTGGTGCGCAACGCCTACCAGGCCAGCCCGCCCGGTGAGTGCGTGCGGGTGGTGGTGGCGGCACGCGATGGCATGTGCCGGGTTGAGGTGCTGGACCGGGGGGCTGGAATCGCGCCGGAGAAGTTGGCAGAACTGAGCACGCCCTTCTTCACCACCCGGGAGAAGGGCAGCGGTCTGGGGCTGGCGCTGACGCGCCAGATCCTGGAGGAGCACGGCGGCAGCCTGCATATCGAGAGTGAGCCCGGGCGAGGCACCTGCGTGGTGTTAAGCTGGCCCTTCGACGCAGCGCTGCCCGAGGTGCCCCGGGCGAAGGCTGTGCCCGAAGGGTGGTTGGGTTAAGAGGATCCGCTGGTCGACGTATCAAGGTGTCCGGGAGCAAGCGTATGGCAAAGGTGTTGGTCGTTGAAGACAATGAGACATTGCGCGAGGGCATCGTGCAGGTGCTCACGCGCATGGGGCATACAGCGCTTGCAGCCGAGGGGGGCCGCCAGGGATTGCAGAGCTTTAAGGAGGCGCGCCCCGACCTTGTGATCACCGACCTGAAGATGGATGAGGTCGATGGCATGCAGGTGCTCGCCAGGGTTCGTGAGGCGCGGCCGGAGGCGATGGTGATCATGATCACCGCCTTTGGCAGCATTGAGACGGCTGTGGAGGCGATGCAGGCCGGGGCGTTCGACTTTTTGCCCAAACCTTTTCCTCCGGAGCTCTTGCGGGCCAAGGTCAGCCGCGCGCTGGAGGTGGGCGCGGAGCGGGCGCGCGCCGAGAGGCTTATCGAGGAGAACGCGATCCTGCGCGAGGACGTCGCCGGCAGCTTCGATGAAGCGATCGTGGGTGACTCTCAGGCCATGGCCACCATTCTGGAGCGGGTGCGACGCGTGGCCGGCAGTGAGAGCACCGTGTACATCCACGGGGAGTCGGGGACGGGCAAAGAGCTTGTGGCGCGGGCGATTCATAAGGCCAGCCCGCGCGCCAGCGGGCCTTTTGTGAAGGTGAACTGCTCGGCCCTGGCCGAGGGGCTGTTGGAGAGCGAGCTCTTCGGTCATGAGAAGGGCGCGTTTACCGGCGCGCATAAACGTCGGCTCGGACGGTTTGAACTTGCTGAAGGGGGGACGATTTTTCTCGATGAGATTGGCGACATTCAGCCCGCCACACAGCTGAAGCTCTTGCGCGTTCTTCAGGAGCGGGAGTTTGAGCGGGTGGGCGGCGAAGAGACGCTTAAAGCCGATGTGCGCGTGGTCACCGCGACGCACCGCGATCTGCGCGAAGAGGTGGCGAAGGGGAGTTTTCGCGAAGATCTTTTTTACCGGCTGCACATCATTCCGGTGGAGCTGCCGCCTTTGCGAGAGCGTCGCGAAGATGTTCCGGCGCTGGCGCGGCATTTCGTGGAGAAGTTGGCCGAGCGCACCCGCTCTCAGGCCCGTCGTATTGGCGAGGACGCGATGGCGCTGCTCACGCGTTATGAGTGGCCGGGCAATGTGCGGGAGCTGGAGAATGTGATCGAACATGCCCTGGTCTTTGCACGCGGGGAGTCGATCGGGGTGGAGGATCTGCCGCCGGCGTTAGGGGGCGGAACACAGATGGCAGAGGGCATGGACCTGAGCGCGGTCGAGGCCTCGAGTCTACCGGAGGTGCTCGAAGCGCTGGAGCGCTCGTTGATTGTGGCCGCGCTGGAGAAGGCCCAGGGGGTCAAAGCGGAGACGGCGCGCCTGTTGGGGATTAAGTCCAGCGCGCTCTACTACAAGCTGGAGAAGTACGGGGTGGAGGCCCCCGACGAGGAGACCTCAGATTAAGGAAAGTTAAGCCCGGGGGGCTTACTTGACCGGCGCGGGGGGCGGTGATTAGTGTGCGGCCAGCCGCCGCCTGGCGGTGACAGGGTGTGGGTGAGATGTTTCTCAAAAGGTATGCAGAACTCAAAGGTGACTTTATGAGCAAGGTCGACTTGAAAGGGTACGGCATCGACGGCCCCGAGGTGTTGCGTAACCCCAGCGTGGCTCGCCTCTACGAGATGGCGATTCTCAACGATCCGGGGGCAGCGATCGCCTCAAGCGGCGCGCTGATCGCCTTCTCCGGCGAGAAGACCGGACGCAGCCCCAAAGACAAGCGGGTGGTGCGCGAGCCCTCCAGCCAGGACGACATCTGGTGGGGTGATATCAACATCGCCATGGAACCCGACGAGTTCATGCAGAACCGCCAGACGGCCATTGACTATCTCAATGACCGCCCGGTGCTCTACGTGATCGACGGTTTTGCCGGTTGGGATAAGGAGCATCAGCTTAAGGTGCGCATTGTGTGCGCGCGGGCCTACCACTCGCTCTTTATGCACAACATGCTGATTCGTCCCACGGCCGAGGAGCTGGAGAGCTACGGGGAGCCCGATTATGTGATCTTCAACGCCGGGAGCAGCGCGGCTGATCCGCAGCGCGTGAAGTCGGTGACCTCGAAGACCAGCGTGGCGCTGAACTTCGATCGTGGCGAGTTCGTGATCCTGGGCACCGACTACGCCGGGGAGATGAAGAAGGGCGTCTTCACGATCATGCATTACCTGATGCCTAAAAAAGGCGTGCTCTCGATGCACTGCTCGGCCAACCAGAGCAACGAGAAGGGGGATGTCTCGCTCTTCTTCGGGCTCTCGGGCACGGGCAAGACGACGCTCTCCACCGACCCGCATCGCGCGCTGATCGGCGACGATGAGCATTGCTGGACGGAAAAGGGCGTCTTCAACATTGAGGGGGGCTGCTACGCCAAGACGATCGACCTGTCGAAAGAGCAGGAGCCGATCATCTACGACGCGATCCGCTACGGCTCGGTGCTGGAGAACGTGGGTTACGACAAGGACACCCGCGAGGTGGACTTCCACGATAACGCGATCACCGAGAACACCCGCACCTCGTACCCGATTGAGTACGTGCCCGGGGCGCAGATCCCGTGCGTGGGCGGGCATCCTAACAACATCATCTTTTTGACCTGTGACGCCTACGGGGTCTTGCCGCCGGTGAGTCGACTTACCCCGGAGGCGGCGATGTACCACTTCATCAGCGGGTACACCGCGAAGGTGGCGGGCACCGAGATGGGCGTGACCGAGCCCAAGGCGACCTTCTCGGCGTGCTTCGGCGCGGCGTTCCTGGTGTGGCATCCGATGCGCTACGCCGAGCTTCTGGCCGAGAAGATGCGCCAGCACGGCGCCAAAGCCTGGCTGGTCAACACCGGCTGGACCGGCGGGGCGTACGGCACGGGCCATCGCATGAAGCTCAAGTACACCCGCGCGATCATCGACGCCATCAACTCCGGGGAGCTGGCCGATGCTCCGACGGTGAGCGATCCGCTCTTTAAGGTCGATGTGGTCACCGAGGTTGCGGGAGTTCCCTCTGAGGTGCTCGTGCCCCGCAAGACCTGGGCTGATGCCGACGCCTTTGAAGCCACGGCGCGCAAACTCGTGGGTCTCTTCGAGACGAACTTCGAGCAGTATGCTGACCAGGCCGGGGCGGCTATCCTGAAGGCGGCGCCCTCGCTCAAGGGTTGAGCTAAGGTCTTGAAAGTATTGGGTTAAGTTCCGGTCGAGGGCGCGGTCTCCGAGGAGGAGATCGCGCCTTCGACGCTCTGGCGGGTCTTCTCGAGCGCGTCGCGGATGGCGTCGGCGTTGAGACGTGGGAGGCTCTCGGCGATGAGGTGATCGCGGTGGGCGCGCAGCGCCTCGGCGGAGCCCTCCGGCTGGGAGGCGATCTGCGGGGCGTACTCGTCAATCAGCGCAGCGACGCGCTCCATCTCCACGGGGGTCATGGGACCGATGCGCGCCAGCGCCCGAGCCTGAAGCAGCGGGAGCTGCGCGCGCACCTGGTCGGGCTCCCAGTCGCCGACGCGCTGTTGTGCGAGATGCGATTCCAGCGCGATGATGGCCGGATCAAAAGGGTCGAAGTTGGCTTCAGCGCGGGGGCTCTCATGCTGAATCGACATGTCGACCTGCGGCAGAACAATCGAGAGGAGGATCAGCAGGGCGCAAGCCGTCCAGATCCAGCTGGCTTTGATACGTACGGGCATAGATGGGTTCGATCGGCAAAGAAGTTCAAGGCTGGCGCGCCTCCCAGCGCTCGACAAGCTCACGCTGGTGGGCCAGCATCGCGCCCAGGCTCTTGCGTCGCAGGTGGTCTAGGCGCTCGCTGGCCTCCTGCCACTGGGCGGTGTAGCGGTTGAGCCACCGGTGGTTGAGCTCGCCACGCATCAGTGGCGAGGCGTCGACCAGCGGGGTGTCGAGCAAACGCTCACCGAGGCTGTCTTCATCCTCAAAGCCGTGAAGCGCCGGGATGCGCGGGCCTTCGTAGAGCGCCTGATGGAAGGTGGTGTGGGTACCCACCAGCGTCTCGAAGATCCACTGAATCGCGTCGTCGTCAAGCTCGGCGTCGGCCACCAGGTGAGTGACGCGGGCCAGCGAAGGGCTGTGCTTGCGCATCCAGCGGGCCAGGCGCTGGAGGTGATCGTGGAAGCGGTAGCGCGTCTGAAGCTCGTCGAGGGCGTCGTCGCCCTGGCGTGCGGCGATGACCAGGTGGGCGTGCATCAGGTCGGCGTCGAGCTGGGCGAACCAGCGCTGCTCGGCCTGCGGGTCGCGGCCGCAGTCGACTCCCGGAGGACAGGCGCGGGCGCCGGCGCTGCTGCGCAGCGGGCGCGCGTTGCCGTGGGCGGCCACCGGCTGGGCGGTGAGCTGCGGGAGCTGTGCGGCCAACCTTTCGGCGGCCTGGTCCAGGGTGGGACCGATGAGGTCGTGAAGCCAGGCGGTGATGGCCTCGTCATCGCTATCTTCGGCGTTGGCAGCGTCGAAGACCTCGTCCAATTCACCGAATTCGACGTAGCGGTGCCCGAAGACGACCTTTTCGCGCGGGTTGAGCAGAACCTCGGCGTGTTCGCCGTCGAGGTAGGTTTGAAGTTCGGGGGCGTGGTGGGTGGGGGCGGCGTCGCCAAACTCCACCGCGTTGATGCCGCGGGTGAGCGCGTGGCGCAGGCTCTGCGGATCATCAAAGAGGGTCCAGGCCGAGCGTTCGTCGAAGTCGGTGCGCACGTAGTGGTAGCGGGCGTGCGCCTCCCGCACATGGTGGGGCGGGTGGGAGTCGAAGAGGTCGGCGCGCTCGCCGGCGTCTTCCGGGTCGAAGACCCACTCAAAGTGGTCGGGGTCATCGGGGAGCGCCGGCGGCTGACCGAGGGTCGCGTCGCCCAGACGCTCGCGCATCGAGCCCATCAGGGCCTCGTGGTGCACGAAGAAGTCGTCGGTACGTAACCCCTCGCGGGAGGCCTGCTCCAGGTCGTAGCAGGTCTGGGCGTAGCAGCGATCCGCCCAGTCGGCGCGCTTGAGCGCGTGCACCAGCGCGTCGCTGCCGGTGAGGCGCACGGCGACGCGGTCGGCGTGAAGCTCCATCTGGCGGCTCACCGACGCGTCGAGACGCTCCAGCGCCGCCAGGGCCCGGCGAGCGATGCTGCGCACCAGAGTGGTGATCGTGTTGAGCAGAAGGGGCAAACCCAGGCCGCGGTGCCAGCGGGTCTGCCAGCGGGCCAGGGCCTGGTCAATGGGATCGCGCTCCTCGACCAGCTGACGCAGGATCTCGGCGACGACGTACACGTAGTGCGTCAGGCGCATTGAGCGCTGGGAGAAGTGCCCCAGCTCGTGGGCGAGCACAGCTTCGAGCTCGGTGCGGTTAAGGGTGTTGATGAGCCCCAGACCGATGAGCAGGTTCTTGCGCACCGGGAAGATCAGGTTGAGCAGCGAGGCGTCAAAAAAGACCCCGGCATTGACCTGCGGGCAGGCGTAGACGCGATGCGGCAGCGGCGCGCCGGCACGCTGGCAGAGGTCGATGAGGAACGCGAAGAGCTCCGGCTCCGACTCAGCGCTGAGCTCAATGAACTCAGAGCGGTCGACCTTCTGGCGGTGGAAGAGTCCTTTGAGCAGGACAAGCGCCAGGGGCAGAAGGAGCAGGGCGGTCAGCGATCCCAGCACGAGGTCATCGAGCTGAATCGGGCCGCTCATCGCACGGGTTACGACCACGACAGTGGCCGCCACGCTGAGGATCAGCGCGCCGAAGTAGAGCGCGAGCAGCCCCACCAGGGCCAGGGCTAAGAGCCCCACGCGCAGCAGGTAGGCGCCGTTAAGTTGAAGGGCGTGGCGGGGCACAGAGACCGGCGAGGAGCCGGAGGCCGGGCCGACAGCAGGAACGAAGCGGTGGAGCCAAGAACGATACATGAAGACCTCCCAAGGGCTGACGAAACGTCCCACCTGGGAAAGCCCACCTGATACTACCTGGACTTCAGGGCTTTCGAGCTAGCTCGTCGACGGTGCACGAACCAGGAGTGGATTACACTATGACTGGAAAATTTCCAGTCTGCTTGAAGTATAGAACGAATTACCTTGAGGTCAAAATTTTTTGCTCAGATCGTGTTTTCCCGGGAGCAAGAAAAAAAGATGCCGCCCGGTCGGGGGCGGCACTATCTTAAGTCGTTTGGGTGCTAACCTGTTGATATATATGGTGTTTGTGTCGTTGTGGTGTGACGATGCGTTATCCTTCGTCTGAAAGCAAAGGCAGGTAGGCCACCGCTTTCATCTCGATCGCCAGATTGGGGTGGGGAAGCTGGTGGACGGCCACGGTGGTGCGGGTGGGGCCGGTCTCGGCGTTGAAAAATTCGTTGTAGACGGCGTTGTAGCCGGCGAAATCCTCCATATCGATGAGGAAGGTCGTGATGTCGACCAGGTGCTCCAGTCCGGCGCCGGCTTCCTTTAAGATGCGGCCGATGTTCTCGATGACGGCTTGTGTTTGCGCGGCGATGTCGCGGTGAATCGTGCCGTCCTCGTCGATGCGCACGCCGACGTGGGTGTTGTCGGGGCGTCGGCTGGAGACGCCGCTGACAAAGATCAGATCCCCCACGCGTCGTGCGTGCGGGTAATGGGCGAGGGCCGGGGCGCGGCCGTCGATGGTGTAGGCGCGGGTGGTCATGAGGCTCCTGAAGGTGAACGTCCGACGTCACTCAGAGTTTGATGCAGATGTTTTTTGTCTCGGTGTAGAAGTCGAGCGAGTGGGTGCCGCCCTCGCGCCCGATGCCGCTGAGCTTGACGCCGCCGAAGGGGGTGCGCAGGTCGCGCAGAAACCAGGTGTTGACCCAGACAAGGCCCACGTCCATGCGCGCGGAGACGCGGTGGGCGCGGCGCACGTCGTTGGTCCAGAGGGCGGCGCAGAGTCCGTAGTCGGAGTCATTGGCCAGCGCGATGGCTTCTTCTTCGGTGTCGAAGGGCATCACGTGGCAGACCGGGCCGAAGACCTCTTCGCGCAGGATGCGGGCGTTCTGGCCAAGGCCGGTCCAGACGGTGGGTTCGACGAAGGCGCCCTTTGCAAGCGTGCCGCTTAGCTCGGGGATGCCCCCGCCGGCAACCACTGTGGCGCCTTCGTTTCGTGCGAGCTCGAAGTAGCTTAAGACTTTCTCGCGGTGGGCGTGGCTGATGAGTGGACCCATCTGGGTGGCCTCATCGAAGGGGTCGCCGACCTTGAGGCCGCGGGCGCGGGCGGCCAGGCCCTCGACGAAGGCGTCGAAGATGGGGCGCTCGACGTAGACGCGCTCCGAGCAGAGGCAGACCTGGCCGGTGTTGGAGAAGCTGGAGCGGGCGGTGCCGTCGATGGCCTCCTGAAGGTCGGCGTCGGCGAAGATGATCGCGGCGTTTTTGCCGCCAAGCTCAAAGGAGATGTCGCGCACGTGCGGGGCGCAGGCCTCCATAATCGCGCTGCCGGTGCGCGACTCGCCGGTAAACGTGATCGCGTCGACGTCCGGGTGGCGGGTGAGGGCCTCGCCGGCCGAGCCCGGCCCGAAGCCGTGGACCACGTTGAAGACGCCCGGCGGGACGCCGGCGTCGCGGAAGACCTCGCCGAGGAGCGCGGCGGTCGAGGGGGTCTCTTCGCTGGGTTTGGCCACCACGCAGTTTCCGGCAGCAAGCGCCGGGGCGAGCTTCCAGGTGAGCAGCAAGAGTGGGAGGTTCCAGGGGCTGATGACGCCCACGACGCCCAGGGGGCGGCGGATCGTGTAGTTGAGCGCGCTGCCGCCGCCGGGCGTCTCGGTCTCAAAAGCAGCGGTGTGCTGGGTGCGCATCAGGTTGGCGAAGAACTTAAAGTTGGCAGCTCCGCGCGGGATGTCGATGCGCCGGGCGAAGCTCGCGGGCTTTCCGGTGTCGAGCATCTCGGCTTTGAGGAAGTCGTCGAAGCGCGCAAGGATGCCGCTTGCGACCCGGTCGAGGGCGTCGAGGCGCTCAGAGAGGGGCAACGCGCCCCAGGGGCCGTTGAAGGCGCGGCGCGCGGCCTCGACGGCGCGGTCGATGTCTTCGGCGCCACCCTCGGCGACCTCCGCGATGAGGGCGCCGGTGGCGGGGTTGGTGTTGGGGAAGTACGCGCCGCGGGCCGGCTCCACAAACGCGCCGTCGATGAAGTTAAGGATCTTCTTCACGCTGAAATGCCTTAGTTATCAAAGGGTTGCGGGCGTTATTCGTCGAGCAGGCTCATCTGGCCAGGCGGGTCTTGCTTTTTGCCGCCGGCCTCGTCGCTGGACTTGCGCGGCTTCTGACGAGGCTTCTCGGGCCAGCCGCCGACCGGGTGCAGGTCGCCGATGCGGCTGAGCCGGAAGACGCGCTCGTCGCGGCGCAGGTGGCAGTAGGCGTGGAGGTAGGTCTCGGCCTCCAGGCTGATGGGCGTGATGCGGCGGCGCGTGAGTTCGCCGCGGCCGCGGCTGTAGTAGTGCATCTCGAGATCGACACCGCCGTGGATGGCCCAGCGCACCAGGTCGGTGCGGCTGGCGGTGGGGTCGAGCTCACCGGGATCTTCGGTGCGCTCGGGGCTCCAGTCGGGGTCGATGGCGCTGCCGATCCACAGGAGGATCTCGTAGGCCTCGACCTCGATGTCCATGACCTCTTTGGGGCCGAAGGTGTCGAGGACTTTGCGCAGCACCTGATCGAGGGCGCGGGAGTTGACGCGGGTGGCGCCGTGCTCGCGCAGGTTCTCGAGCAGCAGGCAGGCCAGGGCAACGGCGCCGCGCTCCTCGGAGGTGCGCAGCAGGACATCGCCCGGGGACTCCGGGAAGCTGAGCGGATCGTCGTCGTTGTTGCGGGCCGGGGCGCGAGCGAGTCGCTCGGCGATGCGGCCGCGGATCGTCGGGATCTGAATGGGACCATCGCCCACAGCACAACTCCTGGCGGATGGGGATTGAGGCCGGCGCTTCTACGCAACCGGCGGGCGTTGAGCGGCACTCTATCAGGGGTTGTCGTCTTCTTCGAGGGGCGGCGCGCCGCTCTCGCTCGGGGGTTGCGACGATCGGGGTGCTTCGGATGATTCGCCACGGGCCAGGCGACGAAACTCCTCTTCGAGTGAGGCTTCGTCGGGGTCGATGAGCCCGCCCTGTCGGACCTCTTCGAGCATCGCCTCGGCGCGCTCGACCTCCGCGCCATCGGGGCGGCGCGCCTGACGGATGAGCAAACGCTTCTTGGAGGCGATAAGTTCCAGCTCTTCGCGGGTGGCGTGGCCGCGGGTGCGCAGCTCATCGACGCGCTCGGTGGCCTGGGCGGCCAGCTCCGGGTGGCCCTTCTCTTCGGCCAGGGCGACGCGGCGCTTCCAGGTGGAGAACTCTTCGCGGAGCGTTTCGAGCTCTTCTTCGAGGCGCTTTTCCTCGCGGATCAGATACGCCATCTCATGGCGGTAGGACGGGTCCATCGCGTCTCCTGAACGTTCGCAGCGCGTGCTGCGGCCAAAGTTAAGCACCTGCGCCGTCGGGGCCTGTCTCGCTGGCGGTGAGCCGGCTTGCGGTGGTGGGGCACTTTTACTAAAAGGACCGGCGCGCGCGCCCTGAGATTGCGCCCCGACGCAAGCGCGTCGATCGAACACACATCAACTCGCACCCGAGTCTATACCATGAGCGTCTCCGCTGGCATCGTCGGACTTCCGAACGTGGGCAAGTCGACCCTTTTTAACGCGTTGACCCGCGCCGAAGCGCAGTCGGCGAATTACCCCTTCTGCACCATCGATCCCAACGTGGGCATCGTGCCGGTGCCGGACGCCAGGCTCAAGAAGATCGAGCAGTATGTGCCGGCCCAGAAGATCATTCCGGCGGCGGTGGAGATCCTCGACATCGCCGGTCTGGTGCGCGGGGCGTCGCAGGGCGAGGGCCTGGGCAATAAGTTTCTGGCGAACATCCGCGAGGTGGACGCGATCCTGCACGTGGTGCGCTGCTTTGAGGATGAGAACATCACCCACGTTGAGGGTGGCGTGGACCCGGTGCGCGACGTCGAGATCATTGAGACGGAGCTGATCCTGGCCGATATGCAGACGGTGGAGCGTCGTCTGGATAAGGCGCGTCGCGCGGCGAAGGCCGGCGATAAGACGGAGGTGGCGCGCGTGGCGGTGCTTGAGAAGGTGCTGGCCGAGCTCAACGAAGGCAAGAGCGCCCGCGCTATCAAGCTCACCGACGACGAGCGTCAGCTCACCCGCGACAGCCATATGCTCACCGACAAGCCGGTGCTTTACGTGGCCAACGTCGCCGACGACGATCTTGAGGGCCAGAGCCCTTACGTTGCGAAGTTGCGCGAGCTGGCCGATTCGCAGGGCAGCGATGTGGTCGTGGTTTGCGGCGAAATCGAAGCGGAGCTTGTGGAGCTGGACGAGGAAGAGCAGCTGGAGATGTTGCAGGGGCTGGGCATCGACGAGCCGGCGCTCAACGTGCTGATTCGTGCCACTTACGCGCTGCTGGGGCTTCAGGCTTTCTTTACGGCTGGCGAGCAGGAGATCCGCGCCTGGACGATCCCGGTGGGGGCGACCGCGCCGCAGGCTGCCGGTGTGATTCACTCGGACTTCGAGAAGCGCTTTATTCGCGCCGAGGTCTATACCGTCCAGGATCTGGAGACCTATAAGGACGAGGCCGGGATTCGCGCCGCGGGCAAACTTCGCCTGGAGGGCAAAGAGTACGTGGTGGCCGACGGCGACATCCTGCATATCCGCCACAACGCGTGAGTTCGGGGCGGAGCGACGACAGGGCGGCCAGGCTGGTGGGTCTGGCCGCCGCTGATCACAGCACCCGCGAGGCGTTGCTGGCGCGCGGCGAGTTGTTTGACGGGTATCATCCGGAGATGCGGGCGGTGCATGAGGCGAACGCGTGTGAGCTTGAGGCGATGATCGACGCCCGGGGCTGGCCGCGCACCTCCGACGTGGGTGAGGACGCGGCGCAGGCGGCGTTTCTGGTGGCCAACCACGCCATCAGCCTCCCGGGCCTGCAGCGTAAGGCGCTCCGCATGATGGAGGCGCTCGATGGCGATGATGCGCGAGCGCGAGAGGTTGCCGTGTTGGGCGACCGCATTCGATTTAATGAGGGGCGGCCGCAGCGCTACGGGGCGATCATCGACTGGGACGCGGAGGGAACCCTCGGCCCCGGGCCCCTTGAGGATCCCGATGAGGTTGAGGCGCGGCGCGCCCGGGTGGGCATGGAGCCTCTGGGGGAAGAGCTCGCCAGGCTTCAGGCGCGGGCAGATGAGGAAGGGGAGCGTCCGCCCGGGGAGTGGGCGGAGCGCCGGCGTCAGATGCACGCGTTTTTTGTGGGTGTGGGGTATCGGCGTTGAGGGTGACCGAGGGTCACCTATTTCGGCGCATCGAGGTGACCGAGGGTCATTTGTTTCGTTGGTGGTGAGGTGACCGAGGGTCGATTTTTTTGGGTGCTTTGAGGTGACCGAGGGTCATTTGTTTCGTTGGTGTTAAGGGGTGACCGAGGGTCGATTTTTCTCGTCGCATTGAGGTGACCGAGGGTCATTTGTTTCGTTGGTGTTAAGGGGTGACCGAGGGTCGATTTTTCTCGTCGCATTGAGGTGACCGAGGGTCATTTGTTTCGTTGGTGTTAAGGTGACCGAGGGTCACCTTTTTCGTTGGCAGTAAGGTGACCGAGGGTCGATTTTTCTCGTCGCATTGAGGTGACCGAGGGTCATTTGTTTCGTTGGTGTCAAGGGGTGACCGAGGGTCGACTTACTACGGCGCATCGAGGTGACCGAGGGTCATTTGTTTCGTTGGTGTTAAGGTGACCGAGGGTCACAGATGTGCATCGCATGTTGTCGCGATTCATCAGGTACGGTGAGGGACGTCGCGCACGAAAAAGCGCCCGGGCTGAAGAGGCCCGGGCGCTTTTTTGTGTGGGTGCGACTCAGTGGCGGGGTTTGCCGCAGTCGGCCATGTTTTCGTGCAGCCCCTCCAGGGTGTAGGCGGGCTTGCGCTCAAAGTCGTGCATCGCTTCGATGGTGCGCACCGTGCCGGATTTGGAGCGCATTACCAGGGAGTGGGTCTCACAGCCGCCGGCGAAGAAGCGCACGCCTTTGAGGATGCTGCCGTTGGTGACGCCGGTGGCCGCGAAGACGATCTCACCGTGGGCCAGGTCGTGCATGGTGAGGAGGGCCTCAATGTCGCGGTCGCCCATGATGCGGCGGGCGCGCTCGCGCTCCTCGTCTTTGTAAAACATCAGCCGGCCCTGGATCTCGCCACCCAGGCATTGCATGGCGGCTGCAGCGAGCACGCCCTCGGGGGCACCGCCGATGCCGAACATGATGTCGATGCCGCTCTCGGGGCGGCAGGTGGCGATCGCCGCGTCGACGTCGCCGTCTTCAATGAGCCGGATGCGCGCGCCGGTTTTGCGAATGGCGGCGATGACCTCTTCGTGGCGCGGGCGGTCGAGGATCATGGCGGTGAGCTCCTCGACGCGCACGCCTTTAAGCTCAGCTACGCGGTGGAGGTTCTGGGCCGGGGAGGCGTCGAGGTCGATGGCGCCGCGGGCGCGGGGGCCGGCGGCGATCTTTTTCATGTAGATATCCGGCGCGTTAAGAAAGCAGCCCTGCGGCGCCATGGCGATAAGCGCCAGCGCGCCGGGGCGGCCGTAAGCGCAGAGGTTGGTGCCTTCGAGGGGGTCGAGCGCGATGTCCATCTTCGGGTCATGGGGCGCGCGGCGGCCGACCTCCTCGCCAATGTAGAGCATCGGCGCTTCATCGCGTTCGCCCTCCCCGATGACGACGGTGCCGTTGATATGCATGGCGTCGAAGGCCGCGCGCATCGCGCTGACCGCCATCTGGTCGGAGTAGGTCGGGTCGCCCTGACCCATGGAGCGGGCCGAGGCGATGGCGGCCGCCTCGGTGACGCGCGCGAGCTCAAGCGCGAGGTTGCGATCATCCACAGAAGTCATAGGGGTCATCCTCAAAGTGGGGGAGGCCGAAATGGGCTCACCAGGCGCGCCGGTCGTTGCCCGGGACGCCTCTGCTGGTCACGGTGAAAGCGATCATGGACACCGTCGGCCCCGATGCCATAGCGAAGTTGAGCGCGTATTAAAAGTGCAGGCGCTCGGGAAGCACGGCATTCTGCATCGCGGTGAGCTCGCCGATGCCCTTTTCGGCCAGGTCGAGCAGGGCGTTGAGCTCGGCGCGGCTAAAGGTGGCCTCCTCGCCGGTGCCCTGCACCTCAATAAGGCGCCCGGAGCCCGTCATGACGACGTTCATGTCGACGTCGGCGGCGCTGTCTTCGACGTAAGGAAGATCAAGGAGGGCGCGGCCCTCGACGACGCCGCAGCTGATGGCGGCCACCGAGTCGGTTAGAGGCACCTCATCGATGAGGCCGTCTTCAAGGAGCGTTTCGCAGGCCAGCGCCAGCGCGACGTAGGCGCCGGTGATGCTGGCGGTGCGCGTGCCGCCGTCGGCCTGGAGCACGTCGCAGTCCAGGTAGATGGTGCGAGGTCCGAGCTTTTCGAGGTCGGTGACCGCGCGCAGGCTGCGGCCGATCAGGCGCTGGATCTCCTGGGTGCGTCCGCTCAAGCCGCCGCGGTGCACTTCGCGACGAAAGCGGGGATCGGTGGCGCCCGGCAGCATCGAGTATTCGCCGGTGACCCAGCCGCGGGTGTTGCCTGGTTTGTCCATCCAGCGCGGGACATTTCTATCGACGCTGGCGGTGCACATCACCGTGGTGCGACCAAAGCGCACGAGCACCGAGGCGGCGGGCATCTCGGTGAAGTTGGGGGTCAGGGTGACCGGGCGAAGTTCATCGGGGGCGCGGCCGTCAAAGCGCTCGCTCATCGGTAGCTCCAGATCGTTGGGGGAAGGGGTTAAAAAAGAGCCCGCGCGGGGCGGGCTCCTTGGGTCGAGATGTTGGAAAGGGCGACTCAGGGCTGGTCGTCGAGGACCTGCTCAAGCTCGGCGTCGAAGTTGACGATGGCGTCGAGCAGGGCGTTGACCACGCGCTGGCGGTGGGCGCGCTCGATGACGTCGCTGCCTTCTTCGGGGTGGGTCAAAAAGCCGGCCTCGACCACGACCGCGGGCATGTGCGCGCCGCGGAGCACGCCGAAGTTGGCCTGTTTGACGCCGCGGTCGATGGAGTCGAGGTGGCCGCGGAAGCCGTCCTGGACGCTGTGGGCCAGGCGCGCGCTGAGCTCGTGCTGGTTGGCGCGGATGAGATCGCGCTGGATGAAGACCAGATCGTCGCCGTGCTGCCCGACCAGGCCCGCGCCCTCGATGGGAGAGGCGTCTTCGCCGTGGCTGTGTCCGAGGATCTCCGGCGGCTGCGGGGTGACGTCGGCCGGGCGCAGGTAGAAGGTCTCGTAGCCCACTGCGCGGTTATGCACCGCGGCGTTGTAGTGCAGCGAGAGGAAGACGTCGGCCTCGGCCAGGTTGGCCAGGTGCACGCGCTCGGGGAGCGAGAGGGAGGTATCCCAGTAGCGGGTCATGACCACGCGCACATCGGGGTAGCGCGCCTGGATGGCCTCGCGCAGGTGGTAGGCGAGCTCCAGGGTGAGGTGTTTTTCGCGGATGCCGGCCACGCCGATGGCGCCGTTGTTGTCGCCGCCGTGGCCCGGGTCGAGCACGATGGTCTGCACCCGATTGAGGCGCTCGCCAGGGGCGTCAGCGCTTTGGTAGGCCGCCATGCGGGCCTGATCGCGAAGGGCGACCACGCTGGAAAGATCGATGCCCCAGAGGGCGCCGGGGTGGGCCAGGGCGCTTTGCGAGATGAGGAGCAGCGCCAGACCGACAGTCAGCGCGCTCAGCTGTTGAAACGATCGAGGGTTCACGTGATTACTCCCTGAAAACGTCACCGTCCGTGGTTCCGAGTTCTACGAGGGGAGCGTAACAGTGTGTTTTCAGAGATCAAAAAAAAAGACCCGCGCCCGGGTCAGGGCGCAGGTCTCTGGAGATCATAGGGTCCGGCGTCGCCGGGCGGCTTAGATGCGGAAGCGGAAGCCCAGGTTGACGTCGACGTTGATGGAGGTGTCGGGGAAGAGCACCATCACGTAGGTGTCCGTGACAAAATCGAGGTTTCCAGAGAGGGGCACGTAGAAGCCGCCGCCGAAGCCGAAGTGAGCCCAGCCGGTGCGCACGGTGTCGCGGATGTAGCAGAAGGGCACGCCGGACTGCTGGTCCTGGAAGATCTCGCGGTTGTCGCAGACCCCGTCGTTGAGCGAGGCGCTGTGCTTGAGGCGCAGCCAGTTGCGCACCCGACCGATGCCCAGTCCCACCGAGGAGTAGAAGCGGGGGGCGCCGGTGGAGATGTCGCGCTGGTACTTGATGCCCAGCATGCAGTCGCCGGGCAGGCCCAGGCCGAAGCACTCCTCTTCGTGCTGCCAGAAGGGGGCGTCGCGGTCGATGCTGCCCTCGACCAGGCTGTCGAAGTCCTGGGGCGGGGAGAACTGCCAGCGCCAGTACATGCCCACGCTGTTGCGCTCGGTGAGGCGCCACCCGAGGTCGAGTTTGGTGTGGGCGAAGGCGGCGACAAAGCCCGGGGTGACCTCGCGGTCGATTTGCGCCGTGGGGGCGGTGCCGCTGGTCAAGAATCCGACGTCGGTGCCGCCCAGAAGCGTGGCGTAGAAGCCTCGGCCCTGTTTGTCTTCGGGCTCGAGATCGAGGTCGTCATCGGGCGGCGTGATGTCGGCGATGTCGCGCTCCTCGGGGGCTTCGACGACGTCGCCGCTGCCGAGCACGGTGATGCGGTGAGGGTTGCTCTCACGCCCGCTCGACGCGAGCGGGTCGCCGGTGCGGTCGACGGCCTCAATGTAGTAGTCGATCTGGCTTGTGCGCACGTGGCTCGCATCGAGCGAGAAGGCAAAGCGGGTGTTGCTCGAAGGCATCATCTCCGAGCGGGTGAACTCATCTTCGCCGAAGCGGCGGTGGTTCAGGAAGACGCGGAAGACGGGCACGCTCTCGGAGACGTTGGCCTCAAAGAGAATGGCCTGGCCGGCGTTGGCGCGCGGGATGGGGCGGTGCTGCAGCGGAGAGTCTTCGGCCCGGGGCTCGTCGGGGTCGGGGGTGCTCTCTTCGACGGGGGGCGCGGGCGGTCTGGCGCGCTGGCGGGCGCGCTCAAAGATCTGGCTGAGCTCGGGGGTCTCATAGACGGGGAAGAGCACCGAGTTGGGGTCGGTCTCCAGCGCGGCGACGAAGGCCTCCTCGGTGAGCGTTTCATCGCGGGTGGCGGCAAAGCGCACGATGCCGAGCATGACATAGGCGCGGGCGACCGCCGGGGTGCGAAGGTTGTTGCGCGCGGCCAAGACCACGGCCTGCTCCAGGGCCTCCTCGGCCTCCTCGATCATGAGCATGTCGTAGTCTTCCATCGCCTGGTCGAGAAGCGCGGAGACCTGGGAGTCGGCTGAGTCCTGAGCATAGGCTGCGGAGGTGGTGGCCAGGGTGGTGGCACCGAAGGAAGCCGCGGCCAGAAGGGCGCAGATGGCGAGCGCCGAGGGGCGCGACGAGAGCGAGCGGAGGTTCATGAGAGCTTACCGGGTACGGCGCACGCGGGGCGGCCGGCGTTACGACGCCGGCCGCCCCGGAGGTGATCAGCGGCTGGTGATGTGGATCTCGACGCGGCGGTTGTTGGCGCGGCCTTCTTCGGTCGAGTTGTCATCGATGGGGCGCGCCTCGCCGAAGCCGACGGCTTCCATGCGCATCGGGTCGATGCCGCGCTCAATGAGGAAGGTGCGCACGCTGGCGGCGCGGTCCTGACTGAGCTGCTGGTTGTAGCTGTCGCGCCCGCGGCTGTCGGTGTGACCCTCAACGCGGATGGTGATGTTGGGGTAGTCGCGCAGGATCTGGGCGACCTGGTTCAGCAGCGGGAAGCTCTGCGGCAGAATATCGGACTTGGCCGTGGCAAAGAAGACGCGCTGGTTGAGGCGAATCTGGTCGCCGTCGACCTCGGCCAGCTTCGGCTCTTCGGGCTCGTCGACCGGGCAGCCGGCGTTTTCGATCGGGCCGGGCTCAAAGGGACATTCATCGAGGATGTTGGGGATGCCGTCGTTGTCGACATCTTCGACCGGGCAGCCGGTCTCATCCTGGAAGCCGATGAATTCGACGGGCTGGGTGGGGCATTGGTCGTTGATGTTGAGGATGCCGTCCCCGTCGAGGTCGAGCATCGGGCAGCCCTGCTGACCGCTGAAACCGTCGACGTCACCGGCGATGTTCGGGCAGAGGTCTTCGAGGTCGGCGATGCCGTCCTGATCGTTGTCGTCGTCTCGGCAACCGTCTTCATCTTCGAAGCCGTCAAAATCTTCGGCTTCAAAGGCGCAACGATCGCGCTCATCGGGGATGCCGTCGCCGTCGGAGTCAAAGCTGAAGTCGACCGGCGCCTCAACCACGTCGATGGTCTCGGTGACTTCGACGTCGAGCGCGAGATCTTCGACCAGGCACTCGTCGTAGTCGGAGAGCGTGTCGGCCTTGCGCGCGTTGGCTTCGGCCAGCTTGAGGTGGCGGTCGGCGCGGGTGAAGTCGCCGCGGCTGAGCTCGTAGAGGCCGAACTCCACCTGGGCCTGAGCGGTGGCGATCTCCTCGGGGGCGCAGTTGTAGGCCCGCGGGTAGATCGACTCATTGATGGCCTGGATCTCTTTGGCCTGACCACGCAGCTTGGCGCCGGTGGTGCAGCCGGAGGAGGCCAGCATCATCACACAGCCACCAAGGAGCAGGGCGAAACGCATCGTCGACTTCTGGGGGTTCATCGAGCACGACCTCGTTGGATCGGCGCGCCGCCATCAACAGCTCCCTCCTTTACACACAGACTCCAAGGGGAGGGCGGAGAGCGAAACGGCCATAAAACAGCTATCGGGTGCCGACCTCAAAAGGGGGGCACCCGCACATTCACACAACGTTATTCAGCGAGCTCCGGCGCCGGCACTTCGGGGTCGGCGTCGTTCTCGATCGGGGTCTTCTCGCGACCGAGCACCGGGTGGCCGGGCCAGGGCGCCTCGCGGGCATTGATCAGGGCGGATTCGGCGGCGCGGCGAGCCTGGGTGGCGTAGTCGTAGGCGGCCTCAAACTGGGAGTAGCCCCACTCCTCTTTGGCTTTATAGAGGTAGTTTGCCGCGCTGGTGTACTCGTAGGGCGAGTGCTGGTCGGCGTCGGCAACACGGGCGCGCTCCATGGCGACCTCGGCCTCGCTGATACGCTGGGTGGCCTGAATCGGGCCGCAGCCGACCAGCAGGGCACCCAGGGCGACAAGCGCCAGCGCATGTCGGGCGATGCGAGCCAGTGGCGAGAGCGTCTTCGATCGATGTGGGATCATAGCTCAGTCAGTCGGTAAGGCGCGCTGCAGACAGGCCCCAAAACCAGCAGGAGAGCCGGTGCGATGCGGGCGCGCGATCAGGTAAACGGACGGCTAATGCACTACCAAAGGGGGCGAATCAGTGTCAAGGCGGGGGGCGGCGGTCATCCGGGTGACCGAGGGTCAGGTGAGGTGACCGAGGGTGGAGTGACCGAGGGTGGGGTGGGGTGACCAAGGGTGGAGTGACCGAGGGTGGGTCGGAGTGACCGAGGTGGGTCGGAGTGACCGAGGGTGGGTCGGAGTGACCGAGGTGGGTCGGAGTGACCGAGGTGGGTCGGAGTGACCGAGGGTGGGTCGGAGTGACCGAGGTGGGTCGGAGTGACCGAGGTGGGTCGGAGTGACCGAGGGTGGGTCGGAGTGACCGAGGGTGGGTCGGAGTGACCGAGGGTCATATGAAGTCTTTTGTTTAAGCGCCTGATCGTCGCGTTTGCCTGGCCGGGAGCTTCCGTAAGCGCACGTGCAATTGCCAGATTTTTTCATCCTCCACGCAACATCGCTGCGAGGCGCTCGATAACGATCGGGAGAGGTCTTACATCCACCTACCCTTCCGGAGCGCCCAATGACTCGCCCCCGTCGTCATCTGCCAGGCCAGGTAGCTGCGCTTACCCGTCGCACCCACGGCCGGTGTTTTTTGTTGCGGCCCGACGCGCCCATGAACGCCATTGCTGCCTACGAGTTCGCGCGGTCGGCGGAGCGAAGTGATGTTGAGATGTATGCCGGCGTGGTCATGTCCAATCACGTGCACCTTGTGGTTCACGATAAGCAGGCAAGGCGCAGCGACTTTATGCGCGACGCGATGAGCGGCATCTCCAGTGTGCGCAACAAAGTCCTGGATCATCACGACTCGCTTTGGAACCGCAGTCAGTACGGCGATACGGTGTTGCTCGATCGGGAGGCGTTGGAGAACCACATCGTCTATGTGTTGCTAAACCCGGTGAAGGCAGGGCTTGTGGAGCGCGCGAAGGACTGGCCGGGCTTTAAGATTATGCCGGCCGACTGGGAAAAGACCGTCAGCGTGCCGCGTCCGGAGAGCCATTTCGGCGACGATCAGCCAGAGACCATCGCGTTTACGCCCCGGCGCCCGCCCGGATATGACGACATGACGCTCGACGAGGTCGTGGCGCATTTTGAGAAGTTGGTGAAGAAGGGCGAAAAGAAGATTCATCGGGAGATGGCCCGCCAGAATCGCACGTTTCTGGGGGTTGAAGGCGTGCTGGCGACCGACCCCCTTAGCAGCCCCAATACACCGGCTCGGCGCGGTGAGGCTGCGCCCAGGTTTGCCGCCTGCGATCCGGCGCTTGAGGAGGAGGCGCAGGTGCGGGAGAAGGCGTTTCGAGATGCCTACGCCCGGGAGCGCAAGCGCTGGCTTGAGGGTAAGAAGCGCTGCGTCTTTCCCTGTGGGACGCTGTGGCTGAGGCGAAATGCGCCGATCACATGCCGGGAGGGGGACCCCAGCGAGGCGGGGCTGGCGGCGAATTTTCAGAACTATCAGGTGCGCGGTGGGCGGGGGCGAGAGGTTGCTTAGGGCTTGAGGAACCTGAAGTCGAAGTCAAGCTATCGGCGATCGTGTTGTCGACAATTCGGGGGGCTGTGCTTGTTTCGCGCTGGAGATGCGTTGAGGCAGGGCTCTGTCATCGGGAGGGCTGTAGACAGACTTATTGATATGGGAGCGTCGTGTTCGTGAGGTTTGGGAGTGCGAGGAGCGGTGATTTTTGCGTGATCGAGGGGAGGTCGTGTTCTCGTCGTCGACGTTTGCGACGTTTTGCGGTGGTTTTATGCGACATGTCCGGCTGTTTTAATGCGCCAAACTTGCGAGAAGCCGCATAAATAAAGAGCTTCGTGCGACTGTCGGTCGTTTTTACGATACGACCGGGGGTCGTTTTACGGTCACGATACGACCGGGGGGCGTTTTACGGATGAAGCGAAGCGACTGGGAGTTTGGAAGAGCGTTGAGCGTTGGGAGTCGGGAACAGCGTTGAATGTACATACAGCGTTCGAGCAAAAAACAACGCCCTTGCTGGAGAGGAAGGGCGTCGTCAGGTCAGACCTGCCGAGATGTCGACGGCAGCGTTGGCAGGTCATTCCGAGGATGGGTCTCTTTACTCGTTTCGAATCAGGAGCACGACGCCTGCCGGGTCGGATGTCCAGTGTCCGTTTACGCCATTGAGGGGTTCGAGTTCGTCGCGTTTGGGGCTCTGGAGTTGGGTCATTGCTGCGTCGGGATCATCAGCGATAAGTTCCAGCCAGACGTCGGTCTGGCTTTGGGTCTCGACGCGGTCGATCCAGAGAGTCATGTCGCCAAACGCAAAAGCGACACTGTTTTGCACCTCTTTGGTGACCTGGAGACCAACGCGATCTCGGTAGAACGCAATGGTCTCATCCCATTTATAGAGAGGCACCTTGATAGCGATGTTCCGGCCAGCTTTGAGTTGCATGTCATCTCCGAAGCGCGTGAAGCACATTGGGAAGGGGGGCACCATTGGCCGCACGACGAGGCAGATAGGTCATAAAAAGCACCGGACATCGCGTTGGCCCCCCGGGTCAGCGTCGGCCCCCCGGGTCAACGTCGGCACCCCGGATCAGCGTCGGCACCCTTGGGCAGCGTCGGCACCCTGGGTCAGTGTCGGCACCCTGGGTCAGCGGTCGATTATGCCTCCGGCTGGCTGATCTGAAGAGCGGTCGCCGTAAACTCATAGTTTTTCTGCTCGCCTTCAACCTTCTCCACGGGCTCGCCGGTGGCTTCGGCCTGGTCTTCTGCGTAGTGCTGGGCGAGCTCTTCGGAGATCACGGTGGCGGCGAGCGTGCCCTCGGCGATGACCTGGGCGCCGTCGGAATTGCGTGAGACGAAGAAGCCGTAATCCTTCATGCGCACGCGAACCGGCTCTTCGACCTTGTCGGTCTTAAGCGTGAACCAGCAGCCTTTCTTCTTGCAGACCTGTTCGATGTTGGCGCTGACGCGGATGGTGCCTTCGGGGGAGGCTTCCAGCGCCTGGTCAAGGGGCATCGGTTCGTCTTCCAGGGTGAAAGGGGCGCCGAAGTGGCGGGTCTCACCGGGCTCCAGGTCGCTTGCGAGCTCCTGAGGCTTTTCGCCGTCGGCGGGACCGTCGGTGACCTCTTCGGCCGGGGCTTGCTCTTCGGTGTTTGTGGCTTCGGCCGCTTCAGCGGAGGCTTCTGCCGAGGGGGCGTTGGTCGCATCGCTGGAGGAATCGCAGGCCAGGGGGGCAGCCAGAAGGAGAATCAGAAAAAAGACGTTTTGCCGCATGGTGGTAGCTCCGTCGTGCGTGGAAAGGTGGTACGCCGGTGAAGGCGCTGACTGAAGTTATGCGGCGGCAGTGTAGCAGGAAGTGCGCGTTGCGCCAGTCGGGGGCGCTGAGGTGAGGACGGGCATAAGGGGTGCGCGCTTGAATGTGGATGCGCTTCGGCGGTAGAAACGCGCGAGATGAGGCGCGCAGTCGCGATGAATCGGCGTCAGGAGGAGATGTGGACGAGCAGGAAGTAAAGGCGATCGTGACGGTCTGCCAGGAGATGGGCGTGCTGGCGACGGGCGTGCGCTCGCGCGGGGCGGTCCTGGTGATCGAGCCTGTGATGGGCGCAGCGTTGCCTGGAGCTGATGTGTTGCGGGAGCTATCGAGCAAGCTTGCGAAGCTCGGGCATCGCTATGTGACGCTGGATCTGGGGGGGTATGCGGCACAGGGGGGTGAGCTATGAGCGAGAATCGCTTGAAAATCGAGGGTGAAGGACGACTCTCGGTCGGTGAGGAACGACTCCCGGTCGGGGAGGATCGACTCCCGGTCGGTGAGGAACGACTCCCGGTCGGTGAGGAACGACTCTCGGTCGATGAGTTGCTGCGGGCGATCGAGGCGGAGATGCGTGACGCGGGCAAGCTCGTCGTGGCGTTCAGCGGCGGGGTGGACTCGGCGGTGGTCGCGGCGATCGCGCAGCGCGCGTTGGGTGACCGGGCCTGGGCGGTGACCGCGGTCAGTGAGACGCTTGCCGGAAGAGAGTTGGAGGAGGCCTGCGCGTTGGCCGAAGAGATCGGGATTCGCCACCAGCTCATTGAGTTCAGCGAGCTTGATGATGCGCGCTTTCGCGAGAACACCTCGGCGCGCTGCTTTTTTTGCCAGTCGATGCGCTTTGATCAGATCGCCACCATCGCCGCCTCGCTCGATTGCGATGTGCTGGCCTCGGGCACCAACGCCTCCGATGTCGGGGACCATCGGCCGGGGTTGGAGGCGATGGCCGCGCGTAAGGTGTATCAGCCCCTGCTCCAGCATGGGGTGACCAAGGACCAGGTGCGCGAGCTTGCGCGGGCGCTCGGGCTGAGTGTGTGGGATAAGCCGGCGATGGCCTGTCTCTCGTCGCGGATTCCCCACGGTCTGGAGGTGACCCGCGAGCGGTTGCGACGCGTGGAGCGGGCCGAGGAGGTCTTGCACCGGCTCGGGTTTAAGCAGTTTCGGGTGCGCGCCCACGGTGAGCTTGCCCGGGTGGAGGTGGCCTTCGAGGAGATGGGGCGGGTGCTGGAGCCGAAGGTTCTGGGAGCGATCGCGCAGGGGGTAGAGGCCGCGGGCTTTGAAGAGGTGACGCTGGATTTGATGGGCTTTCGCTCGGGAAGTCTAAATCCGGTGCGTTCAAACAACTCAGAGAAGGAGCAGGACGGTGAGTGATGTGGTGCGGGAACTTCTGCGAGCCTATCGCGAGGGCGACGTTGCAGAAGATGAAGTGGTCGAGCGCCTGGTCAAGCAGCCCTTTGAGGAGCATCTGATCGGGCGTTTTGACCATATGCGCGAGGCGCGTACCGGGATTCCGGAGGCGATCCTGGCCGAGGGTAAAGATCCCCTGGCGGTGGCCGAGATCTTTGAGCGCTACGCGCGCGCCGGCGACCAACTCATCGCCACGCGGGTCACCGAGCCTGTGCTGGCGGCGTTGCGGCCGCAGCTCGAGGGGTTGCAGCACTATAAGGTGGCGCGCATCGTCTCCACGCTCCCGCCCAAGATCGATGAGGACCGGGCCACGGTCTGTGTGATCAGCGCCGGGGCGCTGGATAGGCCCGTGGCCGAAGAGGTCGCCGTCACCAGCCGACTTCTCGGCAACCCCACCCGCGAGATCTTTGACGTGGGCGTGGCCGGGCTCAACCGCCTGGTGGTCGAGCTTGGCACGATCGAGAAGTCCGGGATCCTGGTGGTTGTGGCGGGCATGGACGGCGCGCTCCCCAGCGTGATCGGGGGGATGGCCTCGCAGCCGGTCATCGCGGTGCCGACCAGCGTGGGCTACGGCACGAGCTTTAAGGGCGTGGCCGCGCTCCTGACCATGCTCAACGCCTGCTCGCCAGGGACCGGCGTGATGAACATCGACAACGGGTTTGGCGCAGCGGTGCTCGCCACGAAAATCAATCAGTTCGGCCAGCGCGTCAGCGCCGGCGCAAGGGAGTAAGCATGGCGACGCATATTCACCTCGATCTGCTGGGCGGGCTGGCCGGCGATATGTTTCTGGCCGCCGCCATCGACGCGGGCCTGGTCGATGTGACTCGCCTCGAAACCGCATTGCAGTCGGTGGGGCTTGGGCCGGTGCGGGTGGTCAGCGAGCGTGTGGTGCGTGGCGCCATTGAAGGGGTGCACGTGCGCTTTGAGGGCTGGGATCCGGCCATGGAGAGTGACCACCGCCACCTGAGCACGATCGAGGCGATGATCGCCGAGAGCGCTTTGAGCGAGGGCGTCAAACGCCGGGCCACGGCAATGTTTCGGACCCTCGGTCAGGCCGAGGCCACGGTGCACGGCATTGAGCTGGAGCGGGTGCATTTCCATGAGGTCGGGGCGGTCGACTCGATCCTCGACTTTGTGGCGGCGGCCTGGGTTATTGAGGAGGTCGACGCAACCTTCTCCTTCGGGGAGATCCCGGTGGGGAGCGGCACCATTGAGACCGCCCACGGCACGATCCCTGTGCCCGCGCCGGCCACCGCCAAACTTCTGGAGGGCTTGGAGCTCACCTACCAGGATGTGGCCACGGAGTTTGTTACGCCGACCGGCGCGGCGATCCTGGCGACGGTGGCCGCACAGCCCGGCAAGCGACAGGGCCGACTCAAAGCCTCGGGCTTCGGGTGCGGCACGCGCGACTTTAAGTCGCACTCCAACGTGGTGCGCCTGGTGGTGATGGAGCAGGGCGCTGGCGAACGACCCTCGGACGCGGCGGGCGACGCTCCCGGCTGGGAGCGTGAGGACGTGGTGCAGCTCGTCTGTGAGATCGACGACCTGCAGCCGGAGTTGATGGCTGCGGTCGAGGCGCAACTCTTTGACGCCGGGGCCCTCGACGTGGTGCGCGAGCCGGTGCTGATGAAGAAGGGGCGCAGTGGCGAGCGACTCTCGGTCCTCTGTGAGGCGGAACTCTCGGAGGCGCTGTTGCGCGTGATCTTCGTGCACACCACCACCTTCGGGGTTCGCGTGGTGCCGGTCTCGCGGGTGATCCTTCGCCGTACGCGACACCTGGTGGAGACGACCCTCGGTCAGGTTCACGTCAAGGTGGGCTGGCTCGGTGACGAGGCCATCAAGTCTACCCCCGAGTTTGAGGACTGCCGTCTGCTGGCCGAGCGCCACCATCTTCCGGTGCATACCGTCTACCTGGAGGCGCAGCGTGTCGCGGCCGCGCTACTCACAGACCGAGCGAAGTAAAGCCATAATGTGATCGGGCGGGTCCGGAGATCCTCCGCGACGGGGCGCGGTCATCGTGGCTGAAAAGCTCGACCGGCACCTGTTTATGCGGTGATGCACGGTCTGCGATGACGAAAGTGTGACGAATTGAAGTGTGCTGTTGAAACGCCCTATCCCACGTGGTAGGTAGCGCTCCCAACGGAGGGTCCGGTGCCGAGAGGCTTCCAGAAACTCTAGAAAATCGTGAGTTTAAGCCAGGTTGGCTTTCCAGAGGTCTGGCGCTCGTTGGGTGCTCCGCTCAGGTGAGACGGAGCAAAACGTGACCACACAAATGCAGGAAACGAACATGTCGAAGCGAAATCTGTTGGCGTTGATGTTCTGTTCGATGGCTCTGGCCGTAGCGCCCCTTACGGCCTGTGGCGGAACCGAAGATCCCAGCGGTGACGACACCATCGAAGATACCGGCGGCGAGCCCGATGCCGGCGATGAAGATGTCGATCCGGTCGAAGACACCAACCCCGAGCCGGATGTCGAGCCCGACGCTGAGCCGGACACCGACCCCAACCCGGGCACCTGCGTTAAGAACAGCCTCTTCTTCGGCCAGGTGGGCGACTTTGATAGCGACGACCACAGCGGCGGCGTGCCCTCGACCACCGCAGAGCTGAGCGACGCCGGCCTGGGCGCCTACCTCGATCTGCTGGAGCCGACGGCAACCGAAGGTGAGACCCCCGCCTCGGCCGTCATCACCCTGGATACCCCGGTGGAAGTCACCGGCGCGATCGTGATCGCGACGAGCTTCAAGTCGAGCAACTTCGACCAGGGCCAGGTGCGCTTCTGGGTTCAGGACGCCAACGGCGTGGCCAAGTTCTACCTCGACGAAGCCCCCATCGAGCAGACGATTCTGGTCGGCGACGAGCTCAACTTCACCATCGAGTCCTACCAGTACTACTCCGGTCAGGCGCAGATTAAGACCGTCAGCGGCTTCGAAGTTGTGAGCAGCAACAACGACGTGCCCTTCGTTGATGTTGAGAACGAAGCGCTGAGCATGGATCTCTACCAGCAGCTTGTGCGCGTCGGCGGCGAGCTTGTGGGGGCTCCCACCGAATGCGGTGGCTCCAGCAAGTGCTACACGATGGTCTACGGCGACGAGGGACAGTTTGAAGTGGTGCTTCGCTCCACCTCGAACTTCCTTGCCGAGGGTGATTGCGTGACCTACATGGGGCCAGTCATCGCTCATCCGCATCCCTACAGCTCCAACTTCGTCGAAGACCCGGCAGCTGAGCCGCAGCCCTCGCCGCAGCTTGATACGATCAACTTCGGGTGGCTCTTCGATCCGCCCAGCTTCGAAGATTGATCCCTTCGACGAGCCGGCTGCCCGATGAGGGCAGGCCGGCTCGTCGTCTTTTGGCCCCTGTTCTGGGGGTCATATGGCCTTCTGCCAACCCTTTCTTCCCCGAGATACAACCATGTTGCGAAGCCGAATTGCGGGCTCTCGCCAGCTCCGATGGGGTGCTTTTGCTGCGCTCCTTCTGATCGGATCCACCGGATGTGTGGAGCCGGAGCAGGGTGAGGATCCTGGCGAATACTTCAGCGATGGAGACTACGGTCAGGTCCAGGACCCGATCGCGTTTTCGACCACGCCTTATGATTTCACCGGCGAGCTGCCCATTGAGGATCTCAAAGGCGCGTTTGCCGACGAGGTGGTCTGGGTGGGCTTTAGCCCTGGCGAGCCCTATCCGGTCTCGGGCGATTGTGACCCGGAGCGCGACTGGGATGAGACGATTCCCGGCGTGGTCAACGAGCTGCCCGTGGAGATCGAGGGCATCGTCACCACGCATCCGCGCTACTTCCAGAAAGTCTCGGTGTGTGGCGTGGAGCAGCGCTATTACGGGAGCTACACGCTCGAAGATTCCAGCGGTGGCATCCTGGTGCTCAAAGACTCGCGTATTGCGGAGTTTGAGATTGGCGACCGGGTGCGCATCACCGCCCGCGCCATCATGAAGAACTTCGACTCGCTGGCCGTGCTGGCCTACAGCGACGAGGAGGTGCTCAATAGCCCCGAAGAGCGCACGCCCGTGCACTTTGAGGAGGTTGAGCGGTCGTTCCGCGCCGATGAGGACGTCTACGAGGTGCGCCGGGTGACCGGGCGCGTGGTGCTGGCGCCGACCAACCAGAACTTCAATGAGATGCGCATTCAGTCGCTCGAAGATCCCAACATTGAGTGGCTCGCCAGCGTTGACGCGGAGCTGGGACGTCGAGGCATCGGTCCCGAGGTCGGCGAGGTGGTGCAGGTGACCGCGCCGGTGATCAACAGCTTCGGCGTGCGACTGCTTATTACCGCCCTGGGACAACTGGAGTACGTCGATCCCTGAGCGGGACATCTTCAAGAGAAGCCCTTTCACAGGCCGACGATGCGCTTTGGGTGCGGGATTCGGCGAAGTAAAGTCAGAGTACAGAGAAAAGACGATGATGAAGATCAATGCAGGTCGCGCCGGTGCGTGGTTGTTGGTGGGAGCGATGGTGGTGCCTTCGACGGTGCTGGCTCAGGAGATTAGCCCGGAGGACGCCGTCTCCACCGAGCGCCTTCAGGCCCCCGAGATCGCCCCGGTGGCTGAGGAAGAGGCCGAGGACGAGCGCCTGGACTGGGACTTCCGGCTGACCAGCGAGGTGCACTCCTCGGATAACGCCGGGTTCCGCCAGCTCGATGAAGAGAACGGCAACCAGGAGCGCATCGAGACCGATGACCGCCACACCTTCGCCTACACCTCGATCGCGATGGGCGCGAACTACAAGGTCCTCGACGACACGACGCTCAACTTCAGCGCGAGCCACTCCGGCCTCTGGGGCAGTGACCAGCTCGGCGGCACCAACGATTTTGGCGGTTTCTTCTACGTGTACGACCTCAACGTGGACTGGCAGGCGCTGGATCTGGACGCGGTGAAGCTCAACGCGCGCTTCGGTCGCCAGGCCTACACCATCGGCGGCACGCCGCGTGATTATTTCATGCGCGACAACGTCGACGGTCTGACGCTCAACTTCGACTTTGGCGCCGGCGGCAAGCTGCGCGTGCTGGCCTTTGACCTCTTCGCCTCGCAGGGCCGCCCGGACACGGTGAGCTTCCTTCGCTGGCACGCCGGTCGCGACCTCGTCTACAACATGCGCGGTGAGACCAACACCTTCCGTTACGGTGGTGTGTACGAGAACACGGACCTGATTGACGGCCTGGAGGCGCGCGCCTTTGGTTACTTCGCCTCGATCGGCGGGGCAGGCACCGGCGCCGACCGCACCCACGAAGGGACGCTGGGGAACTTCTCGGATAACGACTTCTCGTGGCTCGCCGGCGCGCGCGCCAGCTACTACCTGGAGCTCGATACCGCGCGTCTGGGCGCCTACGGTGAGTACGCCTACTCCGGCGGCATCGACCGCAAAGAGGTCAACATCGGCGTGCACGACGTGGCCATTGACGGCCAGGCCTTTGGCGCCGGCGTGAGCGGTGACCTGGACCTGGGCGCGGCTGGCCTGCACCTGGCGCTGCAGTACTTCCGCGCCGACGGCGCGCAGTACGGCGCCGATGGCCTCCAGTTCAACCACGGCTTTGTCTCGATGGGTGGCTCCTACGCCGGTGGTCTGAACATGGGCCGCTACAACGGCTGGCGTCCCTCGGCGTACGTGAGCCGCGAGGGCATCGCGCATTCCGAGCACGACATCCGCCGCGAGGGCGGCACCCAGATCTTGCACGGCGGGCTGGGCGTGACCCTTGATCCAGGCCTTCGTCTGGACCTTGGCGCCTGGATGTACCAGGACACCGGCTCGACCAACCTCGACTTTGCTCGCCTGGATGCGGCCGGCGACCGTCTGCCCTCGGGCTACTCGCGTGACCAGCTTGAGGCGCAGCAGCGCCTGGGCAAGTCGCTGGGTACCGAGCTCAACGCCAGCCTGAGCTACCAGGCCAACGAGGCGCTCTCGCTCTACGGGATGGGCGGCATCTTCCTTCCCGGTGAGTTCTACGAGATCGAGATCACCCGCAACGCCGGTAGCGCGCGCGGTAGCGTGGACAACCTCCAGCAGTTCTGGGCGGTCTCGGCCGGTGCCACGCTGGTCTTCTGATCGAGCAGGCTGGCGAGGACGAAGCTCAAGGTTTTGTGTGCGGCGCAATCCTTTGCGCCCAGGAGAGAAGATGAGAGCGCGATGGTACACAGCGATGGGCCTGCTGGTGGCGACCGGCGTCGGGTGTGTGGACACCACCGACCCGGGCACCTCCGAGGAGCAGGTGCTCTACCGCTGGGAGACCGACAATGAGCCCACCACCGGCGAGCGTGGCAACATGCTTGTTAATGAGATCGGGTGGGCGGGAAGTGTCTCCGATGATGGGGTCTACGACCCCGACGACGTCTTTATTGAGCTGCTCAACAAGAACCCGCGTCCGGTTAATGTGAGCCGCTGGAACGTGGAGATCGGCGGCGATTACGAGTTCAGCTTCCGGCTCCCGGAGATGGCCGAGCCCATCCTCCCCAACGAGTTTGTGGTGATCGCGGCCAAGCCCGATGGGGCGTTTGGCCAGGATGCGGACATCATCGTCGAGGAGCTTCGGCTGGGTAAGCGCGCGGTCTATGTAGGCCTGCGTGATGCGGACCGTCGCCTGATGGATTCGGGCGGCTCGCGCGAGGAGCATATCTTCGCGGGGAGCTACGACCTGGTGACGACGCGCTCGATGGAGCGCACCCAGGTGCTCTTTGGCAACCGCGGCAACCAGGATCGCGCCTGGACGGCGAACATCGATGATGTGATGGGCACCGGCGGTGATCGCGAGATCGCCGAGGGCTGGCGCCAGCACACCATGGCCAGCCCGGGCGCCGCCAACAGCGCCGACTACTCCGGCAGCACCACCAGCGGGGGCTTTGAGTGATGAGAGCATCCATGACGACGAACCCCTTTCGTAAGGCGGCGCTCATCGCGCTGCTCGCGCTTGCGCTCCCGGCAACCTCCGCCCATTGGGTGGGGGAGGTGCAGGCGCAGGATGACGACTATGAGGGCTGGTTCACCTACGTCGATTTTTACGTCGGTGAGCAGCAAACGCAGGAGGCCGTGCGCACGGGCATGGTCGCCGATATCAACAACGCCACCGAGCGCATCGAGGCGGCCTTCGGGGCGCTGGAGGATGGCGAGGTGGTCGAGGCCCTGGAAGCGGCCGCGGCGCGTGGCGTGCAGGTGCGCCTGGTCAGCGATGAGGGCAGCGCCTCGGTCAGCGGCATCAGCACGCTTTTGGCCAATGGCGAGATCGACTCGGTGCTTGGCGACGGGCCGCTCTCGTATCTTCCCGACCCCACGCTGACCACGGTGCTGGAGTTCTGCCAGACCAACTCCTCTGGCGACTACATCCAGTGCACCTCGGCCGGCGGTCAGGGCAACAACGAGAACCTGGTCAACCGCCCCGACAGCTTCAACGTGATGACGCACAGCTTCGTGGTGATTGATACGACCACGGTCTGGAACATCACCGCGCCGCTCACCGATGAGCAGCCCCTCTGGCTTGCGTTTCGGGCGACGAGCGAAGATCTCGCGCGCAGCTTCCGCCGCGAGTTCAACCAGATGCACGCCGGGGTCTTCTCGACCACGCTCAGCGTGTACAACGGGCCTTTGAAGTCGATCACCCAGAACGTGACCCTTCGCAACACCAACCGCGGGCAGATGCGCGTGCGCTTCAACCCGCAGGAGCGGCTGGTCAAAAACGTCATCGACGAGATCTACCGCGCCAAGGGTTCGGTGTGGGTGATGACCGAAGATCTGCAGAACCGCGATCTGATCAACGCGCTGCGCTACAAGCAGGAGAACGGCTTTGATGTGCGTGTGATGGTGGGCTCCACCCAGGGAAGCTCGGTGGACAGCGAGCTCGCTGATCTCGACGTGGTGCGTGCGCCGGCGTCGATGGGGCTTCTGCCCACCTTCATCGTGCACGACGCCGAGCGCGACGTGCAGGGCCGGCGTCAGCCGCGTCTGGTGCAGATGCTCAGCCACAACTTGTGGCAGGGTGCGCCGATGGACGTGATCACCCGGGTGCCCAACGACGAGGTGCGCATCTACCCCTCCGACACCTTCGTGGACGGCGCGATGTGGGAGATCCTGGAAGACGGCACCGAGCCCAACGATGCGGTCGATCCCTTCGTGCAGGCCTGGGAGTCGGCCTGGAGTGAGGCTCAGTGATGCGAGAGATGACGATGACCAATCAGCAAATCACAGCGCTGGAGCGCATGATGACGACCTCGCCAGTGCATCTTCTGACCCGCGGCCTGCTTCTTCTGGCGGTGGTGTTGAGCAGCGCGGCCTGCGGGCTCGACGACCCGGGCGATCTGGAGACGCTTGAGACCCCGCGGGTCGAGGTCTTCTTTAACTCGCCGGGCTTTAAGCGCGGCACCGAGTTCAACCGTAAGCCCAGCGAGTTCATCACCGAGCGCATTGACGCGGCGCGCGTCTCGGTGGACGCGGCGGTGTACGGCTTTAACAAGCAGAACATCGTCGACGCGCTGGTGCGTGCCCATTACCGCGGTGTGCGCGTGCGCCTTGTGGCCGATGCCGGCGAGTACAGCCGAGGGTCGTACGGCTACGATATTATGGAGCAGCACAAGGTGCCGATTCAGACCGGCAACCAGTTCCACATCATGCACGACAAGTTCTTCGTGATTGATGACCGCTTTGTGTTTGTGGGTACCGGCAACATCTCCAACTCGGAGTTCACCTACAACAACAACAACTGGCTGTGGATCGATAACGACGAGCACGCCGATCTGTATACTGCGGAGTTCGAGCAGATGTTCGCCGGGCGTTTCTCGGCGGCCAAGCACCCGACCACGCTCCCCAACCGCTTCCAGATCGGGGACACCGAGGTGGAGGTCTACTTCTCGCCGCAAGATGACGCGATGGGCAAGATTCTGGAGGAGCTCAAGAACGTCGACACCTCGATTTACTTCACGATCTTTGCGTTCACCAAAGATCAGGTGGCCAGTGAGTTTATCGCGCGCCAGCGGGAGTTTGAGGCGTTTAACGAGGCTGAAGGCACCTCAGATCTGCCGCCGCTGGAGCGCCCCAAAGGGGTGGTCGGCGTGCTGGACCGCTCGCAGCTTCACGGCAACGGGCAGTACCACCAGGGCTATCGCCTGGCGGCCAACGGCATCCCGATGCGCCTCGACGGCAACGAGAACTCCGGGCTTCCCGGTGACTATCAGGCCGGTGGCGGTCGCCTGCACGCCAAGACCATGATCCTGGACGCGGGCACGCCCAACGCACGCGTGATCTCGGGGAGCTTTAACTGGTCGTCGGCGGCGACGATCTCCAACGATGAGATCCTGATCATTCTTCGTGGGGAGCGTATCACCAACCAGTACCTGGAGGAGTTCTACAACATCTGGGACAACGGCAAGGACATCTCCTCGGCGATGTGCTTGTTGATGAAGGATAACGAGGAGCTGACCTGTGACGATGAGGTGGAGCAGGGTGACGTGGTCATCAGCGAGGTGCATTTCGATGGCTGGAATGGCGAACGTGACCCCTCCGACCACAACTGCAGTGGGGGTAACGATCTGGACTGCCGCCGTCGTGTGACCAACGACCAGTTTGTGGAGCTCTACAACACCACCGACAAGCCGATTAACCTCTCGATGTGGACCTTGAGCAACGGCCAGGACGTGATCATGGGCTTTACCCCGGGCAGCGTCATCGATCCCGGCGAGTACTTCCTGGTGCTCGATCACAACACGGTGCCGCTTTCGGAGCGCGATCCGCAGCGTGGTGAGCACGCGTTCACCAACCCGGATTTCGTGCTGAACACGGCCAACGATCCGCGCTTCCGCCGCCTGAATCTCAAGAACGGCTCGATGCAGCTGGAGCTTCGCAACACGCGCCAGGTCGTTGTCGATCGCGCCGGCGATGGATCTCCGGCCTATTTTGGCGGGCGAGAAGGTGATACAAACTACTCGATGGAACGCATCATCGCAGCCGACGGCAACGTGGGTGATGGCGACGTCCGCTCGAGCTGGAAGCAATGCGCGGCCAGCGAAGGCGGGGAAAACGTCAACGAGGCGTTCCGCAGCTTTATCATCGCCACCCCTGGCGAGCCCAATTCACCGTGATTGTATGGGAGTGATGATGCCTGATTGGGGGGCTATCCGGCCCTCTCCCGCTGCAAGTGGTTGATGTGTGTGGAGCCTGAAAGGACGCCGCCCCGGGGAAGATCCCCGTCGGGCGGCGTTTTCATCTCTGGGGCCGGGGGCGGAGGGTGAGGAGCCGCCTTTTTTTTGAGCCTTGAGTGCAGTAGAACACAGGCCGGTGTGCCGGGCGGGCGGTCTGCGCGGGCACCCGAGCAACCTTTTGGCGTAGGGAAGTCGATGTCGTACAAGGTGTTGGCCAGGAAGTGGCGCCCCGAGCATTTTGAACAGGTGGTGGGTCAGGGCCATGTTGCCCGCACGCTCAAGAACGCCATTGCGCAGGATCGGGTGCACCACGCCTACCTCTTCTGCGGGGCGCGCGGGGTGGGCAAGACCTCGACGGCGCGCATTCTGGCCAAGGCGCTCAACTGCGAGCAGGGGCCCACGGACACACCCTGTTATCAGTGTGCGTCGTGTCAGGAGATCTCGAAGGGGCAGTCGGTCGATGTTTTTGAGATCGACGGCGCGTCGAACCGCGGCATCAACGAGATTCGGGAGCTGCGCGAGGGGGTGCGCTATGCGCCGAGCCGCGACCGCAACAAGATCTACATCATCGATGAAGTGCACATGCTCACCACCGAGGCCTTCAACGCGCTGTTGAAGACCCTGGAGGAGCCGCCGGATCACGCGCGCTTTATCTTTGCGACGACCGAGCCGCAGAAGATTCCGGTGACGATCTTGAGCCGCTGCCAGCGCTTTGACTTTAAGCGGATCGGGCAGAACGACATCGTCGAGCATCTTGAGCATCTCTGCCGCGAGGAGGGCATCGACGCGGAGCGCGCCGCCCTGCAGATCGTGGCCCGCCAGGCGGCCGGGGGCATGCGCGACGCGCTGAGTCTGCTCGATCAGATCATCAGCTTCAGCGGCAAGAGCATCAAGGAGTCGGAGATCGCCGAGGTGCTCGGGGTAGCCAATCGCCGCCACCTCTTCGATCTCTCGGAGGCGGTGCTCAGCCATGATGCCGAGCGCGCGCTGGTGGTGGTCGATGAGGTCAACCGCTACGGCTACGACATGCAGCAGTTCGCCTCGGAGCTGGTCACGCATTTTCGCGATCTGATGGTCACCTCGGTGGTCGCCGATCCGGAGCTTGTGACCGAGCTGACCGAGAGTGAGCTTCAGGTGGCCCGCCAGCAGATCGCCGGGCAACCCCAGGAGCTCTTGCATCGCTGCTTTAGCGTGATGGTGGAGGGGGCGCAGAAGATGCACCGCTCTCCGTACCCGCGGCTGATTTTCGAGATGACGCTGGTACGCCTGGCGGCGCTGGAGCCGATGGTCGGCCTGGATCTTCTGGTCGACCGCCTGGGGCTTCTGGAAGAGGCGCTCTCGGAGGATATCGGCGGGGAGATCGCGTGGCCGGAGCGTCCCGCGCCGCGCGTTATGGTCGCGGCTCCCGCGTCGACGCCTGCCGCTGCGCCCGTAGAAAAAAAAACTCTGAGTGAGGTTGCGCCCCTGACCGAGGGTCAGCCGGAGGCGACCGAGGGTCAGCCGGAGGTGACCGAGGGTCAGCCGGAGGTGACCGAGGGTCAGCCGGAGGTGACCGAGGGTCAGGCGGAGGCGACCGAGGGTCAGCCGGAGGTGACCGAGGGTCAGCCGGAGGTGACCGAGGGTCAGCCGGAGGTGACCGAGGGTCAGCCGGAGGTGACCGAGGGTCAGCCGGAGGCGACCGAGGGTCAGCCGGAGGTGACCGAGGGTCAGCCGGAGGTGACCGAGGGTCAGGCGGAGGTGACCGAGGGTCAGCCGGAGGTGACCGAGGGTCAGCCGGAGGTGACCGAGGG
>NZ_VOSL01000059.1 GCF_007997005.1 Lujinxingia vulgaris | reverse complement strand
GTGTGTTGGTTGGGTGTGAGGCGGGCGGTGACGCAGCGCCCGGTGGCCTGCACGAGCGCGCGGGCGCCCCCGAGGACGGCGTATTCGCCGAAGAGGAAGAGTTTGGCGGGTGCCGATACAGCGGGCGCGGGCATGGGAGGTCGCTGGTAAGAAGGTCTGTTGAAACGCCCGCGCCGCGCATCCGGCGAGGAGGTCGCTCGGAGCGCGGCGTGGGAAGATAGGTGGCGTCAATGAGGCCGGGTGAGGCATTGATGCGCGACGGTTGGGAACGTCGGCGTATCAGTCGCTCTCGTTGGCCAGGGCTTCTTCCTGAACGTTGTCGGGAAAGAACTCGAAGGCCAGCGCGTCGTCTTTGACGCCGATCTGCGCCTCCCCGCCTTCTTGCAACGCCCCGAAAAGGATCTCTTCGGCCAGGGGCTGCTTGATATGCTCCTGGATGATGCGGGCCAGCGGGCGGGCGCCGAGTTTCTCGTCGTAGCCGCGGCTGGCGAGCCAGGCGCGGGCGTCGTCGTCGAGGGTCACGCGCACGTTACGATCGCTGAGCTGGAACTCCAGCTCGTCGACGAACTTGTCGACCACGCGCATGATCACGCTCTGCGGCAGGGGCTTGAAGACGATGACCCCGTCGAGGCGGTTGCGGAACTCGGGCGAGAAGGTTTTTTCCAGAGCCTTGTTGCCGCGGGAGAGGTCAATACCCTGGTTAAAGCCCACCACATTCTGCGCCATGTCCTGGGCGCCGGCGTTCGAGGTCATGATCAGGATCACGTTTCTGAAATCAGCCTCTCGCCCGTTGTTGTCGGTGAGTTTGGCGTTATCCATTACCTGCAAGAGTACGTTGAAGATGTCGGGGTGTGCCTTTTCGATCTCGTCGAGCAGGAGCACCGCGTGCGGGGTCTTGCGGATGGCCTCGGTGAGCAGGCCGCCCTGGTCGTAGCCGACGTATCCGGGAGGCGCGCCGATGAGGCGGCTCACGGCGTGGCGCTCCATGTATTCGCTCATGTCGAAGCGAATAAAGGCGATGCCCAGAGCCTGGGCCAGCTGGCGGGCGACCTCGGTCTTACCCACGCCGGTGGGGCCGGCGAAGACGAAGTTGCCCACGGGTTTGTCGGGGCGGGTCAGCCCGGCGCGGTTCATCTTGACGGCGGTGACCACCGCGTCGATGGCGTCGTCCTGACCGTAGACCGTCTCCTTGAGCGAAGCGCGCAGCTGGTGGAGGCGATCTTTTTCGCTGCCCTGCACCTTGAGCTGCGGGATGCGGGCGATCTTGGCGACGACGTCTTCGATATGGTCGGCGTCGATGGTGTTGGAGGCCAGCTCCGCGCGGCGGATGCGGTGGCGCGCGCCGGCCTCATCGATCACGTCGATGGCTTTGTCGGGCAGGGCGCGCTCGGTGATGTGTTTGGCGGCTAGATCGGCGGCCATATCGATGGCCTCATCGGTGTAGATCACGTCGTGGAAGGCCTCGTAGTGGCGCTTGAGCCCGCGCAAGATCTCGCGGGTCTCCTCGATGGTGGGCTCGATGATGTCGATCTTCTGGAAGCGGCGGGCCAGGGCGCGGTCGCGGTCAAAGCTCTTGCGGAACTCCTCGTGGGTGGTCGAGCCGATGCAGCGCAGCGAGCCGTCACCCAGCGCCGGCTTGAGGATGTTGGAGGCGTCCATGGTGGAGCCGCTGGTGGCGCCGGCGCCGACAATGGTGTGGATCTCATCGATGAAGAGGATGGCGTTATTGCGTTTCTGCAACGCCTTGATCACCGCCTTGAGGCGCTGCTCAAACTGGCCCCGGAACTTGGTGCCGGCCAGAAGCCCGCCCAGATCCAGCGACCAGATCTCGGCGTCTTCGAGCACCGAGGGCACCTGGCCGTGGGCAATGCGGCGGGCCAGCCCCTCGGCCACTGCGGTCTTGCCCACGCCCGGGTCGCCGACGAAGACCGGGTTGTTTTTGCGGCGTCGGCAGAGAACCTGGACGGTGCGCTCGATCTCGGAGTCGCGGCCGATCAGCGGGTCAATGCGACCTTTTTTGGCGCGCTCGACGAGGTTGGTGCAGTAGCTCTCCAGCGGGTTTTGCACCCCGTCGGTGTCTTCCTCCTCGTCGATGCGCGGGGAGGCGTCTTCCCAGTCGGGCTCTTCGTCGAAGGAGTCGCCGCTGCGATCGTCTTCGTCCAGGCGGCTGACGCCGTGGCTGATGTAAGAGACGACATCAAGGCGGCTGACGTTCTGGTTCTCCAGAAAGAAGACCGCGTGGCTGTCCGGCTCGCTGAAGAGGGCGACGAGCACGTTGCCGCCGTTGACCTCGGTTTGGCCGGAGGAGCGCACGTGCATGATCGCGCGCTGCATCACCCGCTGAAAGGCCACCGTCTGCACCGGCTCGGCGCTGATATCGGCCGGCAGGCGGTCGAGGTTCTCTTCGAGAAAGCCGTCGAGATCGCGGGTGAGTCGATCCACATCGGCGCCGACATGGCGCAGGATGCGGCGAGTGGTCTCGTCGTAACATAAGACGTAGAGCAGGTGCTCTAAGGTGAGATACTCGTGGCGGCGCTGCTTGGCCTCACGGACCGCCGCGAAGAGGGCGATTTCGAGATCTTTTTGAATCATGACCTAAGGCTCCGGCGAGAGGACCGCAAAGGGGTAGAGGATGGTCTCTAAGGCGCAGCACACTCCGCCTTAATGATGAAAACGAGCAAAAACACAGCGACAGCGTGGACTTCGTTGAGGCTACTCCGGCTCCATGGTGACCATCAGCGGGTGGCCCTCGCGTCGGGCAAGCGCGATGGTCGTCTCCAGCTTGGTCTCGGCAACCTCCCGGGGGTAGATGCCGGCGACGCCGCTGCCGTGGTTGTGCACGCGCAACATGATCTGGGCGCTCTCGGCGGGGCTTTTGTGAAAGACCTGCTCCAGGATCTGAACGACGAACTCCATGGTGGTGTAGTTGTCGTTATGGAAGATCACCTTGAAGAGCCGGGGTTTTTTGAGCCGGGTTTTCTTCTCGGTAACGACGTCACTATCACTATCCCAATCGTGCTGACTCAATTGCTTACTCCCATGCATGCCAGGGTGTGCGCTGAGGGGCTGAGAACCTGGCGAAACAAAGCCACAGCGGTCAGAAAGCTCATCAGGACACCTTCGGGTCGACGACGCCCAGGCCCGGTTGCGCGAGGTGCGGGATGCGCAAGCGGCGGGCACACCGGGGCGGGTGCGAAAGGTTGAATTCCTCCCCGATCCTGTCTTGTCGTTGGCGTCGCTGGCCCTTACTTACAAAGCTAAGCGCCGTTGCCACGACTGAAAGTCCGGAGCGACCCCACAGGCGCACCTGCCCGGCTAAACTAACCGAGAGGAGGCATCGATTATGCCGCAACAAGCTGTGCTGCCCTTTGAGGATCCTTTTGAGTGGTTCGACGCCTGGTTTGCTCAGGCCCGCCAGAGTGCGATGATCGAGCCCACCGCGATGAGCCTGGCCACCGTCGACGCCGACGGGCAGCCTTCGCTGCGCATTGTGTTGCTCAAGGGGTTCGACCGCAAGGGCTTTGTCTTTTACACCAACCTGCAGAGCCGCAAGGGGCGCGCGTTGCTCTCGGAGCCGCGCTGCGCGCTGACCTTCTTCTGGCCCGAGCTCGGTCGGCAGGTCCGCGTGGAGGGCGCGGCGCAGGCGGTGGGCGAGGACGAGGCGGACGCCTACTTCGCCAGCCGCCCGCGGGAGAGCCAGCTGGGGGCCTGGGCCTCGCAGCAGAGCCGCGAGCTGGCCTCGCGCGCCGATCTTGAGGCGGCGCTGGCTGAGGTCACCGCCCGATTTGAGGGGCAGCCGGTGACGCGCCCGCCGCACTGGTCGGGGATGCGCGTGGTGCCCACGCGCATCGAGTTCTGGCAGGCCGGGGAGGCGCGCCTCCACGATCGCTGGGAGTTTGTGCGCCGCGCGCCGCAGGCGCCCTTTGAGCGCCGCCGTCTCTTCCCCTGAGGCGCCTGTCTCTGCGCTCAAGCGTCGGTGTCGGCGTTGACCCTCTGCGGTTGGGGCGTTAGGTTTGGCGCGTTCTTCACCATGATGCCGCTCCCGCTGCGCTCGCCATCGTTACGGCGCGTGCGGGGGATGCGGCGTGGATCTTGAACCTGCAGCGGGGAAGCCCGGAGGGCGACGATGAGTCAGAATCAAACGAAGGGAAGTTATATGAAAGAGGCCGTCTCGCTGCTGGGCGCGACGGTGCCGCTCTTAGGGCTGAACGCGGCGGTGTACGCCGGGTTTTTCCTGGTGGCGGTGATCTGGTTTGCGATCTGGGGGGCGATCGCGTTTTTCGTCTCCAAGCTGGTGCCGATCGCGGGCGTGATCTGCATGCTCTTTGCGATGGGGGCAGGGGGATTCGCCTGGCGCATGGCGCGGCGCTACCTGCTCTACATGGTCAAAGGCGCGCATATCGCGGCGATGACCGAGGTGATGCTGGGCCGCGAGGTGCCCAAAGGTCCCGGCCAGATCCAGTACGCGCGCGACATTGTCACCAAATATTTCAAAGACGTCTCGGTGCTCTTCGGGCTCGACGCGTTGATCAACGGCACGGTCAAAGCGTTTACCAACACCTTTGTGCGCATCATCAACTTCATCCCGCTGCCCGGCGACTTCCGAAAGCTCATTCGCATCGTGCAGGGGATCATCAACCGCTCGCTCTCGTACGTGGATGAGGCGATCCTGAGCTATGCGATCGCGCAGCGCGAGGAGAACGTCTGGAACAGCGCGCGCCACGGCATCGTGCTCTACGGTCAGAGTTATAAGCCGATCCTCTTTACGACGCTCAAGGCGTGGGTGCTGGGTAAGGTCTTTGGCGTGGCCTTTTTCCTGATGATCATCGTGCCCGGTCTGCTCGTCTCCAGCCTGCTGGGGCCGGAGTGGGAAACGCTCGGGTTTATTATCGCCCTGGTGCTCGCTGGCGTGGGCGGACGCCTGCTGGAGCTGGCGTTTTATGAGCCCTTCGCGCTGGCGTACACGATCGTGACCTACCACCGTGAGATCGCCGGCAAGCAGCCCGATCCGGTGTGGGATAAGAAGTTGCAGGATGCCAGCGAGTCCTTCCGTAACCTCATCGGCAAGGCCAAAGAAGCCGGCGTGAAGGCCGGCGATCGCATCGCGCTACCGGAGCCGGCACCGGCCGCGGCCGCCGCCGGTTCGCAGCAGGCGCCTAACCCGCAGAACACCAACCCCCCGGGCGGCTCCGGCTGGTGAGGTCCCATAGACCTTTTTAGTCGCCGTGCCGCCGGGCTGAGCTCGTTTTTGAGCCGGCCAGAGCGCTGAGCGCACCAGGGGTAGCAGCAGAGGGCGCGCGCGGAATGCGAGGCGCCCTTTGCCCGTTGTTTGGCTGCTTCGAGTGGTGTAACCCAGAGCCATCTTCAAACACGGCGCCCGGCTTTTGGCCGGCGTCGCGATTCGCGCCCATCCCTTTCCATGTGCGCCCCGCAGCCTCAACGCGGCGGCGCTCAGCCCAGGAGAACGCATGAAACCCCTTAAGCGCATCTTTGTGGTCGGCGGCGAGCTGACGACCTTTATCGGTAAAGGTCACCCGGATTTTGTGTGGAAGAAGCACCCGGACTTCGGCAAGCGCGAAAATCCCACCCTGGAAGCGTATCTGACGCAGGCGATCAACGGCGCGCTGGAAAAGACCGGTGTGGACGCCGAGGCCATCGATCGCGGCTTTGTCGGTAACTTCGCCGGCGAGCTTTTTAACTCCCAGGGTCACCTGGGTGCGATGGCCGTGCGCGCCAACGAAAAACTCGTGGGCAAGCCCTTCACCCGTCTTGAAGGGGCATGCGCCTCCGGTGGCCTGGCGATCCTCTCGGCGATGGACGCGCTCCACGCCGGCAGCGACGTGGTCATGGCCGTGGGTGCCGAGGTGCAGACCACGGTGAGCGCCCGCGAAGGCGCCGGATTCCTGGCGCGCGCCTCGCACTGGGAGGAGGAGCGCTCCATCGACGAGTTCACCTTCCCGGCGATGTTTGCTCGCCGCGCCAAGCATTACAAAGAGGCGTTCGGTGTGACCGACGAAGACATCGCGCATGTCACGGTCAAAGCCTACGAGAACGCCAATAAGAACCCCAAGGCGCACATGAGCAAGGTGAGCTGGGATCTGGAGAGCGCCTCCAAACCCGGCGACCGCAACCCGGCCTTCCTGGGCAATGAGGAGCTCAAGCCGCACCTGAAGGTCTCGGATTGCTCGCAGGTCAGCGACGGCGGCGCGGCGGTGATCCTGGCGACCGAAGAAGGTCTGAAGAAGCTGGGCAAGAAGCCCGAAGACTGCATTGAGGTCCTGGCCTACGCCCAGGCGACCAGCCCGCTCGGTCAGGTCAAAGATTATACCGTGCTCGACAACACGAAGATGGCCGCCGACCAGGTCTACGCCGACGCCGGGATCACCCCGGAGCAGGTGCAGGTCGCCGAGGTCCACGACTGCTTCGCGGTCACCGAGCTCCTGATGTACGAAGCGCTGGGCTTTGCCGAGAAGGGCAAGGGCGCCGAGCTTGCGCGCGCTGGCGAGACCGGCCTCACGGGTAAGATCCCGGTGAACACCGGCGGCGGGCTCCTGGCCTTTGGCCACCCGGTGGGTGCCACCGGCGTCAAACAGCTTCTGGAGGTCTACCGCCAGATGAAGGGGCAGTGCGGCGACTACCAGCTCGCCGAGCGTCCGCAGATTGGCCTGACGGCGAACATGGGCGGCGACGACCGCACCACGGTGTGCATCGCCCTTAAAGATGTGCGCTGAGGCGGTTGTTTGATCGTCTAATGATCAAAAAGCCCCGATGTCGCAGGACATCGGGGCTTTTTGCGCTCTGGCGCAGCGCGTTGCAGCTCGTGGATCGAAGGTGCGCTCAGTGCTGATGCGCGCGCCAGCCTGCGATCAGGCGCTCGGCGTGGGCGCGGGCGCCGGGGGTGTCGACGTCTTGCCAGAGGCGCGGGCCAATGTCCCAGAAGCCGAAGGCCGACTCAGCGTGCAGCGCGCGCACCGCGTCGGAGGTGGAGCAGTCGCCGCGGCGCTCGCGCGCGCCGACGAGCGCGTCGACAAAGCCCTCATCGCACCAGAAGAGCCCGGCGTCGACCGCGTCAAAGCGGGTGAGCTCTTTGCCGATGGCGAAGTCGCCGGCGTCCATAGCGAGCTTGGTGGCGTCGGGCATATCGAAGATCGTCTCGAGCTTGCGGTCGATCATCAGCGCGCCCTGCCAGCTCGAAGGTCGCTCGGCGTCGAAGGCGCGCAGATCGTCGAAGAGGACGGGCTCGAAGAGGTGGTCGCTCATCGTGAGCCAGAAGGGGCCTGGCACAGCGGCGTCTCGGAGTGCGGCGGCGCCCACGAGCACAGACGTGCCATTCTGGCCCTCGAAGTTCGGGTTGAAGGCGCAATGAAGGCGCATACCTTCGGGCAACTCAACCTTTTGCAGTGCATCTTCCAGACCCTCATGGGCGTAGCCGGTGACGACGACCACGTGCGCCACCCCCAGCTGATGCAGGCCGGCCAGGTGATGATCGATCATGGGGCGGCCACCGACCTCGGCCAGAAGTTTGTAGCCCTCCTCGGCGTTGAGGCGGCTACCAAAGCCAGCAGCGAGGATGACGGCGGCGCGGGTGGTCTGGGGCATGGCGTACTCAAGAGGCGCAGGGAATCGGAAGAGGGGGCGGATTTGTTTTGCCAGACGCAGGCGTTACTATGATGGAGAGTCGCGATCAACCCGACACACGACGATCAGGGAAGAGACGATGAACGATTCAAACCGAAAGCCTTCGCTCCTGGTGGAGATCGCCCTGTGGTGTGCCGCCAGCGTCGTCATGATCGGTGCGGCAGTGATGGGGCTTCATCTCTTCATGCACACCGACGTGCCCGCGCCGGCTGCGGATCTTGGCTATGCCCTGGTCGCCACGATGCTCACCCTGACCTGGGGGAGCTGGGCGGCGTTGATCTGGAGTAAGCGGCGAGTCGCACGAACATTGATGGGGCTGAGCGTGGTCGTGCCGGGGCTGGTGATGGCGGTGTTTGGCTTCTGGGCTTTTGCGCACATGCCGGAGCTTATCAAGGTATGGCGACCGGGCTTGCTGGTGGTCGGTGTGCATGGCGTGGGTGCCGCCCTCTTTAGCGCGGTGATGCTGGGGCAGCCGGCGATGCGCGGAGCTCGCCATGATGAAGCTCTGGACCGCGCGCTGCGCGCTCGCGAGCTCGCCGCAGGCTGGTTGCTGTACCCGCTGCTGACCTTCGGCTGCGGTGCGGCCATCGCGATGAGCGTGATGGGCTGGAGCAGCCTGGGCACGATCTCGGAGACGCTGACCAGCCCCGCGCGTTGGATCGCCGCGGCGATGGCGCTCTCGGTTTACACCACGGTGATTCCCGCCTCGGCGGCGATCCTGTGTCGGCGCGTGGCCCGCGCGGTGCGCGCAAGCTGAGAGCGATCGAGGGGGCTGTAGCCCCCGGCACAGGGCTTGGGTGATTGACGCTGGCGGTTCGGGCTCAGGGCGCGTTATAGTGCGCGTCTTGCTGGCTTGCAGTGGGGGAAGTCGGCCGAGGGGATCACAACGACGTTCAGCGCGAGAAGTCAGACTTATGACGCGGACCATTCAGCGAACGCCAGTGGCATCACAGGGGGATGAACGAGGGAACGGTCTGGGACAAGAACCCACCGACCTCCAGCAGGACACCGAGGGGCAGCGCGAGCCCTACAAAGTGCTCATCGTCGACGACGAGACGCACATCCTCAAAGCCGTTCAGCGCCTCTTTCTGGGGCAGGGCTACCACGTGCTCACCGCGCCCAGCGGAGCCGACGCCGTGGAGCTCTTTCGCGAGCACAACATCGCGGTGATCATCAGCGATCAGCGCATGCCCGGGTTAAGCGGGGCGGCGCTGCTCAATTACGTGCGCAAGAAGTCACCCTACACGGTGCGCATCATGCTCACCGGCAACAATGACGTGGCCACCGCCATTGAGGCGATCAACCAGGGGGAGGTCTTTCGCTTTATCACCAAGCCCTGGGACCACGACGAGTTTTTGAAGATCGTGGGGCTGGCGATCGAGCATCACGAGCTTTTGATCTCGAAGGTGCGCTACGAAGAGCATATCCGCGGGCAGAACCAGCAGCTCAGCGCGCTGAACGCCGAGCTCAGCGATCTCAACGAAGATCTGGAGCGTCGCGTCGAGGAGCGCACCCGCGAGGTGGTCAGTCGTCAGGAGGAGATCGAGCGTCTCTACCGCGAGCTTCAGGGGAGCTTCGACGCGACGATCAAGGCGCTGGTCTCCATCATGGAGCTTGGCGAGGTGCACGTTATCGAGCACTGCCAGCGGACCGCGGAGCGCGTGCGGATGTTCTGCGAGATGCTGGAGCTTTCCGAAGACGAGTGTAAAGAGATCGAGCGGGCCACGCTCTTGCACTGGATAGGTCTTATCAACGCGCCGCCGCGCGTCTTCGAGAAACCGGTCGAGGAGCTCGACGAAGAGGCCAAGGCCAGCTGGGAGTTTCATACGGTGCTCGGTCAGCAGGCGATCCACCACGTGCCCGCGCTGCGGGAGCCGGGGCGGATGATCCTGCATTACCTGCGCCGCCACGATGATCCGAGCTTTGGTGCCGAACAGATCGATCCGGCCACCGGACAGGCCTACGGGGAGGCGTTTGTGCGCGGGTGTCAGATTCTGGGCATCTGCAGCACGTTTGAGCGGGTGCGTACCGGGCTGCGCGGCAGCGAGCGCACCGAGGTGGCCGGCGCGGTGGAGCGGGGCTTGAGGCTTCTGAAGGAGGGGGCGGCCGACGGCGCCTTTGATCCGGCGCTGGTGCGGCGTTTTGGCGACATGGTGGCCCGGGAGATGGCCACCGCGCGCACCAAAGAGGTGGTGGTGCGCTTTGATGAGCTGCGCCCGGGCATGGTGCTGGCGCGTCCGCTGGAGACCGCCCAGGGCATCCCGGTGGCGCCTCGCGATATGATCATTACCGATGAGCTCATTGCGCGTCTGGGGCGTTTTCAGGAGTCCAACGGGCTCAATGAGATCCGGGTCTGGGGTTGAGCGCCGGGGCGCAGCGTTGGCGTGGCGTGAAGGCGGGCCGGTGGAATGGTCCGCAGGGGGCCGCCGGTTGTGGCAGTGCGGGCCACCCGGCCCGACGCCCGCTTACGAGGAGGACGCGCCCCGATGGATTTGACCTTTAAGATCGTACGTCGCCTGCTTCGCGACGACGATGTGGCCTTCAGCCGCAATCGCAACTTCGAGGCTTATCAGGATCCCCGGGTCAAGCGCGCGCTGCGCCTGTACCGGCATCTGCGCAGCCTGGAGCGCGATTTGCTTCGGCTGGGCCAGCCCGACCAGGTGCGCCTGGAGGCGGTGGAGCGCGAGGGGGAGCAGGTGGTGGTGCGCCTGGAGTTTCTGGAGCAACGCGGAGAACGCGTCAGCTACCTGAGCGCCGAGGAGTGGGGGCTGCTCCTGGAAAGCGAGCGGGTCTGCGCTATACTATCGGACCTATTGGAGAAGGCCCCCGCGGCGGTGCGCCGCGCGTTGGGACGCGAGTACATCGAGCGTCCCGACCAGGCGGAGGTCGACGCTGCGACGAACGAGGTGAAATGATGCGATGGCGAGCGGTATGGATGGTGGCGGTGAGTCTGGCGTGGGTGTTGAGCGGTTGCGCGAGCGCACCCGGAGTGCCGGGGTCGGATCCGATGCCCGAGGGCCGGAGCTACTCCGGGCTGTGGTACTCTCAGCAGTTTGAGCACATGTACCTGGAGCAGGTTGGCGAGCGCGTCACCGGCGTCTACTCCTATGGGAGCGGCGGCACGATCGAGGGTGAACTCAAGGGCAACCGCCTGCTCTTTGACTGGGAGGAGCCCGGCGACCGCACCCAGGCGCGCGCGACGATGCGCGGACAGGGCTACTTTTTGCTCGTCGACGACGGCCAGACGGTGCGACTCGACGGGGAGTGGGGCTACGGCGACGATCGCCGCGGCAAGGGCCCCTGGACCGCCGAGTACATCCGGGAGCTTGAAGCGGATGATCCCGCGACCGTGCAGCAGATTCGTCAGGTGCATTGAGCAATACCATAAAGACTCAGCGCTCCGAGGGGCGCGAGCATCGAGTCTTACCAGGGATGGGACCACCTCCGGCGATGGCGAGAGGTGGTTGAACAGCGCGCCCGATGAGGGCGCTTCACACGTCAAAAAGGCAGTGCATGAGCGCAGGGTTGATGGGCAGGGTCAGCGGAAGGCTGTTGGCCGGGATGATGGTGGCGATGGTCGGCTGTGCGGCCGCTCCGACGGCGAGTGAGCCCTCTGCGGTGGTGTTGACCGGCCCGGATGGCTCGGAGCGTGAGGCGGTCGTGAGCACGCTCAATGCCGAGCTTGAGCGCTCGATGGAGCGGCTGCGCCTGGACGATTACGAGGGCCCCTACTTTCTCTCCTACCAGCTCAAGGACGACGAGTCGGTGACCATCGGTGGCAAGTTCGGCGCGCTGACGACCGACTCGCACAGCCGCCAGCGCTACGCCTATGTCGAGAGCCGGGTGGGCTCGTATGACTTCGACAACTTCGCCAACATCGACGCGGAGAGCTACCGCATGGCCAACTTCCGGGCCGATGTGCTGGTTCCGCTCGATGATGGTGAGGCGCTCCGAGGCGCCCTCTGGCTGCTCACCGACGAGACGTACAAAAAGGCCTTGAGCGACTACCTGACCAAGCGGGGCGGCGCGGTCTACGAGGCTGAAGAAGAGGTCGAGGTTCCCAGCTTCTCGCGCGAAGAGCCCGTGAGTCATCGCGGCCCCTCGCTGCCGCTGGAGCTCGATGAGGCGGCCTGGCGCGAGCAGGTGCGCCGTATCACCGGCGAGCTCAAGGCGCATACCTTTTTGCTTGACGCGTCGATGGAGGTCTCCGCGCAGCGTGTGGTGCGCTACCTGGTCAACAGCGAGGGCAGCGAGGTGGTCGATGAGCAGCGCCTCTACACCATTCAGGCGCAGGCCTACACCCGCGCCGATGACGGGATGTTGCTGGAGAATAGTCGACTTTTTTACGCCCGGGATCTTCATGCGCTACCGAGCTGGGAGGTCGTGGAGTCGGCTGTGGCCGAGATGATCGAGGAGTTGCGCCTGCTGCGTGAGGCCGAGGTGATCGACCCCTACACCGGCCCGGCGATCCTCGCTCCGGAAGCCACCGGGGTGCTTTTTCATGAAGCGGTCGGCCATCGTCTGGAGGGCGAGCGCCAGCGCGATGAGCAGGAAGGGCGCACCTTCCAGGGGCGCGTAGGCAAGGTTGTGTTGCCGGAGTTTATCTCGGTGTACGACGACCCGCTCCTCTCGGAGGTCAACGGTGTGCAGCTCAACGGCTACTACACCCACGACGATGAGGGCGTCCCGGCGCAGCGCGCCGAGTTGATTGAAGAGGGCGTGCTCCGCGGATTTTTGATGAGCCGCACGCCGATTGAGGGCGTCGACAGTTCCAACGGCCACGGCCGCGCTCAGGGAGTGAACGTGCCGCGGGCGCGCATGGCCAACCTGGTGGTGGAGGCCACCGAGGAGGCTCAGGTGAGCTTTGAGGAGCTGCGCGAGCGGCTGCTCGACGAGGTGCGCCGGCAGGGCAAACCCTACGGCCTGTTGATTCAAGATATCACCGGCGGATCGACCAATACGCTTGGCTACGGCTATCAGGCGTTTAAAGGTGTACCGCGTATGATCTACCGCATCGACGCCGAGACGGGCGAGCAGGAGCTTGTGCGCGGGGTGGAACTCGTGGGCACGCCGCTCTCGAGCATCAACAAGATCGTCGCGGCCTCTCAGGAGACGGGGATCTTTAACGGGTATTGTGGCGCGGAGAGCGGGTACGTGCCGGTGTCCACCGTGGCGCCGGCGATTCTGACCACCGAGATCGAGCTGCAGCGCACCCAGCAGGCGCGCGAGCGCCGCCCGATTCTCTCGCCGCCCTGGGCCCCTTAAGTTCCACCGAAGTTGGGATAGGCGCGCGGCGGAGTTTTTGCGATAAGATCCCGATCACGTCGACACACTGCCAACACGAGGAGCCATCATGGAACGTGCAGCACAGGAGCAGGAGCTCGCTGGCCTTAAAATGGACGGTGCGGGGTTTATCTCGCACGAGGGCCGCACCTACAGCGAGGAAGAGAACGCGGTCTGGAAGCTGCTCTGCGAGCGGCGTATGGCGAAGCTCCCCGAGACCGCCTGTGAGGCGTGGCTCGATGGGGTGGAAAAGCTGAAGATGCCCCTCGATCGCGTACCGCTCTTTGACGAGCTCAACGCCAACCTGCGCCCGCTCACCCGCTGGGAGCTGCGTGCGGTCAACGGGTTTATCCCCGCCGAGATGTTCTTTGGCTCGATGGCCAAACGGCAGTTCCCCTCGACTCTGGAGATCCGCCCGATGGATCGGCTGGAGTACCTTCAGGAACCGGATATTTTTCACGACGTCTTCGGGCATGTGCCGATGCACACCGACCCGGTCTTTGCGGACTTTGTGCAGGAGTACGGTCAGCTGGTAACCGAGCTCGACGATCGCGATAAGTTCGACGCGATGGCGCGCCTGTGGTGGTACACCGTGGAGTTCGGGCTGGTGGAAGAGGCCGGTCAGGTCAAACTCTATGGCTCGGGGCTGATGTCGTCTTTTGGTGAGGCCGACAACGTCTTTGACGGCGGCCCGGAGATTCGCCCTTTTGATCTCGATGAGGTGATCTCGACGCCCTTCCGCATCGACATCTACCAGCCGATCTTCTGGGTGGCCGAGGGTTTTGATCAGCTTCGGGACTCGGTCCAGGAGCTGCGCCGTCGCTGGGCCGAAGAGCTGACGAACTGAGTGTGTTGAGGTGACCTGCATCGCGGGTCGCCGACGCGTATGCGCAGAGAGCCCGGCCTCATCGGCCGGGCTCTTCTCGTTTCGGGAGCGCTCTCAGTGTTTGGGATCGTGGCGGTGGAAGTTCTCTTCTTCATCGAGCGCCATGCGTCGATGAAAGATCGGCAGGCGAAAGAGGCGCTCAATCGGGGAGGGGAGCTGTTGCCAGGCGACCATCTGTTCGGAGGGAGCACGCAGCGCTACGAAGATCACGAAGAGGGTCAGCGAGATGACCATCGTCATGGTCATCGGCCCGCTAATGTAGCCGATGTGGGCGCGGCGCACGAAGTACTCCGCGCTGGAGACGGGCGTGGGGTGAATGAAGAGCTTAAGGCACCAGGTACCCAGGGCGATGAGCTGGATGTAGCCGTAGTTTCGGCGCAGCCGGTAGCCCAGCGCGTCGATCAGGCTGAGCTGGGGGTAGGAGTGGCCCAGGTCGTCGGCCAGGGATTTAAGCTCGCGCCGCGCGTGTTCGGGAGAGGGGCCATGCCCGGGGGCAAGCTGGGCGGCGATGAAGTAACGATCCAGGCAGCGTATGCGTCGTCGCCATAGATCGTAGAGCTGATAGCGCCGGCTCTCCATGATCAGCAGCAGGAAGTTCACCCCGATCAGCAGCAAGACGATAAAGTGCGGGGTGTCGGGCTGGGAGAGGGTAAAGGAGAGCATCGCCGCGTTGGTGACGATCGCCCAGTTGGTCGTGGCGTCCAGGCGCTGGCGCCAGACGTCGGCATGCATCACGCTGGCGCGGTAGAAGTGGGCCATTACAGTTTGATCTGGCGACGCGTCGTCCATGCTCTCTCCCCCCCTGTGATGGTGGTGCCGATGCGTCCGTGTTCAAGGTGCCGCCGGCGGGTTTTCGGGCGGTGAAAAAAAAGAGCGCCCACCGCGCAGGCGGTGAGCGCTCTTTAAGCGCGTGCCTGAGCTCGCGGCTTACTGCACGATAACCGTCAGCTGCATGCGGTCGTCGAAGCGGTTGGAGACGGCGAATTCGCCGGTGGTATCAAAGGTATAAGACCACTCCTGGTTGGCGTCGAGGTTCTGGTCGACGTTGAGCGCGGCGATGTTGATGTTGTGGCGCTCCGGATCGCGGTTCTTGAAGGTCACCGTGGTGCCGGCCGGAATGGTGAGGCTGCTCGGGTTGTAGCGGAACTGGTAGAGCACCACCGAGCGGCTTTCGGGAGCGTTCGAGGACTGCGCCGCCGAGTCGTCAGGCACGGTGTCGCCGCCACCGCAGGCCGCGGTGAAGGCCATAAGGCTGACGAGCATGGCGATGGACATAGCTTTAGCGGCAAAACGGATGAACATGGAATTCCTCCTAAACATAGAGCCAGTTCAGATCACAGGACGCGACGACGCGTGAAGGTGTTATACAGAAGTTCATCGCACGTCGACTACAGGTGGGAAAAGATACTTCTCGCCTGCGGAAAGTCAATGGCGGGCAACGCAGGAGAACGTTTGGCGAAACGTTAAGCGATGTTAACATCAAGTGGGCCTGAGAGGCACCGCGTGGCGAAGGTCGTCCGGGGGAACGCAAAGTCAAGGGGTTTGAGTTGGATTGGAAAGTGCATCAACAGATTGCGCGCGTGGCGCTGGAGCGCAGGCTGGTCGATTTTGAGACCGTCTCGCGCAGTCTTTATGAGCTGGGCCGCCTGGCCGATGAGGGGAAGATGCCCGCACCCGAACACTGGGTGAGTCAGGGGTGGTTGGAACGTCAGGGGCTGGAGGAGGTTCTGCGCAGCCTGGGCTATGAGGAGGGGTTTGAGCGCGCAGAGACGGCCTTCTTTGAGGGCAAAGGCCGCGAAAGAGCGGCCGGCTTTTATAAGGCTGATGAAGCGGTGACCGCGCGGATTGAGTTGGGGCAGCGGGAAGCCCCCGCGGAAGGAATTGGTCAGGAGCCGACCGCCGGGGCAGAGGAGCCCCCGGAGGGGCTGGGGTTGGAGACGAGCACGGAGGTGGCTGTGGACGCCAACCCTACCCTGCCCGGAGGCGTGGCGGCGGCCTGGGCACGGCCCGGCTGGCGAGGCGGGGAGGAGACCGGACGTCATTTCGCCTTTGAGAGTACCGATGTCTACCAGCCGGCGTTGAGCGCCGGGGAGATGCTCAGCGGGCAGGCGCGCTACGAGCTGGGCGCGGCGCTGGGCACCGGCGGGGGCGGCAGCGTGCTCTCGGCCCACGACCGCGTGCTGGGGCGAGTGGTGGCCATGAAGATCGCGCGCCCCTCCGCGCGCCATGATGCCCGGGCGGTCGCGCGTTTCCTGGCCGAGGCGCAGATCACAGGCCAGCTGGAGCACCCCAACATCATGCCCATCTACGATGTGGGCGTCCTCGATGACGGTCGTGTTTATTACACCATGCGGCGCGTCAACCATCACTCCCTGGCCGAGGTGATCGAGGGGTTGCGTGGGCGCGATGAGGTCTACCTTCGCGAGTATTCGCTCTCCCGGCTGCTGGGCATCCTGCGGCAGGTCGCCCAGGCCATTCATTATGCGCATGTGCGCGGGGTGGTGCACCGCGATCTCAAGCCCTCCAACATCATGCTCGGTGAGTATGGCGAGGTGCTGGTGATGGACTGGGGTATCGCCCACGTCAGCGGAAACCGGGTGCATACGGATCTGGGGCCGGATGACGGGCCCGGACAGGGTCACACTCTGGGCACCCCCTCCTACATGTCTCCGGAGCAGGCTCAGGGCCGCCTGGATGAGGTCGACGCCCGCAGTGATGTCTACGGTCTGGGGGCGCTGCTCTACGAGATCCTCACTCTGGAGGTGCCCTTCGAGGGCGACGACGCCCGTGCGACGATGTGGTTGGTGGTCGAGGGCGAGCTTGTGCCTCCCTCGCAACGAGGGGAGGCGTTGTGGGCGTTCAGCGAGGCGGTTGAGGCGGTGTGTCTGCGGGCGCTGGCCAGGGAGCGCGAGGAGCGGTTCGCCTCGGCGCGCGACTTTTACGAGGCGCTCGACACCGCGATTAGCGGGAGTGGTCCGGTGCAGATTCAGGCCAGCGTGGCGCGCGGAGAGGCTCTGCTCCAGGCGTACCGGGAGGCGCTCTCGCGGGCCGAGGCGCTGGGCGACGAGATCGATGGCCTCAGCGGGCAGATCGAGCCCTGGGAGTCGATCGAGCGCAAACGTGCGCTCTGGGAGCTCGATGACCGACGCCAGGAGCTTCAGCGCGAGAGCGCGCAGATCTTTGGTGAGGCGGTGGCCGCCTTTCAGGAAGTTCTGCTGCTCGTCCCGGAGCAGGCCGAGGCACGCAGCGGGATGGCCGAGCTCTGCTGGGAGCGCTACCTGGCCTCACGCCAGCGCCAGGACGTCGCCGATATGGTCTATTACGAGGCGATGGTGCGGGAGTACGGCGGCGAGGACTTCGCTGCACGCTTCTCACGCCACTGCGAGGTGGTGCTCACGACGCGTCCGCCCGGTGCGGAGATCACGCTCTTTCCCTACCAGGAGATCGACCGCCGGATGGTGGTCGCCGATGCCCGCCAGCTGGGTCGATCGCCGGCGCACCTCGAGTCGCTGGACGCCGGCAGCTACATGATGGTGGTGCAGCGCAGCGGCTCAGCCCCGGTGCGCGCGCCCCTTCATGTGGAGGTGGGCATGACGCGCGCGGAGTTTCGCGTGGATCTTCCCGCCGACCATGAGGTCTCCGCGGGCTTTGTGTACGTCGCCGGCGGGCGCTGCACCCTGGGAGGCGATCCGGAGGCGTTTAACCCCTGCCCGGCGCGCCAGGTGGAGGTCGCCTCGTTCTTCTGCGCGCGTTTCCCGGTCACGTTTCGCGAGTATCTGGAGTGGCTCGATGAGCTCAGCCAGAGCGAGCTGGAGCAGGCCCGACGTCACGCCCCGAAGACCCGCGCTGACGACGGTGAGCTTGCGATCTTCGATGCGACCACCGGGCGCTGGGCCCCCTCGCCGATCCTCATTGAGGGGCCGATGCGCGAGCGCTACGCCGAGGGTGTGGGCCATGAACTCGACCTTCCGGCGGTGGGCATCAGCGCGCACGACGCCCGGGCCTACTGCACCTGGCGCAGCCAGCGCGACGGCCGCCACTACCGGCTGCTTCGCCAGGACGAGTGGGAGAAGGCCGGCCGCGGCGTCGACGCGCGTTTCTTTCCCTGGGGAAACCACTTCGACGCCACGTTCTGCAAGATGCGCTACTCTCGCCAGGAGTTCAGCCAGCCTGAGCCGGTAGGCACCTTCGTCGACGATACCTCCCCGTACGGGGTGCGCGATTTGAGCGGCGGGGTCCAGGAGTGGTGCGCGGCCGATCCGAATGACGGCGACGATCGCGCCGTGCGCGGCGGCGGCTGGAACATGGATCAGCGCGCCTGCCGTCTGGCCAGCCGCATGCGCGTGTTGGCCGATGCCCGCTCCGCGGGCATCGGCTTTCGCCTGGCCTACGACGCCAGCTGAGCGTCCAGAGGGCGGTCCAGCGAGCGGTAATGGATCGCCTCGGCCAGATGCGCCTGGGTGATGTCCGGGGCCTGGTCGAGATCGGCGATGGTGCGGGCCACCTTGAGCATGCGATCGCAACTTCGGGCGCTCAGCCCCAGCCGATCGACGACCCTGGCGAGCATCTCGTGGCAGTCGTCGGTCAGGGCGCAGTGGCGACGAAGTTGGTCCGGCCCCATCTGGCTGTTGGCGTGGCGTCCGCAGCTCTGCAGGCGCTCGCGCTGACGGTCGCGCGCGCGCTGGACCCGCTGGCGGATCGCCGCCGAGGGCTCCGAGGGTCGCGCGCGGCGCAGCTCCTCATAAGGCACCGCCGGCACCTCGATATGAATGTCGATGCGATCGAGGAGCGGGCCGCTTAAACGCGAGCGGTAGCGTTTGATCTCGTCGATGGAGCAGGAGCATCGCCGGGCGTTGTTGCCAAAATGCCCGCAGCGACACGGGTTCATCGCCGCCACCAGCATCACATCGGCCGGGTAGGTCAGGCTGAGCAGGCTGCGCGTGAGCGTGACCTGGCGGTTCTCCAGAGGCTGGCGCAGCGTCTCGAGCGAGTTGCGCCGAAACTCCGGGAGCTCGTCGAGAAAGAGCACCCCGTTATGCGCCATGCTCAACTCTCCCGGCCGCGGGATGCCCGATCCCCCGCCCACCAGGCCAACTTCGCTGATGGTGTGGTGCGGAGCGCGAAAGGGGCGCTCCGAGATCCAGGGGGTCTGCGGGGGGAGCCGGCCGGTGACGCTGTAGATCTTGGTGGTCTCCAGCGCCTCCTCAAAGCTCATCTCCGGCAGGATCGTGGCCAGCCGCCTCGCCAGCATGCTTTTTCCGGAGCCGGGAGGCCCGATCATCAAGACGTTATGCGCGCCGGCGGCGGCGACCTCCAGGGCGCGCTTGGCCGGGAGCTGCCCGCTGACCTGCGAGAAATCCACGTCGCCCACCCGGCGCAACCCCGGCCGGGGCATCGGCTGGCGCTCAAAGGGCTCGGCCGTCTTGCGGGCCTGCATCAGCGCCACAACTTCCGAAAGATGCTCAAACCCCAGCACCTCGACGCCCTCGACGACGGCGGCCTCGGCGGCGTTTTCCCGGGGGATCATCACCCCCTGAAGACCCATGTCGCGCGCGAGGATCGCCATGGCCAGCGCCCCGCGGATCGGGCGCAGACGCCCATCGAGCGCGAGCTCGCCGGCCACCAGATAATCGCCCAGCCGCGGCGCGCTCGCCACGGGCGGGATCACCCCCTGGGCGCGCAAGATCGCCAGCGCGATGGGAAGATCAAAGGCGGTGCCATCTTTGCGGATGTTGGCCGGCGCCAGGTTGACGGTGACGCGCCGATCCACGGGAAACTCCAGGGTGAGGTTCTCAATGGCCGCCTGCACCCGCAGGCGGCTCTCGCGGATGGCGTTATCGGGAAGCCCCACCAGGTGGAAGGCCGGAAGTCCTACGGCGAAGTCGATCTCGATATCGACCAGCGAGGCGTCGACGCCCAGCAAAGTCGCAGAATGCACACGGGTGACCATGGTCATCTCCCTGCAAAGATCTCGAAGTCAGTTCCGGCCGGTTGCGAACGACGGTGCTTCACAACGCGCCGGGGCGATGGCGCGTGAGCGCACGTCTGTTATCGCGCGCTGCGCCGCGATCTTGCGTCCGGAGCAACAATTCGCCTCCCGGCCCTCCCGAAGCGCCGTGAGGCACGTCCCCCGCGAAGGGGCGTGAGGCAGGGACTGACCACGGCGTGCCAGCCTGTCACAGCCCGGTCGGGCTAAGTTCGCGAGTTGGCGCGTGCCCGACGCTCTGGAACAAGCTTTGCACACATGAGGTGCCATCGATGAATGAGTCGGGATCTTCGGCGGCGATGATCTGTTCGCCGGGGACGTGTGCGAATGGGAGGTTGGTGTGACGAGAGGTGAGACTCGAATGCGCAGCGCTGCGCAGTGGAGCGCCCGTTGGACCCGGGGGGGCTTCCACCTGATCGGGGTGCTCCTGGTGTGCGGGCTGGTCTCGTGTGTGGTGGCCGACGCGCCGCTGACGCTGCGCCTGGTGGCGGCCAGCTGGCAGCACGAGGGGGTTCCGCGCGCGGTCGCGCTGGGAGGGGCGATTCAGCTGGGCCTGTCGGCCTGTGTGTGGGCGCTCCTGATGATCGTGTGGGCGCTCTTCACATCGAGCGGGACGCGGCCGATGGCGCGCACCTCGCAGCGCGCGCTGCGGGCAGCGCGGGGCACGGTGATCACGGAGACCCTGATCGTGATCCCGATTGTGCTGCTCTTGATCTTCGGGCTGGCCCAGCTGGCGATCAACAACATCGCCGGCGTGCTCAATCAGGTGGCGTACTTTCAGGCCGCGCGTACCGCCTGGGTGTGGGCGCCGGAGCCCGGGATCAGCGAGGCGGAGATCAAAGATCGCGCGCGTATCGCGGTCGCGCTGACCTTTACGCCGGTGGCGCCTGGAAATTACCAGACCACCGGATACTTCGGCGTCGGCGGCGATGGAGGTCTCTCGGAGCGGGCGCTGGATGCCCGCGAGATCATGCGCGAGCGCTACTTCTCGATCGAAGACGCCATCATCGGCGCGCTGCCGCTGGAGCCCTCGGCCGATGCCAACGACACCTCCTTTGATCGCGCGCTGGACAGCTCGACGAACTACGCCACGCGCGCCACCCAGAAGTTCACGCACGCCTACCTGGCCACCGAGATCGAGGAGGTCATCAACACCGGGGGGGAGGTCGGTGTCAGCTACTCATTTCTATTGCACCAGGCCATGCCGCTGGTGGGCGGAATTTTTGGGGAGACCCACACCGTGGGCACCCGCAGCGCGAAATACATGACGTTGAGCTACCGGGCGACGATGCCCGCGCAGCCTTATCGAGTGGGGCGTCCATGACTGAGATGGAGAAGAGCGAAGAGGTGAAGTCGGCGGGGCTCTCAGCGAGGCTGCAGCGTCTGCATCAGGAGCAGCGCGGGGCGCTGGCGCTTCTGTGTCTGGCCGGCTTGATGATTCTTTTGATGATGGGGCTGGTGGTCTACGACGCCACCGAGGTGGCCAACGAGAAGGTCCACGTGCAGGCCTCGGCCGACGCGTCGGCCTACAGCCAGGCGGCGATCAACGCGCGCACCATGAACATGCTGGCCTTTGCCAACGTCGGCAAACGCGTCAACATCGGCATGGTTGCGGCCTATGAGACCGTCTACAGCTGGATGACCTGGATCACCGGGGTGGCCTGGGTCTTGACGATCGCCTGCTACCTGATCGCGGCGATACCCGGGGCTCAAGCCGTCGCCCAGCTCTGTACAAAAATGGCCGAGATCGCCGTCGGCGCGAGCTGTGCGACAGCGAAGGAGGCGGGCGATTATCTGCGCCTGGACACCATCGTTCAGAATTTCTTTGGGCCCGAGCAGCGCGCGTTCAACAACTACCAGCAGTACATGGCCGACGTGACCCCTTACTGGAGCTGGACCCAGGGGGTATGGCGGGGCTTTACCAACAACGCGCCGCTGACCGTGGGTTATCCGGCGCCCAAGAATGACGCCGACATCACCTTCCGCCAGCAGCTCCCGGTGCGGGTGCCGGCCGGACACAGCTGGGACGGGCTCTGCGAGAAGGCCAATGAGGCCCCGCCGATCTTCGGGGGAGGCTTTGAGCCGGGCAACATCATCGAGCAGGCCGACCGGCGCTTTATGTTTGTCGACTTTCTGATCAAGAACGCCCTTGGCTCCAACGGCAACGAAGATCCGGCCGGTGGTGTCGATGGCGCCGGCGACGGTGGCAGCGGCGTCGGTGGAAGTGGAGGCGGGCAGGGCGGCGGCAGCGGTAGCGGCAGCAGTCAGGAGTCGGCCTGCGACTCCCTGGAAGAAGAAGCGGCCAACGACCCCAACTCCACCTTCGAGCCGCCCCGCGAGGAGTGCGAGGTCGATGAGAACGGCAATGAGACCGACGAGTGCGAGACGATCCCGGGCTCCTACACCGTCGACGGCCACACCATCGAGCTCGGTGAGGGCTGCATCCCGACCAGCGTGCTTGAGCAGCTCGATAACGTCGACTGCACCCAGGGGGGCGCCACCATCAAGGCCGGCGCCTACGGGGCGACCTATCTGGCGGGGCTGCTCGGTCTTCTGATCGACACCAGCGACATCCCCTCGATTCTCAAGCGTCTTACGGTGATGCCTGACTCCTTTGTCGAGCGTTGCAAAGACGGCACCCGCGATCGCTACCGGAGCGCGGGAGGCTTTCATGTCGATGGGCCGGCCTGGGAGCTTCAGACGGACAACTGGCTGATGAACTCCTCGACGTTGATGTACGCCTACCGGCCCAATGCGGCGCGCAACGGCACCCACCGCGACCGCTATCAATTTATGGGTGAGGACTCCAACCCCGGGCTGCTCAACTTCGCCAGCGAGGGCACCTGGGCTATCAGCCGCGGGGAGATCGCCTGGCAGGGCGATGAGGCTCCCTCCTTGTGGGAGTCGAAATGGGCGGCGCGCGTGCGTCCGGTGGCTCTCGATGGCGAGTGGGAGGCCTATGCGCAGTCGCATCAGGGCTTCTCGATCTGGCGCGGGCTGCGCGACATTCAGGGGGAGGTGCTCGCCACCTTGCTCGTCGCCCACGGCGCCGACGCCACCGGGAGCAACCTCATCACCCACGGATATTCGCTCTCGCCAGGGAGCCTGGAGGCGCTGCTCTTTGAGGCGCTCTCTACCCGCGCGGCCTTTGACGCGATGGAGCCCGAACGCATGGAGGGGGTGGTCAAATGATCTTCATTCAACGACTTTTCTGGTTTCAAAATCTATTTATTTTTCAAAGGCTTGGCGCGATTCATCGAGATGAGCAGGGCGCGGCGCTGACCGAGGTGGTGATGTGTTTGCCCTTCTTCATCCTCGTCTTCGGCGGGCTGATGAACCTGGGGCTGGTGGGCCAGCAGAGCGTGGCCACCAAACATGTGGCCGCCCACGATATGTGGGCGCAGGTCTATAATGAGGGGGCTAACAACGCGCTGCGCATGAGCCCGCGCACCCAGCTCCCGGAGACCACCAACCTGGACTCGGTGCAGGGGTTTGCGGCCCTGGGCGGTGATATTGCCGAGATGGCCTCGGGACACTGGGGCGAGGCGTGGTTTCATGCCGAGCTGGCCCCGGTGCTGACGCTCGGGCAGATCGATTATGACGCGCATTCGCATGACGCCGCCCGGCGGCTGAAGCAGCATATGAAGCCGCCCCATGAGATGACCGGCCACATTCTGGGCGGCACCAGTGAGGGGCGCCGGCCGGTGCTCGCGCAGATCGCCACCAACGACAACCTCATCGACGGGAACCTGACAAACCCGGGCGGCAACATGTTGCAGTGGCTTCTTACCTCGGTGCTGCAGGCCACCGGCGGGGTGCCCGGCGCCTTCGCCGCGATTCGTTACGGCGATCAGGACGGCGTGGCCTCCCATCAGGTCTCGCTCTACGGTGGCCGCCTCACCCCCACCTTCTACGCGCGCTACTCGGCGATGCTTTCGCCGCACCCCACGCGTAGCGGTGAGGGGGGCGGTGGCAGCGGCGAAGAGGTCTTCGATCTCAACGATCCCCGCGGTCAGTGGGGGCTCTATTACGTGGCTGCCCAGACGACCAATAACTACCGCTGGGTCTATAACATGATGAACGTCCAGTTTGATGAGGCGGAGACGCAGTCGACGGCTACGCGCTACGAGGCCGGCCAATGAGGGCAGAGAGCACACGCGGCAGTGAGGAGGGGAGTATGGGAGCGTCGAATACGACGGAGGGAAAGTCGTCCAGGTGGGTGGACCTTTTGAAGGTCGGCGGGGCGGGCGCGACCATCGCGTTGATCGCGCTGCTGGTGGTGGTGCTCGACGGTCCGCGCGCCGAGGTGCAGCCGGCCCAGGCCGACATCTGGGATGTGTTCTTGAGCCAGAGCAACAAGCACGAGAACTTCATGCGTGCGTTGAAGAAGGAGGGCATGTCGGCGCCGCGTGAGTACGACTACAACGGTAACCGCGTCTACTTCTCCCACGCCACCACGTCCGAGAGCCCGCGGGAGGTGCTGGAGCGGTTTCAGCACGCGTTTGTGCGCGAAGGCGTCAACAAGATCGAGCATCACACCGTGCGCGAGCCGGTGGCCGTGGAGGATACCCACGACGGGGAGACCTTCATGCAGGCGATGGCCGGCGCCGATGAGCTCTTCAGCGGGGGGCTGATACCGGTGGAGAACACGCGCAACTACATGGCGATGGTCGGCGCCGAGACAAAACAAGGAGCGGCCGACTGGAAGGAGGCCATCGTCGAGATGCAGGGGGGCGCAAAGACCCCCGAAGACACCGTGCGCGCGCTGCGCTACGTCGACGCCTTTCGGGAGGAAGGCTCGCTGAAGACGACGATCACCGCGGTGTGGAGCGATCAGGCCCTCGACTTGTCGAAGTTCCGAAACCACGCGCCCGGCAGCGTGCACCCTTTTGAGTATAAGGTGCCGGTGTGCACTGGCTGCACGCGCGTCTCGCGCATTAGCGGCACCGAGGAGGAGGCGGGCATTCACGCGCTGCTCTACCGCAGCCCTAACTCCATCAACGCCACCCTGGGCTTCTATGAGCGGGAGATGGCACGCTACGGCTGGGAATTAGAGCCGGTGATGCGCGGGCTGGCCGCGATGCAGCGCGAGCGCAGCGCGCCCTACGAGGTCTCCCAGGTGCGCTCCTACAGTCGCGAGGGCTACACCCTGACCTTGATCGTCTACCGCGACAGCTACGACGGGCAGACCTACGTCAGCATGCAGAGCGCGCGCTGAGCTGCACGTTTATGTGTGATCAGCCCCGCGTCGCCACCTCGCCCACCAGGCGATCCCGATCATGGGCTTCCAGGTGGTTAAGCGCCGGGCCTCTGGGCACCACCTGGGTGGGGTTGATCATGTCGTGGCTGTAATAATAATGCTGCTGAATATGGTCGATGCGGCAGGTCTCAGCCACGCCGGGCATCTGGTAGATCTCCAGCAGGTAGTTCCAGAGGTTGGGCAGCTCATAGACGTGGTTGAGGTTGCACTTAAAGTGCCCGTAGTAGACCGTATCAAAGCGCAGCAGGGTCGTGAACATGCACAGGTCGGCCTCACTGAAGGTGTCGCCGGCCAGGTAGCGATGCTCCCCCAAATGCTTCTCCCAGTGTCCCAGCGCATCAAAGAGCTCGCCCAGAGCCTCTTCATAAGCCTCCTGGGTGGTGGCGAAGCCGCAGCGGTAGACCCCGTTATTGACCGGCTCGTAGATCGCGTCGATGCGCTCGTCGATCACCCCCAGCAGGGCCTGCGGGGCCAGGTCGACGTTGGCCGTGCCCAGCGGTGCGAAGGCCGTCGAGAACATCCGGATGATCTCGCGGGACTCGTTGTTGACGATCGTGTTTTCTTTTGTGTCCCAGAGCACCGGCACGGTGACCCGGCCGGAGTACGACGCGTCGGCCAGGAGGTAGATCTCCCGCAGAAAATCTTTGTCGTGGAGGCGATCACCCGTGGTGCCCGGGAAGTCAGTATCAAAGCTCCACCCCCCTTCGAGCATGTGAGGGTGGACCACCGAGACCTCGATCACGTCTTCAAGACCGAGGAGCGCGCGGGCGATCAGCGTGCGGTGGGCCCAGGGGCAGGCGTAGGAGACGTAGAGGTGGTAGCGGCCGGCTTCGGGCGTAAAACGCGCACCGGGCTCGTCGACCACCTTATGGTGGAAGGTGGTGGGATCGCGCTGGAAATGCCCCTCGTTATCGCGAACCCAGGTGTCACTACGCCAGACGCCGTCAACCATGATGCCCATCGGGGGCTCCTTGTGTAAAACTCTGTGGAATGCTCGGGTGATCAGCTGCGCGTCTTGCGCAGGTTCTGCACACCCACGACTTCGTGCTGGCCAGGACTTAAACACCCGGCTTAGAGGCGACAAGGCGACGACGAGAAAAGTCGCATCCCTGCTGGCAAAGAGCGCGGCGGTGACGATGTTGAGCGCGTCGAAGTGACACACACGACGGGCACCACGCCCGGAGCCTGGTTTCCCGGTTAATGAATGTTCAAAAGCTATTCACATTTGCGATTGCGTGCTCATCTTCGGTATGAGAGGGGTTCATAAGATGTTCATCACGACCTTAGCGAGTTGACCGTCCCATGAGCACAGAGGAAGAAGCTACATTAAATATCGGCGCGCTCTCGATGGCGACCGGCGTGCCTGTGGAGACGATTCGTACCTGGGAGCGCCGATACGGTTTCCCGCGTTCACGACGAAACGAGGCCGGCCACCGGATCTACGATCTGGAGACGATCGAGCACCTGCGCCTGATCACGTCGGTGCTGGCGGTGGGCTATCGTCCGTCTCAGCTACAGGGGCGTAGCCGTGAAGAGCTCGAAGCGCTGCTTGAGCATAGCGGCAGCGATGAGCAGGACTCGGACGAGGCGGCTTCCGCCGAGAAGGGCTCGCGCAGCAATGGCGAGTCGATGCGCTCGGCCGAGAGCGAGGGTTGGCTGGAGCGCTGGCTCGACGCCGTCGGTCAGCTCGACCGCGAGCGGCTTGAAGGGCAGATGCGCCTGGATTGGAGCCGCATGAACGCGCTTGGCTTTGTCGAAGAGCGCGTCGGCCCCTTCCTGGTAGCGCTTGGCGAGGGTTGGGCGTCGGGACGACTCAGTGTGCTTCATGAACACTTCGCAAGCGAGTGCGTGCGTGACTTTCTGGCGGCGGCCTGGCGGCCGCTCAGCGATATGGCGCGGGGCAATAAGGTGATCCTCGCGACCCTGAGCGGTGAGCAGCATTGCCTGGGGCTGCATATGGCGGCGCTGATCGCGGCGGTGGCCAACCAGCGCGTGGTATTTATCGGCGCGAACTCCCCGGTGGAAGACATCGCGGCGGCCGCGCAGCAATCCGGCGCCGACGGCATTGCGTTGAGCATGTCGCAGTACGCCAACCCGGCGGCGTCGCGGGCGTTCCTGGAGACCCTGCGCGAACTCACTGACCCCAAACTCGACATCGTGGTCGGCGGCAGCGGTGCCCCCGATGATGTCGAAGGGGTACAGAGATTGGGCGGTTTTGAGGATTATTACGAGTTCTTCCAGACGTGGCAGCGCCGCTGAGGTTGAGGCTCGGGATCTTGCGCGACGCGCACGGAGTGGATGTTGAAGTGGGTGCGCGTGTCGGGACGCAGGGGCTTTACGGCGTCTTTTGTTCTTTTTTTGACCATGTTGGGGGCAACGCCGGCGGTGGCCTCACCGCTCTGGGAACGTGTGGGGTCGACCGCCTCGCTCAACCCGCACAGCGCCTCGACCTGGTCGTCTTCGGCCTCGGCGACCTACTTCAACCCGGCCCTGCTGGCGGGGCAGCCGCGTCATGGCGAGGTCGGGGTGTTTGGGCTCGCGGGGAGGCTTCGCATCGATCTCAACGCGCGTCCGCCGGGCGCCGATATTGACAAAAAGGTCTACCAGGCACGCGAGCTCGATGAGAATGGCCAGCGTCGCCCCTTGAGCACGCGTCCCTTCGCCACTGACGACATCCCGGCGCCGCGCGGCGGCGTCGATCCTGATTTTGAGTATCTCTATCTGACCTTCGGAGCCACCATGCCCATCCTCGATGAGGGTCGGCTGACGGTGGGCTTTTACGCCACGCTGGCCACCGAGGCGTTTGCCTCGCAGGTGCCTTTTTATAGCGATGAGCGCGAGCAGTTTTTTTCGAACTCGCTCTATTTTGAGCGTTCCAATGACCGTCTGGTGGGGAGCCACTTTGCGCTCGCGCTGGCCAGCCGGCCGCTTGACTGGCTGAGCCTGGGCGTGGGCGCGACGATGGTGCAGGACGCGACCAGTGAGAACGCGATCTTTTTGCCCGACGCCCTTGACCAGTCCGAGAGCCGGATCAACTCCCGGGTGCAGGTCAACGCGCGGCTCACGCCCTACGGCGGGCTACGGGCGCAGGTCAGTGATACGATCGCCGCGACGCTCAGCGTGCACGCCGAGGGCTACAGCGTGGTGGAGGGGGAGAGTCGGCTGCGATTCTGGAACTTCCCCTCGGCCTACCCCGAGGGTGAGGACGCGGTGGTGCAGCGGTTTCGCTTTATCTACGACTACGAGCCCTGGCGGGCGACCGCCGGCGCTTCGCTCACCCACACGCTGCGCGCCACCACCGAGCTCCGGCTGGCCGCCCAGCTCCAGTACGCCCACTGGTCACGCTATCTGGACCGTCACGGAGAGCGCCCCACGCTTCCCTGGAGCAACACGTGGAGCCCCACCCTGGCCGCCGGCCTGACCCACGGCCGCTCCGAGCTGGGCCTGGACCTCACGTGGGCGCCGAGCCCCGTCCCCGACCAGAACGGGCGCTCCAACTACGTCGACAACGACCGCCTGATGGTCGGCGGCGGCTACGCCTGGCGCGTTGAGGGCGACGGTGCCTCTCCCACGCTGGAGCTCGGCGTCCAGCTGCAGGCCCACTGGCTGCTCGCCAGGCAGACCATCAAAGACCCCTCCAGCGAGGACCCGGTGGTCGACGAGTTCCCCGACGCGGTCGACTCCCGGACTGGCGAGCCGATTGAGGGGTCGCGGGGCCTGCAGACGAACAACCCGGGGTATCCGGGCTTTGAGTCCGCCGGCTGGATCGGCGGCGCGAGTCTTTTTGTCCGTGCGTATTTCTGATGTGTGTTACTCGAACGAGGGTTGCAAGGCTTGCCCCGCAGGGCGCACAGGCGCATGGGAGGCCGGGCTTCGCCGGATCATGGATCGGGGTAATGAGGCTGGTCTTCCCGGTGCTGACGACGTAAGACGATCACGAACCCCCTGAGATTGATGCGAAACGAAGCGACGAGAGACGCGAGCTTGCCTTTGTGGGCGAGGCCGCACGACGCAGTAGAAGGAGCAGCACGATGACGAGACGAGTAAGCTGTTGGATGCTGGTGGTGGCGCTGAGCGCCTCGATGATGGCCTGTGGCGAAGAGGAGTCGCCGCGCGGCGACGACAACATCGACGCCGACGCCGGCCTGGAGAGCGACGCCGGCGACGCGGGCGACGTCGAGGCCGGAGATGAGCCCGACGCCGACGCGCCCGACGTGGCTGATGAGCCTGACGTGACGGTGGAGCCCGACGTCAACGACGAGCCGGTGGAGGTGGACATCAACGGGATCTGGGCGGCCAAAATGGTGACCTCCGGCGTGGCCGAGGTGCCGGTGGTTGGCGAGTCGCAGAGCGACACCGTCTCGATCTTGCGCATGGATATTTCGAGCGACGGCCAGAACCTCACCGTGTTCACCGAGACCTGCGACGTCAGCATTGAGGGCGAAGCCGCCGGCGTGGCGCCGGTGATCCCCGACGCGCTGGTGAACTCGCTGCCTATCACCGAGCGCGGGGGCACCTTTGTCGACGGAAACCTCGTGCTGCCGACGATGTACGAGGTACGCGGCGCGCAGAATTTTGATGATTTGCGCAACGACCCGCTCCCCGAGGATGCCGAAGATCCGCGCGTCTACGACCAGGATGGCGACGGCAACCCCGGGATCACGGTCTCGGTGGAGGGCTTCCTCAGCGGGGATATCTACCTGGTGCAGCGCTCCTCCAACGCGCTGGTGGGCTCCCAGACCGACGACGGCCGGGTGGAGGGTCGTGTGACGTGGAGCGATGAACAATCGGTCCTGGGGGCCTCTAATGAGATCCTGGTGACCCTTCAGCCCCAGTCCGAGCCGAACTCCGACCCCGACGCGAGTTTTTTTGAGATGGTGTCGGTGGAGAGCACGGTGGATTGCGCGGCGATCGCCTCGCAGGCGGGCTCGCTCTTTACGCGCTGAGCAGGCGCCGGCGCTCTTTATTAAGATTAAGGGGAGGGCGCGGCGGTGAAGGGAAAGAGGCGCTCGCGCTCCTGCAGGATCTCGGCGGCGACGCTGATCGCGATCTCCTCGGGGGTGTTGCTGGTCATCGGCAGGCCGATGGGCGCGTAGAGCCGGGCGATGGCGTCCTCGCTGACGCCGGCCTCTTTGAGCGCGCTGCGGATTCTCGCGAGTTTGGCCGGCGCGCCCATCACGCCGATGTAGGGGAAGGGTTTTTGGGGACCTTCGAGACGCAAAACGCCGATAAGCCCGCGGATGTCGGAGTCGACATCCGCGCTCATCACCACCACATGCGTCCACGCCGGCTGGCGGATCAGCCGGCCGGCCTCGGCGTAGTCGTCGACCACCACGGTGTGCGTCGCCCATCGGTTCTGCTGCAGGGTGAAGACGTCCTCGCGCGTATCGAAGACGGTGACCGCGTAACCCAGCTGCGCCATCACCCGTGAGAGCGCCAGCCCGCAGTGGCCACCGCCGATGATGGCGACGCGTTTCCAGTTTAAGAGCTGCGCGCGCAGCACGACATCGTCGGCGTCGTGGGACGCGCGCTCAAAACGAATCGGGGGGAGCTCCGGTGGGGCCGTCTCATCGAGGCGAAGTCCCTGCGGGCTGACCTCAATCCACCCGGGCTCATCGGACTGCAGAAGTTCCAGAATCCGCCGCACCATCGATGCCTGATCCGGCGCCATAATGTACGAGATATTGGTCTGCTGGCCGGCGCAAAAAAGCCCGGAGCGCTCCCCACGCGTCGCTTTGCGACGATGCTCAAGCTCCCGCACCTCCAGCCCCGCACCCCGCTGCGGCGTCCAATCATCAAGCAACGCCTTCGCCCGCTGGATCAGCTCGGCCTCCATGATGCCGCCCCCGATGGTGCCCGCGCTCGCTCCGTCGGCGGCCACCGCCAGACTCGCGCCGGTGGTTCCCGGCGAATGCCGGCTATGCCAGGCGACGTGCGTCAGGTGCACGGGCTGGCCGGCCTCCAACGCGCCCAGAACGTATCGCCACAGGTTTAGGTCAAGCACACATGGTCCTCATAGGTCCAACGTTTAAGAGCTGTCTTCTATCATTGAAATCATTCCCCCGCAGCGGCGGGGGCGGCGGTGGAGGTGGGGGGCGTCTCCCAGAGGGTACGCAGCCGGTTGTGGTGCAGCTGCATCATGACCTTCTCCGGGGTCATCGGGGCGTTAAACGCCAGCTCGGCCTCGGGAGCCGCCGCGCGCAGCGCGGCGCGCAGCGCAAAGAAGGTGCCGATGCCGTACATCAGCGGCGGCTCACCCACAGCCTTCGAGCCAAAGGGGCCCACCGGGTTGTCGGCGTCTTCGAGAAGTCGCACGTCAATCTCGTCGGGCAGCGCGTCGCCGTCGGGAGCCTTGTAGGTGGAGAGGGCGTGGGAGGTGAGGCGACCATCTTCGGCAAAGGCCAACTCTTCGAGGGTCATCCAGCCGATGCCCTGGGCCAGTCCGCCTTCGATCTGCCCCAGGTCGACGTTTTCGTTGAGCGTGCGGCCAAGGTCGTGCACCAGGCGCACCCGGTCGACGGTGTAAGTGCCGCGCAGCATGTCGACGGTCACCTCGGTCCAGGCTGTGCCGAAGACGTGGTAGGCGAAGGGGCGGCCGGTCTCTTTTTGCTTGTCGAACCAGACATTCGGCGTGGCGAAGAAGGCGTGCGCCGAGAGCGAGACGCGCGAGAGGTAGGCGTGAGCGACGAGCTTCTCCCAGGTCCAGTCGGTGGGCTCGTCGCAGTAGAAGACCTTCTCGTCTTCAAAGGTGATGTTCTCGGCATCCTGCACGCCGAGCTCGCGCGCCAGCAGCTCACGGAATCGCCTGCGAAGCTCCTCGGCCGCAAGGATGGTGGCGCTGCCATTGAGGTCGGTGGTGGCGCTGGCGGCGCTGGGAGACATGTTGGCGATGCGGGTGGTGTTGGTCGTCTCCACCTTGATGCGGTGCGGGCTGATTCGTAGCGCCTGGGCGGCAATGCGAACAAGTTTGGAGCTCAAGCCCTGGCCCATCTCCACCCCGCCGGTGGAGAGGCTGACGCTGCCGTCGGTGTAGACGTGCATCAGCGCGGAGGCCTGGTTGAGGAAGGTCGCCGTGAACGAGATACCAAAGCAGATCGGCATCGCCGCCAGACCCTTTTTGGTGGCGGCGTTTTTGGCGTTGTAGTCGGCGATCTCCTTCTGCCAGGAGCCGATCTCGAAGTTTGTTTCAGCCTCCTCCCAGGTGCGCCGCGCGCGGGCGCGCTCGGCTTGCTGGCCGTAAGGGAAGCTCTGACCTTCTTGAATGAGGTTCTTCTTCTGGATCTCCGAGCGGTCGACGCCCATTACCTCGGCGGCGTGGGCGATGGCGCTCTCGATCACAAACATGCCCTGCGGCCCCCCGAACCCCCGGAACGCCGTGTTCGGCGGCAAATTCGTACGGCAGCTCGCCGCGTACGCCCGCACGTTGGGGATGAAGTAGCTGTTGGTGGAGTGAAAGAGCGTGCGTTCGAGCACCGCCAGCGAGAGGTCGGTCTTGGCGCCGGCGTTCTGGAAATGCTTGACCTCAAAGGCCAGAATCTTGCCCTCCTTGCTCAGCCCGATCTTGTAGTCGGCGCTGTAGGGGTGGCGCTTGCCGGTCATGCGCAGATCGTCGAGGCGATGGAGCACAAGCTGGGTGGGGCGACCGGTGATCTGGCAGGCCAGGGCAGCCAGGCAGGCCCAGGAGGTGGCCTGATCTTCTTTGCCGCCAAAGCCTCCGCCGAGGCGGATCACGTCGACTTCCACGCGATGGGTGGGAAGCCCCAGGATGCGCGCGCAGGCTTTCTGCACCGCGTAGGGGCTCTGCGTCGACGAGTACACGCGGATGCGGTCGCCCTCGGTGGGCACGGCGCGGGCGCGCTGCGTCTCAAGGTAGAGGTGCTCCTGGCCGCCGACGTCGCTGCGGCCCTCCACCACGATGTCGCAGTCGGCAAAAGCCGCGGTGGTGTCGCCCATCGCGAAGGTGCGCGGGGTGCCCAGGATGTGGCCGGCCTCGTGGGCGACGCGCGGGCAGGTGATGACGTCGAGCGGCTCGATGTCGACCTCGATCAGCGTGAGCGCGTGGCGCGCATCTTCCGGGGTCTCCGCGACGACCATCGCCATGGGGTGGCCGTGGTACTCGACCAGGTCGGTCGCGAGCAGAGGCTCGTCCGGGAGCACCGGGCCGATCTGATTCTCACCCGGCACGTCCTCGCCAGTGTAAATCGCCACCACGCCCGGGGCGTTGCGCGCCTCGTCCAGGCGCAGCGCTTTGACGCGACCGTGGGCCACCGGTGAGCCGTAGATGGCGGCGTGCAGCATGCCGGCCGGCGGCGCCACGTCGTCGACGTAGAGGGAAGTCCCGCGGGTATGAAGCTCGGCGTCGAGGTGTTTTTCGGTCATGGTGTCGGCTCCGGGAGCGCGTTTTGATGCTTCAACGATCCTGAGAGGATCAAAATTTGAGGTATGAAAGGCCAGAAAGCCCGCGTCAGATGGCCAGCATGGCGTCGAGGCTCACGCGCTCGGGCGCGGCCTTGACCACGTGGGCCGTCAGAAGCTGCGTGGCGAGCAGGCGTTTGTACTCGGCGCTTCCGCGCACATCGGAGATGGGAGACATCTCGGTGTGGGCGATGCGCAACGCCTCGCGCCAGAGCGTCTCGCTGAGCACTTCACCGTTCAAGAATTCGCCAGTCTTCTCCAACCAGAGCGGGGTTGCGGCCACGCCGCCCAGCGTGAGGCTGGCCTCCTCCACCACACCCTCGTCGGAGATGCGCAGTTTTGCGGCGCTGTTGACCGTGGCGATGTCCAGGCAGCGGCGCTTGGAGACTTTTTCAAAATAGACGCCGGTGCCCGCGGCCGGCACCTTCAGGACCATCTCGGTCATCACCTCCGCCGGATGCTTATCGAAGGTCTTGTAGCCCTTATAAAAACGCTTGAGTTCCACCTCGCGGGTCGTCTCACCGCGGGCGAAGACAAGCGTGGTGTCGAGCGCGAGCATGATCGCCGTCATGTCGCCAATGGGCGACGCGTTGATGATGTTGCCGGCGATGGTCGCCCGGTTGCGCAGGGGCAAGGAGGCGATCAGGTGCAGGTAGTCCTGAATCTCCGGGATGAACGCCAACACATCTTCCGACGCGCCGAACTCCTCAAAAGTGGTGAGCGCGCCGATATGCAGCGTGTCACCCTCTTTACGAATCCCCTTCATCTCCGGATGCCGGTTCAGAATCTTGACCTGCGCCCGCGGCAGCAACTCGCCCTTCTGCACATAAAGGTCCGTGCCGCCGGCCACGAAGAAGTCGATGACGTCGGCGTCGTCGCGGGGCACCTCCTCCATCTCGCCAATGGCCTCCAGGCGTTTTGGCATCTCGGCAAAATAGCCGGGCAGAAGCCCCGCTTCCATCAGCGCGCCCAGGCGGTCGTCGGCCTGCCAGATCGACGCCCACTGGCCGCCCGGCCCGAACTGCTCGACGAGATCGAGGCTCGCGCGGTTGATGGCCGCATAACCCGTGCACCGGCAGAGGTTGCCGCTGAACGCGCGCTGAAAACCCTCCAGGGTCGGCGTCTCGCGGGCGGCCATCATGTACCAGCACATCGAGACGATGAAGCCCGGGGTGCAGAACCCGCATTGGGAGCCCACCCGATCGACCATCGCCTGCTGCACCGGGTTGAGCTTATTCGGCAGGTTCAACCCCTCGATCGACACCACGTGCTTCCCATGCATCTCGCCGACCGGCGTCAGACAGCTCGTGACCGGCTGGTAGCGCATCACCCCGTCGACCACCTCGCCAATGAGGATGGAGCAGGCCCCGCAGTCGCCTTCCTTGCACCCCTCTTTGGTGCCCGTGAGCAGGCGGTCTTTGCGCAGGTAGTCGAGTACCAGCATCCCGTCGGGGACGTCGGTGATGACGCGGCGGTCGTTCAGCCAGAATTCAACGTGGGTGGTCATGGAGGCCTCGATGGCTCGCTGGAACATGGGGAGTAGGGCGCGGGGCGCGTTCACGCGCCATTCGACCCAGAGGGCGCGGTGGTGTCAAGGGCGGCGGTGGTCGGGCGGGGTACGTTAGAAGGGGATGTTTGAACCTGAAGGCGCTGGAGTGGGTTGTTTATGAAGATGGGGAGAGCGTCAGAAATATTGCTTGATTATGAGGTTGATCACGAGGGATCGCGGAGAACACGAAGGGTAGTGTAAACATTGTAGATTCGTTGTCTTCCGGCCTGGGAAGCTCCATGTCAGCGAGGGTGAGGGTGACACACTCTGTGAGTGCATTCTCATGGGTAGGGCTGGAGTACGAACGGATAGACTCAATACTCCCGTCGGGACGAACTTTGAGGCGGCTGCGGATGGTAATGGCGTAAGGTGGATAGCCGCCAAGTTGATTGGATAGTTCTTCAAAGCAAGAATGGAAATCGTTTTCCTTTGTGCGGAGAACTCGTGCGACATTTGCCTGAGACAACGTCCCTTCCATTTGTGAGTTGGATAATTCTCGAGGGGGATGATGCGTAAACCATGAGTCTTTACGCGCTTCTCTGCTCTCTGATGAGCCAAAGCTGGTGAGCCCTACGACAATGGGAAGGTATGTGGTTGGAGTGGCCTCTGGTGCGTTGATAAACCGTTGTTTGAGGTAGTTCTCGATGCATTCCTGGGCGGGGCGTATGTCGTCGGAATGTGTCAATTTATAGATAAGTGATGTCCGGTTGTTTTCTGAGTCGAGCCGCAGGTGAAATAGAAACTGGAAGTGCATGTCGCTGGTGTAGTCGGCCCTGTCGATCGTCTCCAGCCAGTCGTCAAAACATGCCTGCAGGGCGGGTTTATGAAACTCCAGGCTCCGTTGAGCGATGGCGCGAAGCTCGGGGTCTTCGTTGAGCGTAATTTTGCCCGGGGTTTCACCGGCCTCGGCGTCCTGGTTCGCGTCGGGTGCCGTCGCGCAGGCGGTGCTGAGCAGCAGCGCGAGGAGCATGGCGAGGTGGTGGGGCGGAGCTGGGAGGTGGGGAGTCATAAACGACCTTCGGGGGGGGGGTGGCGAGGAGGATGGAAGATGGGGCATTCGAACGAGTGGGGCGCGCGGTGTCAACAGTGGTCGAACACAAGCCCGAGAAGAAGGGGGAGGTTCGTTTCTCGGATGCACTCGCCAGTTCACCGAGATGCTCCAGAGCGGTTTTGCGCAGTAGATGTCGCGTAGGGCGGTGTGGATGGGAGGCTTATGAAAACGTCGCCGCGTACGAGGGTGCGGGTGGGAGTTTCCGCCAAAAATAGGTCACGTACGGCGGTGCAGGTGCGTATTTTGGCCAGAAAAGGGTCATGTACGGCGGTACCGGCCTGTTTTTTCTCGGAAATGGGGCATGTACGGCGGTGAAGGTGCGTATTTTGGCCAGAAAAGGGTCATGTACGACGGTACCGGCCTGTTTTTTCTCGAAAATGGAGCATGTACGGCGGTGCGGGGCTTTCTGTGCGTTCTGGGGCGGCGCGGGGAAGTGTGTAGACCTCGCAGAGCCAGGCCATCGAGTTCGGCACATATCTCAACCGAAAGGAGGAAAATTCCATGAACGAAAGACATCCGCGTGTCGCCTGGGTCACGGGCGGGGCTCAGGGCATTGGTCGCGCCATCAGTGAAGCCCTGGTCGACGAGGGCGTCCGGGTCTGTGTGGTCGACCGGGACCGCGAGGCCGGGGAGGAGATGCTCGAAGAGCTGGGCTCTCCCGAGACGATGGCGTTCTGGGAGGTGGACGTCTCCGATGAAAAGAGCGTCGCGGGGGCGATGGACCAGACCATCGAGCGTTTTGGGCGTCTGGATGTTTTGGTCAATAACGCCGGCGTCGCGCAGCCCCATAGCGGTCCTATCGAGTCGTTGAGTCTGGAGGATTGGAACCGTTGGCTGGGTACGAACCTCACGGGCGCCTTCCTCTGTGCGAAGCACGCCGTGCCGCACCTGCGTCGCACGTCGGGTTCGATCGTCAACATGGCGTCGACGCGGGCGTATCAGTCCGAGGCGAACTCGGAGGCTTACGCTGCTTCCAAAGGCGGTCTGGTGGCGCTGACGCACGCGATGGCGATCAGTCTGGGGCCGGAGATTCGCGTGAACAGTGTCAGCCCGGGGTGGATTGAGGTGTCCGAGTGGAAGAAGAGCTCCGAGCGCGAGACGCCGGAGCTGCGGCCCAAAGACCATGCCCAGCATCCGGTGGGGCGAGTGGGTAAGCCTGAGGATGTGGCGGAGCTGGTGGTGTTTTTGACGGGGCCCGGGTCGGGTTTCATCACCGGTCAAGATTTTGTGATCGACGGGGGGATGACGCGGAAGATGATCTATGAGGATTAGGGGCGTTCGTTTTGCTGCATGACGGGTTGGGGCCGGGGGGGCACGAGAAACGTCGTGCCTTAAAATCGAATTGTTGACGACGAACTTTGAGCCGGCGCTGAGGGGGATGCCACTTTTCTATGTCGCCTGGCTTGTCTTGTATGAAGCTCATTCGCACCGTCCCACCCATGTTAGAACTGCCAAATTCAGGGCCGTCATGACCGACTTTACGTCACTCGCTCAGGCCAGCATTGAAGCATCTCGCAAGCAAGTGGGCGGCCACCCGGGATTTCGCCGCTCGATTCGCGCGCGACGCGAGGGGAACCTCGCCACTGCGGCGGCAGAGGTTTTGAGAGGTGGGCTCTATTGCGAGCCTGTGCGGCAGGCGTTTTCGGCAAAGAGCTGGTCGCGCAAGTCAAATGCTCGTGTTTCGACGGTGTCGATGAACTCTGGGGTCAATGTGGCGTCTGCGGCGTAGAATAGAATGGCTTTGAGCCTGGGACGTTGCGCGAATTCGACTCGAAGTCCCGCTCCAAATTCGTGCGGCGATGGAAACCAACAGTAGTTTTGCGATTCATCGCAGCTCGGCGCAAACGCCGCTGACTTCCGTGCATCTTCAAGCCGAGCAGCCAATGTCGCTCTCAACCCTTCGGCCGCAGCGATCGCTTCGTCGCCGCAGAGCATGGTCGCGCTCTCGGCCAAGCCATTGGGGTTTGCGTCTTCGGTCGCGTCTTCTACCACGGTCACTTTGGCGAGGCCCTGTGAATGTGCGACGAGCTCCGCGGCGTCGATCTCATGGGAAGCGAAGGCTTCTAGAATATCGAGGAGCTGGGCGTCCTGGCGTTCGGTCTCCTGCGTGCGCTCTGAAGGCTCGCTCGTGGTCTTCTGGACCGTGTCCAGCTCGTCAGCGGGAACGGTCTGGGGGCTCTGGCAACTTGCAAGGAGCGCAAGGGCGATAATCAATACCAGGCAGTACATGGGTGACGTGTTCATATCATTGTCCGGGGTTTGGTGCGCCATCAGTAGCCGCTTGCGGCACATCCATGTGGCTCAGAAGGTCGTTTGCCTCAGGGCACTTCGAGCAGGTTAAGTAGGAACTGAGAGTTGTCGTATGCGGTAGTGTTCGCCTCGGAGGAGAAGTCCAGGTCCAAGACCGCGATAACATCTCCCCATTCGGTCCCCGTGACAAACAAAAACCGTTGGACGGCCACGATGACGTCTGCGTAGGCGTCGCCTGTGACCGCCAGGGGTTCGACGCCCGCGCCGAGGTTTTTGATTCCACCCGACCAACTGATCATGAGCGATGCAGTATTTTGAGTGAGCCGGTGTGAGTTCACGAGAGCCGCGTCCCTCCTATCGCCGAGTTCTCCGTCGTAGGTTGCCTCGAATCCGAGAGCTGCATAGCGTCAACGATATAAAGACGACGAGACACCCTACTGATCGATTCAATTGAGTGCTCCTGAAGGCGTAGCCTAAGGAAGCTGGTTGTTGCTATTTCATACGTACAGTTGGATTGTGAAAGTGGCCCGCCATGACCTGAAACGCAAGGTGTTTGTAGCCGACTGGCAGACATCGTCTGCTAGCTCAAGGCGAACTCATGCCCGGTCTACTCCGCCGAACTCGGCATCCTCACGTCCCCCGTGTCGCAGCGGTGTGGGGGGGGCCACGAGAAAGGGAGTAACTTCGAATCGCATGGCTGACGATAACCCTTGAGCCGGCGCTGAGGGGGATGCCACTTCCCTATGTCGCATGGCTTGTCTTATATGAAGCTCATTCGCACCGTCCCACCGATGTTAGAACTGCCAATTCCGGGGTCATTATGATTGATGTTACGTCACTTGCTCAGTCCAGCATTGAAGCCTCTCGCAATCAAAGGCACGGCCATCCGGGATTTCGCCGCTCGGTTCGCGCAGTGCGCGATGGAGAGCTCAAGGATGCGGCGGCCGAGCTCGAGGGGTTGGATGACCCCGCTCTGGTGCTCGCCACGATGTTTCCGGAGCGACTCGCTATTGCCGAGGGGCACAAGTCCTTAGAGATTTTGGCCCAACCCTTGCTCGAAGAGGTGCCGGTTGGGGCGCTCGATTCGGGCTGGATTGCGGGCCGTTTCGACGACGCCTGGGGAGCTGAAACTGCCGCGCATGTAGCGCCGGACCGGACGGGGCGGCGCGGGGAAGCGCTTAGGCTTCGTAGAGTCAGGCCACCGAGTTCAGCACATATCTCAACCGAAACGAGGAAGGTTCCATGAACGAAAGACATCCGCGTGTCGCCTGGGTCACGGGCGGCGCTCAGGGGATTGGCCGCGCCATCAGTGAAGCGCTGGCCAGAGAGGGCGTCACGGTCTGTGTGGTGGACCGTGACCGGGAAGCTGGCGAGGAGCTGCTTGATGAGCAGGGCTCCCCCAAGACGATAGCGTTCTGGGAGGTCGACGTCTCTGATGAGACGAGCGTCGCGGGGGCGATGGCCGAGACCATCGAGCGTTTCGGGCGCCTGGATGTTTTGGTGAATAACGCCGGTGTCGCACAGCCCCACAGCGGTCCCATCGAGTCGTTGAGCCTGGAGGATTGGAATCGCTGGTTGGATACAAACCTCACAGGCGCTTTCCTCTGTGCGAAGCATGCCGTGCCTCACCTGCGTCGCACGTCGGGTTCAATCGTCAATATGGCGTCGACCCGGGCGTATCAGTCCGAGGCCAATTCGGAGGCTTATGCGGCTTCCAAGGGTGGTCTTGTTGCGCTGACGCACGCGATGGCGATGAGTCTCGGGCCGGAGATTCGCGTGAACAGCGTTAGCCCGGGGTGGACCGAGGTTTCTGAGTGGAAGAAGCGGTCGGAGCGCGAAAGGCCGCAGCTGCGGCCCGAAGACCATGCCCAGCACCCGGTGGGGCGAGTGGGTAAGCCTGAAGATGTGGCGGAGCTGGTGGTGTTTTTGACGGGACCGCGCGCGGAGTTCATCACCGGTCAAGATTTTGTGATCGACGGGGGGATGACGCGGAAAATGATTTATGAGGATTAGTTGCGCTCGTTGTGATGTGTGGCGAATCGGCTCGGTATCGCAGGTTTGACGATGTTTATCGGTGGGCTATTTGAAGTTTCGAAAACTGGGAGGAGGCCCCGGTCGTCATCGCCGCTTGGGTGACTGTGCCAGTAGTTTCAAGGTCCTCGCGCCAACCGATTATTCTTGCCTCACGCCAAGATCCTCAAGTTTCATGCTCTCCGGACACTCCTGACCATCCTCAAAGTCTTCTCCCCAGCAAATAATTCTGCCATCCCCATCCAAGCCACAGACATGGGTAAGACCGCAGGCAATGTCTGAGAAGCCCGTGGCGGGTCGTGGAACGACAAGGGCTGATTGGCCGTGGTGGTACAATTCATCGCCCCAGCATGTCACCTCACCGTTGTTGTCGAGTCCGCAGGCAAAATAAACTCCTGTGCAGACCTGAGAAAATCCACCTGTCGGTACATCGTAAACAGGCTCAAAGTTAACCGGGTCATGGTCACGTTGACTTCCTGACCAGCATATAAGTGATCTGTCGTCACGAATTGCGCAACATGAACGCCCCGAACAATCTACGGTATTGAACGATCCTTCCGGCAGAGGTTCGTCAGTGATTTCTGATCCCCAGCAATGCAATTCGTTATCGATGGATATGCCGCAGGCCTGATCGCTGCTAACGCTTATGTGTTGAAATAGAACTTCCGGTTCATCTCCAGAAACGAGATCAGGAGATTTTCCCCAACAGTCCACCGCTCCATCAAAGTTGATCGCGCAACGAATCGTTGAAATGCCTGTTCCAATCGCTTGATAATGGCCATTGGGCGGAGTTAATGGATCATAGCCATCATCCGCAAGCCATCGGTAAACGAAGCTGTCTGTATCGCCGGTACAGCTAAGTTTGCCCTCCGGGTCGATAGTGCAGATGGAGTCGTAGCCTACCCTCAGATTCGTATAGGTCTTAGACGCAAATTCGTTAAATACATCGGCTGAAAAGCCAAAACATTTGGCATTTCCCTCCCCATCCAGGCCACAAACGTTTTGACCGCCGGATGTGTAAATTTTTCGAAAGGTTAATTGGTCGTCGAACATCGAACATGAGGTGGTTCTCGGTCTGTTCGCGTTGATTCGATTGCGGTGCTCTCTTAGCGCGCGAAGGTAATAGACGCTGAAGCAGCATCCCGGATCATCTGGATAAATTGCGTCGTGATTCGAGTTGGCGGTTTCATTTTCTTCGTCGTTTGGCTGCGATGACCGTGTATTTATAGATTCTTCAGGGAGCGCAGCTTCGTGTTTGCATGATGTGGAGATGATGGTTAACGCCAGAAAGGCGATTATGGTGCAATGTCTCATCGGTTTTGCTCATTTATTATTTTTTATGTGCTGAAACATAGGAGGTGCGGGGGTGCTATCGTTGCTGCATCATTCGAGCGAGTGTGACGGGAGGTGTCAAGGTGGGCGGCACATGAGCGTCAGGTGAGAGGGGCATTTTCTTGCGCTCTTCTCCAGATCCCCGACCATGGTCACCGGTTCTCTAAGCAAAACATCGAAAAATCCCAGGGCAGGCCGAGGCAGGATGAAGACGAGCGCGAAGGTGGTGAGGATGGCCCTGATTCTGGGGCTGAGCCTGGGGTTGAGTGGGTGCATGGTGGGTGGGTACCACCAGCGGATCAGCAGCAGTTTTGAGGAGGCGGGGCAGCCCAGGCAGGCCGAGGGAAGCATCAACGCCGTTGAGCTGGGGGTGGTGGCGGATTTTCGTTACGCACGGGTGGGGATGCCCTTTGAGGGGCAGCAGCGGGAGTTTGTGGTCAGCGATGGGGAGAATCAGGTCTCGGTCGAGGAGGTGGTGGAGCTGCGGGCGCTGCGGCTGGATGTGCCGCTGTGGAGTTTTCGCAACTTTAAGACGAAGTCGATGGGGTATCCGGGGTTGATGCCGCGGCGAGAGAGCCTGGAGTTGTGGGCGACGGGGAGCGTGGGGATTTCGCCGATTCCGACGCGGACGGTGGGGCTGGGGCTTGTGTTTTACCGTTTTGGATCGGTGGCGATTCGGGTGCACGGCGATTATGTGATGGCGCCTTATAACGAGGATGTGCGGCGCATTGGTGGGGTGGAGCGCTGGGAGGGGCACGCGCCGGGGTGGATGGCGGGGCTGGAGGTGACGGTGGCCGCTGGCGAGTACGCGCTGGAGCTCATCAAGTTTGTGCTCGACGTGGATAAGACGAGTCGGGAGCGCACCAAAGAATGGGCCGGGGCGCGATGAGGGGGCCCGAAGAAGGGCGGGCTGAATGTTGGTGGAACAGGCGCTGTTGGTGCTATGACCCGAGAGGCCCGGCGCAGTAGACGCCGGGGATGTTGGCCCGATGCGGAGCCCCTATGCGACCGAAGCTCTTTCGCGACCCGATTCACGACATCATCAGCCTGGATTTGAGCGACGAGGCCGAGAGCCTGCTCTTCGATCTGATGCGCACCTCCACGGTGCAGAGGTTGCGGCGCGTGCGCCAGCTGGGGCTGGCCTCGCTGGTGTATCAGGGGGCGGAGCATAGCCGCTTTGCGCACTCGATGGGGGTGGCGCATATCGCGCGGCGGATGGTGGCGTCGCTGCCCATGGAGGTGGACACGCGCACCCGTCAGGAGGTCTTTGCGGCGGCGCTTCTGCACGATGTGGGGCATGGGCCTTTTAGCCACGCGATTGAGAAGGTTACCGGCGTAAACCACGAGCAGTTTACGCGCGAGGCGATCCTTGATGAGGATGGCGAGGTGTTTCGGATACTGGCAGCGGTCGACCCTGCGCTCCCGGGCGATGTGGCGCGTTATTTCGGGCCGCGGGAGGGGTTTGATCCGGGGCGGCAGGTGTTTCGCGACATCGTGAGCTCCCAGCTCGACGCGGACCGGCAGGACTACATTCTGCGCGACGGGCACGCCACCGGGGTGAAGATTGGCGTGTATGATTTTGAGCGGATTCTGGCGACGCTGAAGGTCTACGAGAGCAAGGGGGCCGGCGCGAAGACGGTGCGCAGGCTGGCGGTGAGCTACCGGGCGCGCGAGGCGGTCGAGGACTATTTGATCGCGCGTTTTCATATGTTCAAGCAGGTGTATCTGCATAAAACGGTGCGCGCGGCCGAGAAGATGCTGGAGGCGGTGCTGCGCCGCGCTGGCGAGCGTTACGCGGCCGGGGAGCGGTGGGGAGGGCTCGATGACCGGCATCCGCTCTTGAGGTTGCTCGGTGGCGAGTCGCTGAGCACCCGCGAGTACCTGCAGGTCGATGACACCGATGTGTGGATGATGCTCAAGGTGTGGCAGCGTGGCGATGATGAGGTGCTGGCCCGGCTGAGCGAGGGGCTCTTGAATCGGGAGCTCTATAAGACGGTGGATTTGCCGCCGGGCGACCCGGTGCTGGTGGCGCGCATTCTGGACCGCGCCGCCGAGGTGGCCCGCGAGCAGGGGCTGGAGGTGGACTATGCCGTGCTTGTGGACCGCGCCCGCGACACGCCCTATCGCCCCTACGATCCGAGTCACCCGCGGCTGAGCGCGCATATCCCGGTGGTGGAGCGCGACGGGCGGGTGGTGCCGATTGAGCAGGGCAGCGACTTTGTGCACCTGCTGGGCCGGGACACCTACAACACGGTGCGCCTGTGCGTGCCGGGGTCGGTGCGGCGCGTGTTGCTGGAGCGGGAGGTGGGGGCGAGGCGGCTGGTCGACGAGGTCGAGTGAGAGCGTTTGTTCAGGTCGCTCGGTGTGACGCTTTCATAAGACAAGCGCCAGGAGCTCCCGGGGCTGGCGGTGTTGAGCGATGCTCCCCGCATCCTCGCCGGGGTGGTTGTGGCCCTGGCGAGCGACGTGGTACACCTGCGCGCGCCTTTTAGAGAGGCACCACAGGTCACGCAGACGTTTTGTAAAGGTCGAGATATCCATGGAAAAGTTCGTCATCGAAGGTGGTCGTAAGCTCTCGGGGAAGGTTCGCCCGGGAGGCAGCAAAAATGAAGCGTTGCCCTGTCTGGCGGCGACGCTGCTGAGCGACGAGCCGATCACGCTGCGCAATGTCCCGCGTATTCGCGACGTGGAGGTGATGCTGGAGGTGATGGCCGACCTGGGTGGCGAGCACGAGTGGATCGAGGAGAACGTGGTCCGGGTGGTCAATAAGAATGTGGACCGCACCGACCTCAATCAGGAGCTGTGCCGCAAGGTGCGCGCCTCGATTCTCTTTGCGGGCAGCATGCTCGGGCGCAGCCAGCGCTGTGAGCTGCCGCCTCCCGGCGGTGACGTCATCGGGCGCCGTCGACTGGACACGCACTTTCTGGCGCTGCGCGCGCTGGGGGCGACGATCGACTTCAATGAGGGGCGCTTTACCTTTGAGGCCGACAAGCTGCGCGGGGCCGAGATCTTTATGGACGAGGCCTCGGTGACGGCGACCGAGAACGCGGTCATGGCTGCGGCGCTGGCGCAGGGCACCACGGTGATCCGCAACGCCGCCTGCGAGCCTCACGTGCAGGGCCTGTGCCGCATGCTCGCGGCGATGGGCGCGCGTATTGAAGGCATCGGCACCAATATCCTCACCATCAAGGGCACCAAGGGGATGTGGGGCTGTGAGCACACCATCGGTCCGGATTACCTGGAGGTGGGTTCGCTGGCGGGTCTGGCCGCGGTGACCGGCAGTGAGCTGACGATTGAGGGCGTGGTGCCCGACGATCTGCGGATGATTCGCCTGGTGTTCGAAAAACTCGGCGTGAAGACCGAGCTGCGCGGCGAAGACCTCTTTGTGCCGGGCGACCAGGACCTGGTGATTCGCGACGATATGAACAACGCGATGGCCAAGGTGGACGACGCGCCCTGGCCGGCGTTCCCGACCGACCTGATGTCGATCGCGATCACGGTGGCCACCCAGAGCAAGGGCACCGTGCTCTTCTTTGAAAAGATGTTTGAAGGGCGGATGTTCTTTGTGGACTCGCTGATTGCGATGGGCGCCAAGATCGTCTTCTGTGACCCGCATCGCGTGGTGGTGGTGGGCGGCAGCGAGCTGATCGGCTCGACGCTCGAGTCGCCAGACGTGCGCGCGGGCATGGCGCTGCTGATCGCGGCGATGTGCGCCCGGGGGACGAGCACCATCTACAACGTGCGCCAGATCGACCGGGGCTATGAGCGCATCGATGAGAAGCTCAATGCTCTGGGAGCGAATATTAAACGCCTCCCCGTGGAGTGAGGCAGCTCGTCAGGACGAAGCCAGCGGTGTCGCTGCGTCGTCGCGGTAGCGCTGCTACAGCTTCCTCCTGGCTCCTTGCTGGACTTCGCCCTGACGAGCTGCTTGAGGATTGGGTGTAACACAGCAGAAAACGAAAAAACGCCGCCCTTGTGTGGGGCGGCGTTTTTTTGTTGCTCTGCGCAGCTCGTCAGAACGAAGCCAGCATCGTCGTCAGGGATTCGCGGTAGCGTTGCTACAGCTTCATCCCTGCCTCCTTGCTGGACTTCGCCCTGACGAGCTGCTCGAAGGTTGGGAGTAAAAAGCGGGTTATAGAGGCATCGGGGGCGCGGCTTGTTCGGGGGGCGGGGGGGCCAGATCGAGGGGCTCGAACGCGCGGTCGAGAAAGGCCGCGAAGTGGGTGAGAAAACGCTCGGTGAAGTCGTCGACGGTGCAGCCCACGGGGGTGTCGAGGTGATCGAGGAGGCGAGTGACCGGGGCGTTGGGCATGCCGCAGGGCACAAAGAGCGAGAAGGGGATGAGGTCGTTGATGAGGTTGATGGCGGCGCCGTGGGTGGTGACGCCGCCGGAGACGCGCATGCCCACGCTGGCGATCTTGCGGGGCGGGGTGGTGTGGGTCCACAGCCCGGGGTGGTCGGCGTCGTAGTCGGCGCCGACGTCGTACTCGGCCAGAGCGCTGGAGAGCGAGGCGGCCATTCCGCGGATGAGATCGACGACGCCGATGCCCAGCTCGTCGAGGCGCACGATGGGGTAGATCACCAGCTGGCCGGGGCCGTGGTAGGTGGCTTCCCCGCCGCGATCGATTTTGAAGAATTGGGTGCCCCGGTCTCGGAGTTGGTCCAGGCCGAAGAGGTCTTCGGCCCGGCCACGCTTGCCGAGCGTGACCACCGGCGGATGCTCCAGGCAGAGCAGATAACCGGTAGGGTCGTGGGCTCGCCCCTCCTGCAGGCGCTGGCGCAGCTCAAGCTGCCAGCTCAGCGCCTGACCGTAGGGGACGAGACCGGGGCGAATGAGCTTCATGCCGAGGCCAGGGCCTCGATGAAGGAGGTGTCGACCATGGTGATCGGCGTCTGGTAGGTGCGCACGCCGATGCCGTGCTTGATGAGCAGATCGACGAAGGTGTCGCGGTCAATGAGGGTGATCGCGGCGAGTTTCTCTTCGCGGCTCTCTTTGACGGCGTCGGCGCTGATCTTGCCCAGGTGAATGATGACGCCCTCGGAGGCGGAGTAGTGGTGCAGGGTGCCTCGAAGCTCGGTGACGGCGCTGGCCGGAAGCTCCAGCGCGCTGTCGCCGACGACCTGGATGCAGACGCGCACGTCGGCCAGGCCCTGACGCCAGTCGGAGGTGAAGAAGACATCACCCTCGGAGGAGCGCTTGGAGACCTTGATGTTGCGGTAGCCCAGGCGCTCCATCAGCGTGAGCGCGAGGTGCTCGACGGCCTCGGCTTTGATGTCGGTCAGCGCCTGGCCGAGGTGGCTGACGGCGTCCTGACGGATCTCTTCGGCCAGGGTGAGGATCTGCTGCTCGCGCTCGGTGGAGCTTGAGGAGAGGCCCCACTCGGTGAGACCCCAGCGCTCGCGGTCGTACTGGATGAAGAGGGGGCGGTTGCCCTTCTGCTCACGGATCTGGTTGTCGCCGGCGATGGCGGCCTGCACGGTGGCGGCCGGATCGTGGGTGTGGAAGCGGACCAGCTTGCGCTCAAAGATGGCGTCAGCGAGGTCTTTGACCTTCATCGGGCGGCGGTTGTTGTCGTTGAGCACGGTCAGCGCGGCTTCGGCGATGGTGTCCATGCGCACCGGCCCCTCTTTGAGGTGGCGGTTAGCGGGACGGCCGGTGCGGGCGGGGCGACGGGTGTCGCGGCGCTCGGAGCGGCGGCCATCGTTGCGTTCGCCGCGGCGTCCGCCGCGATCGTTGCGGGTCTTCCCGCGCTTGCTCGACGAGGACTTGCGACGGCTCGACGAGGATTTGCGGCGGCTCGACGAGGACTTGCGACGGCTCGACGAGGACTTGCGACGGCTCGACGAGGACTTACGACGGCCCGAGGAGGAGCGGCTCTCGCCGCGGCTCTCTTCGCGACCTTCGTTGGCGCGGTTGCGGCTGCCACGGCGGCGGCGACGGCGGCTCGAGGAGCGACGGCGGCTCTTGCCCTCGTCGTCTTCGGATTTGGCCTCGGCGGCGGGCTCGGCGGCTTTGCCGTTGGTCTTTTCGGCTTTGGCCGGGGCGGCCGGTTTGGCGCCCAGGGGAAGGCGCTCGTGGCCTTCGCTCTCAAGCTTTTTGATGTACTCGTCGCGCAGGGCGAAGACGCCCGGGCGTACGCTGACCACCGGCGAGCTGTCTTCTTTTTTCAGCTCCTGGTTGAGTCGCTCGCCCATGGTGACTTCGGGGGTGCGACCGACGTGCGAGAGGAGGTTCTCGCTGATGGCGGCTTCGGTGATCTTTTTGAAATGAAGTGGGCGGCCTGCGCGAAAAAGAACCTCAATAGCGGCTTCTGCAAAAGTCATGGGTGGTGCTCCTGTGTCGTGGAGACAACCGCCCGGCGTCGGAGAGCGCGTCGGGGCCGAAGCCGCCCAGAGCACGCAGAGGCCGCAGCCTTAAAGGCAGCAGCCGTGCTCGGGAACGGATGGCGAGCGCGGTGAACCGAGCGAGAGGTGTCCGCAAACAGGACAGTTCTCCCGATCGTTTCACGGCCAGCTTCGCCGGAGGCCCGTGATGGGTATGTGCGACGCGTGGTTGTGAGGCCAAGCGGAGGAGTCTCAAGTCTGAGTAGAGATGTCGTATGGCGTGTGGTGGCGGGCTGAGGGGCCTAAACGGGACCCCCAGCCGGGCCAGACACAAGACGCCTGGATATCTCCAGAAGGTTTTGGGGCGGTCGGTCTATTCCTGAGAATCCGACCGCAGGGACGCGCTCGCCAGCGAGGGGAGGTCGCATCCCGAGGACCAGGCATGAAAGATGGGCGCGGCGACGAGGGTTGACCAGCGTTGCATGCTGCGGTCAGGCTCCCGGCGGGCGTACCATCGATCAAAAAACCCCGGAGAAGCGAAGGCTTACCGGGGCTTTTCAAGCTCAGGCCTCGTCGGTGGACTCGGCGTCGTCGCCGGTCTCGTCGCTGGCGGCCATGTTGGCCTCGTCGCGCGACATGTTGTAGCGCTTGAGGAAGCGGTCGACGCGACCTTCGGTGTCCATCAGCTTCTGCTTACCGGTGTAGAAGGGGTGGGAGTAAGCGCTGATTTCAACCGGAACCACGTAGTGTTCGACACCGTCGATCTCACGGGTCTCTTTGGAGGTCATGGTGGAGCGGGTGATGATCTCGTGCTCGCCATCGACGAAGACCACCGGGTTGTACTGGGGATGGATATCGGACTTCATGGTGACTCCTTTAAGCTCAGGCCGCACACGAGGCGCTCTTCCGTTGAGCGTGTCGTCGCATGGGGGCGGCCGGGGTGAACAAGTTTCGGTTCGTCGGCTCTCGCGGGCGGGCGCCGTCGGCGCGCGTGCGAGTGAAAAAGTTGGGTCTGGGGCGCGGGCCGGGCTGTTTCCTACGATGAAATCGACACGGGCGCGCGCAAACCGGACCGAGCTTGTAGCGGAGTTTTTTACCCATGACAAGCGCCGAACGATGCCGAACGCCCCAGGACGACGCTGACGGCGTCGATAGGGATTCGCGGTAGCGCTGCTACAGCTTCATCCCAATCTCCTTGTCAGACGCCGCCCTGGATGCGTTCGGATCTTATAGTTTGCGGGAGGTCGCTTTTGGAGGGCGGGAGGCGTCCTGGATGCACTCGGATCTTGTGGTGTGCGGGAGGAGGGTTTGACGCCTTCATCCCAGCCTCCTTGCTATCGAAGCCCTGGATGCGCGCGGGTTTTTTATTGTGCGGGAGATGGGCTGTCGCTGCCCTGAATGCGCTCGGGTTCGCTGCTTTGTGGCGCTGCGCGCGGATCTTCTGGTGTGCGGTGGATGTGTGGGGATGAAGAAGGAATGGACGTTGGGGGGAGAGTGTAGGAGAGTCCGGGTGGCGTAGGACGGGACTTTTGGAGGAGTGGAGCGATGCAGGAGGGTGGTGTGGGGCGAGGATTTCTGGGGAGTTTTTCGGAGCCGATCGCCAGGCGGTTGGGGGAGGTGATCGAGGGTGGGGCGGGGGAGGTTGCGGTCTTCGACTTCGATAACACGTGCATCGTGGGGGATATCGGGGAGTTGTTCTCGCATTATCTGATCGAGGCGATGGGGTATCGCTATGATCTGGAGGCGTTCTGGGATCTCGTGCATCCGGAGGAGGGGCGCGCGGAGCTGCGGGAGTTGAGTGGGGGGTTGTTGGGGGTTGAGGCGGCGGAGCGGGCGGACGATCCGCGTTTTGCGACGTATCTGGCGGAGATGGGGGCGCTCTACGGCCGGCGGCTGGAGAGGTTGGGGAAGCGGGCGTGTTATGAGTGGGCGGTGCGTTTGCATGTGGGGCTGACGCCGGGGGAGATGGAGCGATATACGGCGCAGGCGATCGTGGCGGAGCTGGGGCGGCCGCTGCGCGATGAGGTGCGGCGGACGGCGCGTGGCGAGGAGGTGCGGATCGCGCGAGGGGTGCGGGTGATCTCGGAGATTCGCGCATTGATGCGGGCGTTGGAGCAGGGCGGGGTGGAGGTCTGGGTGGTCTCGGCGACCAACATCTGGACGGTGCGGGTGTTTGCGGAGCTTCTGGGGGTTCCGGCCGAGCGGGTGATCGGCAATCGGGTGGAGGTGGAGGGGGAGCGGCTGAGCTCGCGCACTGCGCCGCCGGTGCTGTTCAGAGAGGGGAAGGTGGAGGCGGTCGAGCAGATGATCGGGAGGCAGCCGATCCTGGCGGTGGGCGATGCGGATACGGACTTTGAGATGTTGTGCCACGCGCGGCAGGCGCTGGTGATCGATAAGGGCGATGCGTTGTTGCGGCGAGAGGGGCCTTCGCGAGGGTTTATGATGCAGTCGCGGGATGCGCTGAGTCTGGAGGCGCCGCAGGTGGCTCTGGAGGCGCTGGGGGCGCGGGCGCTGGCAGATGAGGGTGTGGGGCAGGAGGTCGGGCGGTGAGCGAGGATGCGAAGGGTTTGGTGAAGGTTGTGCGTGTGTCGCGGGATGCGCCCGAGCGTGAGCGTTTGAGGGAGGCGGGTGAGGCGCTGCGGCGGGGGGAGCTTGTGGCGTTCCCGACGGAGACGGTCTACGGGCTGGGGGCGAACGCGCTGGATGCGGATGCCATCGCGAAGATCTATGCGGCGAAGGGGCGGCCGGCGAACAACCCGCTGATCGTGCATGTGGCCGATGAGGCGCAGGCGCGGGGGCTTGCGTCGCGTTGGCCGAAGGCGGCCGAGGCGTTGGCGGCGGCCTTCTGGCCGGGGCCCCTGACGCTGGTGGTGGAGCGCGCCGAGGTGGTGCCGGAGACAGTGAGCGCGGGCCTGGGGACGGTCGGGTTGAGGGTGCCGGCGCATCCGGTGGCCCGGGCGCTGCTGGAGGTTGCCGGCGTGCCGGTGGCCGCGCCCAGCGCCAACCTCTACACGCAGACCTCTCCGACGCGGGCGGAGCACGTGGTCAAAAGTCTGGGCGATCGCGTGGGCTGGGTGATCGATGGCGGTGCGACCGACGTCGGCGTCGAGTCGACGGTGGTGAGTCTGGTCGGGGAGGTGCCCGTGCTGCTGCGGCCGGGGATGGTGAGCCTGGAGGCGCTGCGGGAGGTGGTGGGGGAGGTGCAGCTCTTGAGTGAGGCGCCGGAGGAGGAGGCGCCGCGGATGTCGCCGGGGCTTGCGCGAAAGCATTATGCGCCGGGGGTGCCGCTGAAGGTGATGGCTGGCGAGGCGTTGGAGGAGGCGGTGGCCGAGCGGCGCGCAGCCGGTGCTCAGGCGCGCGTGGGGTGTGTGGTGTACAGCGCGCTGCGTGTGGAGGGGGCCGTGGCGGTGGTGCTGCCGCGCGATGCGGCGGGGTATGCGGCCGGGCTCTATGAGGCGCTCCATCGCCTGGATCGCCTGGGGCTTGAGGCGATCTGGGTGGAAGCCCCGCCGATGCAGGAGGGCTGGGAGGCGGTGCACGACCGGCTGGCGCGCGCGGTCAGCTGAGCGATATCCGCTGAAGGGCTGTCAGGAGCGGGTGGCTTAGATGCCGTGGCTGAGCGCCATGCCGATAAAGCCCAGGGTGGCGACCAGGCAGGCGATCATGGCGTTGCCGGCGAGCACACCCAGGCGCTCGGCGCTGGTGAAGCCGTTGAGGCTCTCGGGTTCGGCGGCGAAGCTCAGTGCGCTGGTGAGCGCGGCGGTCGACCAGGCGATGAAGAGGTAGACGCCGAAGGGGACGGCGGGCCCGATGACGAGCATGGAGGCGAAGAAGAGCAGCGGCGTGGCCACGAAGCTGGCCGCCAGGTAATGCGGAAAGCGCGACGATTTTGCGTTCATCATCATCCTCCACAGACGTGCTGCCCGGCGCCGCAAAGCTGGGAGCGGCACGAGGCGAAAACCCGGGTGATTTCGACCCTTTAGAAACGTGTGAACGCTCGCGTTCATTCCAAGGGGCGGCCGGTGAGGTGGGGCGTGGAGGGGCGTTTCTAGTCGGGCTGAGGGGCGGGCGTGAGGGTGAGCTCCACAGACTCACTGCCGCGCTGGATGTGGACCGGCACCGGCTGGCCGACGCTTAAGTTAGAGGCCACCCAGGAGAGCTGGTTGGCGTTGGTGACCTCTTCTGCAGCGATGCGCAGGACGATGTCGCCCGGTTTCAGGCCGGCGAGCTGTCCGGGGCTGCCCTCGATGACGCGGGTGATGAGTGCTCCGCCGGGGCCCAGCTCAAGCTCGGCGCGCAGCGCGTCGGGGACTTCGCTGACGTAGGCGCCGAGCCAGGCCCGTGAGACGCGCCCCTCTTCGATGAGCGCGGGCAGGATGGTCTTGACCATGTTGATGGGGATGGCAAAGCCCAGCCCCTGCCCCTGCGCCACGATGGCCGTGCAGATGCCCACGACCTGGCCGGCCACATTGAGCAGGGGGCCACCGGAGTTGCCGGGGTTGATCGACGCGTCGGTCTGAATGAAGTCCTGGTAGCGGAGCTGTCCGCCGGGGGGGATGACCTGGCGGCCGGTGGCGCTGGTGATGCCGGCGGTCACCGTGCTGGTCAGGCCCAGGGGGTTGCCGATGGCGATGACCCACTGGCCGACGAGCAGGGCGTCGGAGTCAGCGAGGGGCAGCGTGGGGAGCTCGTCGGCGTCGCGAAGTTGCAGGACGGCGACGTCGGTCTGAGGATCGGTGCCGACGATGTCGGCCTCAAAGACCCGGTCGTCGAGCAGGCGCACCGCGATCTGCGTGGCGTCGCGCACGACGTGCTCGTTGGTGAGGACGAGCCCCTGGCTGTCGAAGATAAAGCCTGAGCCCAGGCTCTGCTGCTCGCGCTCCGGCGGGGCCATGCCCGGGGGGAGCAGCGGGGAGCGGGGACGGGGGGCGGTGGTGCGGGTGTAGATGTTGACGACCGCCGGGCGGGCGTCGCCTACCAGGGTGGAGAAGTCGGGGGGCATCGCCGAGGGGAGGGCGTCGGCCTGTGGCGTGGGAGCGGCTTCGCCGGGATCGGGGGAGGAGGGGGTGTCGGGGGAGGGTTGGCAGGCGCTCAGAATAAAGGCCGCCAGCGCCGAGAGCAGGAAAAGCGAGCTCCGGCGTGGATGTTCCCCCGCGATGGTCACCCTTTGACCTCCACGTAGGCCAACTTCAGGTCGTAGATGAGCGTGCGCAGAAGTTGCGACTCGTCATCTTCGAGGTTGCCCCGGGTTTTTTCTGCGAGCATCTGCAGGATGTGGATCACCTGGCGAGCGGCGTCGAGGTCGAGCTCGAGTTTGCCGGTCTCGGGGTTGGGGTACTTGCCCAGGTTGACCATGCAGCTTGTGCCGAGGCTGACGATGAAGCCGCCGAAGTCGATGTCGAGGGCCTCATCGGCCTGGGCCGAGGCGATGTGCACCCCGGTGTTGCCCCCGAGCGGGGTGACGCGGGGCCCGGTCGTGGTATCGGAGCCTTTGCCATTGCGATCATCGTGGTCGGCCATCACTGCCTCCGGCGCGGTGGTGCGGGTTGCCCGGGAGCTGCGGCGCAGGCTCCCGGGAGAGAGGAGATCATTCCTGATCTTTCTTCTCGAGGACGTTCTCCTCAAAGTCGGCTTCGACGGTGGCGGCTTTCTCGGCGACGTCGGGCAGCTCGTTGAGGTAGGCCTGATGCTCTTCGTCGGAGATTTTACCATCGCGCAGGAAACGGTCGAGGGTGCGGATGTCGTACTTGCGGTCTTTGGAACGGGCCATGAAACAACTCCTGAAATCAACCAGGCTCTTATGAGCAGCGGTCACAAAGGGGGGGCCGGCCAGCGCGTCGCCGGGTGGTAGGGACAAGCAGGCCGAGGCGGTATCGGGTTTATGCGCGCAGGGCGCCACAGGGCACTATAGGCCCGGAGGCCCAGTTGGCAAGGCGGGTGTGCGTCTGGCGGGTTTATGAGGACTTAATGTCGGGCCAGGGCGCGGTCGATGCGCTCGCGCATCGGGGCGGAGGCGCGGGGGCGCTCACTCTCCAGAAAGGAGCGGGCCTGCTCGACGCGGGCGCCTTTTTGAAGATCGATCAGCGCCATCTGGGTGCGGGCGGCGCGCTGGTACGGGGAGTTTCCGCGCAGGGAGAGGTAGATCTGCATGGCGTCATCGAACTTGCCCAGCTCGAATTTGACGTTGGCCAGGTTGAAGTAGAGCTGCTGGGGACCGGGAGAGCCCATGGCGTCGAGGGCCTGCTCCAGGGCGTGCTCGGCCTCGCGGTATTTGCCGAGCGCGCTGTAGATGAGCCCGAGCTTGCTGAGCATGTCGGCCTGCGGGCCGAAACGACGCAGGTACCACTCTTTGCGATAGGCCTGGAGAAGTTCGCGATGCTTGCCGCGCTGAAAGTGTTGGGTGAAGGTGCGGTCGAACTCCTCCCAGCGTCGCCGCGCGTACCAGGGCATCAGGATGTAGACGATGGGGACCCACAACGAGAAGAGGCCCAGCACCCAGAGCGGGGCGCCCAGCCCGTAGTGGAGCACGGCCAGGATAAAGAGGGAGAGCGGGATCGCGCCGCGCTTCAGATCGATGTTAAGACGACCACCCGAGGTCATACAGACTCCTGAGGAAGACCCGCGTGCAAAGGCAGGTCAGACCCGGGAGAGGGACCCGGGCCGGGAAACGCAAAAGCGTGCCTGAGAGTAAGGGGGCCGGCGAGTTTGCCGGCGCTCGGACAGGCAGCACAGAACATGTCAGGCTAAACGCCGATGGTTCAAGACTCAAGCATAACGCCGAAGGGGCTGCGCTTCATTTCGCTTAAGGGGGCGGGGGGGCGCGAGCCAAACCTGCATCTGGTGGGGCGTGGGGAGGGCCGCGGGCTCTTGCTGGACTGCGGGCGGGTGGGGCGTCCGAGCACGCGCAGTGAAGCGGTGCGCCGACTGGAGGCCTGCGGGGAGGAGCCCGGGGCGGTGTGGGTGAGCCATGTGCATGCCGATCATGTGGGGGCGCTGGCCGACGTTGTGGCGCGCTGGCCGAAGATGGGCGTGTGGATGACCCGCCCGTCGCGCGATCTTCTGCCCTTTGCGCTGATGAGCCAGGGGATCGCGCGGGAGCGGGCCGAGGCAATCGCGCTCAGGGTAAAGGTTGCGCCCTGGCGGGTGGCGGTGGAGGTGATGCCGGGCGTGAGACTCACGGCGCTGGGGGCCGGGCATATGCCGGGGGCGGCGATGGCGCTGGTGGCGTTGGAGGGGATGGCGAGGGATGCGACATCTGGCGAGGAGGATGTGGCGCGGGTGCTCTACACCGGGGATTTTTGCGCGCACGACCAGGTGTGGGTGGGGGGCGCGGAGCTTCCGCGGATGGGGTCGGGTGAGCTCGACCTGCTGGTGATGGAGGCGACGCTGGCCAATGAGGCGAAGCTCGATGCGGTGGAGTATGGCGAGGAGGTGCGGCGCATCAAGGCGTTGCTCTCGGAGCGCGGTGGTGCGGTGCTGGCGGGGGCCTCGGCGCTGGGGGAGGGCGGGGAGCTTGCGCTGCTGCTGGCCGATGCCTGCCGGGATCGGGCGCCGGGGTTGATGGTCGACGCGTATATGCGGCCGGCGTTTGAGGTGATGCGCCGCGGTGGGGAGGACGAGGGGCCGCTGGCGGCCGGTGCGAGCGCGCGTGCGGCGCTCCTCCATGGGCTTCGTTACGGCTCGCGGCGCGAACTTCGCGCCCATCTGGAGGCCGGCGGTGTGGCGCTGGCGGTGGGCGATCAGTTTCAAAAAAACACCACCGCCGGCGCCCTGCTGGCACTCTTACGCGAGGACCCCACCGCCACGCTGCTGGTGACCAACCGCGCCCACCCCTCCAGCCCTGCTGGCAAACTTCTGGCGCGTGCTCGTCAGGAGCGCGCTGGATCGTCGGCCTCTCACAGAGCTCACAGAGCGTCGGCAAGGGGCGGCACCTTAGAGAAGGGCGGCGCCCGGGTGTTGCACGCCTTACTCCCCACCCATGCGCTGCGCTGGCAACTGTTGGCGGTGGCCGGACAGCTTCAGCCCGCGCAGATCGCGCTCGTGCACGCCCGCGATGGGGCGCGCTACGCGCTCAAACGCGCCCTGCAGAAAGGGGGCTTTGAGGGGACGATTCACGTGGCGCCTTCAGGGGAGTGGCTGGAGCTGTGAATGATGCGATGCGTCAATGATCACGCGGGGTTGCGGTGATGCGCTGCGTCACATTTTGTCGCGTAAATGGGGTTGCCAAACCCCGGTAAGGGGACGATGTTTGGGCCGCGTCGGCGCGCCCCTTAACCTCCTTCCTGACCTCCAGCCATAGCCTCTCGTCCGGCGCGTCACGTTCGTCCGGTGTGGTGCATTCTGAGCGCCCCCGACGCGCACTTTCCCCCGACAACCTGCCCGGAGTTTGTGATGGCTCGAGTACGCGAGAAGGATGTTCTTGAACTGGGTCGCGAGGTCTTTAAGCGCATGAAGGGCCAGTCGCCTTCGGTCTTCCGCAAGGATTACTGGAGCGGCAAGATGATGGACTGGTCGATGAAGGATGAGGCCTTCAAGGTGGAGATGTTCCGCTTTGTCGACGTCTTCCCCACGCTCACCGACCACGTGCAGGTGGCCGAGCACCTTCAAGAATACTTCTGCCGACCGGAGCAGGATTTTCCGGCGAGTTTTCAGTGGGGGCTCTCGAAGGTCAAACCGGATAGCCGGATTGCGAAGATGGCTGCCGGGCAGATCGAGAAGCAGATCGTGGGCATGGCCGAGCGTTTTATCGCCGGTCAGAACGCCACCGAGGCCATCCCCACCCTGGAGGCGATGTGGAAGGAGGGCCTGTGCTTTACGCTCGACCTGCTCGGGGAGTCGACGGTCAGTGAGGCCGAGGCCAACGACTACTTTGAGCGTTATGTCGAGATCATTGAGACGCTCAGCCAGCAGGCGCAGTCCTGGCCGGCCAACCCCACACTGGAGCAGGCCAAATTCGGGCGCGTTCCCCGGGTCAACGTCTCGGTAAAAATCTCGTCGCTTTATAGCCAGCTCGATCCCATCGATCCGCTGGGGAGCGTCGATGCGGTCAAGGAGCGGCTGCGCCCGCTTTTCAGGCTGGCGGCGGAGCGCGGGGTCTTTATCAACCTGGATCTGGAGCAGTATCGCTACAAAGATCTGACCTACGCCGTCTTTAAGAGTCTTCTGGAAGAGCCCGAGTTTGCGGGTTTTGAGTACGCCGGCATTGTGGCGCAGGCCTACCTCCGCGACTGTGAGGACGACTTAAAGGCGCTGGCCAAATGGGCCAAGCGCCGTGGCTCGCCGGTGACGGTGCGGCTGGTGAAGGGGGCGTATTGGGATTACGAGACGATTCACGCCGAGCAGGAGGGCTGGCCCTGCCCGGTCTTCAAGAAGAAGTGGGAGACGGACCAGTCCTACGAGCGCTGCACCGAGGTGCTGCTCGATAACCATAAGGTGCTGCGCGCGGCGATCGCCTCGCATAACGTGCGCTCGATCGCCTACGCGATGGCCTACGCCGATGCGAGCCGGCTCGATAAAAGTCAGATCGAGTTTCAGATGCTCTACGGGATGGCCGAGCCGATGAAGGCGGCGGTGACCTCGATGGGCTACCGGCTGCGCGACTATGTGCCCATCGGCATGATGATCCCGGGGATGGCGTATCTGGTGCGGCGGCTTTTGGAGAACACCTCCAATGAGAGCTGGCTGCGCATGAGTTTTGTGGAGGGCGAGAGCATGGAGCGGCTGCTGGCCGCGCCTTCCTCACCCGATGGCAACCCGGCGCCGGGGCCGGAGCCGGAGATTGAGAGCCTCAACATCAAGGGGTTTCGCAATGAGCCCCTGCGTGATTTTGCCACCGCCCGCGATCGCGAGCGGATGGCGCAGGCCGTCGAGAAGGTGCGCGGGCAGTTCGGGAGACGCTTTGATGTGGTCGTGGCCAACCGCGTGATGCCGACGACCGAGACGCTGAAAAGTCTCAACCCGGCCAACCCCTCGGAGGTGGTCGGCGAAGTTGGGAGCGCGAGCCTCACCGACACCGAGGCGGCGCTTGTGGCCGCGAGCCGCGCGCAGAAGCGCTGGGCGAAGACGCCGGTCGAGGAGCGCACGCGTTGTGTGCTGGAGGTGGCCAGGCGGATGCGCGAGCGTCGCGATGAGCTTGCGGCCTGGATGGTCTGGGAGGTCGGAAAGACCTGGCGAGAGGCCGACGCCGACGTGTGTGAGGCCATCGACTTTTGCGACTATTACGCCCGCGAGATGATGGCGCTCGATACGCCCGAGCGTCTGGGCAAACTCCCTGGCGAGCTCAACGAGCTGCAGTACATCCCGCGCGGGGTCGCTGCGGTGATCGCGCCGTGGAACTTCCCGCTGGCGATCCTCACCGGGATGACGATGGCCGCCGCGGTCACCGGTAACGCCGTGATCATGAAACCCGCCGAGCAGAGCTCGGTGATCGCCGCGCAGCTGATGGGCATCTGCCAGGAGTCGGGCTTCCCGGAGGGTGTGATTGGCTTTTTGCCCGGCCGCGGGGAGGTCGTGGGGCAGGCGCTGGTGGAGGACGCTCGGGTGCACACCGTGGCGTTCACCGGCAGCATGGAGGTGGGCCTGAAGATCGTGGCGCAGGCCGCGACGATGGCTCCCGGTCAGGCGCACGTCAAACATGTGGTCTGTGAGATGGGCGGCAAAAACGCCGTGATCGTCGACGCCGATGCCGACCTTGATGAGGCGGTGAGCGCGGTGGTGCAGTCGGCCTTTGGCTTCCAGGGGCAAAAATGCTCGGCGTGCAGTCGGGTGATCGTGCATCAGTCCTGCTACGACGCCTTCAAGGAGCGCCTGGTCGAGGCGGTTAAGAGTGTGATGCTGGGGCCGCCTTCGCTGCCGGGCACGAAAATCGGCCCGGTGGTCGACGCGGAGGCCAAAGCGAAGATCGAAAGCTACATCGAGCTTGGCCGTCAGGAGGGGCACCTGCTCGTGCAGCGCGAGGTCCCCGAGGGCGGCGGCTATTACGTGGGCCCGACGGTGATCGAGGGCATCACGCCGGAGCATCGTCTGGCCCAGGATGAGATCTTCGGGCCGGTGCTCGCCATGATGCGCGCCGAGAGTTTTGAGCAGGCGCTGGAGATGGCCAACAGCACCCGTTTTGCGCTGACCGGCGGGATCTTCAGCCGCAGCCCCTCGCATATCGCGCAGGCCCGGCGCGAGTTTGAGGTGGGCAACCTCTACATCAACCGCGGCATCACCGGCGCGCTGGTGTACCGCAACCCCTTTGGCGGCTTTAAGCTCTCGGGGGCGGGCACCAAGGCCGGCGGTCCGGATTACCTGCTGCACTTTATGACGCCGCGGGTGGTGGTCGAGAACACGATGCGCCGCGGGTTCGCGCCGGAGATCGACTGAGCCTCGCGCCTTAAAAGGTTGAGGTGCAGGGCGGTCGTCGCTGACTTCGGGGCAGCGGCGGCCGCCCTATTTTTTTTGCGCCCCGGTGTGCCGGTGGTAGATCGGGGGCGGAGCCGTTTTGTTCACCCACCTTAAACCACGGAGGGTCCACGTTGGGTGCCTTATCTGGAACGCTGTCTTACAAACTCTTCTATGTGCAGGGCGAGGTGCCGGAGAACTGGCAGGAACTCTACCTGCAGCAGATCCGCAAAAACGCCTTCAAGCCGCTTCAGCCCGAAGACGAGGAGGAAGTCTCCGAGGGTTGGGTGCCCGTGGAGCGTCCGCTTCAGATCAGCTTCGATCTGCACACGCTGCTCTTCGACCACTTCATCAACCTGGGCTTTCGGCAGGATAAGTACGCCATCCCCAGCGCGCTGCTTAAAGCGCATGTGGAGGAGGCCGAGCGCGAGTACATGATCCAGAACGACAAGCAGCGCCTGAGCAAGTTTGAGCGCGAAGACATCAAGATCATGGTCAAGCGCAAGCTCAAAGAGAAGCAGCTTCCGCGCATGAAAGTCATCGATATGAGCTGGGATCTGCAGAAGGGGCGAGTACGTTTCTGGAGCCAGTCCGGGAACGTCTGTGAGCTCTTTCAGGGGTATTTTGAGGACACCTTCGGGCTGAAGTTGTTGCCCGGAAACCCGTATATCAACGCCGTGCAGCTGGAGCCGGGGCCCGAGAAGATCGAGGAGCTGGCGGTGGTCGAGCCGACCAACTTCATCGAGGGGCTGCCCCAGCGCTGAGCGCATGTGGCGGGTTGTGTGTTCTTAAAAGTGATGTAAATTCAACGTCTTATCGGTCGTTGGTGAGGAGCTGTGACGATGGATCTGATCGACTTGATTGAAACGCGGCGCTTTCTGGGCAGCGAGTTCATGATGTGGCTGTGGTTTAAGTCCGAGTGTTACGACGGGCTGATGGAGGTCGAGGAGCACGGTGAGCTGGAGGTGCTCTTTGACGACGCGCTGGTGCTGGAGGCCTACCTGGCCGAGACCGAGCGCAACACCTTTAAAGGCGGCGCGCCGGCCTACTCGCCAGAGGCGAAGGTGGCGTTGCAGCAGGGCAAGCGGGTCAGCCGGGCGAAGATCCGGGTGATCAAGGATGGGCGCGAGTGGCTGCTCACGCTCAAGGCCGAGGGCATGGATTTCTCGTCGGTGAAGATCCCGGCGGTGCTCAGCCGCGAGGAAGACGAGAAGTTCTACGAGCGGATGTATCTGGTGGAAGAGCTCGAAGACATCATCAACGCGCTCTACCGCACCTTCATCTACACGCGTCTCTCGCCGCAGTGGCATGAGGCGATGGTGCCGGCGATGAAGACCTGGATCATGGCCGAGGACGGCGTGGCGCCGGATGTGTATCCGGAGGCGGCCGAGCAGCAGGGCCCGGCGATGGCCAAGAGCGCGTGAGCGAGACGTGCGAGCGTGGGACCTGGCCTGAAGCCTCGCCAGCAACCTGAGATTCAAGGAGCGAGATGAGCTTCATCGAAGCGATCTTGTTGGCGATTTTGCAGGGGGCCACGGAGTTTGTGCCCGTGAGCTCTTCGGGGCATCTCTTGCTCGGGGAGACTTTTCTGGGGGTGCAGGAGCCGCAGCTGCTTTTTACGGTGACCCTGCACCTGGGCACGCTGCTGGCGGTGATGTTGTTTTACCGCCAGCAGATCATGACCTCGATCACCGACGTGTTTGCTGCGGCGGCCGACGGGCTGCACGAGCGTTCGCTGGGGGCGTTTCGCCAGCATGTGGGCGCGCGCCTGGCGGTGCTGCTGGTGCTGGCGACGATCCCCACCGCGATCGTGGGCCTGGGCATCGACAAGGTGCTGGAGCCGGCCGAGGGCGCCGAGGTGATCCCGGCCGAGTACATGCCGCATACGATCTGCATCTCGCTGATCATCACCGGGTTCATCCTCTTCTCGATGCGTTTTTATAAGGATGAGACGCGTAAAGAACGAGGCGGGGCCTGGACGCTGTGGAACATCACGCCGATGGTGGCGATCCTTATCGGGCTCTCGCAGGGGCTGGCGGCGCTGCCGGGCTTCTCGCGCAGCGGGCTGACGATTGCGGCCGCGTTGTGGCTGGGGGCGCAGCGGGAGGAGTCGGCACATTTTTCGTTCTTGCTCTCGATCCCGGCGGTGCTGGGCGCGTTGATTTTGAAGTTCGATCCAGCGCTCTTTGCCGGGGTCGATGGCGGTCGCACAGCCCTGGTGTACGGGGTGAGCGCGGCGGTGGCCGGGGTGGTGGGGTATCTGACGATCATCTGGCTTGTGGATCTGTTGAAGAAGGCACAGTTCCATCACTTTGCGTGGTACTGCTGGGTGGTGGGGGCCGGCGGGTTGGGGGCGCTTCTGATGATGGGGTAGGTCAGCGAAGCGCGTTGCGACGAAGGTCCGCCACGCTCATTGCGACGAAGAAGAGCAACGTTCCAGACGAAGCAAGATAGCGAAGCTCGTTGCGACAACATTCAGCAGTGTTCTGGACGACAAAGGTCAGCGAAGCTCAGAGTGATGTGCGTGATGAAAAAAGGCCGCCCGGAGTGGGGCGGCCTTTTTTGATCAGCGCTCAGCGTGTGCCGCGATGGCTAGAAGGGGAAGATGGCCTCGGAGTCGGTCGCGGTGGCGACCGACTGGTAGGTGTCCAGCGCTACGCGGCTGCGATGAGCGGGGTGGTGTGCTCTTGGGGTCCGCAAGAGCGGTGTTGACGGGGGGGAAGACGGCAAGGTTCGGTCTGCACGCAGCTCTCAACGTCGTGGAGGTCGTCGGCGCGCAACAGTCTCGCCGCATCGTTCTTGGCGCTTTCGGCGCTTTCGCCAGAGAGGGTGAGGACCTCACCTTGGAGTAACCCGCCGAAGAAGGTCAGGTCATTGCCCTCGCCGCAGGCGAAGCGTGTGCTCATTTGCAAAAATGCGATCCGCCCCAAAGGGGTATAGCACAACACGGTCGGTAGAAACGCCATCAACACAAGAATCAGCGTCGTATCAGACGGAGTTTTTGACGTCGTATGTCAAGCAGTGAGGCGCTGCTTGCGACGGTATCGCGGACGTTTAGTCCTCCCAGGTCGGGACCACGGGTTCCGGAGGCGACATGGCACTATCGGTGTGGCCGGTGCCCAGCTGCCCGAAGGCGTTATCTCCCCAGCAACGAATCTCGCTGGCATCGTTGAGGGCGCAGGCATGACTCTGTCCGACGGCGACGCTCTGCACATCGCTGACGCCAGAAATAACGTGCGGAGCCGAGCTTCCACTCGGGTGATCGGCGCCCCAGCATACGACGCGGTCATGAGGGTTGACCCCGCAGGATGTATCTCCGCCAGCGGCCAGCCTATTCAAGCCCGTAGACAGGTCGACGGTCAGGGGGGTAGCGCTCTTGGCTGTATCCCCGCCCAGCTGGCGTTTGTTGTTGGCACCCCAGCAGTGCACGACGCCCAAGGAGGTCAGCGCGCAGGTATGCGCTCGGCCTGCGACGATCTCGTAGACAGGCTGATTCTGGGAGTAGAACTCCACCAGCTGCGGTACATGGCCGCCGCCTTCGGTATGACCCAGCTGAAACTCGTCGTTGTTGCCAAAGCAACGCACCTTGTCGTCGTCCGAGACCGCGCAGGTATGGTGGTCGCCAATGGCGAGCCGCCAAGTGAGATGGAGCCCGACGTCGTCCGAGGGCTCTAAGGTGGGGTTGTCCTCGGAGCCGGTCTGTCCCGAGTTACTGGTGCCCCAGCATACCAACGTGGACTCAGTACCGATTACCGCGCAGCTATGGTGAGCTCCGCCGCTGACCCGATTGGCGTTTTGGTTGATTGTCACCACCGGGGTGACGCTCGGGAGCTGAGAGCCGTTACCCAGACCACCCGTATCGTTATGACCCAGGCAGTGGACCGCGCCGCTCTCCAAACGCGCGCAGAGGTGGTGGTCGGAGGCGGCGACCTCCTCGATGTTTTCAAGCCCCTGAACTTTGACGGGGGTTGGCTGCGCCAGGGCGTTGTTGGAGTCGAAGAGCAGCGCGCTGTTTTCGCCCCAGCACCACAGAGATGCATCGTTGAGGAGCGCACAGCTGTAATGTTTCGCTGCGGCGATGGCCACCGGTACGAGCGTGTCTGGCGGGGGATCGGCGTCTGGCGCACCCGCATCGGAGGGATCGGCATCTGGCGCACCCACATTCGAAGAATCGGTGTCTGGCGCACCCGCATCCGAGGGATCGGTGTCAGCAGCGTCGGTGTCTGTGGGGGCGGTGTCTGGCGAGCCCGTATCCGAGGGGTCGGCGTCTGGCGATGCATCATCGACCGGGAGGCAGGTCTCCAGGGTGCAGACCTCGCCAATAAAACAGTCGGCGTTGGTCTCGCAGGCTCGGCTTCGGGTTTCGCAGCCGCCAAGCGCGAGGGCGAACAAACCGAGTATCAGGGGCAGCAGCCTGGAGGAGGCCTTCTCAGAGAACGGGAGAGTAGTCATAAGTCGATCCGGAAAACAGAATCAGGGGAGGTTCTTATCCGACGCTGGCCGAGCACGATGCCGCCCAATGTAAAGATTGGCGCGCTCCAATGCCAGCGGGGCCCCCCGGCACAAGGGGCGGCAGCACCAGGGCTAGTCTTCCCAGCTGGGGACGACCGCAAATCCCGGCTCGGTCTCATCGCCGCGGGTGTTGATGCCGAGCTGGCCGGAGGCGTTGGCGCCCCAGCAGAAGATGGCGTTGTCCTCGGTGAGTGCGCAGGTGTGGTTCTGACCGATGGCGAGCTGCGTGACGCCCTGAAGGAAGGGGATCGCGTGGACGTGCTGAATCGTTTCGGTGTGGTCCTGGCCCCAGCAGAAGACGCGACCCGCGGTGCCCACACCACAGGTGCGATGGTTGCCGGCGGCGAGTTTCTCCAGCGCGTCATCCGCCACGACGCCATCGGGCTCGGCGGAGTTTTCGAGGAGCTCGGTGTCGATGGCCAGCTGGCCGAAGGTGTTGTCGCCCCAGCACCAGACCTCGGCGGATTCGGAGAGGGCGCAGGTGTGGGTGCTGCCGGCCACGAGCTCAAAGACAGGGTAGGTTGTGGGGGAGAAGAAGGGGTGGGTCACCGGCTCAAGGCTTTCGCCGCCTTCCACGCCGAGTTGACGGGCGTAGTTGTCGCTGAAGCAGAGCACCTGGTCGGCGTCGGTGGAGGCGCAGGTGTGGAAGTCTCCGGCGGCGATGTGAACGATGTTGCTGGCGCCCTCAACCGGTGTGGGTTCGGCGGTCTGCTCGCCATCGGCGCCGGTCTGCCCGAAGCCGTTGTCACCCCAGCAATGCAGCGTGGCGTCTTCGCCGACAGTCGCGCACATATGGAAGCCGCCGGCGCTTAAGCGCGTGGCGCCTCCGTCGATCTTGGTCTCCAGGGTGGTGCCGGAGCCGTTGGAGCCGTCGCCGCGGCAGAGCACTGCGCCATCTTGCATGCGTGCGCAGAGGCGCGCGTTGGCTGTGGCGATCTCCACGGCGCCATCAAAACCGTCGATCTTGCGCGGGGTTAGGGCTTCGTCGTCGCCGCCGCTGATAAAGCTGGCGCTGTTGTCGCCCCAGCACCAGACCGTCGCATCGCTCAAGAGGGCGCAGCTGACGTTCATCGCTGCGGAGATGGCGATGGGGTGCGGGGGGCCATCGGGGATGTGGGTGTCTGTATCGCTCTGGTCGGTGTCGCCGGCGTCTTCGTAGGGAGTGTCTGCATCTTCTTCGGTGGTGTCCGAGCCGACGTCCAGATCGGGGTCTTCATCAAGGACGCAGGTTCCCAGCACGCAGCTCTCGCCGACGTAGCAGTCGACGTTGGACTCGCAGGCCTGGCTGTTGGCATCGCAGGCGATGAGGAGCAGTGTGAGTGCGCCGAGCACAGGGAGCGGGAAGCAGCGGGTGAGAAGATGGCGAGGGACGGACAACATGGGGACTCCGGAGATACTCAACATCAAAAATTAGCGGTGGGGACAAAGGATAAAGTGATGCGTGTCAGGTTTGGAGCATCGTCGGGGGCTGCAAATTCGGGGGCGGATCAGTCTTCCCAGGTGGCCACCACGGGCTCGGAGGGGGCGAGTGTGCTGAAGGTGTCGCCGGTGCCCAGGGTGCCGGTGTAGTTGGCGCCCCAGCAGTAGATCTGGTGGTCGGCGGTGAGCGCGCAGCTGTGCACCGGGCTGAGGGCCAGGGCGGTGACGTTGTTGAGGTTGATGACTTTTACCGGACCGTTGCGTTCCTCATCGGTGTTGTCGCCCAGCTCGCCCGTGCCGTTATAGCCCCAGCAGTAGGCGTCGCCTTCGGGGGTGATGCCGCAGGTGTTGTCGCCGCCGGCGGCCAGCCCGCTGAGCTCGGTGGGGAAGTCTACTTCCAGAGGTTGGGCGGAGGTGTAAGGGGAGTTGGGTTCGCGCCCGAGCTGGCCGAAGGCGTTGTTGCCCCAGCAGCGCACCCTGCCGTTATCGTGGCGCGCGCAGCTGTGGTAGCTGCCGGAGACGAGCTCGACCACGCTGGCGTCGGTGTCGAGACCTGCGACGGTGTTAGGAGTTGTCGAAGCGCCGCCGTCGTAGCCGCGTTGGGCGGCGTTGTTGCCGCCGATGCAGCGGACATCGCCCTGGTCGCTCAGTACGCAGGTGTGGGCTTCGCCGGCGGCGGCGACTTGCAGGTCGCTCAGGGCGCCAACTTCGTAGGGGAGGAGCGTGGGATCTGCGCTCGCGCCGGTCTGGCCCTGATCGTTACGGCCCCAGCAGTGCAGGGTGCGTTCGGCGCCGGCGATGGCGCAGCTGTGGTAGGTGGCGTTGCTCAGGGCGTGCACGTCTTCAAGAGTGACGGTGGCGGGCTCGGCGCTGTCGGTGCGCGTGCCCTCATCGACGGCCACGGCGACGTCGTCGCCCACGCAGCGCACGCTGCCGCCTTCAAAACGCGCGCAGGTGTAGCGGTAGCCCACCACCACCTGCAACGCGCCGCTGAGCCCTTCGACTTTCAGGGGAACATCGGAGGATTGCACGCTTGAGGGCTGGCCCAGGGCCAGGCCCAGGTTGGAGCCCCAACACCAGACGGTGTGGTCGCTGAGGCGAGCGCAGGAGTGATCTTCGCCAACGGAGATTTCGACGGGGTGGGGGGGGGCTGATCGTCGGCGTCGGCATCCGCGTCGTCGGCGTCGCCCGTGTCTTCGGGAGGCTCGGTGTCGGAGGTGTCCCGGGGATCGTCAGCGTCGCCGACATCGTCGGTATCACCAACATCGCCGGCGTCTTCGGCCGGCGAGTCGGCGTCGCCTTCATCCTGAGGCAGGCAGGTCTGCAACACGCATTGCTCGCCGACGTAACAGTCGACATTGGACTCACAGGCCTGGCCGTTGGTGTCGCAGGCCATCAGGCCCAGGCCTAAAACCACGGTGAGAAGGGTAGCGAGCGGGAGCCCTGGCGAGCGCCCGGCGGTGGTGTTCATGACGATTCCTGGAGGAAGCCTGAGTGTCAGGGGAGCGGTCGGCCCGGCACCTTAGAGAAGTTGGCAGGAGGGTTAAAGCCCGGTCAATCGCGCCAGATGGCGACCACCGGCAGGCTCGGTGCCAGAGCGCTGGCGCGGCTGTCGACGCCGAGCTGTCCGGAGTTGTTAGAGCCCCAGCAGAAGATGTCATCGCTCTCGGTGAGGGCGCAGCTATGGCCGGGGCCGACCGAGAGTGAGGTGGCGTCGTTGAGGTCGAGGACGCGCTGGGGCCCGGTGTACGCAGAAGTGGTGCCCACGCCGAGGTTGCCGAGTTCATTGGCGCCCCAGCAGTACACGTGCCCCTCGCTGGAGATGCCGCAGGTGGTGTCACCGCCGGCGGCAAGGCCGCTGAGTGTGACGCTGGTTTCGAGGGTCACAGGCAGGGAGGCGGCGATGGGGTCGTCGGCGGGCAGGCCGAGCTGCCCGCTCCCATTGTCGCCCCAGCAGCGCACCGTGGCGTCGGCTTCCCGCGCGCAGGTGTGTCGCCCGCCGGCGACCAGCTCCACCACCGGGTTACCCGGAACAAAGCCCTCCACGATGTTGGGAGCCTCGGTGATCGGGCCTTCGGGGTTGACGCCGCGCTGGTTGGAGTCGTTGGCGCCCAGGCAATACACCGCATCCGAGCTGTCGAGCGCGCAGGTATGCTCCTCACCCGGGGCCACACGCTGGATGCCGTTCAAGTCGGCTACCGGCCAGGGGGTGAGCGTGGGATCGTCGTCGGCGCCGGTCTGCCCGGAGTCGTTGTTGCCCCAGCAGTAGAGTGTGCGATCGGGGCCGGCAATGGCGCAGTGATGCAGGGAGGCGTCGCCCAGCTGGTGCACGTCTTCGATGAGCACATCAACCGGGTGCTGGCTCCCCTGGAGCGTACCGTCGCCCAGGCCTCCGCCTAAGCTGTCGCCCAGGCATTTGGCCGAGCCGTCTTCAAAGCGAGCGCAGGTCTGGCCGATGCCGGCCACCACCTGCACCGCGCCGTCGAGGCCGTCGAGTTTGATCGGGGTAAGGGCGCGAAGCATGCCCTGGGGCTGGCCCAGCGCAAGCCCGCTGTTGCTGCCCCAGCACCACACCGTGGCGTCGCTGAGCAGGGCGCAGGTGTGCTCCAGGCCGGCGGAGACCTCAACGGGGTAGGGGGGAACGTCGTCGGCGTCGGGCGCGATGGCATCGTCTGTGTCCGGGGCGTAAGGTGCGTCGACGTCACCTGTATCCAGGGCGTCTGTGTCCACATCGCCGGCGTCTTCGGCGGGCTGGTCGGTGTCGCCTTCGTCCTGGGGCAGGCAGGTTTGCAGCACGCATTGCTCGCCAACGTAGCAGTCGAGGTCCGTTTCGCAGGCTTCGGCTCTGGTGTCGCAGCCTGGAATGACGAGGAGAACAAGGAGGAGGGAACAGACGCGTTTCACACAAGACCTCAGCGATCATCAAAGGTGGTCGTCGGGGCCATTATGGGGGGAGAGGGCCGCGATGGCTATCGCGGGACAAGGATGTGTTGGCGTCAACGTTTCAAGACATCACCTCAGCGGTTTACAAACCCACAAGCTAGGGGTGAAAACGCGCAGAGCCGCCCCGGCGGGGGCGGCTCTGCGACGTTGAGCTTAATAGGGTGATGGCCCCACGCGGCTACTCGCCGCAGTAGGCGTTGCCTATCAGGTCGATGGTGGTGTCGATGGCGCTGTTGATGGTGGGGATGTTGTAGGATGGATACGCCGTTTGCCCGGTGCCTTCGTCGGGATCGTCGACATCGCTGGTGCCGACGTCCAGCGTCAGGGTCGGAGGGGCGCCGCAGGTGTCCACGTCGTCCAGGGAGTCGGCCCAGAAGGCGCTGCCGCGCATGGTGCTCTCGTCGTCGTTGTTGAGGACGTGTCCCACGCCCATGATGCGATCGCCATCGACCACCTTAACGGTGTTGATGAGCAGGCCCTCCTCCTCGGAGATGCGCAAGGTGTTTTCGGAGCGGGGCACGCCGTTTGTGGGGTTGATCTGCAGCGCCCAACTCACGCTCTCATCGGCGAAGGTGGAGGAGCCGCCGAAGATCAGATCGCCGTTGGAGAGGAAGGAGAGCGATTGGCCCTTGTCGTGGTCCGAGGCGTCGAAGGTGCGTTGCCAGGCGATGGTGCCCTCCGGCGTTATCTTGATGAGTAAGGCGTCGTCATTGCCGTCCCCGTCGAATTGGACGGTGCCGCCGATGTACGTCGAGCCGTCGTCGGGTGCCAGCACGGCGTTGAAGAGTGTGGGAGGAGAATCTGTGGTGCTCAGTGTGAGGGTCCAGGCTACCCAGCCGCCGGAGCTGACACGCGTGGCGAGGCCGCGATCCTGCAAGCGCGATGTGCCAACCACGACGATATCGCCGTCGTCGGCTACGACGATGTCCTTTGGTTGCCAAATCTCCGTATGGTCGATCAGGCGCGCGGACTGGTTGTTGCCGTCCGGTGTGATGGTGATCAGGCCGGTGCTGCTGGAGCCGAAGATGTCCAGACTACTGCTCGTGGCGGCAACGATAAAGTTTCCGTTCGGGAGGCGGTCCACATTGTAGCCTCGGGACGAGAGGGTTCGGGGTTCGTAGTCTCCACTGAGCTGGTAGGCGCGCTCCCAGCGCACCTGGCCATCGGGGCCCAGGCGCAGCACCCAGGCGGCCTCATCGCCGGTGTCGGTCTCGGTGTGGCCCACCGCCAGGAAGTCTCCGTCGCCGATGGCGAGGACTTCGTGGAGAGCGTCATCGCCGCCGGAGCCCATCGCCTGCTGCCAGCGAATTTGGCCGTCGGCTTCCAGGCGGGCGACGATGGCCTCCTGGCCGCCGGAGCCGTAGACCGCAGAGACGCCCACGACGAGCATGCCGCCGTCCTCGGTGGGGGCAAAATCGAGCAGGTCATGATCACCAAACTGGCCGTAGCGGCGGAACCAGGCGCTGGGTGGCGGGACCTCTCCAAAGGTCGCAATACAGTCCATCGCCTCGCTCGGGGTTATTGTGATTTCCGTCTCCGAACCGGCGCAGTCTCCGGACCAACCCTCGAAGATGTGCTCCTCGTTGGGGAGGGCGGTGAGCGTGAGGGTGGTGCCCTCGTCAATGAAGGCCCGGCAGTTTGATGGGCAGTCGATGGCTTCAGGGTCGCTGGTGACGTGCCCCAGGCCGACGACGGTGATTCCGATGCTAAGCGTGTCGTTGCCGACGTCCGGGTCATTGCCGGCGTCCGTGTCGTTGCCGGCGTCCGTGTCGTTGCCGGCGTCCGTGTCGTTGCCGGTGTCCGAGTTGTTACCAATGTCCGAGTTGTTGCCGGTGTCCGTGTCGTTGCCAGCGTCGGAGACGTTGCCGACGTCGGTTGTGGCATCGTCGTCGGGGTCGCCGGAGCAAGCAGCGCTGAAAAGCATGAGGGCCACGAAGGGCCAGCGGTAGCGTAATAGATGCATGTATAATCCAAAATCTACGTTAGAGTGCGTGGGTTTATCTACGATCACATTAAGGTTGGGGCGTGACGAGCCAATAAATAGTACATCACCAGAGTGAATGTAAATGAACGTATCGTGCATGCGAGGCAACGACGGGTTCCGTATCGGCTGGCCCACGTCCCACCACACGTGCGCCTCACTCCCCCCGCAACGCCGCGCCGCGCGCCTCACTGCGTTCCCAGAAGCGCAGGTAGGCCTCCGCCGAGCGGAAGATGGGCTCGAGGGCCTCATCGCTGGTGCCGTCGCGACGCACGTCTTCAATAAGCTCGGCCACAAGGCCCAGGTGCGCCATGCCCTCGGTGTTGAAGTCGACGGTGCGCTCTCCGAGACGCGGCTCGGTAAAGGTGACGCTGCCGTCGAAGGAGGTAAAGGGGTAGGTGATGGGGTTCTCCTGCGGGGTGTCGCACTCCGAGTTGTCGCCAAAGCGGGGGCCGGGTGCGCCGGCGAAGCCGTTGAGGTCAAAACCAAAACCCTCGGCCGGGTAGCCGCCGGCGCTCTCGATGAGCTCCAGGCGACGGTTGAGCCCTTCGATGCGACCTCCCGGGTTCTCCGCGTCGCCGCAGCGAGCAAAGTTCACCTTGGAGACCCCGCCCAGCTCGTAGAGCGCGCCGCGGAAGTTGTTCCCGTGGGTACCGGCCGCCGGGTAGTCGTGCTCCTGCAGGAGCTCAAAGGCCCGCTGGTAGCCGCGCCGGGGCAGGTGGTCGATCTCCACGATGAACCCGCGCTTCATCAGCTCCACCATCAAGAACTCGCCGAGCTCGGTGAGCCCGGCGTTCTGGCAGTAGTCGCCGTGCAACGAGCCCCCCATCAGGTACTGGGCCTGGCCGAGCAAGACTTGAATGGGGTCGTCGGCAAACCCGCTCATATCGACCGGGGGCTGTGCAAAGTAGTCTTCACGTGGATCGTTGAGCTCGCCAAACGCCACATCGCCCTTATCGAAGACGGTGGGGATGTCGGGGCAGTCGTCGGTGAAGTTGGAGAAGTGGCCGGTCATCGCAAAATTGGCCAGCTCGATGATCTCGCGGTGGCCGTCGCCGGCCGAAAACGCGTTGTCGAATTTATGGACCGGGAAGATCGCGCGCACGCCCAACTCCTGGTAGCGCTCCAGGTTATCGAGGACCTGCTGCTCGTTGCAGCGCTCGCCACCGCCGGGCGGGACCAGAAAGCAGTCAAAGAGGTTGGAGACCTCGATGCCTAAGACCACAGCGAGTTTTCCGTCTTCGATGACGGCGCGGGCCTCCTCGGGGGACTCCACCACGCGGAACCACCCTTTGCCCGGGCCGCCGTTCTGAGCGTCGATGTAGCGCTCGAGCTTGCGGGTCTCCTCGATGGTGCGCTCGACGGCCACCATGTCGTTGCAGGAGTAGCGCACCGGCTGCACGTCGCTGCCGGCGACCAGATCGCAGATCACCTGATTGCTGGTGGCGTGGTTCACCACCAGGCGCAGCCCGGCGTAATAGGCGCGTTTGATCCACATGTAATACTGAGCCTGATGGGTCGATAAGAAGTGGGCGCTGGGCCACTCGCTGAAGGTCGGCCAGCCGTCGGTGCGGTGGTAGTCGCGCGGGGTCTCCCCGCTGACAAAGGCCCCGATCATATCGAGCTCGCTGACCTCGTCGGCCTTATCAAAGCCGTAGCCAAAGAGATCCTGGCGGCCCATCTCCCCGTGAAACTCGGTGCAATCCCCCAGCGCGTGCGGCACGCCCAGCGCATGAAAAGGCGCGCCGTGAAAGATGCTTCCTCCGCCAAAACCCCAGTTTGAGAAGATGTGGCTATGGGTGTCGACAAAGCCGTAGACCGAGCCGTCGTCGAAGGTTGTTTTGGTGATCGCTCCCTCGGCGTCCAGCGTGAGCTCGGGGTAGGTCGCGCAGCCCTCGGCCGCGTAGAGGGTGACCACGCCGGCGTCGCTCACCTCGTCTTGAAGCCCCTCGGGGCTCAGGTAGGCGCCGGTCTTGAGGTGTTTTAGGCGAAAGCGGGTGTCGTCTTCCCCGGAGATCTCCAGCGCCCACTGCACCCCGGGAAGGAAGGTGTCATCGAGAGTGGTGCGGTCGGAGGGGAGCGTCTCGCGGCGCAAAAACGCGTCGTCCTCGACGACCAGGTAGCGCTCGTCCTCATCGTAAAAGAGGTAGGTCCCAAGGTCGGTGGCGCGCATTGTCAGGCGCAGCGCGTCGTCTTCGGCCCCGTCCAGCGCAAACCCCTCGCCATCTTCGGTGGCGACCAGAAATGCCGCACGCCCCGTGCCGGCAGCAGCCACATCGAGCGTCACACAGGCGTTGGCGAAGCTGTAGATACCCTCGTTTTCGGGGGCTGCCTCGCGCTCAACGGGCGTCTCGTCCGGTAAGACGTCGGCGTCTTCGGTGCAGGCGACGAGGGTCAGAGAGAGGAGCGCGGCGAGTGGAGCGGAGATGTGGGGGCGCATCAGGAGGGCTCGGTGTTTCGGGGGAGCGAAAGGTCGGGCGGCAACATGTGGCGTGGAGGTGCAGAGCGTAGTGATGTGTAACGGGAATGTCCATGTGCCGAGCGCCGCCGAGCGCCGCCGAGCGCCCCAGAACGACGCTGGCTGCGTCGTCTGGGATTCGCAGTAGCGCTGCTACAGCTTCATCCCAGCCTCCTTGCCAGGCGCCGCCCTGGATGCGCTCGGGTTGGGGGGCGTGCGGGTTGTGGTTGTGTGGTTGTGTGGTCGCGGGGCGCCGGGGTTTGCGGTGTGGGTCGATTCGTGAGGGGGTTGGGTGGTTCACGAGCACGAGCACGAGCACGAGCACGAGCACGAGCCCGAGATCGAGATCGAGCCCGAGATCGAGATCGAGCCCGAGATCGAGCCCGAGCCCGAGCCCGAGCCCGATGTTTCCCACCTCCGCACTCGATTCTCTCCCAAAATCCCATCATAGTCGGCACCTTCATTACCCAATCACCCATAAGGAGGCACCATGACGCACCACGAAGTAATCATCGCAGGAGGGGGCCCCACGGGCCTGATGCTGGCCGGGGAGCTGGCGTTGGCTGGCGTCGATGTGCTCGTCGTTGAGCGCCGCGAAACGCAGGAGCTGGCAGGCATGCGCGCCGGCGGGTTGCATTCGCGCACCCTGGAGTTGTTGGAGCAGCGCGGCATCGCCGAGCGCTTCCTCTCGGCGGGGCAGGTGATGCAGGTGCAGGGTTTTGCGCTGATTCCGCTGGATATCAGTGACTTTCCCACGCGCTTTAACCACGGGCTGGCGATCTGGCAGAACCAGATCGAGGCGATCCTGGCCGAGTGGGTCGGGGAGCTGGGCGTCTCGATCCTGCGCGGCGTGGAGGTGGTCGGATTTCGCCAGGATGAGAAGGGCGTCGAGGTGGAGCTCTCGGATGCGCGCACGCTCCAGGGCGCTTACCTCGTCGGATGTGATGGCGGGCGTAGCCTGATCCGCAAACTCGCCAGCATCGCGTTCCCCGGCTTCGACGCCTCAACGAGCTGGATGATCGCCGAGGCGGAGTTTAGTGAGGTGCCCGAGTTGGGATTTCGCCGCGACGCCAGCGGTACGCACGCCATCGGCCGCCGCGAGGAGGGGGAGCCCTATCGCGTCGTGCTGACCGAGCCGGGAACAGAGGCCACGGGAGAGCCTTCTCTGGAAGACCTTCGCGCCGCGCTCGTCGCGATCTACGGAGACGATTTCGGGCTGCAGAGCGTCCGCTGGATCTCGCGTTTTACCGATATGACCCGTCAGGCTGCGAGCTACCGCGTGTCGCGCGTGCTGCTGGCCGGCGACGCCGCCCACGTGCACCCGCCCCAGGGAGGGCAGGGCCTGAACACCGGCGTGCAGGACGCCATCAACCTGGGCTGGAAGCTGGCCCAGGTTGTCAAACACCTGTCGCCCGAAAGCCTTCTCGACACCTACCATGCCGAGCGCCATCCGGTTGCCGCGCGGGTGCTGCACAACACCCGCGCGCAGGTCTCCCTTAGCCGCCCCGGGGAGCGCCATCAGGCGTTGCGCGACATCATGGCCGAGCTGCTTGGCCAGGATGAAGCGCGCCGGCGCATCGCCGCGATGATGTCCGGCCTTGATATCCACTACGACCTCGGGGAGGGCCATCCCCTGCTGGGAAGGCGCATACCCGATCTCGACATCGCCACCGCCGAGGGGACTCGCCGCGTCTCATCGTGGATGCACGACGGTCGGCCGCTGCTGCTGAACCTCGGCGGTCCCGGCGCCTTCAACGTCGCTCCCCGGGCGCCGCGCGTGCGACAGGTCGATGGCAGCTATGAGGGGACATGGGAGCTGCCCGTACTCGGTCAGGTGGAGGCGCCGGAGGCCGTGTTGATTCGACCCGATGGGTATGTGGCCTGGGTCGGCTCGCTGGAGGATCCGGGGCTGGGCGATGTGTTGACGCGGTGGTTTGGGGTGGGGGGCGATTCGTGAGTGCCGAGCGCCCCAGGACGACGCTGGCTGCGTCGTCTGGGATTCGCAGTAGCGCTGCTACAGCTTCATCCCAGCCTCCTTGCCAGGCCGCCGCCCTGGATGCGCTCGGGTTATAGGGTTCGCGTTGTGGTTGTGTGGTTGTGGGGCGCCGGGGTTTGCGGTGTGGGTCGATTCGTGAGGGGGTTTGGGGGGCGTGCGGGTTGTGGTTGTGTGGTTGTGTGGTTAGGTGGTTGTGGGGCGCCGGGGTTTGCGATGAGGGGCGATTTGAGCGCATTTCTGGCGGTTCACGTGTTTCGAGCCCGAGCCCGAGCCCGAGCCCGAGCCCGAGCCCGAGCCCGAGCCCGAGCCCGAGATCGAGTTCGAGATCGAGCCCGAGATCGAGATCGCGTTCGAGTTCGAGATCGAGCCCGTGATCGAGATCGAGATCGAGATCGCGTTCGAGTTCGAACCCGAGCACCCGTTCGACCAAGAGCGCGCCCCCTGGCCTCCCCCATCCCTCTTCTGAGCCTATGTCGCAACATGCCACACCAGGGTGGGGCGCGCGGGGCATCGGGCATCGTTTCGGGGCGTAGTTTTGACGATCGCGAGGTAATAGCCCTTCCTAACGTGAGGGCGAGTGCCCGGTACGGGGGATGCGTAAGGGCGTTGCGATTCTGCGTCGCGCTGACTTGACCCTTTTCGGTGGCGATGCCACGGTGTCGCCTCCGGTTTACGAGTCATGATCTCAACGAGCGTAGCGCTCGCGCTAAGCTTGATCCCGATCCGGGCGTCGTAGGCCGAGAGTGGATGGTGCAATTCAGTAGACGAGGAAGCGCATGCCTGTATTTCAGCTCGATGGTGGTCCCTGGGAGATTGAACTTGATGGAGAGCTCTCCGGGTATTTCTGGGTCAACGATCCCGGGGGAGATAAGCTTGATTCCTATATGGTGCTCAAGCACGGGATTCCCTTTCCGCTTCCCCACTCCCAGCCGGTGACCTTTAATCCGATGACGGTTCCGGGGGTTCATAACGAGAAGGAGTTTTACGTCTGGGTGGAGAAGATGGGGGATCTTGGGAAGGGGACGTCGAGCTGGGAGATCAACGAGACGTACCAGCCCTGGATGACCTGAGCATCCACGTCGTTGATGTACGAAAAGCGCCCGGGAGGCTCGCCGCAGACGTGGTGGGACTCCCGGGTGTTTTGTTGGGGGGTCAGCCCTCTGCGGGCACGCTGGCGAGCCAGGCGGAGGGGGGGAGGGAGACCGATGGTTCGGAAGGCGGTGGGCGCTTGAGCAGGCGCCGGCATTCGTCGACGCTGAGGATTTCCATGCGCCGGTGGCCCGGAGTTTGGGAGAGGGCGTGCAGGTAGCGGCGCGTGACGTCGTGCCAGGGGTGCGGGGTATGGGGGAGGGAGGTGGTGAGCATGGCGAGGCCCTGAAGGGCGATGCGCGGGGGGGCGTGCTCGATGAGGCGGGTCGCCGTGGTCAGCGCGCTGGCGGGTTCTGCGGGGTGCAGCAAGGCGGAGAAGGCGCGGGCCAGGTCGGCGCCGGGGCGATGGCCGCTTTTTTCCCAGTCGTCGTGGGCGGCCGCGCAGAGCGTTCGCGCCAGGGAGGGCTCTGCGGCCCTCCAGGCGATGGCGGCTTCGGTGAGCGCGGTCAGCGCGCGCAGCTCGGGCATCGCCAGGGGCGCGAGCTCTTCGACGCGCTCGGGCTCCGGTTCAAGATACTCACCCAGGCGGTAGGCGTTGGTGCGGATGAGGTTGTGCAGGCGGGCGAGGTGGTGGGGTTGGTGGCGCGCGTGCGCGCCGGTGATGAGCGCGCGAGCCAGGGTGCGGGAGCGCTCAAAATCGCCGGCCTCCATGCGTGCGATGGCCTCGGCCAGGGTGGAGGCCTGTCGGGCGCTGGGGCGCGTTTTGGTCCGGGCGGCCAGGGCGTGGAGGTCGGCGGCGCGCTCAAAGTCGTGGCGGTGAAAGGCCAGCATCGCCTGCCAGCCCACGAAGCTGCCGCGCACCTCCGGGTCGGGGTGCTCGCCAGCCCAGGGGCGCATGAGGTCGAGGGCGTCTTCAAAGGCGTCGATAGAGAGGTCTTTGCAGGCCCGGGCGATGTACATCTGGCGGCGAAGTTCGAGCCGTGGCAAGGCGAAGGGGCCCAGCGCGCGCAGGGGCGCGATGTAGTCGGCGGCGCGACCACGGCAGCAATGGCGAGCGAGCGCCACGAGCTCGATCAGGCGGCTTAAGGGCTCACTGAGGTGCGCGGGGAGGCGCTCCACGCTGGCGAGCCAGGCTTCCTGGCGAGGGGGGCTGGCGCTGGCCAACACCTGGGACGCCCAGGTCTCGAGCACCCGGGTGATCGCCGCGGGCTCGCCGGTGAGAAAGGCCGCGCGCAGGCTGTTGCGAAGCACGGCGATGGCCTCATCGCTTTGCCCCTGACGGTCGAGGACCTCGGCGGTGCGACACCCCTCGGAGGCGATGGCCTCATCGCTGGCGTAGCGCCACATATGGAAGAAACGGGGCGCCTGCCCGAGCTCGAGCTGCTCGGCGATAGCGCGGTGGTAGGGCATCAGCGCCGAGGGGTCCATCGCGCCGATGAGGCCGACGCGGGCGTGCACCGCCTCGTCGGTGGCGAGGTGCAGGAGGCGTCGGTCGTGCAGGGCGAGGAGGCGGGCGCGCACGCTCCAGGTCGGCTGGTCCAGCCAGCGCGCCAGGCGAGGGAGGGTGGCGGAGTCGCCGGCGATCTGAACCCAGCGTAAGAGTTCGACGTCGGGCTCCCGAAGATCGTCGGGGGCCGGGGGCAGGTGGCTTGCGAGGTTGCGTTGCGCTTCGAGATGTTCGAGGGCGACCGGCGATATCGCAAAGCGTGCCCCCTTCCAGGAGCCCAGGCCCTGGCGGCGCCAGAGTTGCAGGAGGGCGGCCATGCCGCCGAGGCGGCCCGCGCTGCGCCTGGCCAGCAGCGTGGCGGCGCGCTCAGGCACGCCGAAGATGCGGGAGGAGCCGTCGAAGATCGCTTCGAGATCCCTCGGCCCCGGGGCCGACAGCGTGTGGCGCGCCGGGCCGTGCTCAAGGATCTCGAGCAGAGGATGATCGCAGGGGAGCGCGTCGATGAGCTCCAGGCTCCATGGGTCGAGATGCGCGCGCCGCGCCAGCACCGGGCCCCGTTGAAGCTGCGCCGTCAGACGCTTTGCGAGGGCGCGGTGGACCTCGTGCAGTGGCAGCGTTTCGGGGAGGGCGGCCCGCCAGTCCGCCGGCAGGCTCTCAAAGGGGAGGCTCCCACGCTGAAGTTCGACGAGCGGGCTCCGGGAGGTGATGGCGAGTCGCAGCAGCGCGTGCAGATCATCGGGGTGCAGATCTGATGTGCCTGTGAAGGTGTGACGCGAGGTGGGGTCGAGGGTCGCAATGACGTCGCTCAGGCCGCTGGCGCGCAACCAGAGTGCGGTCAACGCGTCGTTCTCGCTGGCGGAGGCACACGACACCAGGGCGTCGAGGTGCGCGAAGCGGCGGTGGGGCTCGGCGTGCATCAGCCCCTCAATGGCCGTCTGGAGCTCGTCGGAGATCGGGATAGTGAGGTGGCTGAGCTTCACGCTCGGGCTCGCAAGGCGCGCGCGCATCAGCGCCGCCCGGCTCTCCAGGGGGTGCGGCCAGCGAGACGTGGCAGCCTGAAAGAGCATCACCCCCAGCGCGTAGCAGTCGCAGGCGGCGGTGGCTCGGGCCCCCCGAAGTTGTTCCGGAGACATGGTGGCCAGGCTCCCGGTTAACCCGCCGGCCGGTGCGCTCGCCAGATCATCATGAGGCAGGGGAGAGAGGTCGAAGTCGAGCAGCGTGCAGTGACCCTCCTCGTCGACCAGGACGTTGTCCGGCTTGAGATCGCCGTGGACCACCCCGCAGGCGTGGACGTGCGCGAGGGTCTCCGCCATCGCCCGGGCCAGCCGCTCCAGGTCGTCGGCGCGCGGCGGCCTGCGGCCGGGAAAGGGGGAGCCGTCGAGGTGGGGGGTGACCAGAAAGTCGACCCCTTGATGGCGCCCCTCGTCGAGCAGCGGGACGACGCCCGGGTGGCGGATCTGACTGAGAATGGCCGCCTCCCGCCAGGCGCGACCAGAGGGCAAGCCCTGCGCACGAACGAGCTTGACGACAACCTCCTGGCCGCTCTCCCGGTCGCGGGCCCGAAGGGTCCGGTTGCGTCCGGTCTCGGCGTAGAGCTCCAGGGCCTGGTAGCGCGGGGGCAGGCCGACATCACTCATCGCGGGGGCTCCTCAAGGATGTGGGACTCCGCCTGGAGCAGGGCCTCAATGGCCTCCTGCGCGCGGCGGTAGCGGCGGTGGTGGTTTTTATGCTCCACCAGGTTTGCGCAGCCCAGCAGGCCGAAGGCCTCGGCTTTGTCGTCGGTCCAGGCCACGGCCTGCTCGATGATGTAGCCCGAGAACGCCTCGCTCAACTCGAGGTCGAGGCCCTCGCCGGGCATCTCCCGCTCACGGGCGCGCAGCGCGAGGTGAATGAAGGCGCGCGCGGCCTGCTCCAGCGGCGCGCTGATGGAGGTGCGCTCCGAGGGCCCCCCAAGGGAGAGGGCGCGCTCGACGGCGCCCGGCGAGATACAACGATCGCCGGCCGACTCCGGTCGGCTGCGGGCGATGATGAACGCGCGGCGCACCACGTTGTCGAGCTCGCGCAGGTTGCCCGGCCAGCGCTGCGCCTCCAGCGTGCGCAGCGCCTCGGGGGAGAAGCTCCAGGCGTCGGCGCCGGCGCTCTCGGCGCAGCGCCGCACCATAAACGCCGCCCAGGCCGCGATCTCATCGCTGCGCTCGGCCAGGGGGGGCAGCGCCACCGGGAGCACGTTGATGCGGTAGTAGAGATCTTCACGAAAGCGCCCCTCGCGGACCTCGCGCTGCAGGTCGGTGTTGGTGCCGACGATAAATCGCACGTCCGCCTGGCGGCGCCCGCCGCTCTCGCCAAGCACCTGGAAGCTGCGCTCTTCGAGCAGGTGCAAGAGCCCGGCCTGGGTCTCCAGCGAGAGCTTGTCGATCTCGTCGATAAAGAGGGTGCCGCCTTCGGCGCGGGTCAGCGCGCCGTCGACGTGGGAGGTGGCCCCGGAGAAGGCTCCGCGGCGCCAGCCCACAAGATGCGCCATCTGCATCGACTCCGGCACGGTGAGCAGGTCGAGCACCTCAAAAGGCTTCTCCGCGCGTGTGGAGTGCGCGTGGCACCAGCGCGCGATGCGCGACTTGCCGCTGCCGGTGGGGCCGGCGATGAGCAGGCACTCGTCATAGCCAGCGAAGGCTTTGAGCAGGTTGACGCGTGGGGCCATCGCTCGCCCCACCACCGGGAGCAGAGGATCGCCGCCACCGATCGCGTCGGGCGCGTCGACGGGAAGGCGCAGCAGGGCGTGGGCGAGCAGCGCGACGTAGCTCTCCAGCGCCTCGACGGTTGAGGGCGGCGGGAAGGACTCGCCGGTGTGGGTGGGCGCGCAGAACTCCAGGGTGATCATGCCCGCCAGCGGGGTCGTCGAGGTGCACAGGGGGAGCACCAGGAGGTGGGTGGCCTCCTGCTCCAGGAAACGGACGACGCTGGCGGTGAGCGGAAGTGGGGAGGCCTCCCCACCGAGATCCAGCCAGTCGTCGGCGGTGTCGTCGGTGAGCCGGAGGCGCTGAAGGCGCGTATCCACGATGAAGGGGCGGTCGAAGCGCCGGGTCCAGTTCCAGAGCTCGGCGGAGCGGGCGCCCTCATGCGAGGGCGTGGTGGCATGCGCGCCGCTGTGGGTCACCAGGCTCACGTAGCTCTGGTCGGTGCGCAGGTGCACCGCGCTTTGATGCACCTCCGCCTCGCGCCCGGGGTGTGCACGATCGAAGACCCCCTGGAGCGCGTCGAGCAGTGCGCCGGCGCCGGCTTCAAAGGTCTTGGCCTCTTCCATCCTGACGAGCGCGCTGCGCAGATATGTGTACATCGTCGCTGACCACAACCGTTTGCGGGACCATCCACCGGAGCTTGCGTTGAGGCTTAAGCTTTATCCGCGACGCGCCAGTGTGCAAGAGCGCATTTCGATTCACGAGGGTTCGTTCCGGTGTCCCGCGTTGACACCGAAGCGTTTCGGAGCGTCAGGGGCGGACGCTGACACGCGGCGTCAGCCTCGTTATGAGATGGTGAGCGAGGTCTTTTTGATGTTTAAGTGTTTGATTTTCATGGCTTTTGTTGATTTTTGGGGGCGTTTGTTCGGGGGTGGAGCACTCTGTGCAATGAGCGGAACGTGAGCGGCGCGAAAGGCGCGGCGCTTTCACCGAAACCAGATGTCCTACACAACCCACGGAGCAGATGATGTCGGAGACGATGAACGTAGAAGGAACCGTGATCGAAAACCTCAGCCGGGATGAGAAGGACCGCGTCTTTGCGCATCTACAATCGCTGGGATACCTCAAAACCCCCGCCGATCGCGGTGCGATGATCGTGATGGGCTCGCCGCTGCGTTACGCATATGACGCCGAGGCAAAGACCCTGGAGGTAGCGCTTCTGATGCCCTCGAAGATCATCACCGCCCCGAAGATCGCCGCGTTGATCGAGCGCGAAGGACGCCGGCCTCAAAGTCTTCTTAAGGATGATGTTGATGAGCTGGCGCCGGCCGACAACCACGTGGAGGTCACCCTTCACAACACGTCTGGAAAGACCCTGATCAACTCCGAGGAGAGCGTCAGCGTCGGTGTGTTGCGCGTCATCGAAGATCGCATCGAGTCCGGGCAGGAGAAACTGGCCTTTGAAGCGCGCAGCGCCAAATGGAGCGTGGCCGGAGCGAAGGGCAGCGTCAGCTACCAGATCGACGGGCAGACCACGCTCACCATCAACTACTTTTTGGATGGTCCGCCCTTTCACCAGTGCAGCGCGACGATTAAGGGAGCGAATGCCACGCGCTACAAGGCCACGGTCACCGGCACCGAGACCCGTTGCGTGTGCGAGAGCGACCGCGGTCCCTGGCTGGAGATGACCCCGACGGTGAAGCTCGAAAAAGCCTGAGCGCGCTCTTAGCGTACTACGCTGTGAGCAGACACAGCGTCAACGATAGCTCACGGCGTAATAAGCCGCGATCATGGAAACGCTCGCCCCCCCACGGGGCGTGCGTTTTTTTTTGTGCGCAGCATGGCCATTCAGACGACTGCTCACGGCGTCATACTCCTGGATATCTACGATGAATCCGCCCCGAAATGAAGGTGTTGATGCGTGACTCTCCCTCGATATCGAGTGTCATGAGATGACACGCAACCGGAGGGTATACATCGTGATGGTCCTGCGTTGAGTAAAAGGCCAGGCGCTTTATCATGCTGATATTGCGGGGCTTTTAGGGTTTGTCTGGGGTGTGTTTTTTATGTTTTTGCTGCGCTGGAACACCTGTTGCTCAGGGGAGGGGGTGAGGTCGGCATGGTGCCGCCTCACTGCGTAATCCCCCCACAGTACGATCAGGAGTTTAAGATGTCTGAAAAAGCAACCTTTGATGGCGTGACCCCCGAAGAGATGAGCTATGTGACCGAGCACTTCAAAGGTCACGGCCTTGTGGAAGGCGACACCACCTCCGGCGTCGCCACGGTGCACGGGGTCCCGATGGATTACAGCTACGACAAGGCCAGCCAGCTGCTCACCGTGGCGATTCGGGAGCCCTCCGAGCGCATGTCGGTGGCCAAGATTCAGGACCTGGTCGGTCGCCTTCGCCAGGCCCACAACAAGACAAACTTCGATGAGCTCGGACCGGGCTACAACCATGTCGATGTGACCATGGAGAACAACTCCGGCAAGACGCTGATCTTTGCCGGGGATGATGTCGAAGACGGCGTGATCGACATCAAGGTCCAGGAGCTTCCCACCGGCAAGAGCGAATACATCTTCCAGGCCAAGAGCTCGACGGCCTCGGTGATCGGGTGCCGGGGTGATGTCACCTACCAGATCGATCCTCAGACCACGGTGACCATGTCCTACCACCTCAACGGGAAGGCGATTCACAGCTTCACGGTGGGAATCAAGGGGCAGAACGCCGCGAAGTACCGGGTGTCGGCGCGTGACACCGACGCCGGCTACGACTGCGGCGGCGCCTACACCTACATGCGCCCGACCGTGGTCGTGAACAAGGCCTGATGGTGCCCGACCCCTTCGCGCCGGGCCCGCTCCACGGGGGGGAGGGGGGCCGGCGCGAGCTCGCACCAGGGGCGCACAGCGCCCGCTTACGCCCGCTCTCACACACCCGCTCTCTCACACCCGTTGCGATACGCGCTGACCCGATGAGGACTGCCATGATTGAGACACCCGGAGTTGGACCTTCTTCAAACGCCTGGGGCGTCACCCTGACCGAGCCGGTCATTGTGAACCTGCAGAACAAACTCGTGGCCTTTGCCCGCGAGAAAGACGCCGCCTGCGACACGATCTACTTTCAGGTGCTCGACCCGGGGGAGGCCGCGGAGAACGACGAGGTGCCGCAGTGGAACGGCTGGTACCGCTACGGGTTCTCACGGCGGGCCAGCGAGGTGATTCACGGGCAGCGTCAGCCCAACGCCGCGCTCCGAGAGATCCGCCTGGCGGGCATGGACCTGCTCACCCTGGCGTCCGAGAGCGTGGAGGCCTCACCGGCCGACGCCACCTTTCAGGTGGTCGTGATCGACCGCTACATCCTGATCTTTCGCCCCTCCACCTCGGGCACCCTCTATGTGGATCAGCTCATGCTCTCGGCCACCAAAGTCGAGGGCGTCGACCATAAAGAGGAGAGCCGCTACGCGCTCAGCCCGGCCTGGGAGGTGCGCTTTCAGCGCAGCGGGGTGCGCGATGTGCCCGCCGGCGACACCGACACCCGCGGGGCGCTTGACCCGGCCGGCGCGCCATTTCTGACACCGACCCTGGAGCTCATCGGGGTGCAGGGAGCCGAGCACGGCCATTTTGCAGTGGCGCGCGTGCCCACCGAAGACGACGAGCTCTTTAGCTGGTACGTGGCCGTGACCGGCGCCGAAGGCGTGCAGCTCTTCTTCTTTGAGGAGAGCGACGGGCTCGATGTGGACCTGGGCCAGAAGCCCTTCGTCCTGCCGCTGCTGCAACCCGCCCTGGCGGGCACTGACGTGACGCTGAGCCCTCAACAGCTCTCGCCAACGCTGGCCTTCTGGGCGGAGCAGGAGCCGGTGGTCGGCGATGAAGGGTCGCCGGTGGAGGTGCAGCGTGCCGGGCGTCTGATGCTGGCGTTTGCAGCCAGCGCCCCGGGGCTTGATCCCTGCATGGTCGTCTACGACTTCGGGCTCACCACCGAGGGGCGCATCGCCGCACTCGCGGCTGACGATCAGCAGGTGGTGCTGATCGACGGCAGCTACGACGCCGCCTCCCACACCTTCACCCCCGACAACGATTCGCCGGCCTTTCCCACTCCCGAAGCGCTCCCCTCGACCGTGAGCGTGGTCGACGGCCTGATGGTCAGCAAGGTGGCGCTCGGGCAGGTGAAAGCTCAGCGCGATCCCCTGCTCTGGGTGGGCGAAGACGGGCTCTTGCACCTCTACCACGCCGGGCCCAACCCCGATCCGCAGCAGGTGCTCGACACCTGGGGGGCGCTCAACCCCGATCTTCCCCAGGCGATGGTCGCGCAGTTCGACACGCGCACCAGCCGCACGCTCATCGCCCTGGACTGGGATCACCCCACCGCCACCGAGCAGCCGGCCGGCGCGGTGTATATGGTCTCGCGCATCAGCGGCCCTCTGATGGAGGGCGCGCAGATCAGCGTTGAAGATGTGGCCGGTCACCCCGACCTCTGCGATCTTCGCATCACCTATCCCACGGAGCTGGGCTGGTCGAACGAGCGCTGGCAGGGGGTTCCGCGCGAGGTCAGCGCGTTCCGCGCCGCGCTTAACGGTCGCGCCACCGATGACGCCGCCGACCCGGCGGCCCTCTCCGGGGCGCGGGTCTTTTATGACTACAACGGCGACCAGCCGCTGGTGCGCGTGCCGCTCCTTCGCCTCAACGGGATGGGGTGGGGCGGGGAGGTCAACGACCCCCGGCTCAACCCGGTGGCGAGCTTTGTGTCCACGCGCTCGGAGCTCGCGCTGCAGACGATCACCGTGGAGGAGCAGGGCGACTCCCTGCAGCGTCGCCGCGCCACCCTGCACCTTGGCAGTCAATCCGCACCCATCACACTCGTCTGGCCCGACCTCCCCGAGCACGCCGGCGCCTACCAGGACATCTTCTCCGGGGCGGCCGACAGCGGCGTCTACGACTACGCGCCGGGCGCGGGCACGACCGCCATCTTTGCCCTGGAGACCGACGCCAGCGCGCTGCCCGCGAGCGTGCTCTTTGTCCCCGGGCCCGAGGCCGGCGATCTCTCCGAGATGACCATCGCCGTGGCCCGCGCTCAGGCCGGCTCCGAGCGCCTCGACGTGACCTTCACCCTGGGCGAGACCGTCACCCGGGTGGAAGGGCTGCCCGCCGAGGTGCACGCCTTTGTGGAAGCGCTGGGGCAAAACGCCGACTTCGCCGCGCTCAAGCTCGTGATCAACAGCCAGAGCACCGGCGGTCGGGTGCGCCCGACCTCGGCGCCGCGCCCGCGCCTGGACCTTCGGGGCTGCGCGGCCCTCTTCGATCTGCTGATGCCCGAGCTCAACGCCGCCAGCGTCACCCTGCAGACCGGTGACCACGCGGCCGTCTCCCAGGGTCACATCTTCGAGGGGGATTTCGCGCTGACCGAGATGATCGGGTTCTACGCCGATGGTCCCACCCCCGATGACGGCGCTCCGGCCTTTGTGAAGAACACGGCCGCCGCCCTCAAGCGCCACACCACCCGCGGGATGCTCGGGCTGGCGGAGGCCTCCGACCCGGCCCACGGCGGGCGCTGGCTGCGTAAGACGCCCAACATCGCGCTGGCCTTTGAGTCAGCCGACGCCATGAGCGTCCCGGTCCACACCGGCCAGGACCCGCTGCCCCGCGCCGCCGCGCTCGCCCCGCAGCACGCCTGGACTCTGGAGGGCTGGATCAAGCCCGAAGGCAGCGCCATGCGCCGGCTGGTCACCTTCCATCAAGACCTCGATCTGCCCGCCGGTGCCCCCGAGGCCGACTACCGCGTCAACCTCGCCGGGGCCGACGTGCTCAACTTCGCGTCGTACGACAAGCAGCCCGACACTCAGGACTCCTCGTTCTTTATGTCGGGCACCAGCGAGAACGCTGACTTTACGCCGACCAGCGACTTCACCTGGGAGTTCTGGGTCAAGCCCGACGCTCAGCCCGCGCCGGCCGGCAGCGGCAGCCATCCGCCCCTGGGCGGTGTGGTGCAGATCCAGCACCCGAACGTCGGCGAGCTCCTGGCCATTGGCCTGGATGCCGGGCGCCACCTTGTGGTGCGCTCGCAGAACTCAGACTTCGAGCTCAACCCCGATGTGCGCACCCCCACCCCCCTGCCGATGGGTAGCGACGGGGCCGACTCCTGGAACCACGTGGCGGTCGTCGGGCGCCGAAACCCCACCTCCGGCACGTGGCGGCTGACGCTGGTGGTCGACGGCATCCTGATGGTCGAGTCCCCCGAGCTGGAGTTCATGGAGACGACGGGCTCCTACATGATCCTGGGGCGCAACGACGACCAGGGCGCCAGTGTGTTCGGTGAGCTTTTTGATGTGCGCTACTGGGGCCGTGCGCGCAGCATCAGCGAGATTCGCGCCGAGTGGTTCCGAAGCCTCACCGGCAACGAGGCCGACCTGCTGGGCGCCTGGCCCCTGGCCGCCCTGGAGACCGGTGGCGCGCACGGCAGCAGCGAGTATGTGCGCAATATCGCTCGGAAAACCGGCGACTTCTGGGACTGTGAGTTGACCGAGTCGTCGGAGCAGGCGGTCGATATGGTCCCCGACAACGCCAAGCTCTCGTTGATCGCCGGCGTGGCCGGTCTGCCGGCGCAGGAGGCCCCGGGTGTGGTCATCAGCGGGCGTTGGAACCATGTCGCGCTCACCCTGCAGAAGGGCGGGGCGCTTGAGCTCAACCCGCCGGCGCGCTTTGACCTGGAGCGCTACGACTGGGCCGAGTGCACCGACGTGGAGTTTGAGCCCGGCCTGGCCTTCGCCATCGACACCTGGGTGGTGATGCCCGAGGCGATCACCGAGAACGCCACGATCCTCTCGCAGTGGGCCTCCGAGCTAAGCCCACAGGATCAGTCCTACAAACTGGAGGTCGACACCGAGGGCAACCTCGTCTTCACCGTGGTCGTCACTCAGACCATGAGTGGCGAGCGCCACAAGGTCAGCATCACCAGCGCGGGCGTGAACATGCTTGATGGCAAGACCCATCACATCGCCGCGCGCTACCGCAGCGTCGACGCCTCCCAGGACGATGACCTCAAGGGCGTTGCCGAGCTGGAGCTCTATGTCGATGGCGTCAACGGCGGCAGCGCGCCGATTCAAGTTGGGCGCAACACCAAAACGCTCGACGACGTGACCAGCGTGCCGGTGCAGGGCTCGACCCGCTCGGTGACCCTGGGGCGGGCGTATGTGCCGCCCACCGATCGCGACTTCACCGAGGGGCAGAACTTCTTCCGCGGCACGGTCGGCCGGCTGCGCTTCTGGAGCGCCTGGGAGGACACCCGCCAGATCTTCTCCGAGCAGTACCCCCGCGACAACATGCCAACGCGACCCCGCGCGCTCACCGCCGAGTGGAACTTCCACGAGCAGGAGGGGCGCGTGGCCGCCGACACCATCAGCGGCAGCGACTTCACGCTGAACACCTCCGCACCCTGGGCGGCGATGCGGGCGACCAGCGAGGTGAAGTTCGTGGTCAACGGTTCCAACGTCGGCCTGCTGCTCAAACCCGACGCCTCGCCAGCGAACACCGAGACGCCGCAGTTCGCGCTGGGACGCCCGGTGGATCAGTCCGAGCAGGGCTTTAAGGGCGCGTTTGGCCGCCTCTCCCTCTGGAGTCGGGTGATGACCCCCACCGAGCTCGCTTCGCGGCGCTTCTCCCCGCTTGTGGGCGACGAGGACGGCCTCCTCGCCGGCTGGGATTTTGCGCAGCGCCAGGGCCTGGACATCACCGGTGGCGGCAACAACGCCGACCCCATCCCCGGGGCCGCGCGCTTCTCCGAGAAGGCGGTGCCCATCTCCAACGAGGGCGGCGCCATCCGCAACGTCTATGGCGAAACGGTGACCTTCTACCACCGCTCGGCCACCGGACGCTTCGGCGTGGGCGCCTACGCGATGAGCGAGCAGACCGAGACCGGTCCGCGCTCGGCGCTTCACCGCTCGTTGTTGCTCGACGCCAACAGCGCCCCCCTTGAGCCCCTCTACCTGGGCGAGCTGCAGCTGACCTACATCGGCCAGGTGCAGACCGACCCGACGCTGATTGGCTACATCGAGGGCGCCCCGCCCGTGCCCTCCGAGAACCTCACCCGCCCCTACTACCTCTCGCCGGGCGGTGGTCCCTTCATGAAGTACCTGGACACCACCAAAGTCACGCTCTCACGGGCCGAGGCGGAGTCGATGAGCTTTGAGTCCTCGATTCAAACCGCGTTCTCGGGGAATGTGAGTGGTGCTTTTGGTCCCTACTGGTCCTTCGAGATCTCCAAAGTCACGCCTTTTATGATGGTCAATGATGGCATTAACGGTGAGCACTCATTGATGTTTAAGGCCGACGTGGCGATTAACTGGGGCGATGATAAGGGGCAATCGCTCGGAGCGCAGTGGTCGCTGACCAGCGAAGATACCCAGGGGGTGACCGGCGACTGGGAGCCCTTTGAGCCCAACCCCGAGAACTACCTCAACCCCGAGGTGGGCCGCAGGTTCGAGGTCAGCAACGTGGGCTACGCGCTGGTGGAGTCGCTCACCGCGGACATGTACGCGATGACCTACCGACCCACCGGGGCGGCCGTGGGCACGGTGGTGCTGCCGAACCCGGCGATTCCGCCGGATCAGAACATCCTGATCTTCCCGATCCGCGACGGCTACACCCACGCCGGCTCGCTCGACGGGCGCATCGGGCTTGTAGACGACCCCCGTCGCGGCGGCGACCCGCCCGGGCGCGCCAGCTACTTCAAACCGGTGCAGGCCTACGCGCTCGCCAGCCGCATCGAAGAGCGCGCCCAGCAGGCCCGTGCGAAGATGCAAGAGTTTGACGCCATCGACCGCGGCCACGGGTTCAATGCCGACCTTTCTCCGATTGAGAGTGAATTGCCCGTCGATTTTGATGGTGAGACCAGTGATGTACGCTCTCTTGCTCTCCCGGCTCAGGGCATCGTTAACCGCTACGTCTGGTCGGCCGACGGCGGCTTCCACGCCGAGTCGCAGTCCTACAGTGCGACGTCTACCCGGACCTACTCCGGCTTCAATTCCATAAGTGCCAGCGGTGGCGTCTCGGTAGCCTTACAGGCGCCTTCGGTGAAGGGCGGGTTCGATCTGATGTTTGGCGTCAGCCACAGAGTCAGCGTCAACAGCGCGCACACCCTCTCGCAGGGCATGAGCCTTAACGTCTCGGTCGATGGCGAGGGCTACCTGCGAGCCTGGGACCCGGGCGGCACGCCCGACTACGGGAGCTCCCCGGGCGCCTACCGCGAGGGCACCGCGCCGGGCAAAGTGCATATGTACCGCTTCATGTCCTACTACCTGCCCCCGGAGCGCAAAAACGCCACCGATTTCCAGTCGATCGTCGACAGCGAGTGGCTGCAGCTCTCCAACGATCCCACCGCCCGGGCGATGCGTGAGATCAACCTCAACAACCCGGTCTGGCGCGTGCTCCACCGCGTCACCTACGTCCACCGTGAGCCGCCGAAGACCGCCTCTCGCCCCGTCACCTCGGCGGTCGACACCGCCCGGCTGCCCCATAACCTGGAGGGCAACGAGGATCTGCTGATGCTGATCCAGGATCAGCTCGGCCAAAACGACGCCCCCACCCCCATCGATGTGGGTCAGGCGGTCGGCGCGGTCATCAACCCGCCGCGTGTCGAGGGCAGCTACCCGACCTCGGTGCTCGAAGGCATCGTTCCCTGGTGGCGCTCCTTCCTCGACCAGGCTCGCCCCGATGCCGATGGAAAAATCCCCAACAAAGCGGCCGCCCGCCAGCTCGATACGCTGATGCGCCGGGTGGTCGACTACTGCCTCAACGGCTACGCCAGCGGGGCGTTGCCGCTGCCGCCGCAGGCCCCGGAGCTTAATGAGGCGCTACCCAAGTCTCGCACCCCGGAGGCGGTGCGGGAGGTGGAGGGCGCGATGTGATGTGAGGTAGAGGCGCAGCGCGCGTTCGGGGGGGCGCGTGTTGTGGTTAGGTGGTTGTGTGGTTGGGTGGTTGTGGGACGCCGGGGTTTGCGATGAGGGTCGATTCGAGTGCACCCCCGGCGGCTCACGCCTTTCGAGTACGAGAGCGAGATCGAGATCGAGATCGTGTTCGAGATCGAGATCGAGATCGAGATCGAGTTAGAGATCGAGCCCGAGCTACCTGTCCGAGCCCTAGCCCAGGCACGAGCCGCCCCCAACGCGCAACATCTCCCTCGAAAGCCGGAAGGCTCCGCCTGTCACGCGAAAAGTTTGCGCAACATGCCGGAGCGTTCCGCCCTCCGAGCCCAGAATTTGCCTCGGATGCCGGAACGATCCGCCTCACCCCTCCAAATCCACTCGCCGCAACAACTGGGCGTTGAGCGCCACGATGATTGTGCTCGCGGACATCAGCACCGCGCCGACCGCCGGCGACAACACGATTCCCCACGCGTAGGCCGCGCCGGCCGCCAGGGGCAGGGCCACGATGTTGTAGCCGGCGGCCCACCACAGGTTCTGCAGCATTTTGCGACGCGTAGCGGCTGACAGGGCGACGATCCTGGGGATGTCCCGCGGATCGGAGCGCACCAGCACGATGTGGCCGGCCTCGACGGCCACGTCGGTGCCCGCGCCGATCGCCACGCCCACGTCGGCGGTGGCGAGCGCCGGGGCGTCGTTCACCCCGTCGCCGACCATCGCCACGGTCGCGCCCTGGGCCTGGAGCTCCTTGACCTTGTCGGCCTTATCTTCGGGCAAAACCTCGGCAAAGACCCGGTCGATGCCCAGCTCCCGGGCTACCGCGTCGGCCACCGCCCGGGAGTCGCCGGTGAGCATGGCGACCTCGATGCCGCGCGCGTGCAGCGCCTTAATCGCCTCAAAACTCGCGTCGCGGATGGCGTCGGCGACGGCAAAGAGCGCCACCGCCGTACCCCCTTCGATCAGATAGATGGCCGTCCGGGCGTTCTCCCCGGCCTCCTCAGCGGCTCTACGCAGCGCGTCGGAAACCTCGACCTCCTCAACCATCGCGGGCCCTCCCATGCGGTACTCCTGGCCATTCACGGTGGCGACGACACCTTTGCCGGTGATGTTCTGAAAGTCGCGGGCCTCGGGGTATGCCAGGTCCCGATCGCGCGCCGTCTCCACGATACCACGCGCGATCGGGTGCTCCGACTCCGCCTCCACGCTCGCCGCGATGCGCAGCGCCTGCGCGTCGCTCCACCCCTCGGTGACGTGCGTCGAGACGACACGAAACTCGCCAAGGGTGAGCGTGCCGGTCTTATCGAAAATCACCGCGTTCAGGTTGCGGGCTTCCTCAAGGCCCCGGCGGTCGCGCACAAGCAGCCCCGAAGATGCGCCCATCGACGTGGAGATCGCCACCACCAGGGGTACGGCCAGCCCCAGGGCGTGGGGGCAGGCGATGACCAGCACGGTGACCACGCGCACGACGGTAAAGTTGATCGACGCGCCCACAAGCCACCACACCGTCAGGGTGATCAGCGCCGCGCCGATCGCCACCGCCGTGAGCCAGCGCGCGGCGCGGTCAGCGAGCACCTGGGAGCGGGATTTGGAGTCCTGCGCCTCGGCCACAAGGCGCATGATGCCCGAGAGACGGGTGTCGTCGCCGGTCTGCGCGACCTCCACGCGCAGGGAGCCCTCGCCATTGACGGTGCCCGCGATCACCTCATCGCCCTTGCGCTTGCTCACCGGCTCAGACTCCCCGGTGATCATCGCCTCATTCACACTGCTCTCGCCATCGGTGATCGTCCCATCGACCGGCACCCGCTCGCCAGGCCGCACCAGCACCCGATCGCCTGGCGAGAGCTGGTCGACGCGCACCTCCTTGCGCTCCCCGTCAACGAGGCGCGTGGCCGTATCCGGCAGGAGTTTTGCGAGCTCTTTGAGCGCGCCCTTCGCGCTGGCGATGGAGCGCATCTCGATCCAGTGGCCGAGCAGCATGATCGTCACCAGGGTGGCGAGCTCCCACCAGAGTGGCGAGGCGTCAAACCCCAGCTCCACCGCCACGCTGAAGACAAAGGCCACCGTGATCGCCAGCGAGATCAAGGTCATCATGCCCGGAAGCTTTGATTTCAGTTCCCCCCAGGCGCTCTTTAAGAAGACCATGCCGCCGTAGAAAAAGATCACCGTACCCAGCACGGGCTCGATCCACGACGATCCCGGAAAGCTCGGCGCCTCATAGCCCAGAAGATGCTGGATATGCTGTGACCAGAAGACGACCGGTAGCGTGAGGAGCAGGCTTAGCCAGAACTTGTCGCGGAACATCGAGACGCTGTGGCCGGCGTGTTTGTCGTGGCCTTCGTGATCGTGGTGGGCGTGGTTGTGGGGCATGGGGGGCTCGTGGGGTCTGGGAGGTGTGTTCGGTGCTCTGGGGGGTTCGCTTTGTGGTTGGGTGGTCAGGTGGTTGGGTGGTTGTGGGGCTCTGAGGGGCGCGGTGTGGGGCGATTCGTGAGTGCGTTGGGTGGGACGCGTTTTGTGGTTGGGTGGTCAGGTGGTTGGGTGGTTATGGGGCTCTGAGGGGCGCGGTGTGGGGCGATTCGTGAGTGCGGTGGGTGGGGCGCGCTTTGTTGTTAGGTGGTCGCTAAGCCGAGCGCCCCAGGACGACGCTGGCTGCGCTCGGGTTGTTGGGTCCGCGTGGGGTGTGCGGCTCGGGTGTTGGTGCTTAGGGTTGGCCCCGATTCGATTCCTTTCCTCACTGACGACGGAGGTCACCATGAGCAGCTTTGGAAACCCGGGCTACGGCATCACCGCGACCCTTAAGGGCGTGAGCTACAGCGACGCGATTGAGCGCACGGAGAAGGCGCTTAAGGACGAAGGCTTTGGCGTACTGACGCGCATCGATATCAAAGACACGCTGCGCAAGAAGCTCGACGTCGAACACAAAAACTACGTGATTCTGGGGGCTTGCAACCCGCCGCTTGCCCACCAGGCGTTGCAGGCCGAGGCGCCGATCGGGCTTTTGCTACCCTGCAACATGGTGGTCACCGAGGACGATGAGGGTAACGCCATCGTCTCGGCGCTCGACCCGGTTAAGATGTTTTCGCTCATCGATCGCGACGATGTGCAGCCGATTGCCCACGACGTTAAAGCTCGGATGGAGCGGGTGATCGCGGCGCTCGGCAACGCCTGAACTTTTTGCAAAATATATTGGCGCACCCAGGGGGCGCGTTTTCGTGAAAAGCGTGAGCCTCTTCGGCTCACACATTTTTTTGGAAATCGGCCAGGAGGTCAGGCTCCGCGGGCATCCGGACCCTCGAGAGGCTCATCGGCCTCGTTCGACTCGGCGTTCGTCGACCTGCTTCGGATGACGATGACGATCGCGGCGATGATCACCAGACCCATCACGACGATCGCAAACCCATCGGTCCACGTTCCGGTCCACATATGCCAGTTCGAGTTGTTCATCATAACGATACTCCTTACGTCTTTCGGCGGTGTGAATCTCCAGCTGCGGCCCTGCGCTTGAGCATCATGTCTTCTGCGCGTCGCCCATCATCGGCATCATCGGGCATTGACCCTCCTGCTCCATCATCCGGGCGTGGCTCTGCATCATCTGGTAGAGCGCGTCGACCTGGGAGGCGTCGGCGGGGGTGAAGGTCAGGCGCATGCCGCCCTCAATGGGTTCTGTCGCCAGGGTGACGTCGGCCATCATCTCCATCATCTGGCGACGCATCTCGTGATGCTCTTCGCTCATCTGCTCGTGTTGCATCTGGCCGCCCTGGCCATGATGGCCGTGGCCCTGCGGCATCTGGCCGCCCTCGCCATGCATCGTCGCGTGACGCTCGGGCATGCGCGCTACGCGCGATCGAAGTTCCTCGACGTCACCGGTGGTGGTGAAGTCCATGGCCACGGCGTTATCGAGCCGGACGATCTCGCGCGTGGTGCCCTCGACCTGCATCGGGCACATCTCGGCCATCTTCTGGCCCATCGCATCGTGTTGTCCTGCCGTAGCGTCCGATCTCTCAGACTCCTGAGCGCCGGTCTGGGCCTGCTCGGCCTGCGCGCTCGTCTCGTCGCTGCGGGGTTCGCCAGAGGTGCTGCACGCGCTCAGGCCCAGGAGAAGGAGAATGGCGTATGTGACGGAAAGAAAACGCATTTTCATAAAACATGCCTCGTAGGAAGTGAGTCTCCAGTTAGCTGTCGAATAAGCCTGCTTTTTCGATGCCAATAACCAACGTCATGTGCCCGCTCAATAGAGCGCGAAGCGCACACCGGCCAGAATGAAAAACCGGCTGGCGCCTTCGCCGGAAGCCTCGGCAAAATCCGCCGTCGCCCCCACGAGCCCCTGGTAGCGAAAGCCGAGATAGGGCGAGACCTCGCGCAGAATCTCATAGCGAAGTCGCACATCGATGAGGGCGTCGGAGAGCCCGATGCCGATGCCGCGCTCCGGGATATCCTGGGCCGCAAAGCTAAGCTCCACGCGGGGCTGCAGCACAACGCGCTGGGTGATGCGCAGGTCGTATTCGGCCTCCAGAGCCGCGAGCAGGTTGAGGTTTTCGGTCAGGTAGAGCGAGGCGTCGACTTCAAACATGCCCGGCGCCAGGCCCTGCAGGGCCAGGGCGCCGGACCAGATGTCCTCGTAAGCATTCTCGGCCCACGCGTTGGCGTATTGGGCGCCGATCTGGACGGTCCAGAATGGCGAGATCAGCCGACCGTAGAGCACATCGAGCTCCGATTCGCCCTCAAAGCCCTCATCCCCCTGCCAGCTCGTTTCGCCCTCACCTTTGAGCCAGAGGCGGTTGTAATCGCCGCCGACGTAGCCCGAGATTTCGGTGCCGATCTGGTCCGGGGCGTCTCCGAGGTCGTAGCGGTATTCGAGCTGGTCAAAGAGCAGAAAGGCGCGGATCGCATCGTCGTGCATCGCGTCGGGGAAGTCCTCCGGCGGCGGCTGCTCGGCGCTCTCCAGCACCTCGTCGAGGGTCATGCCTTCGGGGAGCGCGGGTTCTTCGCCCTGGTAGCTCTCGACATCATCGGGATCCTCTTCGGCCTCTTCGGCCGGAGATTCTGGCGACTCTTCGGGCTCGGGGGCGTCGTCGCGCTCCTCCTCCATCTCGTGGTGCTCGTGGCCTTCCTGGCTCCAGGCCGGCGAGTCGGTGAGGAGCAGCAGAGAGAGGGCAAGTCCCAGGGCCCGGGCGTAGCGTTTAACGGTCGGCATAAATGGGCTCCCCTTTGAGGTCGCGCACCACGGCGACGGTGCGGAACATGCCGGCCTTCATGTGGTAGAGAAGGTGGCAATGAAAGGCCCACTGACCGGGTGCATCGACGCTGATGTCGACGGTCAAAAGCTCCGCCGGCTGCACGTTGACGGTGTGTTTGCGTGGGTTTTTTCCATAGGCATGGCCCGCGTAGAGGTCCATCCACATGCCGTGCAGATGCATGGGGTGATTCATCATCGTGTCGTTGATGAAGTTGATGCGCAGGCGCTCGCCATACTTAAAGCGTAACATCTCGGATTCAGACCACTTTTTGCCGTTAAATCCCCAGATGTAGTTATGCATGTTGCCGGTGAGATGCAGGTTGATCTCCCGGGTCGGGGGTCGGCGATCCGGAGGCGTTTCCAGGATGCGAAGCTGGCCGTAGGTGAGCACGCGGCGATCGTCGTCGCCCAGGCCTACGCCAGGATCGTCGAGCTGGCGGTAGGCGTTCATGGCCATGGTGATGCTGCCCGCGCCGTGCTCGTCGGGGCCGTGCGGCACGCTCATCGGCAGGTCGCTGACGGGGAGCGGGTGGCGATGGGCCAATGGCGAGACCTGATGTTCGTCGTGCGCCGGATAGCGAATCTCGGCATTCTCATCGCCATCTTGAACTCCGCCGTGCGCGCCATGGTCCTCGCCATGGTCCTCGCCATGGTCCATGCCCTCCATATCGCCATGCATCATGCCCATGTCGGCCATGGTGAGGTAGGGGCGAGCGCGGCGGTCGGGAATCGCGGCGGACATGCCCTGTTTCGGAGCGAGGGTGCCGCGGGCGTAGCCGCTGCGATCCATGCTCTCAGCAAAGATCGTGTAGGCCTGGTCGTCAGGGAGCGTCACGATGACGTCGTAGGTCTCCGCCACCGCGATGCGCAGCTCGTCGACCTCCACCGGCTCCACGTTCTGCCCGTCGGCCTGCACCACGGTCATGGCCAGGCCTGGGATGCGCACGTCGTAGTAGGTCATGGCCGACGCGTTGGTGAACCTCAAGCGCACCTTTTCGCCGGGCTGGGCGATGAACGTGGGGTTCTCGCCGGCCGTGCGCCCGTTCATCAGATAGCTGTACGTCGCACCGGTGACATCCGCGATATCCGTCGAATCCATGCGCATCCGGTTCCACCGAAGCCGGCTGGCGATAACCTCACCTAACCCTTGATCCGTGGCGTCGGCTTGCTCCCGCAGGTTCGCGAGCGTGGGCCGCTGAAAGTTATAATACCCCTCAAAACTCTTGAGCTTTTTGTAGACCGTGGTCGGGTCTTCGAAGGTCCAGTCTGAGAGCACGATGGTGTGCTCCACGTCGTAGTCGACGGGATCTTCGTCCCGCGGCTCGACGATGAGCTGCCCGTAATGCCCCATCTGTTCCTGAAGCCCGCTGTGGCTGTGGTACCAGTAGGTGCCGTTCTGGCGCAGACGAAAGCGGTAGGTAAACGTTTCGCCCGGCGCGATGCCCGCAAAGCTGATGCCCGGCACACCGTCCATATCAAAGGGCAGGAGGATGCCGTGCCAGTGAATCGAGGTCGCCTCCCGCATGCGGTTATGCACGCGGATCACGGCTTCTTCGCCCTCCGTCATACGGATCGTCGGGCCGGGCACCGAGCCATTGATCGTAATCGCGCGCCCCGGAAGTCCGTCGATGCGCAGGGTTTTTCGCTCGATGTACAGGTCGATGCCGCCGGGCGCGGTGGCGTCGAGCTCACCGAAGTCGCCGGCGGGCTCAAGGTCCCCTTCGCTCGCCAGGAGTTTTGGCGAGAGCGTGAGGCCGGCCAGCGCGGTGGCGCCGGTGAGCAGAAAGCGGCGGCGAGTCAGGCCTGAGCCGGGGTTGTGTGGTGCGTCGTCGTCCTTCATGGGGTGGGTCTCCTCATGTGTTTTGTGGCGACCTACGTCTTCCTCATGTGTTTTGTGGCGACCTACGTCTTCGGGTGAGCGTTGGGAGCGCGGGGAGAGGCGCAGCGCGACCCCCTGCGATGCGTCTCGCTGTATTTTCGCGCTCGGGCGTCCTCCAATCTGGGATACGTCGTGTGTGGCTGCGTTTGGTGCGCACCAACACTTGGAACGAGCGTGTGGAAGTCAAATGTTCAGGGTGGTTCGAAGCACGAAGATCACGCTTTACATCGCCGGGAGCGGGGCCGCCGAGGGGCGAGTGTTTGAGGGCGCAAACCCCCGCAACCTCAACCCGTTCATCAGCACAAAGGTACTGCTCATCGCCATCGCACCGGCCGCAAACATCGGCGAGAGAAGCACGCCGAAGAAGGGGTAAAGCAGGCCGGCAGCGACCGGAATGAGCGCGGCGTTGTAGGCAAAGGCCCAGAACAAATTCTGTTTGATGTTGCGCAGCGTGGCCTGCGAGAGGGCGATGGCGCTGGGGATGCCGCCCAAACTCCCGCTCATCAACACCACGTCGGCGGCCTCAATGGCGATGTCGGTGCCGGTGCCAATGGCCAGTCCCACGTCGGCCTGGGCCAGCGCCGGGGCGTCGTTGATGCCGTCGCCCACGAAGGCGACCTTGAGGCCTTTGGACTGCAGTCGGCGCACGGCGTCGGATTTGCCCTCGGGCAACACCTCGGCCAGCACCTCGTCGATGCCGAGCTGCGCCGCAATCGCCTCGGCGGTGCGCTGGTTGTCGCCGGTGATCATGGCCACGCGCAGCCCGAGTTTCTTCAGCGCGCCAATCGCCTCGGGCGTCGATGTTTTGATCGGGTCGGATACGGCCAGAACCCCGGCGAGCGCGTCGTCGATCATGATGTAGAAGGGCGTTTTGCCCTCGGAGGCCAGGCGTTCGGCCTCTGCGGCGAAGAGCGAAGCGTCGAGCCCCAGACGCGTGACGTAGCGGTCTGCGCCGATGGCCACCTGGCGTTCGCCAACCTTCGCGCGGACGCCAAAGCCCGCGACCGCCTCAAAGTCGCTCGCCAGCAACCCAGGCAGCTTGTCGGCTTCTGCCGCCTCCACCACCGCCCGGGCGATGGGGTGCTCCGAGCCCTGCTCGACGGCGGCGGCAAGCTGCAACACCTCGGTTTTCTCAAAGCCACCCTGAACAAAAAAATCGGTGAGGGTGGGGCGACCCTCGGTCAGCGTGCCGGTCTTGTCGAGGGCGACGATGTCGGCTTCCTGGAGGGTCTGCAGGGCGTCGCCTTTGCGGAAGAGCACGCCGAGCTCGGCGGCTTTGCCGGTGCCCACCATAATGGAGGTGGGCGTGGCCAGGCCCATGGCGCAGGGGCATGCGATGATGAGCACAGACACCGCGGCCACGAGCGCCGAGGTCAACGCCGGCGCCGGACCCAGCCACAGCCAGGCGCCGAAAGTCAGCGCAGCGAGGACGAGCACAATGGGCACAAAGACCGCCACGACCTTGTCGGCCAGCGCCTGAATCTGCGGCCTGGTGGCCTGGGCCTGCTCCACGGTGCGAATGATCTGCGCGAGCACCGTATCGCCGGCGACCCGCGTGACCCTGAACAAAAACGTTCCGTGGGCGTTGATTGTGCCGCCGACGACCTCGCTTCCCGGCGTCTTTTCGACGGGCACGGGCTCTCCGGTGATCATCGACTCATCCACAAAAGATGTGCCCTCGACGACCTCGCCATCCACCGGCACGCGTTCCCCGGGGCGCACGCGAATCACGTCGCCCAACCCGACCTCAGCCAGGGGCACTTCCTGCTCTTGGTCGCCGCGGACGACGCGCGCTGTTTTGGGCTGCAGGCCCACCAACTTGCGAATCGCCGCGCTGGTGCGCCCCTTCGCCAGCGCCTCCATGTATTTGCCGGCGAGTATGAGCGTGATGATGACGGCGGAGGCTTCGTAATAGACGTGCAGCGAGGCCGCGGGCAGCAGGCCGGGCAAAAAAGTCGCCACCACCGAATAGCCGTAGGCCGCGCTCGTCCCCAGCATCACAAGGGTGTTCATATCCGGGCTAAGGCGCCGCAGAGCCGCCCAGCCCGCGCGGTAAAAACGCCACCCGGGGCCGAACTGCACGGCCGTCGCCAGCGTGAAAAACAGATACCAGAGCGTCTGCCGCTCAATGAAGCCCATCAGCCAGTGGTGCGCCGCCGGAATCATCATCGGGATCATCTCCAGGAGCAGGAGCGGGGCGGTCAGCAGGGCGGCGACGCCCAACCTCTTTCGCAGCGTCCGTAGCTCGCTCTCCCGCGCAGCCTCCTCCACCTCGCTGCGCGAGCTATCGTCGGCCAGGCGCGTGGCCCCATAACCCGCCTCGCGCACGGCGGCGGCGATGGCCTCCAGGTCGATGGTGCGCGGTAAAAATGCCACCGTGGCCCGCTCCGTCGCCAGGTTCACCGAGGCCTCGGTGACGCCGTCTAAGCCCGCAATCGCCTTCTCGACGTGGCCGACGCAGGACGCGCAGGTCATGCCTTCAATTCTCAATGTTTCCGTCGTGGTGCTCATGCTCAAAATCCTCGCGCTGCCTGTGAATGGGATGGTGGTTCGCGCCTTAACGCGCTTCACCCCTGCAGACGCGGCCCCCCCGGGCCACTTACAGCGCGATGGCAAAAAAAGACCCGCAACCACCGAGGTGGCTGCGGGTTTTTTAATCCGCAAAAAGCGTTCTGAAACAAGGGTTTAGTGCTCGCAGGTGCAGTCCAGGCACCCGCTGGCCGCACACGCCCCGCAGGTCTCCTCAAGACGCCCTTTGAGCTGCTTGCGCGCCCGGTGCCGCCGCACATTGAGGTTGTTGGTCGTGATGCCCAGCTCCGCGGCCAGCGCCTCGGTCTCGGCCTCGCCAAGCTCCACCGCCTCGATCACCTCCTGGTACTCATCCTTGAGCGTCGGAATCAGCTTGCGAAAACACTGGCAGACGTTGGCGCGCTCCTCGGGCGTCTCCACCCACTCCTGCTCCTGCCCGTAGCGCTCCGCGTACTTCCTCCGCGTCTGCACCCGGCGCTGCCGGTCGATGATGCCGTTGCGCAGGATCTGATAAAACCAGGCGATGAGCTTCTCCTCGTCCTCCAGCTGCTCGAACGACCCCATCGCCTTGATCAGGCTGTCCTGCAAAAGATCTTCGGCGCTCGACGCATCCAGGCCCCGCGAGCGCACGAACGCCAAGAGCTGCTCGCGATGCGCCAGAAGCGTCGATTCGAGCGCGGTGTGTGAAGGGTTTGAAGCGTTTGACGTGTCTGAAGATGCGGTCGTCATGAGGGGCCTCGTTCAGGGCGGAGCGGTGCGCTGGCAAAAGCTTAAACGTTTCAGGGGGCGCAGGTCTTTCTAGGCCTCGACCTCGCCAGCCACCTCGTAGTCCGCGTCCTCAATGGCCTTCGAGATGGCACCCAGGGTCGTGGCGTCGTCGCGGTAAACGACGGTGACCTGTTCTTGGTCCAGGGTCACCGCGACCGTCTCAACGCCGTCGAGCTCGCCGACGGCTTTTTCGACGTGTCGGGCGCAGTTTCCACAGCTCATGCCTTTGACGTGCAGGGTTTTCTGGAGGGTGGTCATTTTGAAACTCCGATGTGTTGAGTGCGTGAGAGGCGACGCATCGTCGTGTTGCGTCGATGACTTCGGCAGGTCTCTTAGCGCGTAGTGGCGTTGACGTCAGCGCGTGGCAGCGAGCCTTCTACCTTCATAGACGCGCGCCGGCTCGCGTGGTTACAGTGCCGCACATCTTTTTCAGCTCCACCGCCTACTTTTTTCATCGCAAAAAGGCATGCCATGATACGTCGCCGAACGTTCGTTGCCCTCATCACCGCGTCTCTCCCGCTCATCGCCTGCGACGCCTCACCACCCGCCGAGACCGAGCGCGCGCCCGAGCCCGAGAACGCGATCGAGCCCGAGAACGCGATCGAGCCCGAGAGCGCGATCGAGCCCGAGAACGAGTCTGAGATCGAGCCCCCGTGCTTCATCCCCGACGAAACCACCTACGGCTCCCTCGACCTCCGGGACTCCAACCTCACCATCGCCCTGGCCGCCGACCTCAACAGCGACGGCCGTCTCGAGGTGTTGGTGCCCAAACGCTCCACCTGCCGCGACTTCGCCGTCTGCCCGACCGATGTGCTCCGAGCTTGCGAGGGCGGCGGCTACGAGGTGGTCGCCGAGCTCACCTACTTCCTCCCGGGCGCCATCACCGCCGGCCCCGACAGCACCCGCGGCTGGCTCGACCTCCATGCCTCCACCGCCACACGCGACGAGGAGGAGCTCTGGGAGACGACGCCGGTCAGGTTTGTGTGGGATGGGGAGACGTATGTAGGGGGTGAGGTCGAGGAGTGAGGTGAGGCCGGGGGGCGCGATGTTGGGAGGTGCTGCGGGCGTCCGGTGGCGTGCGGGTTGTGGTTGTGTGGTTGTGTGGTTGTGCGGTTGTGGGGCGCCGGGGTTCGCGATGTGGGGCGATTCGTGAGGGCGTCCGGTGGCGTGCGGGTTGTGGTTGTGTGGTTGTGTGGTTGTGTGGTTGTGGGGCGCCGGGGTTCGCGATGTGGGTCGATTTGTGAGGGCGTTTGCGGGTGCACGGGTTGGGTGGGGGGGGCGCCGGTGGGGCGCGTGGGGCGTCTTTGTCCCTTAGCGGGGACAGAGGTATAGAGCATGCTCCTGCCAGAGCTGTGAGTCGCGCCGACGAGCGCGACGCGGCGGTGGTTGCAGACGCCCTCTACCGCGCCACGCGAGGAGCCACCGATGATGGAGACCTTTCCCTTCGAAGAGCTGTCGATCCGCTACCGGCGCACGGGTTCCGGGGCGCCGGTGGTGATGCTGCATAATGGCGGCACCTCGCATGTGATCTGGAACGAAGTCATTGAGAGGCTGGAGGGGTTTGAGGTTTTTGCGCTGGATCTGCTGGGGTTTGGGGCCTCGTCGAAGCCGGGTAAGGGCTACGAGTTGAGTCGTCATGTGGCGATTCTCAAGGCGTTTATCGAGGCTCATGATCTGGCGCCGGTCCGCCTGGTGGGGAACTGCATGGGGAGCGCGACGAGCCTGGCGTACGCGATGGCCCATCCCCAGAACGTGCGGGCGATGGTGCTGATCAACACGCTGACGGCGGCGACCTTTGAGACGGGCATCTACTCGCTGCTTTACGGGCTTCCCGAGCGCGCGCCGGGGGTGGTGGAGGTGATGTCCAGGATTCCGCTGGGTTCGCGCTTTGGGGCGCTGGGTGTGCGCTCGCAGCTGGGGCGGCGCGGGCTTGCCAGGAAGGTGCATCGCCAAAAGGAGCTGGCGTCGTGTTACGCGAGCGCCTCGCAGTCGCGGGCGCTCCTGGAGGTCCTGGCCGACATTCCCAACTACAGCGTGCTCGATGCCTTTGAGCCGCCGGCCGACTTTCCGCCCATCTGCACCGTCTGGGGGCTGGAGAATCGGGTGCTGCCCCCCGGGCCGGGGCGAGTGTGGGTGGAGGGGTTGCGCCCTCAGCGCGAGGCGTGGTTGGAGGGGTGCGGACACCTCCCGATGCTCGAAGATCCGGAGCGCGTCGCGGCGATCATTATGTCATTTATGTCATCTGAACCCACCGATGCAGGTCATGACCATGCTCTTTGAAAACGATGTTTTTGATCTGGCGAGCCTCGTTGGCGAGGTGGCCCACGAAGAACCCGAGCGCGTGGCGATCATTGAGCCGAGCGGTCGCGACGGGCAGGGCCGGCGAACGTATGCGCGCTTCACCTACAAAACCCTCTCCGAGGATGCGGAGTCGGTGGCCGTGGGGCTGCGCGAGCTGGGAATCGCCGAAAAGACGCGCACCGTCTTTATGGCGCCGCCGAGCTACGAGGCCTGCGTGGTGTACGTGGCGCTGACGCGGGTCGGGGCCACCGTGATCATGATCGACCCGGCGGTGGGATTGAGGAACGTGGGGGAGCGCCTGCGCAGGCTACAACCTACGGCTTTTGTGGGGGTGGGGCTTGCCCATGTGGCGCGCCTGATCTTTGGCTGGGGCCCGCGCTTTTTGAAAAAGAGCATCGTGGTGGGGCCGGGCCCGGGCTTCCCCGGCGCGCGCACCGTGGCCTCGCTACGCCGCGCGCGGCCGGAGCGTCCGCAGCTCGCCAGTGTGGGACCAGACGATCCGATGACCGTGCTTTACACCACCGGCAGCACCGGCCCGGCCAAGCCGGCGCTCTACACCCACCGAAATTTCTGTGGAGTGTTGCGCATCGCCCACCAGAGCTGGGGATTTGCCGGGCGCGAGGGGCTGCCGGTGGATATGGCCGTCTTCCCGGCCTTTTTTATGATCGGGTTGAGCGCCAAAGGCACGGTCGTGGTGCCGCCGATTCAATTCGTGCGCGAGCCGCCGGCGAAGACCGATCCGGCGCCCCTGGTGGAGGTGATCAACGACTGCCAGGTGCGCTCGCTCTTCGCCTCCCCGATCATTTTGGAGAATATGGCGCGTCACGCCGAGGGCAACGCGCTGACGATGCCCTCGCTGGAGGTGATCATCGGCGGTGGCGCGCCGATCACCGGGCCGGTCATGGGCGCGCTGACCCGCGTGATGCCCAACGGAGAGGTGTTTGCCAACTACGGCGCCACCGAGGCGCTGCCCTCCACCGCGCATAGCGCCCGGGAGACGCTGGCCGAGACCTGGGAGAAGACCGAGTGCGGCCACGGCATCTGCGTGGGGCGGCCCTTCGAGGGCGTGGAGCTTCGGGTCGTGGCGATCGCCGATGGCAGCGCCGAGGAGGCTCAGGATGTGCCCCCTGGCGAGATTGGCGAGGTGCTGGTGAAAAGCCCCCATATCAGCGCGCGCTATATGGATGACCCCGAGAGCACGCACAAGAACAAAATTGGCCCATGGCATCGCCTCGGCGATGCGGGTTACCTCGATGGGCAGGGGCGCCTCTGGGTGGTGGGTCGCGTAGGCCATCGGGTGCGCGGGGAGCAGGGGCCGCTCTTTCCCCTTCTGTGTGAGCCGATCTTCAACGCCGAGCCCCGCGTCAAACGATGCGGATTGGTGGGCGTGCCCGGCCTCACCCATGATCAGCCCGTCCTCTGCGTCGAAGCCCACCCCGGCGCCGACCACAGCGAGCTTCGCCAGACGCTGCTGCAGCTCGCCAGCGACCACGAGGTCTCCCGTGAGATTCGCGACGTCCTCTTCATCGACCGCCTCCCGGTGGACCCCCGCCATAACTCCAAGATCGACCGTCCAAAGCTCGGGAGGTGGGCGGCCAGGCGTCTTCGTTAAGCGCCTCCAAACGCCGCAGACCCACAGCCCATCAGCCCGGACAACGCCCGCATCTCCGGGTCGATGTTAAGAAAGTAAAAGTTCACTCGATCGGGGGGGAGGCGTCCTTGCTCCCCCACCGGACTCGCCACTAAGCTGGACCCCACGCGCGTGTGTGTGTTTTGGACCGGCCGCCATCAAGGGCCGCCCAATCCATCCTGCGGAGAAGTCGTTATGTGGAAACTGCAAAACGCTCTTTTGTGTGTGCTGCTCGTCACGTGGGCCGGCTGCGGCGAAGATGCCCAGACCCGTGGCCCTGGCGAGCCCCCGGATCTGCCCTGGCCGGAGGTGCAATGCGACGAGGTCAACGAGGGGCTCAACACCATCGACGTCAACGGCACAGAACGACGCTTCTGGATCGCCTCGCCAGCGACAAGCCACGATGAGCCCCTCTCGGCGGTGTTCTGGTTCCACGGCTTCTCCGGCTCCCGGAGCCCGGAGGTCGACGCCGAGACGAACGCCACGCTCCTCGACAATCTGGGAATCCACCCCGACGCCGACCCCGATTTTCCCTTCGTGCGCGTGCTCCTCGAAGATTTGAATTTGCAGCCCTTCAACGGCCTCGACTGGGATATCCGCACCCACGACCCCAACCACGATCTTGAGCTTTTTGATATCGTCGTGGGCTGCCTGCGCACCCACCGCAACGTGGGCACCGACCGCATCTTCGCGGCGGGATTCAGTGCGGGGGCCACCATCGTCAACCTGCTGCACGCCACCCGAAGCGACCACGTGCGCGCCATCTACACCGCCTCCGGGCTGTGGATCAACGAGCCCGAAAACCTCGCCGCCGCCCAGCGCGTCACCATCCTGCCCGGCCTCGTCGCCTGGGACTGGCCCCCCCTCGACCCCATCGACGCCCGTAAGGGCGCCGTTCTGCTGACCCACGGTGGCAGCAGCGACAACGTTCCCGGCACCCCGGTGACGGTCAACTTAAGCGACGCCGGGCGCACCGCCGCCCAGTGGCTCGTCGAACACGACCGGGTGGTCGTCGAGTGCGAACACGACCAGGGCCACACGCTTCATCCGGAGGTCAGCGCCGAGCTCGTACTCGACTTCTTCGCCTCGCATATCGGCACCGGACCCTCGCCATGGGCGGGGGGGCGAGGGGGGCTGCCGGAGTCGTGTGTGGTGCATACGCCTTGAGGTGGGTGGAGCGCGATGATGGGGGGAGCGTGCGGGTTGTGGTTAGGTGGTTGTGGGGCGCTCGGGTTCGCGATGTGGGGAGGTGCTGCGGGCGTCCGGTGGCGTGCGGGTTGTGGTTAGGTGGTTATGAGGTTGTGTGGTTGTGGGACGCCGGGGTTCGCGGTGTGGGTCGATTCGTGAGGGCGTCCGGTGGTTCGCTTTGTGGTTGTGGGGCGCCGGGGTTCGCGATGTGGGGCGATTTGTGAGGGCGTCAGGTGGAGCACGAAGGGTGTAAGCGTCTATTGTCCCGCTCGACCTACGAGCCATCTTCACCGGGGGCATGTCGCGAACCCCTTGAGGGCTGGCCGAGAGGCACAAGGTGGCTGTTTTGATCCCCTCGACGGGTAGCCGAGAGGTAGGAGGTGCCTGTTTTGACCCCCTCGACGCCCCGCTTGGGGTATGGCTTTGGCGTCTTCCCGAGTGTCTGGCACCGGGACGGGCAGAGCGTGCTGGGGAATGCCAGATGAGCAAAGCGCAGCATGCTTAAGGGGCGGTGCTGTGGTAGATAGACTCTTCCTCATCCCACCACCACCTGTTTCGCCGGGGGTCGACGTGCGCGTCAGCAAACCTGGAAATCCGGGGCATCAAGGCATCATTCAGGCCGCCATCTATATGAGCATGTTGGCGGGCATTCTGGCCTGCACCCTGGCATGCGACCCCGGCGCCGAAGAGCGCGCCCGGGCGATTCGAGAGGTCGTCATCGCCGCGACCGAAGAACGCGCGGCCGAGGCCGTTGAGGCCGCAGAGTCGGAGGCGCGCACCACCCTGGCGCGTACCGAAGCTCTCCAGAATGCTCAAGAATCGATCGTGCATGCAATGGCGGAGGGCAGGGAGGCGATGGCGAGGCGCAAGCGGGTTGAAGAGGGAATGCAGAGGTTAATGGCCAAACAGCCGGAGTCGGATCCGAGCGCTGATACCATGTGCGAAAAGTTCAAGTTCCCGTGCAGTTGGACGGATGTTCCAAGAGAGATTTACTCGCGGACACTCACGATAGGCCACGAAATCGCGGCTCGTATGAAGCGGGGAGATAGCGTCGATGCGATCGTGGAGTGGCTTCTAGACGTAGAGGGGATTCAATACATCAACGCGGAGCCAGGAAGGGTATTGATTCAACTTGAAGGAGGAATGCCGATGCCAGTGATTTCCACGCACTAGGTTTTCTCAACGTATTGGGGTGTGTATGCGTGCTCAGGAACCAGGATTATCAGGCTCTGCCATGTTGATTAAGATCGTGAGTTATGGGGTTGTTCTGATTAGCCTCTTTGCCTGCGCCTGGGGCTGTGACCCCGGCGCCGAACAGCGCGCCCGGGCGATTCGGGAGGTCGTCATCGCCGCGACCGAAGAACGCGCGGCCGAGGCCATTAAGGCTGCGGAGGCCGAGGCGCGCCACACTGCACTCGCCGCAGAACGGGAGAGGCAGAACGCGATCGCGAGGCGCGAAGCCCACCGCTACGCCGAGGCTATAATCGTGCTGGCGGTTGCCGACGCTGCCGAGTTTTCCGCGAGGCGAAAACGGGTGGTGGTAGGCCTGCAGCGTTTACGCGACGCATTGCCCGAACCTGATCTCAACGCCGAGTGGAAATGCGAGCGATACAATTATCCCTGTTCGGTGTTGGACGTTCCGTCCGAGATCTTGCAGCGCTCAAATGATTTGAGTGAGGAGGTCGACCTCCGAATCCGTCGTGGAGATGACATCGACGAGGTTCTGGAATGGCTTCTGATGCAGAAGGACATCATCGATATCCGTGAACAGCGGACTGGAATTGACTTTCAAGTCCGGGGCGATATGCCGACGAGGATGCGATTTACACGTTTTGGAGCCGGCAGACCCGATCCCCAACAACCTTAACGGCCAACCAACCCGCCCGTGCGCGGTCGTCTGCAGACAAAGGAACCTTTCGGGGAGTAAATGTTGACGACGGCAGGCAGCGCTTCCCCCGCACCTTCACCCGATGGAGCTGTGCCCCCCTCACACTCACTGTACACGACCCTCCCGCTGATACTCCGACTTCGTCACCACCACCTCAATCTCATACGCCATCCCATCCAACTCGAACTCCAGCGCCATCGCCTCCCCCAACGCGACCTGCGCGTCGATGGCCTGCGCAAGCTCCACCTCCTCGCCAGCTTTGCCTTCGAGCGAGCCGGCGAGCGCGATGTCCTCGCCGACAAAGGTCGGGGTGATCTGAAGTTGCATGTGAATCGGGCGTTCGCCGCCACTTTTCTGGCTCACGGATACGGGCTTGCCCGGCATGGAGATGATTTGCGGGCGAGACTTCACGTCTCCATCCACCTCGATGGTCATTTTGATGTGCAGTTGGGTGTAGCGGTTGGGGTCTTCGGGTGGTGCAGCGCCCTCCGCGCCGCTCGGCCCGTCCATATAGATCAAACGACCCCGCGCATCGACATCGGGGCAGTCTTCGGGGCTCAGCCGGTAAAAACCTTCGCTGAGCGCATAACGCACACATCTCTGAACAGGCCCTTCCGCGCTATCATCGCGGACCTGAGCAAAGAGGTCCGCGGGCTCGCCCGAGCCGTCTGATAGCGGCCCGGCCCACAGGCGCCCGTCGACATAATCGATCTCGTTTTCCACAAACATCCCCGCCTCGTTCTCGAAAAATAGGCTGAGAAACACGCCGGAGGTGATCCGGTCACTCCCCACCACGAGAACTTCGCCAGGCAGGCCAAGATCGACCGACCCCACATAGATGTAGGGCATCCAGGCGTCTGCACCCGGCACAAAGACCTCATGCTCGCCAGGCTGATTAAAAAGCGATGGCACGACGCGCTCGCGCACCTCCGGCGCCTCCAACGCGGCGAGCTCCCCAGGGTCGGGAGCGTCGGCCAGGGCGAACGATCCGATGATCGCATCGCAGTCCGTCTCGCTGGCATCGCTCTCGGAGGGCACCCAGGTGTCGCACACAAGGCGCGCCTGAGTCGGAACCTCCGATGGGAGCTCCAGCGTCTTCACATAACGCCAGAACTGGCACGCATCTCCCGACGTCTTCACCTCGTCGCGGTCCAGATGCGTGACCACATAGGTCACCTCCACCCGGGCCCCGCCGCACTCCTCACCCCCATAGGGCGTGCTCGCCCACAGCCCACTCTCATCGACGCGCACCTCGAAGCCTTTTCCCAGCGCGATGCGCGCTAAACGAAAGGGGGTGATGGCCGCCGTGTCCACGTGCGCCAACTCGCCCACACCCGGAGCGCCGGCGCGTGAATTCGACTCGGAGGTGGAGCAGGCGAGCGAGCCGGCTGCCAGGGTGAGGGCGCACAAAGCGGGGAGGAGCGTGGCGAGTTTGGTGGGCATGGTGGGGTCGTGGGTGGGGACGGATGGGGCGTCGCGGGGTCTTGGGTGGTGTTGGGCGGCGAGGATGGCAGTTGCCTGGCGATCTGCCACCTGGGCGGGTGACGCGTTTCAGAGGCCGTGAACGATGTCACGATAGTGCGATAAACGATCGCCAACACAAGAAAAATAGCGTTCGAGACGTCTCGGTGAGCATCCACTCACAATCGTCGCTGGCCGACCTTCCGCCAAACTGCTACAAAGTGTAACGCCTCAAGGACATCACCGTTCCGGGTGGGGCCTGGTTACTTAGAGACTGGCAGTGCTGCGCGTGGTCGTGTGCGCCTGTCGTAATCGCGTAGTTAGGAAGTGCGATGCTGCTTGTTGAAGCTGATGCTTTGGATAAGATGTATTCCATTGCTCGAAATAGTGATTTATTACCGTTGCTGCAGGCACAGATCTGCTGCCGTTGGCGCGTGTTTAATGGGTGTTTTGGACATTGGTTTTAATGTTTTAAGTATAAGGAGTGCTGATGGGTGTCGATGAAGCTGTTGCCGACAAAGAGGTTGAAGCGTCCTTCAATGAAGTCGAAAATGCCGAATCAGGTTCGGGGCCGGCTGCGCCGAATCAAAACCCAGAAGGGAGGGGTGGGGAGTGGGATGAGACGGCTGCATATGCTAGCGAGATTCGGGATAAGGTTACAAATAGGATTCATGAAGGGTTAAAATCTTTGCATGGTAAAGAGGTCGTTTGTTTCGGCTGGCGGTATAGGTCGGACGGGTCTCCAAATAAACTCGTTTTCAAGCTGGTCTCTCGAGAGGGGCAGCAAGATAAGAAACGAATTGAACTCGTTATGTATCAACCTGACTCCCACGGGACGCTTCAGAAGGTGGACGTTCGGGTGGAGACGTGGACTTTCACTCACGTGAATAATAATAAGGAAGATGGGGTGTTGAGGCTTGTGGGTAACCCATCCCATATAGATTGCTTTGAATACGAATACCTTGACAAGGTTCGAACAAGTAATGAGGCGTGGAAAGTCGGGGACGAACGAGAAGTTAAGATTCCTCGACCGCGAGGATTTCGGCAGCCTGAATATTTTGCGCAAGTTTGGCATCGCTCTAAAGAAGAAAAGAGCAAGGCACAGGCGTTGAGTCCTGAAGTTGAGAAGGACCCTTCGGTTGAGTTTTTTCCAAATGGTCTCGGCGCAAAGATGCATAAATATTGGCCGACGTATAAACGTAAGTCCAATCAATGGTATACGCGCGTGCCCCATCCGGACGCTGATCCCGAGGACTGGGCATGTCTTCTTTTGGTCACGATGATCTGGAGGGTTGCAGTCAGCTACCATTCAGGAAATGGCGCAAATATACCTCAAGATCAAACGCTTGAGTTTCCCGATGAAGAGTCCTACACGCCGAGGAGAGCAGTCGACTTAAGTCCAGGGTTGGTGAGTGGCGAACTGGCGAAGGCTGGTCTTCGCTTACCATGGCATGTTGTAGAGGCGGCATGCGCGGCGCTGAACTCCGGAAAAAACATCATCCTCACCGGACCTCCTGGTTGCGGTAAGTCAAAGTTTGCAATTCAGCTGGCGCGTCTCGCGCGCAGTAAGGAGCCACTTGTGGCAACAGCTTCGCCCGCCTGGAGCACAGGAGACCTGCTGGGACGTTATATGCCGGATAACCGAAACGGTAAGGGGTTGATGTTCCAGCCGGGTTTCTTCCTTCGCGCGTTAAACGATGGTCAGTGGTTGGTGATTGATGAGTTTAACCGAGCAGACATCGATCGTTGTTTCGGGGAGCTTTTTTCAGTCCTGGCGGGGGACGCCGTCGAACTTCCCTTTGAAGAATTTATTCCTTCCAAAGAAGACTCAGGTAAGGAAACAAATGCTGAAGACAGAGAAAAAGGAGATTGGAAGCGTGTCCGTATCGTCCCGGCGGGTCAGGCGCGTCGAGAAGATAGTGAGAGTGTGAAATACTCCGACTACTTTGTGGAGCGCGATTTTCGCCTGATTGGAACCATGAACGATGCCGACCGTTCGCAACTCTACCAACTCTCTTACGCCTTGCAGCGGCGGTTTGATTTTATTGCGATTGAAGCTCCTGAACCCAGAATTGTAGAAGCAATTATAAATGATAGGTTGGCGAGTACCCACGTTCGCTTGGACCTGAATAATTTCTGTTACAAACTGAAGGTAGATGGAAGCCACGGTCAGGTTATCGCGGATGACGCTAGAAATGCCTGGCTCACAAAGACGCTTGGCGCAAAGCTAAACATTCTCTTTGCTCGAAAAGTGGAAGGGGAAGAGGGGGGGAGATTCTCCGGGTTTGGCGACCTTGTCTCAGAAAGGGTTGTGGGTATTGCCACGGTTATTGATGTAGTTAATTTTGTGCTGGAAGGCGTGAGGGCTCCCGGGAAAGAGTGTATGATTAGTGGAAAGAGAACAGACTTGAAGTCGAGTGGAGTTGCCGAGGAGCTTGTCTTCTCTTACTTGGCGATGGCTGTGAGTTTGTCTGTTTTGCCGCAACTTGATGCTCTAAGTGCCGAGCCGAGGCGGCTTGAACATGCCATGAGATTAATTTTTGATGTTTTTAAGGGCCGGCAAATGCGGCGCATCGAGATTGACGAGTCGAAGAAGGAGACGGACCCTCCCCAGTTTAAAATTTCAGAGGATACATCGATACAGATTGACGAGTTTCTCGCGCGCGAGCTCTCCCGTCAGTTCCGTGGGCTACATCAGTTCGAAAACCTTATTCAAGAAGCGCGGCGTGCCGGGGAAGGCGGCTGATGCTTGCGCTGAACGAATGCGGGGAAGACCTACACGTCACGCTCACGTCAGATTCGTCGTGTGATGCCATCGACGCCTACATGCGGGAAGCTTTCGTGCGTCATGTTTGCCACCTGTTGGGTAGCGAAGACGTGCATCACGACCGCATGTGGGTGCTGGGCTTTGTTGCGGCTGCGCTCGACGCGGATTCATCTGCTCGCGAGGAGCTGATGCGAAGGATGCCACTGGAGAGTGTGGAGCAGCGGCAGGCCGAGGATGCGATGATCGCTTTTCTTGAGTCGGCGGACCCCCGGCGGGAGCAACGTATCAGCGCGGTGGCGAGCATACCCGGGCGAGGGGTGGATTGGGCCGAGTCGTACCTGCGGGCCTATCCGATGGAGGTACCGCACGAGTATGTCTTTAATACGACCATTCGGCGGCCCGATGAGGAAATGCTCGGGGCGCTTGTGAGCCTGGCGCGAGGTTGGCAGCTAACGCTGGAGGGGCTTCACGATGACGGTGTGGGTTTTGGAGAACGGGCCCGCCGCCTCGAGCGTGCGGTAGCGGCTGCTCGCCAGCGGTCCATTGTTCCGCGCGCGCTGAATACCGGCGTTGTTCGTCGCTTGATGAACTTCGGTCCCCCGGGGCGGAAGCTCGTTGAAGCCATACAACTCGCCGCACATTTCTGGAATCAAGTGCTGGGAGAGGAGCCCGAGACGTTTGCGCGGCAATTGATTGATGCGCTCGCAGGTAACGACCCTGCCAATCGCAATGATTTTTTTGAAGTGGTGTCACTCTTTGCAGTGATTCGAGCAGCCGGCCAGCTCGGTCATGGACCAGATTGGGGTGGACCGGCCTGGAAGCTGGAGCGGCTGAGTATTAAAAGGAACCATAAGCCTGAAGCCACCCTCCGCTCCGGGGCGCTTTTATGCGCGATCAGCAAAGGCGTACCCACCATGCCCTCTGGCACACTCTGCCGAGATCGTCTCTTGGAACTTAAAAAGAGCATTCTAGGCACGGGTGGGTCGGATGAACCCGATATTGTGATCAGCTTTTGGCCGGAGAAGCATCCGGAGCGAGCGCTCTTTGCCATCGCTGATCCCAAGCGCAACAGCTCAAATAGCGGTCGCGGTTATCTGACAAGCTCGATACGTCGGATGATCGGTTACCACGCGAGTTATGGATATTTGATGGGGTTGCGAGACGATGTGCCAGTCGATGGATACTTCCGTGATGGGCAAATGAACCCCTCAACCACACTCTTTGTTTATCAGGATGGCGGGAGTTTTGCCGGCGGCAAGATCGACGCGAAGAGCGTCGTTGGGCGTCTGCGTGATGACGAGCGTGCGTTACCCTCTGTGATCGCGCTTGATGCGCGCAATCACTATGGTGGATTTGACCCTTCAGGGGCGTGGGACGGCAGCGTGCTGGAGGCGTGGTTTGCGCGGCTTGCCCGGAACGCCCGTAGAGCGTTCTCGCAAGAGTTGGGTGACGCGTGAGCACGGGCGTCTCGGTCCTCGTCTAGTCGTCGGCTGTTTCGCACGTTGTCCATCTGTTACCGCTGTGACCGTCAGCTTTTGCGGCGGTACATGGTGAAATCAATATATGCTCGGGAAAAACGCTCACTTATAGCAGATGGTTGGCACGTTAACTGTCAACTCCATCACCTCTTGGATCCTCCATTAACCAACCCCATAGTTTGCCTCCCCACTTCCCACTCTTCGGTAAGAGATCAAACAACAAGCTTCGAAACGAAGGTCGACGCCGCAGTTCCGGTTGCTGGGAAAGTAACTCAAATATCCAGTTCATTTCGGCCGGCGGTGCTCGCCAGAGCCAATATTCAGCATGTTTGGGGGATTCTTTGACGAGGACTCGGATGAGTTCTTTTACCTCGCGAGAGGATGTGCGCCATAGCTGATCCCTTGTGTCGCCTGAAAACCCGAATCCAATCTGCGCATAACCAAGAAAGAGTTCCGGCAGCTTTGGGAGTGTTGATTGAAAACTTCCGGGGAGTTGTTCGAAGCTGTGAAGATAACTGTCTTTGTATAAACGTTGGTAGTGGTTGAAAATCCATTTCAATAATGGCTCCGTCAGGCGTTTGTTAAAGCTGTCGTAGGAGAGCTGGCGACCCATATATTCGTTACTGTGGCGGTCAAAGCCTTCCAACACGTTCTGGATTTGATTGTGGTTGATGTCTGAAAGCGGTAGTTGTTCGATTACGGTTCTCGTGGGCACATAGTCGAGCACGATTTGGCCGAGTTCTTCGTACGTTTCTAATGTGCTAAAAATTGTTTTGAAGGGCATCGAAGTGCCCTGGTAGTTTTGAATGATGCTTCGCCAGATGAGCGTCGCAAAGTTTAACCGTGCTTCGTCGTCGGTGTGCTGCGTAAGTTTATGGGCAAGTCTTAAACATAGTTCACTGTTTTTCAATAACGACGCCACATTGTCCGAGAACACTACTCGCGGGGCCGTCGGCTGAAGTTTGGGATGATCTGGTTGTGTGAGCAATAGCGAGGGGAGGAGAAGAGTAGGGATTGCGACTTGCTCCGAGGGGATCTTTTCTAGAAGTTTGTTGAAAAGCGAAAAGGCATCGTCGGACACGAGTGGATCGTATGGAAACGTCTGAAACCATGACGGCAGTTCGTCAGGAAACTCGTCGGCCCATCCCGGCGTCAGCCAGGAGTCTTGATGAATCTGCCAATTCGCAGGGCGAGGTACATTCGCACTCCATTCCCACAGCCTTATGAGCGTGGTGAAGTCGATGTCTTGTCCTTTCGGATGTCGATAGAAGAGTGGCTTTAAGAAACCCATCCGCGGGTTGGACTCTTCTCCGAGCGTCGCGTTGCGGAGGTCTCGGTACGTGTTCCAGAGCCTCTTTAAAATATCGTCGGAGGCGAAGGTGGGTGATGTGGCGCGCGAGGGCGCGCAGAAAAAGAGCGCTTCGAGCGCTGCCACGTGGGCAAAGTTTCGGGCCTCGAAAGCCCGCAGTGTGGCGGCGAGCGTGGATTTGAATGCCGCATCGTCGAGTTCTTCGAGTGCCTCAATGATGAAGTATTGGCGGCTCGCATCGGCAGCCAGCCGTCCCCATCGCGATGTATCCCCGCTTGCGATCTCCTCGCGGACGAGTTTGCGTGCGAAGGCTTCCAAGACCCATTGCGGTTGGGCGTCGAGTTGGTCGTGGTGGGTCCAGACCAGCAACTCGAGGTCGACGTAGGCCTGCAGCAGGTCGTCTAACGTCCTTTGTTCATCAAACGAATCGCGGACTTTCTCGCGCTCTTCGCGGTCTTCAGATTCAACGATCTGATCCAGAAGTCTGGCCAGGTCTTCGTGGATTGCGGATTGCGTGGTGGAGAGAAGGAGTCCCCGCCACTGCTCGGCGGTGAGTGAAGAATTCCACGCAAGATGCGGGGAGAGGAGCCACCGCTCAACCGCGGACAGGAACGCGTTCGCGCCCTTGGATTCCATCGACCGTTTTCGTGGGTGGGTGTCGTCTAACGTTTCGCATGTGCGCTCCAGCCAGAGGCGGACCTCAGTCGTCTTTAGGAACCCGTCGAGCGCCTTGTGGCCCTCACGGAACGCAACCCGACATATGTGGCGAAGGTCTGCTGGCGTCTTGAAGCGTTTGAGGTCCGGATCGTGGCGTTCAAGCCACTTAAAAGTTTCGGTTGGGTTGAAGCGACCGCCTCGACCGTCACTGTCGAGACGGCTACCTACCCACTCGAGGTAGCCGTGTCGCCAGATATGGTCTGGATCCCACGGCGCGATGCACCAGCCGTGTATGGCAGCGTTTGGCGTAGTGTCGGTTTTCCATGGAGGGGCAAAGGTCGCGACGACTGTGAGCGGTGGTAACAATAGCGCGCGCCTGACGATGACGTTCGCGGACGCATCGCGCGCCAGCTCTTCCGCAAATCTCGTCCCATGGCCCGGGTCACCAGGTCGTTGAGGGAGAACAATACAGGTGTCGGTCGTGTCCGCGCCGATGTCCGCTCTCTCAAAGTACTTGGGCCGCTGGATGTTTCGTGGGTTGTTCACGGTCAGGTGGGCGGCGAGCAAAGAAGCGTCGGTGCTGGTCGGCGCTTGAATCCAGATGAGCTCATTGGCGGTGTGGAGCTGAAACTCCTGAGAGTCGGTCCAACCGAAGGGCCCTAGAACAACCGGCTTGCTCTCACCGCATGTCTCGCATCGTGAGGTGTATCTGGCCGGCATGAATTCATCGTCCAGCGGATCGAAAGGGGGAAGCTCAGGGAACTCCGGGAAAGGAATTCTGCGGTCGGCGGGAGCTGTCGACTGGTAGAAAGGCAACACTTCTGCCTTCACGTTCAGCGCGTCCGCCAATGCTCGGCAAGCGGCGGGGAAGTTCTCCCACCAGGTCGCGTCGCCATTCTGCAGCTTCGAGAGGTAGTTGGCGATGCTTCCTGAGGACTTCGAGAGCTCTCTTCCATCTTCGCCCACTGTGAAATGCTCGCGAATCCTGTTTTCCAACTCCCGCAGGGAGGGATCGCCTGCGCGTTGCTTGGCGATCGTGAAGTCGAATGTGTCGCGTGTGATGGGCATGGTAGCTCGCTTGAAGTAATGTGTATTGATCCGAATCAGTCTGAATCATACGGATTGATTTGACTCTTGGCTAGCCGCCGCTATCCTTCTGGTGCGTCGACCATAGCTGGACCCTTCACCTCGGTGGGCGGGGTATAAAGGGCCAGCCAAACTTTTCGGGAGGTACATCATGAGCAAGAAGAGCAGTGGCAAGCCCGGCGGATCGAGTAAGGGAGGCAATGACAAACAACGCGGGACGAGCAAGGGAGGCAATGACAAACAGCGTGGGACGAACAAGAAGAGCAACGGCAAGACCGACGGGATGAGCAAGAATGGCAACAACAAGCGAGGCAAAATGAGCAAACAAGAGCGCGATCATCACGCCAACCAAAATAACCCCAACAACCGCGCTCATCGTGAGCGGATGAACCACCAGGCCGAGCAGAGTAACCCCAATAGCGAGGCCAATCGCAAGCAGCGGAACAACCGCGCCGATCAACTCAACCCAAACAACCCGAAGTACAAGAAGGCGCGACAGAACAACAAAAAGAAAAAGTGAGACGCGGTAATGGATGTACGGCGGCGCGGGCTCTAAGGCCCGCGCCGCCTTTGAAATGATGGGCAATTTCGAAGTTTCAATGATTCGAATTTGAGAATTCAGGAGCAATGAATGTCAAAACCCGTACAGGCAGAAGGTTCGGTTGTAGCGAAGTAGGGAGAGCACTGCGACCGATTGGAAAGCCTCATCGCCGCCCTCACGCACGGGCTGGTGGAGCGCGACCAGGTCGTTCGCCTGGCGGTTCTCGCGATGCTCAGTGGCGAGCACATTCTTCTTATCGGCCCCCCGGGGACCGCCAAGAGCGAGGTCGCTCGCCGCCTGGTCCAGGCCCTGCGCGATGGGGATATTTTTGAGCGTTTGTTGACGCGTTTTTCGGTGCCCGAAGATGTCTTCGGTCCGCTCTCGCTGAAGGCGTTGGAGGAGGATCACTTCGAGCGCAAAGTCGATGGCTACCTGCCTTCGGCCTCGGTGGCGTTCATCGACGAGATTTTCAAGGCGAACAGCGCCATTCTCAACGCGCTGCTGACGCTCTTGAACGAGCGCAAGTTCGACAATGGCAATCAGCGCCTGGACGCGCCACTTCTGGCCCTGGTGGGGGCGAGCAATGAGCTGCCCGAGGATGAGGTGCTGGAGGCGCTCTACGACCGCTTTTTGGTGCGCTGCCACGTCGGGCCCGTCAGTGATGAGGGGTTCGCGACGTTGCTCAACCTTCGGGCGGAGGGCGTCCAAAACGTTGAAAATGCACTGAAGATTTCGCGTGAGGACCTGGAGGCGATTCAGGCCGAGGCGGCGCGTGTGGCGATTCCGGAGTCGCTGATCGACTTCTTCGGAGCTATGCGTCGCTTTCTGGTCGACCAGAACATCTACGTGTCCGACCGCCGATGGATGAAGGCGCTCAAAATGCTTCGCGTGGCCGCTTACACCAACGGGCAAGATGAAGTGACGCTGTGGGAGTGCTGGTTGCTGCAGCATTGCTTGTGGAGCAAGCCCGAAGAGCGCGACGTTATTCGGGAGTGGTTCGAGGAGCGTGTGGGGGCAGAGTCCGTAGAGGGAGCAGGGGTGTTTGAGCGGCTTGTAGTCTTATGGGAGCTTACACTGACACAGGATCGTACGAGCAAATCTCAACAACGTGATGCGAAGGGCCGCCACCTTTTTTGGGGGCAAAAACGCAAGAAAATTACGAAGGGCAACCAGGACATTCATCAGATGGACTCCAACGGAAACCTCCTCTATTTGGCTCCGAGTGGAGACGAACGAACGAATAAACAGGGGTTCACGAGGGAGGAACTATTGGCCAAATATGCGCCTCGATATTCTGGCCATAATCGGATTCAAACGCCCCGTGGAGAGCTTTCCATCGATAGGTATTGCGACGACGAAGAGAATCAATTGCGCGCGACGCCTGATCCGGTTCTCGAACCCACCGCGTACTCTCAAGGGCATATCGATCATCGAGTTGGGGAGACGACGCGTGTTCTTCACCAAATCAATGAGCACATCGCCACGCTGGAATCTGAGATGGAGAACTTAGAGGCGCGTATTGAGGCGCATCTCTGGGTAGATACGGTATTTTCGGTGAAAGCACTGGCAAATTTACGAGAGTCGTTTGAGGCCACAAAGGCGCTCAAAGAGCGTATGGAAGATGTTCGAGAAGGCTTCGAGCAACTCCCGGTAAATGAGCCTGAGATGGAGGTGTGAGATGAGCGCCTTCGATATCAACTATCTGGATCGCCGTTACGAGTTTATCGACGCAGTGCCCGAAGAGCTCTTCGAACTCGTGCTTCGCCAAACATCCGGCTCGCTTGAAGAGCGAACTGCCTCTGTGGCGGCGCTGCGCGATGGACTTCTTAGCGGCGAGTTGCCGGAGAAACATGAACTGAGCTGGCCCTCAGCCGAAGTTGTTGAGCTTGTATGGAGCTTTTTGGAGGAGACGGAGTTGCCGTCCTTCTGCAAAGCGCAGCCGGAGATTGTCGATGCGCTCATAGGCAGCATCCTCGGGGAGCTTACCGACCTGGAGGGGAACTATGAGGCGGGCGTGCAGAGCTGTTTGCGCGAGCTGCAGCGGATTGCAGAGGAGCGGCTGCGTGCCTCACAAAACGCGAAGAGCTTGGAAGGGGAAGAGCAAGACGATGCAAATGAGGAGCCGCCCGTTGAGTTGAGCGCGGACGACTACGCGGAGCTCCGAGACGAGGCCGAAGAGGTTGAAAGAAAACGCGCGCTGGACGCGATGCGGAAGGGCCTGCACCAGGCCTGGGCTGAGCGGACCGCGGCCTACAAGCAGGTGTTGGAGGTGTTTGGGTCGTTGAGTGGCATCCTTGGGCGCGGGATGGACTACGCGCGAGGGCTGGTTCGCTCGCAGGGGTGGTCTGACATCGTGCGCCTTCGCGCGTTGATGGAGCAGCTTCCCCAACTCCAAGAACTCATCGCGACACTCGGCAGGATGCACATCTCTGACGATGACTCGCCACCGGTCATGGAGACGATCTTTGAGTCGATTCGCCATGGGCGAGTGGATGAGGTGGAGGTGCGCACACCTCTGGCGCCGATGGAGACGCGCGGCGTTCGTCGCTCCAATGACTTGAGTCGGCTCCTACCCGCGGAAGCCCTGAACCTCGCCCATCCGCGTCTGCGGACCCTCTTTTATGCCCGTATGCACGAACACGCCCTGGCCACGTATCTGGTCGACGGCGTGCTCCCGCAGAAAATCGACAGCTTTGAAGATGTCGAGGAGGAGCAAACGCGAGAGAGGGAAAAGCCACCGCTAAAGCGAGGGCCGATCATCGCCTGCCTCGATACCTCCGGCTCGATGCACGGTACGCCCGAGCAGGTCGCCAAGGCGCTCGTGCTTGAGGCGCTTCGCGTGGCACGGGAGCAGGGGCGGCCTTGCTACCTGATCGCATTCAGCGGTCCGGGGCAGACTGAGGCGCTGGAGCTCTCATTGGATATGGAGGGGCTGGGCGATCTCTACGCGTTTCTCGGGCGGTCGTTTCACGGAGGCACGGACCTGGTCGCGCCGATGAACGAGGCGATGGCGTTGCTCGACACTCAGAACTGGGAGAAGGCCGACATCCTGCTTGTGTCTGACGGGGAGTTCGCGGTGCCGGAGTCGTTACGACGGGATCTCAACAGCGCGCGGGAGGAGTCGGGTTTGCGAGTACACGGCGTGTTGATTGCCAGCCGGAGGAGCGAGGTGATGGCGAGGATTTGCGATGAGATGCATGCGTTTGAGTCGTGGGATGCGATGCGGGGGTAGTGGGGCCGGTGTTCTACCCACCCTGACAAACAAGCCGTTCACTCTCTGTGCGCAAACGTCAGAGCAGAACTCAGGCTTGTCAGAGTCATTTGTGCGTACGGAGGTTTCAACGCAACCCATTAATGGATGCGAGTAGCTCGGGCGCGAATGGCGCCCGAGCCTCATCGCTTACATCTGTGAATCAATTACGAACCACTCGCGTGCTTGCTTGCCCACATAGCGAGTCAGCGCGTAGTTGGCACTGGAGCCGATGACCACCCCGATCCCGAAGGGCAACGCTTTTTCCAGCGCCTTGCGCGTGAAGACGATCCCCAACGTCTTGAACATCTCTTTGAGCGCCTGAAGTACGGCGCCCTTAAGGTACTGCCGCACAAGGTTCACACCCGCTTTGGAGGCGAGTCGGGTTCCCGCCTGAACTCCGGCTTTCTCCAGGGCGCCGCCAGCCGCAATAATGAAGCTGAGCTGGCGAGCATCTTCGGAGTTGAGATCGTAGCCGTACGCCGCCGCCATGCACATCACCATATCCACCTGAAGTTTCATGCAGGCGGCCGCGTCGGCGGCCGCGCCGCCCGTCAGGGCGATCGCGGTACCAAGGCCGGGCACGACCCCGGCTAGAGCCGTCGTTCCACCGACAGTTCCGGCGAGTTTCGCATAGCGTGCGACGATCTTGTCGGCTACCAGCGCGCGGGCTGTTGCGTCGTCGATACCGGGTGACTTCTTTCGCACCTGAGCCAGATATTGATCGGCGATGTGATGAGCATCTGCCGGGGCGATTGAGATCGCCTCTACCGCTTTGAGCAGGCGGCTTCCGTCAACAACTTCTTTGCTGTCGTTTTTCATCGCAGTCATCTCCTGATGAATGTGTCTGTTCCGTGTGAGATGTCGGTTTGGGAGAGCGACAACGCCATAGCTTGAACACGCCCTCAGGAGGCAATGCGTTTCCCCCCTGGGCTGTTGTTCGATGTATGATGAATGTAACAATGTGTTGAGGTGGCTGCAACCCGACCGGAGGTGACGCGGATTGACCGGGCGATATGCGTCGCTGGTCGGGAGGAGATAGCAGGTCAGTACTCCAGATGTTCCAAGCGCTGACGTGCCGTCTCGGTGTAAAAGGTCTGAGTGCCGTCAGCGACCTCGATGATGCGATTCAGCCAGGTGCGAGCTTCATTCCACTGACGCTTGCCCCAGTAGGCCTGTGCGATCTGAAAGCGAAAGCCCTGAAGTTGGGGATTCTCGGGGAATTGCTCCTCAAACTCTGCGAAGGTTTCGGTGACTGCGGTGATGAGTTTGAAGTCGAGTTTCAGGCCGTAGGAGCTCCCGTAACGACCGGACGTCTCCCATCCCAGTAGTGCGAAGAGCTTGCGGGCATAAGCCGCTTCGGCTGCGGGCGTGCCGGGGAACTCGGCGATGACCCGATCATACCAGTGGAGTGCTTGTTCCAGTTTAGGGAGCCACGAGGAGTCAATCGTGAAGGTGCGATCAGACCCCGACCAGAAGTCACCGTTTCGCAGCCATGAGCTTGCAACAGCCGACAGGGCGCGATCGGAGGTGTGTTCGGCGAGGACCTCACCCAACTCGGAGAGGCGCGTCTCGATTTCGTTGGCTCGCTCGGAGTTCGGGTAGTCGCTCACCAGCGCCTCCCACTCTCCGAGGGCCACTGCATAGCGAGATTCCTCAAACGCGATTTGGCCGAGCCAGTACATCGCCTCGGAACGATGCTCATTGGCCGCGCCCCGATCGTGCTTGATGGCCAGAAACTGTAGTTTGGCCTCGTCGTTGAGGGCGTGGTTGTAGAGGTCGATTGCGTGGTCGATGTTTTGCGCAAATGCGGGAGAGGAGACGAAACTGAGGAGGAGGGTGAAGATAAGGGCTGGGTAGAACTTCATGAAAACTCCGTTGCTACGGGAAGGGATACTCAAACGACTGCGATGCAACTTCGTTCAATCGCTCGCTAGTGTCACGTGAATGAATTATCGTAATACGGTCATTGTTTGCCCGCGTCGGTCAGCCGCTCCACCAGCTCCGGCCGTGGATCCCACTCCTCAAAAAACCTGCAGAGCTGGCGTCGAACCTCGTCGTCCACGTTGAGGATATCGGGATGTTCCGCGGCTTCGCGCACCAGCGCAGGGCGCTCCGCCCAGCGCTCCGGGAGTGCGTCAAAAATGTCGGGTGTCAGGGTGTAGGCGGCGTTGGGGAGGGCAATAACGCGGCCTTCGTCACGCAGTTTGATAAGCGTGGTGTTGATCGATCCGCTCGTGCCTCCGAAGCCGACCTCGTCGCGAAGGTAAGCGGTGATCTCCCGCGGGTAGGCCACGTAAAGCGCACTCAAGGCGTCGAGGATGGCGCTGTAGAGCAGGCTTCGGCCCTCGGTGACGTTGTGGTGCGAGACCAGCAAGCCGCTGCCGGCTACCAGGCTTGAGAAGTTACGGGCCAGGGCCCAGAGCAGACGGTCGCCATTCTGCCGAGCGCGAAGTTTTTCGGCAGCCGGGCCATCAAGCACTTCCAGCGCCGCCGTGCAGCTGAGCAGGGCATCGTCGGGGGTGAGGTCCACCAGCTGGGTCATGAGCTCGTCGATCTCGTCGCGGGTCAGGCCGCAGCGCTCCACGTGCAAGAATCGGCCTTTGCCCATGGAGAGGGAGAAGTCGCACTTGGCTAGATTCTGGGAGATCCCGGTGAAAGCGTAGCTAAAGCGACTCAGGTCACGGGCGATCTGGCGCGCGTTCACGGGGGTTGTATGGCTCGCCAGAGCTGTGCTCAGCCGATCGAGCATTGAGGTGCCAATATCGTCGCAGGTGGGGGTGTGGGCGACGAGCAAGGTGTTGGTGAAGGTGACGACGTCCGGGTGGCGCGAGAGCACATCTTTGAGAAGGTGGGCCGTCATCCCTGCGGGCACGCGACGTGTCAGTTTAAGGGTGTCGATAAGGTGGTCGACGCTGACCTGACGACGCTGTCGGATGAGCACGGCGAGGGCTTCGTCGGCAAAACGCTCCAGCTCATCGAGAGGCAGGGGGAGGTGGTCGAGGTGAACGTAAATGCCGTGACCGTAATGGTAGATGTTTTCGCAGCGCTCCATGTGCGCGCGCACGTTATGAGGACGGAATCTCGGCAGCTCCCCTCCGATGTCGGCGTTGAGTTGATTGTAGGCCTGGCGGATATCTTCAGTAGTCGCGGGCTTGCCGATGCGCTGCACAATGCCCTCAATAATACCGACGAGACTGAGCCAGGGGAGGAGCACCGCGTCGCCTTCGATGTGAAGACCCCAGGCATCTTCAACAAACTCCATGGCTTCGGCTTCGGTGAGCATCATACCCAGCGCGTCGGTGCAGAGATGAACGTCCTCCGGTGAGATGCGCACCGTCTCCAGGTCCATCAGCTCCGACTTGAGGTCGGCTACAAGTCCGTTGCGCTCGTCGGCGTTGAGGGTGATCAAGAATCGATGCCAGCAGTTGGTCTCAAAGCCCGCAATTGCCAGCACCAGACGGGCGCGCCCAACGCACACGCTCATGTCGCCGGCGGGAGCGCCACAATAGGGAGGAAGCGCGCTGGTGGGCAGGATTCCACGACCCTTTCGCAGGCGAGTGATGAGATCTTCAGCCAGCTCCCGGGCCACACTGGCGTAGCGCGCTTGCAGATGCTCGATGAGTTGGTTGACGATCTGGCGCACCCGCTCCCGGGTCAGGCCCAGGGGCTCAGCGACCTCTTCGAGCGTCTGGTCCTGGTAGAGACGGCCGCGCAGCACAACCTGATCGCGCTCACCCAGGGTCGCCCACACCGCCCTCACCAGCGACTCGATACTTTCCGGACGTCCTGACTCGCCGAAGCGCAGATAATCAAGGCCGCGATGCGCCAGGGTCTCCAGGGTGTCGTCGAGCTCCTGGAGGGTCTGGCGGCCAATGCCCGGGAGGGCGATGAGCTTGCCGGCGGCGCGGAGTTCCAGAAGATCGTACAAGGTCTGGGCATCGTAGGCCTCGATGGCCCGGTGGGAGCGCGTCGGCAGAAAGGGCAAAAGTTCCTGGAGCGAGATGTCATCGCGTTGACGTGCGGCTTCCAGCGCTTCGACAGCGCGCAGGTGTTCTTCGCTCATGCGCGAGCGTCGGGACCCGTCGGGACCACTGGCCGATGCCGCTTCTGGAAGAGGCGCCTGACCGTGAACAAACTCGTAGGCGCGCGCGTAGAGCGTGCGGAGTTCATCGGCGCTCTTTCGGCCGACGTGGGGGATGGACCGCACGTCGTCGATGGCGAAATCCACCATGTCGCCGACGGTTGTGATCTGAAGTTGCTCGAGCTTGTTGACGATGAGCCCCGGAGGCTCAAGGAACGCAATGTCGACCTGCCGTCGCGTCTCCTCGGTTGAGGACGTGTCGTCTTCACGTTCGTCCTGACCGTCGAGATGTTCGCGGGCGGTGAATTGAAGCCTCGCAAAGAGCGCGCCTTCGAGGGCGCTCATGCCGGTGAGTTCTTGCGCTTCATTGGCATCGAAATCCAGGAGGTCAGCCAGGGTGATGATCTCCAGATCGGCCAGGTGTGAAGCTAAAAGGGGAGGCGGATTGAGGACATTAATCGGGTCAGTGAGGGCATAGCCAGCAGCCGCATTCGTGTCTGCAGAAGGCGCCGGGGCTGGCGGGGTTGTGGGCTCAAAAAGAGGGGAAAGTTCTGGAGCTGAGGGCGAGGAAAGAGGCGGCGTCGATGAGACTTCAGGCAGCGAAAGGGGTGAAGGCGTCGGGTTGTGGGCAACGACACCATTCCCGGGCTCGGCCTGGTCGAGGTCTTCCGCAGCGGAATCGACGGCAGCAAATCTGGGCGAGGGATCCTCTGGGATGCTACTCGGCTGAACGCCTGGTGTGAGCGGATGATTGACCGCGTCGTCAAAGGACTGCGCTGACGTGCGTGGCCGATCGACGGCGGGCGCGGGCACGTAGGGCTCTGACAACCGTTCCAGGCGCCGCGCGGAGTTCCACAGATCGATGTAGGCGCGGGCCTCCAGATCGTTGATTCCCTGAAGTCGCACGAAGATCGTGGGTTTGAGAGCAAGCACATCGCCCACGGTATGGATCGCCAGCGTGGCGAGGTGGGGAAGCAACATCAACGCCGGGTTCAAAACGCTTAAGGGAGCGCTCGCCCAGCTCACCGGCAGGGGGGGCTCGCGCCGCAACTCTTCAAGATCTTCAAAATCTTCATAGTCTGCGTAAAGGGTGCGCATCAGAAGGGTGTTGAACTCGCTCTCCCACGGATCATCACTAAATAATATATCGAAGGGATCGCCCCACTCCTCCTCGTCATCCACATCGTCGGTGACATCCTCAACGGCGGGCGTGCTGTAGGACGTGAGGCTGGTTCGAGAAAACATCCATGAAATCAAACTCGTGAGTGCGTCTGCTCGCCGTAACGCCGTGCTCTCCGCGAGCTCACCATGATGTCGAACGGTGGCCAGCACGGCCTCATCCAGCGACGCGCCGGCGCACCAACGCGCGATGGCCTCACGCACCACCTGATGCTCCAACATCGCATCGCAAACCATCCGTACGCGTTGCTCAGTCTCCCGCACATAACGCTCCCCCCTGGAGCTCAACGAGAGCGCCCCCCGCTCGGTGCGCCGCACAAATCCCAGGCTCTCACCAAGCGCCGCATAATAATGAATTGTCCGCAGACTCTGCCCACAACGCTCCGCCAGGCGAGTGTATGTGATGGCATCTCCGCCTTCATCAGCGAGGCCTTCTAAAAGCGACTCGAGACGATCTGGCGAGTTGGCCTGAGGGAGAAAGGGCGGCAGGGCATAAGCGTGTTCGGACATCGAGAGACTCGTTGCTCTGACATTGGGTGCGGGGTGCGGGGCGGGTGTGGACGCGCAGCCCCCCCGGGGGGATTGAGGTTGAGGGAGTGTAGCGTGGGGTGGGGGAGGGGGGAAGGGCGGACGCGAGCGAACTATCTCAACACAATCTTGAGTTTGCCGGTCGTGTTCTCACGCCAAACGCTCCAAGAGCTCCCGCTTCGCGCGCTCCTTTTCGAGATTGACCACCCGGCGGCTCACACCCTTCTTTCTGGCGCCAGACCGTGGAGCGGTTCAGCGCTAAAAGTCCACACAACCTCCGCTCACTCATCGCCGGGTGACGTTCCATCAATCCTCGGAGCGCCACCCTGAGCCAAAAGGGTCCAGCTTGGACATGTGATGGACCTCCTTGATGATGTCGATGTCCATCACCAGCTCGCCAATCTTCTGCTGCAGCTTCGCAATTTGCGCATCTTTACGCTCAATCTCTTCCTTCGGGCGGCTCTTCAACCCGTTCTCACCCGCATCCAGGAAGGTCTCGTACGACTGCTCAATCTCGCTGGGCTTGAGGTCGTACTGGCGCGCAGCCTCGTTCACCGTGGTCTCTCCGCGGATAATCTGCAGCACCAGCGCGGTACGACGTTTTGAGGTCCAACGTTTGATGTCTTCCGGTAACTCTTCGCTCATCTCACCCACTTGAACGGACGTCCCGGCCAACACCCGCCTCAATTCTGACAGGACTGGTTTAGCTTGGTCAGCCACCGTTGTCCTAGGTGGGCGGATTGCCCGCGGAACCGAACCTGACAGCGATTGACACTGCCGGGCAATTGTTAGACGGTCTTCGCGCCGGGTGCGTTCCGTTGACTTACACATGGAGACCTTATGTCCAACAATCCAACGCTCAGCGACGTTATCATCCAACTGAGAGAAGACCTGGGCTTCAGCCGTGACGATCTAGCCAACCAACTGGGAGTACACGTGCGAACGGTGACACGTTGGGAAGAGGAAGGCGCGGAACCTCGGGGCGATGGTATCCGAGCGAGGCTGGCTCTACTGGCACGCAACACGTCGGTTGAAAACCAGATAACGAAAATCTTAAAGCCATCCAGCGTGACAATGAATCGCATGATGGGCGTTGGGGTAGCTACCGCGGCGGCTGCGGGTGTGCTTGGAGTTACGGCCTTGCACGGCCTTAGTTCGGTTTTGGGGGGGCTAAAACAGGTCAGCGACGCCAAGAAAGGGACGGATGAGCCAATCCTGTTGGAGGCAACGCAACTACGCCTGGTGACCACCGTAGCCGCCAATCAAGCCGAGCTGCTCGATGTGGATCTCGGGGACTTGGGCGTTGCACTACAGGAGGTCATTCTAGCTTCTTCCGCGCTGGGACTGGGCCTGCAAGACTTGATTAAGCTCTGCGCATCCTGGCGACTTGAAAAAGATGACGAGAAGCATTGACACCGCCGTGCGGTGTCTGTACGCTGTGTGACGTGTCGAGGGCTCGACACGAAACGCCGTGCACTTATAGGACGGCCAAACTAACGAGTAGGTGCGGTACTACGCACCTCCTGTGACAAGGAGAAATTCGATTATGGGCTCATCTTATCAGAAGAAGCGTCGTCGTAAGGCAGAGGCAGTGGGCACAGGAGGGGGCGTCCTTGGTGGCGCTGCTGCGGGCGCCGCATTGGGCGCGAAGATTGGAATCGTAGCGGGACCGTTGGGTGGGATGGCGGGCACGATTCCAGGCGCAATTGTGGGAGGTATTATTGGCGGCCTCTCGGGGAACAAAGTTGGAAGCGAGTTTGACCGCTCCAAGGAGTAAGCCCAGCAACTTTTCATTGCCGCCCCTTTGTCTTTTGGGTCGCATTAGCCTCTTAGATGATATAATGCGAGGCGTAGTGATAGAAAAGCTCAGGGCCAACTAAAGCAATCTGAGAAATGTTCAGGCGGGAGAACTATCGCGACTGAAGAAAGCTCACGATAGTTCTCCCGCCCTATTTTTGTGCGAAGCAAAAAATACGTGAAAACTCAAAAATAACTCGAGTTCCTAGACGCAGACTCAGACCGACGTCGACACGATAGGTTGGCTGGGGGAATGATACAGCCACCAACCCTTCGGCTCGAACGCACAATCAAAACTATGAGTACTACCGATCGCGACTTATTCTAAAATGCCGATCTACAAGTATAAAGTTATACTCTTTTGCCCGGCGAGTGTGGTCAAAAAAAGACTCGTCGCATAGCGCACCCCGAAGTATCCGTCGGTACCCTTCTCGAAGACGGCGGCCGTCATAGCTGCCAGGTATGGACTCATAGACTGTGTAATGACCGTAGCCGTGCGGCAAGTTCTTATTATATTCGAACGCAGCTTGCTTCTTGAGCCCCAGTGAAAGTTTAGACAACGCACTCTTCCAATAGGAGTGAGGTTTGCCCAAAAACTCGTCGTGACGTAGCGCTTCGAGCATGTACTGAAATGTAGATATGCTTTTCATTTGGTGGGAGGTGATCTTTCCAAACGACAGTAAAGCGAACGCTGGCCAGCTTTTTACTGAAGATTCGCCGTAGCTCAGTGGTGCACTGTAGTGGAAGGATGTGAGCGCAGCTTTGGCAGCTCCAATTTTAGCGTCATCCAAGTCGTAAAATTCGGTAGAGTGAGTTTGCATATCATCAAGGATCTGACTTAAACAAACACCTGCGGGCGACGGAAGTAATAATTTTTCCATTCGCTTGAGGGTTGCGCGATACACACTCTTAAAATCCTCGCTCCCATGTAGATCCTGAATAATTGACTCTGCATGCATAATTAAAGGGAGCCAATCGTCAGGCTCACGGATGGGTTTCTGGCAAAGAGCGCGAAGTTCATCCCATTTATCACCCTGGCTATTTATGTTGTTTCGAGATTGAGTGTTCTCAACTCGGAGCCTGTCATTCTGCTCCTGCCATTCGATAACGTCAGCCATCGTGGGTGTGTTTTTCTGGAGATGCGTATCTTGGAAATATTTCGCATCTTGGCCCAACCACTTTTCGACTTCCTGATCTATGTTAATTGGATAGTCGATAAGCTCGGGGGAGTTCGCTTGTAGCGGGTTCATACGATCAGAGAAAATGTTAAAGAAGCGTAAGATATTATGTTCACCTCGCTCGCCCTTAATCAGAGCAGCGGGACTGCCATTTATATATAGAACTATACTCGGAAGAGACTCTATACGCTCCTGGATCACAAATTCCAAAAAGTCGCCTCCGGAGACTTGTTTAATCTCTAACTTGCCGTGAAGAGTAACTGCGATTTTGGGAAGGTTTTGAGCGAGAGAGTGAGACGGATCCGGACCTCTAAACACAACAGCCACCGGAACCTTAGACTTGTCGATTGCTTCTGACAGTTCTGATAAGGAGTTGCAAGAGATGCTCTGGAAGGGCCACCACTCGGGGTGTGTATACTCCTTTTTTGGTTGACCACAGCCGGAGCAAACGTCAGGCTGTCGCATCAGCCATTCAATGTATCGATTTATCGGTGGTTCGGTTTGTGCTTCAGTGGTGGCATTTGCAACCCATTCTTTCAATTGGTTGACTTTTCGGATGTATTCTTCGTGTTTATGATATGCAGCATAATCAAAGTTACTACTGCTTCTAATTTGATAATGACTTGAGCATCGTGTGCCACCTTCACACGGAAATCCCCCGTATTGCCTTTTTAATACCCTTTCCTCGTGTAAGATTTCGTTGGCGAGGGTGATTATCTCAAGTTCGTCGTCGTTTTGAATGTGTTCTTTAATCCAGCCATGTACCATGCTTAATAATGTTTTGGCTTCAACATCGCGAAGGGGTTGGTCCCTGAAATTCATTGAAACATCTCTCGTTAAGTTTTCATTGTCGTGATTTAAAACTCGATCTTCCTCCAGAGGAGACTACGAGCATGAATCGCGTTTTTGTCGCCTAAAACTCCACCAACGTCGTCACGCGATACTCCGTCGACTGCATCGTCTTTAACTCGAACGTGCTGCCCAGGGACAGTCCGTTTGGGAGTCGAACTTGCATAGCAAGCTGGAGGCGATTCTTAAGCTCCTGAGTCAATGAGACGGTGAATTCGCGAGATTCCAGGCGATTTCCGGCATACTCGGCCTGTTCAATCAGGGAGGTGAAGACAGGATCGTTGGCGAGCCCATGTTTTCGGATAAGTGTGCGAGCTGCCTGGATATTTGCGGTTCCCCCTTGAAAGGTATCATCGAGCGTCAGGCTTTTGGCGAGTGAGCTCTGTTTTGATGACGAAGGTTTGACCGACCCGCGAACACCTGCATAGCTTGCACTCAACTTGACTGACGATTCCTGACCTTCGGTCTCGATTATGAGTTGAGTCGTTTGAACGCGTCGCGCGCCCAATTGCTGGCAAAGCGTTGAGAAAAGCGTAAATTTTCGGATTGCGAAGAAGTTGTCTGCGTTGGTTGGTGAAGTGTAGTCGTCATCAAAGGGGCTCTGGAGCAGCACGGTATTTGGAGCCAGCAGGCCTCGCTGGTCCAATTCGAGCAGCTTCTCATCATCACCAACAAAGGGGAATTCGAGGACGGCAACATCGCGGCGGTTTAGGAGCGCGCGGCCCTCTTCGCTCAAGTAGAGATCCTCGTAATCGGGGGAGTCGACTACAACGAGTATGCGTCTTTCAGAAGGGGACTTGGATAGTATGTTAGTCGTCATTTTTTTCTCTTTTTTAAATGGCGTTTTAAGGTGGGGTCAGATTGCGGAGAGCGTTTGTGTAAAGGGATGACCAATGTTTCGAGGAGTCGCTTTCCACCTCGGAAAAGCAATGAGTTTCTTTCTATTGTAACCTGAGGCAGAGCTTGGCTAACTTCTGATTTTATAATGCGCGAAGAATCCAGATCAGAATTAGCGCAGCGCTCGCTGCTAATACTCCTCCCACCGTGAGTTGGATGTTTCTCCGCGCTTTTTTTTTGTCGGCGATTTCGTTGAGCACATGGCGAAGTTCACTGTCATCGACATTTAAAGGGAGCGATTGTTCGGTCGTGAAAGCGTCAATCGCAGAAATGATTTGATCCTGCCACACAGCTTGGTTTTCCGCCTTCGTGTCACCATGACAGGTGATAATAACGCGACGTCCAGCAACGTCTTTGCTTGTCGTAGCGAGCTGGAGAAGGAACTCGCCGTCATTTGCTAATATAGGCGGGAAATAGATGTCGGCTTGAATCTGGTCGGTGTCGCGAAGCCGTTGGCCTTGCTGCCGGGTTCGTGCAATAGCCTGATTTAAGGTTCGCTGGGTGTTTGTATCAGTGATTCGATTAAGTTTATCGTTTTTCCATACTGCGTAAATGTCATCACTTTGGTTGTCTAAGGCCTGGCACCAGAACGTCATTATAATCATTGGTTCCCCTTTTTAGGTGTTAATGTGCTTGAAGAGTTGTACGACAATGCCGCGGGCTTTTTGCTCATCATCGAGGCTTCCCAGGATGATAGGAGTTCCGGTTGCTGCATAGATTTCGCGTATTAATGGAAGATCGCTGAATTCATCTTTTATATATTCGACTCGTTCATCAATCGTCTGGAAATTGAATTCATCGCTTAGATCACAATGTGTTCCAATAGCGAAAAATTTAGGTTTCGTTTCGGTCGCGGTCTTTCGCTCGTCGAGCCATTTGTAAATTTGGCTTATATCTTTTTTGATGCGTTTGCAGTGATGAGTATCGTTTTCGAGTGCCTTGTCCGCGCGGAAAAGATATAAGAGAATGTCGGTGTCTTTAACTATTTTTTGCCAGGTTTCGTAATTGCTGGCGCCACCACCGACATCGACCCCTTCTTTCATTTTTATCGGGAATGTGCGGGTTGTTCCATGATTTCCGGACGCCGTAAATGAGCGTTCACTGACGGGGAAGTTATCTGGCGCCTGAGTTGGTTTAACGTTTTTGTTGATTCTGCCTGTTTGGAGAAAATAGATCAGAGTTGTTTTTCCGGTTGCGCGCTCTCCAAGTAGGCCAAACTTTTTTCCGACCACTTTTCGTTGTGATTCATCATAGAGATTGACTGCTACGGCTCCTGCAAAAAAGCCGACGACCCCCGCGATAATTACAGGAACTAATGGAAAAGGCATTGGAAAGTCCTTTTGTAATGTTTCCTAATGGAACCGGTTACCGGGGGAGTTCGTAGCCAGGCTACTGTTCCCCTGGTTTTCAAAAGATGGCGTGGATTGTAACACGATGTTGCGGCGCTGGGCAAGCGGGTTGTGCGCACGTTATGATTGGTTGGGACGTTATTAAATCAGGGAACATCACAGTTTCTGCGGAGGTTTATGCGCTCAATTTCAGCCGATAATAGTATCGAGTCTTGGGCTTGGCGACATGCTCCAATGTCGTTATGCGATCAATTAACGGCTAGTTCTTCCCGGTGGGTAGTGTGAGGCGATCGTTTTATGGCTTCCATACCTTTCGGTTCTAGCCGTGTGGATGTTACTCGACTTCCCCAGGAATCTCTTTCACCTCTTCTTCCCCCGGCGCCCACCCCCTCAACCGCACCACACGCCGCACCACCCTCCTCCCACTCCCGTGCGCTCCCAAACTCACCGTCTCGGTCGCCGCGTTAGCGTTGAGGCCCAGGCCGCCCTCGCCGTGGCCTTCGTAGTATTCTTCGACCTCGATCTCGGTGGCGGTGAGGATGCGTTCGGCCAGGGCGAGCTCCTGGGCGGCGCGGGCGCGGGCCTGGTGGATCTGGGTTTCGAGCTCGGCGCGGCGTTGTTCGTCGGCGAGTTCGTGGCTGGGCATGTCTTTGATGGAGAAGGTAACGACGTCGGCGATGAGGGAGGCGATCTGATAGGAGGGAAACAACCCGACCTTGGCGCCGGCAACGGCGCCAGCTTTGAGGCTTTCGGTAAACGATGAACGGTTGGGGTTTTGCTTTGTCATATTAATCGCCTTTGCGCGGGTGGGGGCCGAGTTCGTGCTCTAAGTGTTGTGCTGGGCGTGTAGTATCGGGTCAGGTGCATCAAGCGTCCACAGACTCGTCTTTAACCGGGGCGTTATCCCGCTCGGGATGACCAAATCTTTCCTCAAACACCCCCCAAACCTCCGCATAATCTTTCTCCCGATCGCACCGCGTAAACGGCGCCTCATACACAATCGTCTTCTCCCGCACCCCGCCGGGCAGGGTGTCGTCCTGGATGGTCTGGGTGACGGTGCCCTCGCTCATGTGTTGGACGTCTTGCCAGTAGGGGCCGTCGGGCCAGCTTGCGGATTTGGAGCGGGGCAGGCCCACGCCCACCAGGCCGCGGGAGTTGGTGAAGACGATGCGGCCCTTCTGGTCGTACCAGGTGTCGTCTTCGTACATGCGCATCACGGGGAACTGCACGCGGTAGATGGTCTGCAACTCTTCAAGGGTGAGGCCTAAGGCCATGGCGGCGAGCACGTCGATTTCGACCAGGGCCTGGCGGCGGGCGTAGTCGGTGCGCAGGGCCACGTCGCGGGTCCAGGTGGGGGTGAGGTGTTTAAAGTGGGCGTTGTCCAGGCGTGGGTCGTCTTTGGCAAACGCGTCGTCGGTGAAGGCCGAGTCGAAGCATTCCTGCCAGAGGTCGGCGTAGTGGGTGGTGAGGCAGTTTAGGAGAAGCCCACGGATTCTCAGGGAGGTGCCCAGTTGAGATTTTGGTGGAGTAGGAATCTTCATCTGATTTGCGACATCCTGTCGGAAATGCCCTTTGCCTGTGGATTTGACCATGAAATCATATGGCACTGAGTTGAAAAGCGCAGTGATGTAGGGGGTGAGTTGTTTGTTGTTTTTAAATGTCAGAGAGAAGCCAAGATCAAGATGGCCTGTCTTGGGTGGGGAAATTGCTGTTATTAGAGTTCTCTCGCCAGATTGACTAAGCATTGTACGTGAGATGACGCGATAAAACTCCGTCACCGGCTTCTCCACCCCCCAGCCAACCCGCGGCGTGCGGCTCCGATACTCCTCGGGTGTGCAGTCAGGCACGTAGTTGGTGCGGGGAAGGTAGTCGTCGGGGAGGTCGGTGAGGTCCAGGCAATCGTAGGCCTGGTTGTGGTTGCACACTTCGCGCGGGGTTTTGTTGAAGGGGGTGCCGACAAAGAAGTGAGGGCCTGAGAGGATCCACTCCGATGCGTCGGTCGGGAAGCGGGTTTCGCGGCGGATGGTGCCGTCTTTCTTCACCGCGTTTGTCTCGTCGAACATGACCGTTGCGTAATACTCATCCTTCAAATCGCCCAAACGTTGAGGCTGGCGGGCGAACTTCTCCAACACCGCGACAAGTTGGGTGGAGTGCAGGGCGGGCAGGCGTGCCTGCAAGGGCGGGGTGCCTTCATCGTCGTAAAGGCGCGCGAAAAGGGCCAGTTCGGTGGGGCCAACTTCAATAACGCGGGCGCGGTGGCCGTGGATGTTCCAGTTATGCTCGTCGTCTTTGATGCCGGGCACCGGGCCATGCCCGTGATGCTCCATACATGCGTCGACGGTTTGAGGTAGGAAGAGGTTGGCGATGTGGGAGAAGCGCCGTATGTCGCGAGCGTGTGCTCGATAGATATTAATGCTGAATATTGTTTGATCGTGTACTTCAGGAAAAAGGAAAAACGCGTTGGTGAACTGAAAATGATAGGCAAGTCTCGGATAGGTGAGGTTGCGGAAATTTCCGCCTTTAGGGTCGTTATACATCCCTTCAGGATGCAGAAATCCAACCACACCGCATTCATTGCCAATCCGCCATCCCGTCGGAATGAAACATTTATACAGGTTGGTCTGAATACCCTTTAACTCAGGGTAATTCGCCGCCGCGTTCAAGAAGTTCTGGGTGCCCGTCGCCTCTTCGTAGGCCGTCAGAAACTCGCTGCGGATCTGGAGGCGTTCGATGGTCTCCTGACGCACGATGTTGGTCTGGGAGGCGGTGAGTTTTTTGATGACGAAGTAGGGGTCGTGGTCGCCGAGCACGCCGCCTTCGTCCCATTCCACTTTGAGCCAGGGCGGGTTTCCGAGGACGAGGTCGAAGCCGCCGCGCTCCTCGAAAATATCGGCGAACTCCAGCTCCCAGTGGTGGAAACGGTAGCGGCTGGCGAGTTCTTGGACGAGGGTGAGACGGCGGCCGATGTCGTCGGAACGGTTGATGAGCTCGTTGAGGTTTACGAAGCCGTACTCTTCGAGCTCTCGGCGCGCTTCCTCAACAGGTTGGGTGGGAGCGAAGAGGTCGGTCTGGTCGTCGGCGCGGTGCGAGGGAAGGATGTCAGCCTGAAGAATCAGGTTGAGATCCCAGTAAAAGGTTTCGCGGTCGGGGATGAGCTCGGCGTGTTCGTTGGGCCAGAACCAGAGGGCGCACCAGTAGTCCATCGCCATCTTCAGGCGGCGGTAGGGGCTCGAAGCGCGCACTTTTTCGGAATAGAGCTCCTGGTGGAGCACCGTGTCTTTGTAGGCGGTGGTGGTGGGGCTGTGCGGGTCGGCGTCGGCATGCGGCCACACATCGATGGGGTCGATGGTGCGCTCGCGGATGTCGTGCATCTTCTCGACGTGGCGGGCCCAGAGGCGGTCGATGGCCTCGGTGAGCTCGTGCAGGTTTTCGAGGTTGTCGCGGGTCAGCCGCGCGTTAAAGGCCTTGCGCCATGTTTTAAAATGCTCGTGCGCGTCGGTGGCGAGCCCCTCGATGGGGTTTTTGCCGCCTTTGCCTTTGATGATGTGGTCGTCGTACTTCGCCATCCCCTCATCGCCCAACAAGAAATGGTACACCGGCTCGCCGCGCTCGCTGACGGGCACCTTCTGGTGGCGGGCGCCGACAAGCGAGTTGCCGCAGCGGAGCTGGGTGCCGAACCAGGGCACAAAGCCGCCCTCGTGGATGGTGTTGAGCCAGAGGGAGACCTCGGCGAGCTCCACGGCGATGGGGTTGAGGTCGACGCCGTAGACGTTGCGGTCGGCGATGAGGGTTTTGATGCGCTGCTTTTCGCTTAAATAGCGGTCGTGGGGGATGTCGCGCCCCAGCTCCTCCTGCTTGCGCTGGAGGTAGGCTTCGGCGAGCTGGTTGACGGCTTCGTTGAGGAAGGCGGCGCTGCCCATGGCGGGCTCGCAGACGGTGAGCGCCAGAATCTCATCGGCCGATGTGACGCCTTCGAGCAGCTCTTTGAGCGCGTACTTCACCAGGCACGAGGTGAGCACCTCGGGGGTGTAGTAGCTCGCCGATTTTTCGCGGTCGCGGCCGGCGAGTCGGTAGATAAAGGAGCCTTTGGGGTGGACGACGAAGTTGCCTTTTTCGTCTTTGACGATCTCGTTGCTGCTGTACTTCTCGAGGTCGTCTTTTTGCACGAAGTAGGCGGTGTGCAGTTCGTCGAAATCAACGTTGGCGCGCTTGACCTCATAGAGGTCGGTCTCGGCAAAGAAGCCGCGGTAGGAGAGCAGGGCCTCGTAGACGGCGCCGAGCTGGTTGATTCCGAGCTGGGCGTAGGAGATGCGCCCGCGGCGTTTGTTGGAGGCTCGCCCGCTGCCTTTGGTTTCGTGCGAGAGGCTCATCAGCTCGATGATGCGCTGCACGACGTGGTTGCGCAGACGCACGCCGCTCAAGATGGGGGTGGCTTTGGGATCGAAGAGGTGGGTGCGCAATGGCGAGAGGGTAAAGAGGCCGTGCACGGCGGTGGGAGCCTGCTCCCCATCGGGGTTACCGAGGTCGTAGAGGTCGGTCTGGCCGGTCTGCGCGGTGCCGTTGAAGATCATGTCGAAGAGGAGCTTGATCGACTCGTGCAGGTAGTAGCCGTTGAGGGACTCGGGGGTGGAGAGGTCGACCTGTTCCAGCTCGCGCAGGCTCTCCAGGCTGTAGCCCTTCAAATACGCGTCGTTGTTCATGGGCGCGTAGCCCAGCTCGGGGCGCGCCTCGATGTAGAAGAGGAAGAGGATGCGGTACATGAAGCGCAGGCATTCGCGGCTCAGTTCGTCTGCGAGGCCGATCTCATAGCGCTTCTTTTTCTTAACGTTTTCAATGTAATAGACCGCCTCGTTGCCCAGAAGTTCGATGGCTTCGCGCAGGGCGTATTTAAGATCCTGCGACACCCCGAAGGCGTGTTTGTGAGAGCTCTCGTCGAGGGTATCGAGCAGGGATTGGTCCTGCTCCGACCAGATTTGACGACGCTCCAAAAGCGCGGCGGTGACCTTGAGGGTGTCGGTGTCTTTGCGGCCGAGGATCTCGTCGAGGTCAAAGCGCAGGTAGCGTTTTTCGCGCCATTTGGTGCGGTCGATGAGCGTGATGTCGAGCTCGCTGCAGAGCAGGATGAAGCGGGGCGGCTCCTCGCGCTCAAAGAGGATGGCGTTGATGTGATCCTCATAGCGGCTGAGCGCGTCGAGGTCGGGAGCCTGCGCATCATAGGGCGCGTGGAGCGCCCAGAGCACCGGAGCGCCATCCTGACGGCTCACCTCGGTCAGGGTGGTTATGCTGAGCTCCTCGACCTCCCGGGTGCGCTCAAGGGGCTCGTAGCCCAGATCAAAGAGCAGGCGGGTGAGGAAGGTGGCGTGACGCTGGCGGCGCTCCTCGGCGTCGTCCATGGATTCGAGCTCGGCGCGTAGCTCAAAATACTCGCGGGCCAGGCGGCGCAGGGCGTCGTGGGGGCGCGTGCCGTCATCGTCGGACCAGTCTTTAAAGACCTCAGAGTTCAGGTCGCTCTGGAGGACGGCGTCGAGGTAGTGGTGCGAATAAAACTCGGTGTCGTTATCAATGCCGGTGAAGTTCATGCGTCACTCCTGAATGCAGCAATCACCTGCACGAAGGGGATCTTATCGGTGGTCATGCTCGCCTCAATCCACTCGATGTATTCATCGAAGAGGGCGTCGATCTCGCGTTTTTTGCGGCTCACCTCATCGTGGGTGGCGGCCGCTGCGGGGTCGGTGACGCCCGCGGATTCAAAGGCGAAGGTGAGCTGACGTTCTTTGAGGGTTTCGAGGCGGTCGAGGTGGGCCTGAAGACGCGGGTTGATGGCGTCTTCAAAACGCTCGCGCTCCTTGAGCATCTCGGCGCGGGCGCGTTCCACAGCCTGGGGCAGCAGAGCCTGCAGGCGCTCGGGGTTGAGCTCGGGGAGCTGGTTGGGGATGGGGCGGCTGCCCAGCTCCAGGCGCTCGCGCACCTCATCGAAGCTGAGCACGCTGGTGAGGGTGGTGTCGCGGAAGAGCACGCCGTACCAGCGTTGCACCAGGGGCTGGCCCTTCTGGTTGGGAATCAGCGTGGAGATCAGCATCAGTGACTCGCCAGGCTCAAGCCCGCGGTCGACGGTGATCAGCGGCGCGGTGTGGCGGCCGAAGGCGTAGGCGACGCGGTCATTGGCCCACTCCAAAAGCGGGTGAAGGCGCCAAAGATAGTGCAGCGCGGGCCAGGCGCTCTCCTCGGTGCGGGAGTGGGCGATGGCCTCATCCATCGCCTCTGTACGGGCGCTGAGCAGCAGACGATCGTCATCGGGGATGACCTCGTCGGGCAACTTCTCAAAGGCGCGGCGCAGTGTTTTGTTGAGGCGAAGATCGATGCGCTGCGCGTCGTCGTCGAAGCTCACCTCAAAGCCATAGCGGCTTTTGAGGAAGTAGAGGGCTTCGCGCAAGTAGTCGTAATCATTCGCAAAAAGGGCGGGGAGGTGGTCGGTGGCCGGCCCCTCGCCGCGCTTTTGATCCTGCTGCGAGGCGGCGCTCAACTTCAGCAGCGCTTCGAGGGGGTTATCGGTCTCAAAGGCCGCGAGGAAGGCGTCGGGAGAGGCGCCCCCCTCAATGGCCTCAGCGGTTTGCAGCTCCTGCTCCTCCACATCGTAGGTGCCCATGAGCGCGGAGGGGTCACCGATGTTGCGGGAGGCCTGGTCATCCTTTTCGACAAGGATCTCGAGGATGCGGGTGTCGGAGTAGATGCGCTCGTTTTGAGCCAGGGTGGAGAGGTAGGCGATATGCGGGGTGCGGGTCTGGCCGTAACGGTCGACGCGGCCGTTGCGCTGCTGGAAGACCATCAGCGACCAGGGGATGTCGAAGTGCACCATGCGATGGCAGTAGTAGTGGAGGTTGATGCCCTCACTGGCCACATCCGACGCGATGAGCAGGCGAATGTCCGAGGACTCTCGGCCGAAATCTTCGACGACCTGCTGTTGGTCCAGATCGCTCATGCCGCCGTAGAGGCAGGCGACCTTCTTCTCGTCGAGGCCCAGCGCGGCGGGGAGGTGGCTGGCGAGCCAGCGCATGGTGGCGATGCGCTCGGTGAAGATGACGAGGCGGTCGTCTTTAAAGTGCCCGCTAAACTTAAAGGGGGAGTCGTCGTCGGTGAGGGTGTCGACCAGGAGCTGAAACTTTGAAAAGTCTTCGGGGGCGACGCGCTCCAGCACGCGGCGCAGGTGTTGGAGCTGGGCGACGTCGTCCTTGTAGCGATCGGCGGTCTCGCGGCTCTCGATGGTCTTGATGCGGTTGTCGATGGTCTCCATCGCTGCGGCGGGGCTGGAGAGCAGGCCCTTCTCCAGGCTGGTCTTAAAGAGCATGCGGCCGCCGGTGCTCTTTGCGTTGGGGCTGTCGAGCGCGCTGAAGTCGAGCTCGGCAAAGGCATCAAAGACCTGCTCTTCGACGAGAGAGGCCTGCGCGTTGAGGCGGTGCAGCTCGCGGGAGGGGATCTTATCGCCGAGCTGGTCGGCCACATCGCCTTTGAAGCGGCGGATGAAGAGGCCCTCGATATCTTCGGGGGTGTAGTTCTCCTCATCGGCGATGGCGGTGGGGTCGAGCATGTTCATCAGGCTCGCAAAGCTCTGCGCGCGCCCGTCGTGGGGCGTGGCCGAGAGCATGATGAGGGCGTCGGAGCGGCGCGAGAGAAGTTGGGCGAGTCGGGCGCGCTGGGAGCGATCGTGGCCGCGCACGGCGACGTTATGGGCCTCGTCGATGACGATGACGTCCCAGTGGGCCTGCTCCAGGTAGTGGCGGAACTCGTTGTTTTGTTTGAGCGTATCGACCGAGATGATGGCGCGGTCGAAGTAATGAAAAGGGTTCTGGTTGGTGGGGATTTTGCGGCGAATGCGCTGCAGGCCGGTCGAGTCCAGGCGCACCAGCGGGATGGTAAAACGGCTCCAGAGCTCTTTCTGGAACTGGGTGAGCATGCTCTTGACGGCGACCACCAGGATGCGGCGCGCGCGACCGCGGGCGATGAGCTCGGAGAGGAGGATACCCGCCCCGCCTCCAGCGTCTTACCCAGGCCGACGGCGTCGGCGATGAGGATGCGCTGGCGCGGCTGCTGGAGCGCCTGGGCGGCGGGCTCAAGCTGGAAGGGCAGGGAGTCCATCGCGGCCTGATGCCCCACGTAGAGCTTTTCGTCGGTGGGGGGCATGCGCCGAAGTTGGCTTTCGATGTAGAGGAGCGAGGCCTGATAATTGCTGGACCGATCTTCGACCAACGCGGTGGTGGCCGGGTCGAGCACCTCGATCTCGCGCTCGTAGGACTCGATGAAGATGGTCTCGCGGTCGCGAACCAGCTCCGAGATGCCTACGGCCTCGATGGCGCGGGTCTTTTCGGAGGTGTTGGTGACACGGCGAACCCGCCAGGTCGCGTCGCGTACGACAATGTTGGCACCGGGCGCGATCGGTAACTTCGACATCTTTTCCCTTCCCTCAAAAAACGGCGTGGTGCGTCTGCGGGTCATGCGTGGACGACCGCTAAACGACTTGTAACATAGCAGCACTACCTCGAAGGTGTCACTCGCGTTGGCAGGGTGGTGCCCCCGGGGCGCGTGCAGCGTGAACCCTTTATGCCCGGCAAAAAAGCGTTTTTGAAGCCCTTTATTTTGCGTATTTCGATCAATCAATACCCTTTTCGGCGCCAGGTCAATCCCTTAGACTCGCGTCATCACATGAAGAACGCTCGTGAGCAGGTGAGTGGGACCTTTTCAATTGAGATGTAGCTTATGATTCCATCAGCGTTGGTGGCCCAGCTTCAGCAGGGCATGCGGGACTTCTTGAGGGCGAGTTTTTGGACGACGACGCCGGAGTTCGAGCCGATGCTCGACGGGCTGATTGAGGGGGATGGCGGCCGCGAGGAGCACCCGCTTTTCAGGGGGCCTTATGTCTCGATGAAGCTGCCTTTTGAGACGGGGAGTGTGGGCACGGATTTCTTTGAAGAGCTGCCCACGGCCTTTCCGCCCTACAAGCATCAGGAGCAGGCGTTTCGGCGTCTGAGCGAGGTCGACGGCAGCCCGCGGCGCAGCACGCTGGTGGCGACGGGCACGGGCTCCGGTAAGACGGAGAGTTTTCTCTATCCGATTCTGGCGCATTGCCTGAAACACCGGGAGCAGCGGGGGATTAAGGCGATTCTGATCTACCCGATGAACGCGCTGGCGCAGGATCAGGCCGAGCGCCTGGCGCGCATGATTCATGCCCACGAGGGGCTGCGTACCCATGTGAGAGCGGGACTTTATGTGGGCTCTGAGTCGGCTGAGGTCGCGCGTGAGATGGGGCCGAACACGATTATTACCGACAAGAAGCTGCTGCGGGAGACGCCGCCGGATATTCTTCTGACCAACTATAAGATGTTGGATTATCTGATGATTCGGCCCGGCGATCAGGTGATCTGGCAGTGGAATGACCCGCAGACCTTGCAGTACCTGGTGGTCGATGAGCTGCACACCTTCGACGGGGCGCAGGGCACAGACCTTGCGAGCCTGATCCGTCGGCTGAAGGCGCGGCTGAAGACGCCCCAGGGGCATCTGACCTGCGTGGGGACCTCGGCGACGATGGGGGAGGGGCGCGAGAGCGCGGAGCGTTTGCGGCATTACGCCGGAGCGATTTTTGGGGAGACCTTTGATGAGGATGCGGTGATCGAGGAGAGCCGCGTCTCCAAAGATCATTTTTTGAGCGAGCTGCAGGCCCGGCGCGGGGCGTTGGGTTTGGAGGCTGGCGAGGAGCTGGATCAGGTGCCGGATGTGGGGGCGCATGGGGAGCTCTTGCCCACCGGCTACAGCGACCCGCATGCCTATCTGAGCGCGCAGCAGCGGATCTGGTTTGGGCGCGAGTTTGGGTCGGCGGCCGAGCTCGGCCAGGCGCTGGTGGGGCACTTTATGCTCGACCGGCTGCTCTACCATGTGGGCACGCGGCCGCGCAGCCTAAGCGATCTTGTGGAGGTGCTGCGCACCGAGGCCTTTGCCTCGGAGCCGGTGGAGGTGGTGGAGGCGGCGCTCTTGAGTTTCATCTCGCTGGTGGCCGCGGCGCGCGATGAGGGTGGGGCGCGGCCCTTTTTGCATGTGCGCGTGGAGCTCTGGCAACGCGAGCTGCGACGGATGGTGGCCTCGGTTGGCGAGCATCCGAAGATGGCCTTTCATGATGATCTGACCAAAGAGCAGCGTCGCAACCATCTGCCGGTGGTCTATTGCCGGGAGTGCGGCACGATGGGCTGGGCCACGCTCATTGAGAAGGACAAGCCCTTGAGTTTGAGCTGCAACCTGCAGAGCTTCTATGCTGGCTACTTCAGCAATGACGAGCGGGTGGCGTTCTTCTTCCCCAGAAGTGCCGGTGTGGAGGGGGATGTGTGGCATGTGCCGGGCACCACGCTGGAGCGACGCCGCGAGCCGCCAACCGCCGAGGAGCTGCAGGAGGAGGGGGGCTGGGTGGAGGCGATCTTTACCGACAACACCTACGAGAGCGGGGAGCGGGGCACGCGTTCGCATACGGACTGCCCGGGGTGCCAGGCTAAGAGCAGCCTCTCGCTGATGGGCTTTCAGGCCGCGTCGTTGACGAGCGCGTACATCAACCAGCTTTTTTCGTCGCGTTTTAACGACGATAAGAAGTTGCTGACCTTCTCGGACTCGGTGCAGGACGCGGCGCATCGCGCGGGCTTTTTTGAGGCGCGCACCTGGCGCTTTAACCTGCGGGTGGCGATTCAGCGGGTGGTGGAAGACAACGCTGAAGACATGAGCTTTGAGACGCTCACCGAGCGGGTGGTGGACTACTGGACCGGGGAGCTGGGGCAGGAGGGCTTTGCGGCGGTGTTTTGCCCGCCGGATATGGCCTGGCTCTCGGAGTATCAGGCCTTGCTCGCCGAGGAGATCAGCGAGACGCAGCTCGCGAAGCTCATCGAGCTGATTCGGCGGCGCGTGCAGTGGGAGGTTGTGGCCGAGTACACCTACATCGCGCGCATCGGGCGCACCCTGCCGCGCACCGGCGCGTCGGTGGCTTACGCCGATCCGCAGAAGATCGAGGAGGCGCTGGGGCGCGTGGTGGCGCGGGTGAGCGAGGAGGTCGGCGGGATGCGCGAGCTTGAGGTCGACGATCTGCGCCCGGCGGTGATGGGGCTGTGCCGGCGAATGATGCAGCTCGGGGCGATCTTTGAGCCCAGTCTGACCGAGGCGTATCGCAGCAGTGGTGGCGAGAAGACCTTTACGCTGGGGCGCATCAACCACCTGCCGCGCTTTGGGCCACGGAGTCGGCTGCCGGCGTTTTTGTGCAACCGGCCGGGCACGCGGCGTTTTGAGAGTTATGTGCGACGCGGCAAGCAGACCTGGTACGACACCTACCTGCAGCGGGCGCTGGAGGCGAAGGTGCCGCTGCTCGCTGACGACACGGCGAGCTATGTGTGGACGGCGATTCTGGAGGAGCTGACGCGGGTGGGGCTCTTGCAGGAGGAGATGCAGGGGGGCACGCGGCTGTGGGGATTTGGGATGGATGCGCTGCGGGTGACGCGCAACGTGGCGCTGCTCAAAGAGCAGACGAGCGGGTCGGTGGTTGCGGTGGCGGAACACGAAGCGCAGAGCTGGCTCGGAGCGCCGGCGTTGGGGCCGATGGGCGGGGGGCACGCGCCATTTGAGGGCGAACACGATGCGTACTACCGGGCGCTTTACCGCGGTGGGGAGGTCAGCCGCATTGTGGCGCGCGAGCATACGGGATTGTTGGAGCGGCCGGTGCGCGAAGATGTGGAGCAGCGCTTCAAATCGCGGGATGGCAAGCTCTGGGATCCGAACCTCTTGAGCTGCACGCCTACCCTGGAGATGGGCATTGATGTGGGGGATCTGTCGACGGCGATCCTCTGCTCGGTGCCACCGAGCCAGGCGAATTACCTGCAGCGTATCGGGCGGGCGGGGCGTCGCGATGGCAACGCGCTCCTGCTGACGCTGGCCGGAGCACGCGACCACGATATTTATTTCTTTCTGGAGCCCGAGGAGATGATCGCCGGGCATGTGGCCACGCCGGGCGTCTTTTTGAATGCCTCGGCGGTGTTGGAGCGCCAGCTTACGGCCTTTGCCTTTGATCGCTGGGCAGCGAGCGGAGTGGCGGCGAATGCGTTACCCCCGAGGGTGGGGTTCGCGCTCAAGCAGGGCGACGCTAACGCCTTTCCGAACAACCTGGTGAACTTCATTGAGAGCCAGCGCGATGCGCTCTTTGAGGCGTTTGTTGAGCTTTTTGATGCGCACCTCAGCGAGGAGTCGCGCGCGTATCTGCGCCGCTTCCTCTACGGCGACGGCACCGAGTTTAAGAAGCTCAGTGTGCGCATCGTGGAGGCCTTTGATGATCTTCGCGTTGAGATTCGCGACCTCGATCTGAGCACCCAACGCATGAAGCGCGCCATCGATCAGTTGGAGGCCGAGAAGGTGCGCGATAACGCCCAGGAAGAAGAGCTCGACGCGATGAAGAAGGAGCGCACCGCGTTGCGCCGTTTGATCGTGAAGATCAAAGAGCGCAACACGATGGAGTACCTGACCACGCGCGGGCTCCTGCCGAACTACGCCTTCCCGGAAGCGGGCGTGATCTTGCAGTCGGTGGTGTGGCGGCGTCGCGGCGAAGAGGAGCGGGGCGATGGCAAGTATGTGACCTTTGAGTACGAATACGAGCGGCCCACCAGCGCGGCGATCAAGGATTTTGCGCCTCGCAACATCTTCTATGCGGGCGGTCGGCAGGTGGAGGTGGATCGCATTGGCATTGATGCCGAAAGCGTGGAGAGCTGGCAGTTCTGCGATGTCTGCCACTACGCGGAGATGGTGCAGGGCAAGAGTGATTCGGCCAAATGCCCGCATTGTGGGAGCGCGCAATTTGGTGATGTGGCAGGCCAGGTGCATCAGATGGTGCGGCTGCGTCAGGTCTTTGCCAACACCAACGATCGGAAGAGCCGCATTGGCGATGAGAGCGACGAGCGGAAGCCGCGCTTTTATAACCGGCGTATGCTCGTGACCCGGCGTGGCGAGTCGCGGGAGAGCCACGCGATCGACGATGCCACCATCCCCTTTGGTTATGAGTATGTGCCGCGCACGGATTTTCGGGAGATCAACTTCGGGGAGAGCTCCGGAAGCGACCATGGCCGACGTGGGACGATCGCCGGGGTGGAGAACATCCACACCGGGTTCCGGGTCTGCGCTGACTGCGGGAAGGTGCAGTCGGAGCTGCGCGCCGGCAAAGACGCCGTCTCCGAGCATAGCTTTGGTTGTGTTAGCCGAACCCAGAAGCGCGCCGAGAAGATCATTGAATGCCTCTTCCTCTACCGCGACTTCCAGGCTGAATCGGTGCATCTGCTCTTGCCCTTTGCGAAGCGCCCGGGCTTTGAGGAGAAGATGCAGTCCTTCATCGCGGCGTTTCAGATGGGTATGCGGGAGTTTTTTGGCGGGCAGGTCGATCACCTGGCGTCGACGAGTTACATCGTGCCCGGGAAGGGCGATGAGCCGGAGCGTCTCTTTCTGGTGCTCTACGACCAGGTGCCCGGCGGCACCGGTTACCTCAACGACCTGATGCGCCCCAACGCCGATGGCGGCTCGAAGATCTTTGAGATTCTAGAGCTCGCGCTCGAGCGCCTGACCTCCTGCCGCTGCAACGCGGATCCGCGTAAGGATGGCTGCTACCGCTGTCTCTTTGCCTACCGCAACAGCTTTGAGATGCCGTCGACCTCACGCAACACGGCGGTGGAGGTCTTTGGCGAGCTGCTCCAGGCTCGGGGTAAGTTGAAGCCCGTGGAGTCGCTCAACGCTGTGAGCGTGACGGGGCTTGCGGAGTCGCATCTGGAAGCGCGCTTTCGCGAGGCGCTGCGCAAGTCGCCGGGCATCACGATGAGCTCGGATCTGATTCAGTCGCGCGCGGGCCATCGCCTGAATGCCAACGGTTCGCGCTGGCAGATGTTTGAGCAGGTGAACTGGGATAAGAGCGCGACGCTGGCCCGGGGCGTCTCGATCGACTTCTTGATCGAGCCCGCGCCGGGTGGGGCCGGGGGAACACCGCTGGCGATCTTCACCGACGGCTACCAGTACCATAAAGCGCGTATCGCCGAGGACCTCCACCAGCGCATGGCGCTGGCGGTCTCGGGGCGCGCTCACCCCTGGTCGCTGACCTGGCACGACCTGGATCACGCGCTGGCCGAGGGCGACGATGAGGCTGCGGCGATCTGGCCCACGAATGAAACCGTGGATGATCTGCTCAAGATGTTCGCGGAAAATCTCGGGGTGAAGCACCTCACCCTGCTGCCGGGCATGAAGAGTTTTGAGCTCTTACGAAGCTACCTCGATCTGGAGCGGCACGCTGGCGAGCCAGGTGAGACCTCGCCATGGTTGACGATGATCGGGACCCTGGTCTTTGTCTCGTCGATGGATATGGCCCAGACCGCAGCCGATCGTGAAAGTTTTGCCCGCGAGGCTCGTGAAGCCTTGCCTCCGGCCATCGCCGAAGACCTGCTGGACGGGATGCCCGAGGGTTTTATGGGCAAAATTCTCCAGGGGCCAGCGCTCCCTGCGAAAGACGGCCAGGAACGCGTCGCGGTGCGCACCTTCATCGTCAGCGATCGCACGTTTATCGGAGTTGATACGACGACGACACCGCATCAAAAGACGATCGATCCGACGAAGGTTCGCGTCGCGGTGCTCCTCGACGATGAGAACTTCGATGTGGAGGAGACGGCCTACCGCCGCGTCTGGAATGGAGTGCTGCGCCTGCACAATCTCCTGCATCTTTTGCCCCATTGCTGGATGACCACCACCAGCAGCGCCGCCCGGTTCAACTACTCCGACATCATCGCCACGCGCCCCCGCCGCAGCGGCGCGTCCGACGGGGAGTGGGAGGCGGCCCGTGACGCCGCGGCCGATGTGGAGCTGGGCCTTGTGGTCGACCGCCTCTTTGAAGCGGGCGCGCCCCTGCCGGCGGTGGGTGACGAGCTCCTCGACAAGGAGGGCTTCCCGAAGGGGCCGCCAGCCGACCTGTCGTGGAAAGCGCTCAAGATCGCCGTGGTTTACAGTGAGGAGGACAAGGCTCCTTACGTTGAGGAGGGCTGGAGGGTGTTTCTCTCCGACGAGGTGAGCGCCGACCCCACCGAGCTGCTGGCCGCCCTCAACGCCGCGAGCGCCCAAAACGATTAAGCTGCCAGTCTTGCTGACCGTCTTGCTGCCTATTTGACCGAGAGAACCCTATGTCCGCGCTGGAAAATACTTTCAAAGTCGCCCTCTCCGAGGACCTTCTCGACGCGCTCTTTAAGCTGCCGCGCACGCAGCAGAAGAAGGTGCAGAAGTTCATTCGCGGGTTTCGCCGCGACCCGACCTCGAGCGCGCATAACTACGAGACGATTCAGAACGCGGCTGATCCGAACATGCGCTCGGTGCGCATCGATCAGGCTTATCGGGCCATCGTGCTGGCGCCGAAGCAGGGCAATGTCTACGTGATGCTCTACGTGGCGAACCACGACGATGCCTACGACTGGGCGCAGCGCCGGCGCGCGGAGATTCATCCAGAGACAGGCAGCCTGCAGGTCTTCTCGGTCGATGAAGAGCGTTATGTGGAGCCGAGTGAGGTCGAGGACCTCGAGGCCAAGCCTCTTTTTGAGGAGGTGCGCGATCGCGAGCTTCGGCGTCTGGGCGTGCCCGACGATCTGCTGCCGGTGGTGCGCCGGCTGCAGACGGTCAGCGAGCTGGAAGGGGCTGCTGGCGAGCTGCCCCCGGATGTCTATGAGGCGCTCTACTGGCTCTCGCAGGGCGACTCCCTGGAGACGGTGCTCAATGTGGTCGTGCTCGATAAGGAGCAGGAGGTCGACACCGAAGACTTTGCCAAAGCGCTCGAGAACCCGCAGTCGCAGCGCAAATTTGTGGTCGTCGACGACGAAAACCTCGAGCAGGTGCTCAACGCGTCGATGGAGAAGTGGCGGGTGTTTTTGCACCCGATGCAGCGCAAAATCGTAGAGCTCGACCTCAACGGCCCGATCCGCGTGCTGGGCGGCGCGGGCACGGGCAAGACGGTGGTGGCGATGCACCGCGCGGTGTTTCTGGCCCGCGAGAAGTTCAACGCCCCCAACGACCGGCTGCTCTTTACGACCTTTACCAGCAACCTGGCCCGCGACATCTCCGAAAACCTGCGCAAGCTGGCCGACCCGGAGTTGATGCGCCGCATTGAGGTCGTGCACCTCGACCAGTGGGTGAGCGACTTTTTGAAAGGTCAGGGCTACGCCCGCAAGATCGAGTACTACCAGTCGGGCTCCGGCACGCTGGCGAAGCTATGGCAGGAGGCGCTGGGCGGGGTGCCCGCGCAGATGGAGCTGCCCGAGTCCTTCTTCCGCGAGGAGTGGGAGTACGTTGTCCAAGCCCAGGGCTGCCAGAGCCTGCGCGACTACCTCCGAGCCCGCCGCACCGGCCGCGGCGTGCCGCTTCGCGGCGCGCAGCGCCGCGATATCTGGAAGGTCTTTGAGACCTACCGCGCCAGTCTCAACGAGAAAGGGCTCAGCGAGCGAGCCGACGCGCTGCGCGATGCCCGCGCACTCTTGAAGGAGAAGGGCGACGTGTTGCCTTACCGCGCCATCCTCCTCGATGAGGCGCAGGATATGGGCGAGGAGGCGTTTAAGCTGATTCGCCAGATGATTCCGGAGCAGCGCGACAACGACCTCTTTATCGTCGGGGATGGCCACCAGCGCATCTACCGTCAGCCTGTCGTGATGAAGCAATGCGGCATCAACATTCAGGGCCGCAACCACGCCCATAAGCTGCGCATCAACTACCGAACCACCGACGCCATCCGCCGCTTCGCCGTGGGCATCCTGGAGGGCATTGACGTCGACAACCTCGATGGCGAGGTCGACCAGGAAGACGGCTACAAGTCGCTGCGCCCCGGCGTAAGCCCCCGCATCGAGAACGCCCGCGACTTTGGCGACGAGGTCGACCGCATCGAGGCCTTCATTCGCGAGGTAGAGCCCGAGGACTACCGCGACACCTGCCTCGTGGCGCGCACCAACAAGCGCGTCGCCGACTACAAGGAGGCGCTGGAGAAACGCGGCATCCCCACCCACACCATCAGTCGCCAGACCTACGACGACCGCAGCGCCCCGGGCGTGCGCGTGGCCACGATGCACCGGGTCAAAGGCCTGGAGTTCGACCGGGTGATCATCGCGGCGGTTAATAAAGGCGTGGTGCCTCTGCAGTACGTGCTTGATGGCAGCCAGGACGAGATGGTGCGGGCGGATCTGGATACCCGGGAGCGCGCGTTGTTTTATGTGGCGACGACGCGGGCGCGGAGTGAGGTGTTGGTGACGAGTTATGGGGAGAGGAGTGGGTATCTGGGGTGAAGGGGGCGCCCGGGTTCGCCACGCTGGTCGATTCGTTCGGGCGTTCGGTGGTTCGCGTTTTGTGGTCAGGTGGTTGTGGGGTCAGGTGGTTGCGCAACGCCCCGCTTCGCCACGCTGGTCGATTCGTGAGCACGTCCGGTGGTTCGCCGGGGGGGCATGCCGCCACTCGTATTCAGCCAGCGGCGGGGTGATGCCCGAAACACTCTCGATGACCCCAACCTCCTTCAGGATCCGCGCCAAAAGCGCTTCCGACACACCCTCTGGCGTGACGAGCTCCACCTTCCTGTCGAGGAGCGCTTCGAGCAGCTCCGAGAGCTCGAAGAGGTTCGCGTAGGTCTTCTCGCCATCCCGAAAGTCGACCTAAAGATCGACGTCACGTTGCGCGTGGGCGTCGTCGCGTGCGAAGGAGCCGAAGAGGCCCGGGCGGTGGACGCCGAGCGCGTGGATGGCGGGCCCGTGCTCGGCGAGTCGAGACAGAACGGCGTGGTTGGCCAGGGTTGGTTTCATCGTTGTGTCTCTGGGGCTGTGCGCTTTGTTCAGGGGGCGGCCCATCCCTGCGTCGTTGTGGCGCTTTTCGCAACGCGTTGAAGCCCTTTGCCAGGCTCCCTACCCTCAGCCACTCACTACCCCATCGTGGCGGACCTCCCATGAATCGCATTCACCCTCTCCTTACACTCGCCGCGCTCCTTGTGTTTAGCCTCTTGAGCGCTCCGGTCGCCGCGCAACCCGCGCTCTACCCGGAGTCGCCCGAGCGCTCCCCACCCACCGCCGCGCCTTCCGCCGATGCCGACGCGGACGCCGGCGACGAGCCCCGATTTCAGCTTCTTCAACCCACCCGCGTGCGCTGGGGGAAGAGCTACCTGGAGTATCAGCTCAAAGACCGCCAGACCGGCGAGGTCTATCGTGAAGGGGATTTCTACCGGGTGCTCGGGCATCCCGAGTTGGGCGAGCAGTTTGACGAGAATATGGCGCGCCAGACCCGGGGATACGTTCTGGGGGTTCCGATGATGGCGGTGGCGGTTCCGGTGCTCGTGGTGTCGGTCCCCGTGGTGATGTTTTCGGCCTTTTTCGTGTTCCTTGCGGGGATGGGGGCAGGGGCGGCGCTTCTCCCGCCCGCCGAGGCGTGGTGGGCGGTGGGCGGTGTGGTCGTCGGGGGGCTGACGTTTGGGTATGGGGCAAAACTCTATTCAGCTCGCCACCGCTATCGGCTCGTGTTGGTGGGGCAGGCCGACGCCCAACGTCTCGTGGAGGAGGCCAACGCGCGTGGTGCGTTGTTCGACGCCCGGGGTAACGCGCGGCTGCGCGAGACACCGTCGAGCTTTCGGTTGAGCGTGGCGCCTTATGTGCGGCCGACGCTGGGGCGCTCCGGAGAGGCCGGAATGGCGGGGGGAGTGGGGTTGAGGATGCGTTGGTAGAGCGTTGGGGCGCCGGGGTTCGCGATGTTGGCAGGCAGGTACGGGCGTTGGGTGGGGCGCGGGTTGTGGTTGGGTGGTTAAGGGGTTGGGTGGTTGTGGGGCGCCGGGGTTCGCGACGTGGGTCGATTCGTGAGTGCGTTGGGTGGTTCGCGGGTTGTGGTTGGGTGGTTGGGTGGTTGTGGGGCGCCCCGCTTCGCAACGCTGGTCGATTCGTGTGTGCCGCATTTGGCGGAAGCGGAAGGTCCCGCTTCGCCGCGCTGGTCGAGGCGTGCGCTCGGGTTTTGGAGCGCGGGCGTTTCGCGAGCCCCTCGACCCACACGCCATCTTCATCGCCGGGGTTTCGCGAACCCGTCGACGCCTGGCCGGGAGGCAGGCGGTGCCTGTTCTGAACCCCTCGACCCCTACAAAAATGGCAGGCTGTGCCTGTTTCGTACCCCTCGACCCCTGGAGAAATGGCAGGGTGTGCCTCTTTTGACCCCCTAAGTGCCCCGTTCGGGGTATGTGGTTGCGTGAACTTCGGGCAAAACGAAGCCCCGGTGGCGAGCCGGGGCTTTTGGGGCGTTTAGCGTGTCGCAATCAAGCCATCAGACGTGGGTGGGCTGCACCACATCATCACTGACCACCGGAGGCTGGACGTCGCTGGGAGGCGCGTCGCCCTCCAGGAGTTCTTCGCCGCTGACGGGGTCGATGTCGGTGGGTTTGAGGCGGCGGCGATGGTCGGCGCGCACGCGTTCGTGTTGTTCGGTGAAGCCGGCGATGAGGGATTCGCGCTGCCGGGTGGCCTGCTCGTCGAGGGAGGGGTAGCTGGCGAGGGCCTGGAGGTAGACGAGCGCGGCCGCCTCGTGGAGCTCCTCGCGGGCGGCGCGCACGTCGATGAAGGGGACTCCGGCGTCGGCCTCACGGTTGAGCTCGGCACGGAAGCGCGCGACGAGTTCGCGGAGGCGAGTGACCTCGCGTTCCAGGCCGAGCAGTGTCATGTCGCTGGCGAGCTGGCTGTCGGTGTGCTCCAGAAACACGTCGAGGATGCCGAGCTGCACCTCAAAGCTCTGATGCACAATGGGAGCAATGCCGCGCGGGAAGAGGACGTCGAGCACGCGCCGGGCGGCCTGGACAACCGGGTCCTCGTCGGGGCCCACGGTGCGCGCGTCGGTCATGGCCTTGATCGCGCCAACCTGGGCGTCGATCTGGTTGTCGATGGCCAACGCCTCGCCGCGCGCCGACGAGCTCTGGGTGCGGGCCTGCTCGTAGGCGAACTCCAGACGCAGCGCGCGCTCCCCGACGCTGATGGCCTCGTCGGCGGCCGCTTTGAGGGTGTCGAGGCTGCGCTTTTCGGCTTCGTCGCGAAGGGCTTTGAGCGCGAAGACGTAGCGGCCGGTGGGCATGTGAATGAAGTTGAGGTGATTGGAGACGATCCCTTTGATGCTTCTCATCGCTTTCCTCGCTTCTAAAGTCGGCCTTGCGAGCGGACGCAGAAGGCCCGTCGACAACGCCGTGACGTAAAAGGACCGCCGCGCCCCATGCGCGGCGGAACACTTCAGGGCGAGATCTCCTACGACGTACATCACTAGGATGAAGGATGGATCTCGGGTGTGGTGAATGAGGGTAGGTTAGATGGGGGAGGGGGGGAGGTCAACGCGGGTGGGGCGGCGGGGTGCGCGATGTTGGCAGGCCGGTAAGGACGTTGGGTGGTTCGCGGGTTGTGGTTGGGTGGTTAAGGGGTTGGGTGGTTGTGGGACGCCGGGGTTCGCGATGTGGGGCGATTCGTGAGGACGTTGGGTGGGGCGGGGGTTGTAGACGCCCCGCTTCGGGATGCGGGTTGATTTGTGCGGGCGTTCGGGGGGGCGCGGATTGTGCTTAATCGTGTTGAAAGCTCATGGTGGCGTACTTTTCGTAGAGAACCTCGCTCTCGCCCTGGCACTCCGGTTCGGCGACATCGGAGCAGGGGATCCCCGGAGATACGGTGACTTCGGCGAGGTCCTCGTTCCAGTCGATGTAGCCGGCATACCAGGGCGTTTGGATATCGTTGGCGCCAATCTCCTGAGCAGCTTCCCAGATGAGTTCACCGGCAAGGTAGACGCGGGCATGGGCGCGGATGGCCTCGGTATGGTTGTGGCCCATAGCGACAATATGGGTGCGTCCCGAGGAGAACGCGTCGTGAACGATATAGTTGAGGGGATCGTCATAGCCGACCGTGCTGACCATGGTGACTTGTGTGTCGACACCGTCAGTCGTGAAGGTCGACGGGTAGTTGCCCCAGAAGACGCATTCATTTTCGTCAATGGCTTGAGAAAAAGAGTCTTCCTCCGAGGTGCAGTAGTAGAGGTCCAGGCCTCCGCGAAACTCCGGGTCGTCTTCATTCGGAAGGAGTTTTTCCCAGGAGAGCGCAATGACGACTTCGTCCTCGGGGAGCGGGGGCGTCTCGGAAGGCTGCGGGTCGCAGGGGGCGTCGGGGCAGTCGGCGGTGTCAGCGGTATCGGCGTTACAGGCGCTGCCTAGAAGGAGTAGGGCGCAGAGGGCGATGATGGGACGTGTCGGATTCATAAGAGGGATCCTGTGGTGTTGAAACGTTGAATTGAATACTACGCCGTGAGCCAACGTTGGCGCCGTGTCTGCTGCACCGAGAGCACCCTGAGCTGCGTTACAAATCCTCGACGATGCAAAAGCATCGCCTGTGGTTTGCGCCTTGTTCAGGTCACTCTCGGTTTCGCATCCAAAGGCGTCAACATTAGCTCACAGCGTTATGATGGCCTGCGGCGATCGGTTCTGAGTTGCTCTCGAGATGAAAGCGCGTGTGATGCGAGCTCCACGCGTTGCGTTGCTCACGATGCGCTGGCGACGCCCGTGGGATGAGAAACTCACGTTAGCCAGAAGGAGGGGGGCGATTCAAATGGTTGTGGCGTTGGGTTTCAGGGGGCGCCCCGCTTGGGGATGCGGGTTGATTTGTGCGTGGGTTAGGGGGCGTGTCCGTGGGGGGAGTCTGAGGTGGTTTTATTCACTCCACCTCCACCTCATGCTCGCTCAAATCCAGTGGGACCTCGTCCATATAAAGCCCGCCTCGGGCGCAGCGGTTGGCGTCATCGGCCAGGCAGGGGAGGGGGGTGAAGCGCTCGGGGGTGTCGGTGTGGGGGAGCCAGTCGAAGAGGGCGACGTACCAGGTCTGGCCGGGGGCCATGAGGGCTTCGCGGTACTGCCAGACGCGCTCGCCATGGAGGTAGACGTCGACCCTGGCGAGCACGGTGTGGGCGCCGGCGATGTAGCGGACCGCGGCGTGGGTGCGCTGGCCGGGGAGGATGGGGTGGCCGACCTGCTCGATGAGGCCGTGGCGGGTGGCGTTGTCGCCGGCGCGGGTGAAGAAGAGGTCGCCGTTGATGGGCCAGGGGTTCTCGGGGGTGCGCCAGGAGGTGCAGCCCAGGCGGTTGGGGGCGTCAAAGGAGGTGGCCAGCGGGCTCATGCAGGCGATGAGATCGAGGTCGACGGCGTCTTCGCGCAGGATGGGGCCGTCGATCAGCGGCTCCCAGGAGAGGCGCATCACAAAGGGCTCGTCCATCAGCGGGGCGGCCGCGTCGTCGGGCAGCGGGGGAAGGTAGGGATCTTCGGCGGGCTCGGGGGGGACGGGGGTTTCGTAAAACGCCCAGTGGGCGTCGGAGTCGACGGGGGCCGGGGCGCTGGCCTCGATCGGACCGCAGGATGTGGTGAGTGCGGCGAGGAGCAGCGCGGCGCTCAGACGATGCAGAACATGGGGACGTGGGAGGGGCGCGGGTGCTACAAGGCCAGGTCGGGTCATGGTCGTCTCGGCGGTGGCGGCGAAGGGGCCGGTGGCTGGCGAGTTCCCTCCGCGGTGATGGTGTGAGCGTGGGGAGAGGCTACCGCGCGAGGGGGATGGGGTCAAAAGCGATGGTGGGTGCGTTGCACGATATAAAAAAACCGGCCCCCTTGAAGGGGCCGGTTTTTTAACCGATGCAAATGGTCTGGGAACGCCGCGTCAGGGTGCCTCGGCGAAGGTGACGACGTAGGTGTAGAGCGCGTCGTTCACCTCATGACAGGCATCATCGCCATCGCGCTCAGCACACGAGGGGCCGTCGGTGATGGTGACCTGAGCGGGGTCTTCGTGCCAGTCGATGGTGCCAGCGTACCACATCGCCTTGCTGACCTCGGGCGTGAGCTCCACCGAGTTCTCCCAGGCCAGCTCACCATCGAGGTAGACGCGGGCGTGGGCTCGGACGGCGAATCGGATGGTGTAGCCGTGGACCACCAGGTGGGTGCGCCCGGCGGTGGGGTGATCGTGCACGACCCATTCCGGGTAGTCGATAAAGCGACTTTCGAGCAGCAGCTCGGTCTCCATACGCTCACCATCCGGGGTGGGACTAAACCCGGCATGCGGGTTGCGGTAGCTCGTGCAGCCGTTCAGGTCGTCGAAGAGCGAAGCGTCGAGGGCGTGGCAGTAGAAGAGATCAAGGTCGGTAAGGGAGTTGATGTACGGGCTCGCGTCTTCATCCACGGGATCGACGCGCTCCCAGATCACCTCGATGAGGACGTCGCGTTCGGGCCGCGGAGGGGGATCCTGTGGGCGCCAGTCAGGCAGATCGTGGGGGGCGTCGGCATCGGAGGCGTCCGGGCCGGCGTCGGCGTCGGAGGCGTCTGGACCGGCGTCCTCGTCGGGCTGCACGTCGCAGGAGGCGTCGGGGCAGTCGTCGTTGGGGCTTTCGGCGTTTTCGGGCGTGCAGGCCGGGGCCACGATGAAGATGGCGAGGAGTATGGCAATCGGGAGGTTGGGGCGCATGGTAATTCTCGCTGGTGAGTTTAAGTGCTTGATTGTTAGGGGTTGTTACGCCGTGAGCTATCGTTGACGCTGTGTCTGCTGCATTGAGAGCACCGGGAGCTGCGTTGCAAAGCCTCGACGATGCTAAAGCATCGCCTGCGTTTTGCGCCTTGCTCGCGTCACGCTCAATCTCGCATTCATCAGCGTCAACTTCTGCTCACGGCGTATTAATCGGCGTCGATTTCGGCGCCATCGAGGAGCACCTCTTCGGCGTAGACGCCCTCATCGGCGCAGGCGCCAGGGGCTTCGGAGGTGCAGGGGGGCGGTTCGATGCGGGTCGGGTTCTGGGGGATATCGGGGTCGGCGGACCACGCGAAGATGGCGGCATACCAGGTCTGGTCGCGTTCGGTGAGGATTCTGGTGTCTTCCCAGATGCGTCGTCCCTCCAGGTACATGGTGAGTGTGGCGCGGGCGTCGTAGCCGCCGTAGTGGTAGCGCACGCCGACGTGGGTGCGGCCGGCCGGGAGCAGGGCGTGGCCGACCTGTTCGGCGACCCCGTCGCGGGTGGCGTCTTCGCCGGCGCGCACCGGGTAGGCTTCGCCATCGATGCGCCACTGGCTTATCGGGTTGCTCCAGGAGGCGCAGGCCTCGGTGTGGTGGCGGTCAAAGGTCTGACCGGGCGGGGCGAGGCAGGTGATAAGCTCCAGGTCGACGGAGCGGCTGACCAGGGGGCGCTCGTCGGTGAGGTGCTCCCACTCCAGGCGCACGACGAAGTCTTCGTCGAGCAGGGGGACTTCAAAGCCATCGGGAAGCGGCTGGAGGTAGCGGCCGGTGGGGTCAGTGGGATCGCCCGGATCGCCGGGGTCTGTAGGGTCCGTGGGGTCGCCCGGATCAGTGGGGTCGCCGGGGTCGCCGGGGTTTGCAGGGTCCGTGGGGTCGCTCGGATCAGTGGGATGGCCGGGCTCCTGGAACTCCCAGCCATCGCCCTCGACCAGGGTGTCGGGGCCATCATCGGGGCCGCAGCCCGCAGAGAGGAGAAGCAGCGCGCTGAAGAGCGCGCTTCCGATGCGGTGGAGCGCGTGGTGGGGGAGGAGGGGCATGGTGAGGGCTCGGTACGGATGAGGAACAGACAAACGTGCCGGGGGGCGAGCTGCCCCCCGGCTATTGTATGACTATGGAGTCAGAGTACCGAGATGGGGTGAGGAGTTCAACGGTGGGGCGTCGGGGGTTGCGGTGTGGGGAGGTTCGTGTGGGCGTGTGGTGGGGTGCGGGTTGAGGTTGGGTGGTTGTGTGGTGGTGGGGCGCCGGGGCTTGCGGTGTGGGGAGGTTCGTGTGGGCGTGGGGTGGGGTGCGGTCGTTGCATCTTGAAACGCGGCGTTGCCTGACGGGGGTCGGGGGGCGTGGTAGTGAGGGGACATCGTATTTTAGAGACTGGGCGTCCTCTGCTTTCGTGTGGTGAGGGGACGCCAGTGGATGAGGCTGCTTTGAGGGGAGCGATGATGCGCTGGAAAACGGTGAAGATGGCTTGGGTGATGGTGGCGTTGGCCGCGATGGTAGGGTGCAGCGGGGAGCCGGAGGGGCCGGCGACGCGAGATGACGCGGGCGTTGCGGTGGATGCGGGAGCGGGCGATGCCAACGTGGCGCGCGATGCGGGGGAGGATGCGAGTGATGCTGGCGGCCCAGGCGGCGGCGATGCGGGTGATGCTGACGAGGGGGAAGATGCCGGCGGGGGAGGTGATGCGGCCGATAGCGGGGAAGACGCGCAGCTCTGGGAGGGGCAGGGGGGCTATGAGGTGCGTGGGCCACAGGAGGCCGGGGCCCGCGTGGTGCTTGAGGTGGGGAGCGCGGCGGTGGGGTTTGGCGAGAAGCCCGGGGGCGGGCCGGCGCTCCTGTGGGATTTCGGGGATGAGGTCTATGTGCGCGGCGAGGCGGAGGGGTTTAACGCGGGGCTTGCGCATGGCGAGGAGGTGGAAGATTCGCCACTTTACGGCAAGGAGTCGCCCCGGGCCCGGCCGGTGTATCAGCGGGAGGGGGAGGGCTTGCGTTACCCCGGAGGTCCGGCGCATTACCTGGGGCCGGCCGGTGGCGGCCCCGAAGATCGCAAGAGCGGCGCGTACTTTATGGGGGTTGCGGCCACCGGAGGTAAGACCAGTGAGCCGGCGCCTTTTCGCGACGGGCGTTACTATTATGCGTCGCGGGTGCGTTACCCCCAGGGGCAGAACGACAACTCGCTGAAAACGATGCGGGGCTCTCAGCGCGACAGTCAGCAGGAGGGGTGGGGAGGCTCGGCGGCGGGCAACATCGCGAAGAATCAGTGGCAGTACAGCGAGGGAGGCACGCTCGTGTTTCCGCCGCCGATGGAGAACGGCTACCGGGTGCCGGTGTGGTCGTCTCGGCCCGAAGGGGATGTGACGCGTTGGCATCTGGAGGAGATGTTCATCGACCCCACCGGCGACACCGAGCCCGGGATGATCTTCAATGAGTGGCAGTACTGGTTTGCGGACACCGGACGCCAGATCTGGTTGCCGGCGATGAATCTCGGGCCCGACGAGGAGGAGCTGGGGCGCTATACGCCCAACACCCACTGGGATAGCACGCGGGGTTTCTACCATCAGGTGGGGCCGGAGCCGGCTGGCTACAACCAACCCGACTACATGTTTGGCGAGGTCTACGTCGATGGCAGCTGGCGACGGGTGGTGTTGACCGATGGTCCGGACTATCTGGAGAGCGCCCGGGTGGAGCTGCAGCGCATCGTGAGCTGGAGTGACGAGCGCATTGAGGTGGTGCTCAACCCCGGGTCGTTGCTGGAGGGGGAGGGGCCGCTCTATGTGCACTGGATCGACAATGACAACGTGGCAAGGCTTGCCGGGGTGTGGGCGCGGTGAGTAGGGCTCGGGGGGGCGCCGGGGGTTTGCGGTGTGGGGAGGAGCGTGAGGGCGTGGGGTGGTGTGCGGGTTGAGGTTGGGTGGTTGTGTGGTTGGGTGGTTGTGGGGCGCCGGGGTTTGCGGTGTGGGGAGGTTCGGGCGGGCGTGGGGTGGGTTGTGGTTGGGACGTGTCGGGGGGTGAGGGATGGGCTGGTGGGGGGTGACGTTTTCGTTGAACGTGTTTGACCAGGTTTCAGATGCGAATCGCCCGTCTTGCGACGAAATGCGTGTAAGGTGTTGATTTGGCTGGATAAAAAACGACCCACGGTCACCTCAACGGTGACCGTGGGTCGTTTTTGGAGGTCGGCAAAAAGAGGGGGTTGGGTACGGTTTTTGTTAAACGCGTTCAGCGAATATGCGTGGTGGTCGGGTGGGTTGTGGGGATAAGGTGTTGATATCGCTGAGAAATGATCGTCCCCGGGACGGGTTTGGGGGGTGTCATTTCCCGCCGTGCAACCCACCGCCGCGGAAGCCGCGGTTGCCCACGCTGCCCAGGCGCCCGGAGCGCGGGTAGGCGTGGCGGCCGTAGTAGACGACGTGCATGTCGCGGTGGCGGCGAGTGTACTCGCGCTCGTTGTCGGTGGGCGGGCTGTCGTCGGGGTTTGCGGCGACGGCGATGGCGGCGATGAAGAGAAAGAGGAGGCCGCAGAGCAGGCCGAGCCCGATGGCGTGTCCGTTCATAAGGGTGCCTTAAAAAGGTGGGGGCAGGTCAGTTCCAGCTGCGCCAGTCGTTACGAAAGTAGTCGATGAGCACCGGTCGCATCAAGGTGTTGGGCTCGACCTCCTGGCGACGCTGCAGATCAGGGGGGAAGTAGAAGAGCTCGTCATCGTGGTCGCTGTCGTAGAAGCGGCCTCTGAAGTCGCGCAGGGGCGCGGGGGGCACAAAGCCCGGGGAGGCCAGCGCAAAACCCCACTCGCCAAAACTCGGGACGTTGGCGTGAAAGGGGCGCGTCTGCCAGCCGGCGCGCTCCAGAGTGGCGATGGCGCCCCAGTAGGTGCGGTTGGCAAAGAAGGGGCTGCCGAGCTGGGCGACCATCAGGCCGTCGGGGGCCAGGAGCGCCTGCAGGCTTACGTAAAAGGTCACCGAGTAGAGCTTGGCCAGCGACTCGTGGTGAGGGTCGGGCAGATCGATAATGATGAGGTCGTAGGGCGGCTCATCGCGCGATTCAAACTCGCGCACAAAGTTAAAGGCGTCGACGTTAAGCACCTCTACCGGGAGCTTTTCAAAGGCCTGCTGGTTGAGCTCGCGCAGCATCGGGTGGTCGCGGCCCAGGCGCGTCATGGCCGGGTCGAGGTCGACCATCGTGATGTGCTCAATGCTCTGGTAGTGGCCCAGCTCGCGCAGCGCCAGGCCGTCGCCGCCGCCGAGCACCAGCACACGCTCGATGGTCTGAAGTCGGCTTGCCGCCGGGTGCACCAGCGCCTCGTGGTAGCGGTACTCATCGCGGGCGGAGAACTGCAGCGAGCCGTCGAGGAAGAGGCGGATGTCGTCGTCGCGCCTGGACATCACGATCTTCTGGTAGGGGGTCTGCTCCATAAAGACGATGGGGTCTTCATAGAGCTCGCGCTCCACCAGGCGCTCCATGGGGCGGTTGATGATCAGCGCGCCGCCGAGCAGCGCCAGCGCCAGCGCGCCCAGTGTGAGCATGGGGCGCGCGCGGGTGAGCATGGGGCGAAAGACCTGAAGCATCACCAGGGCGACGAGCACATTGAAGAGCCCGATGAGCAGCGAGGAGCCCATGATGCCGAAGACCGGGAGCAGCAAAAGGGGGAAGGCCACCCCGCCGACGAGCGCGCCCAGGTAGTCGACGCCCATCATCTGACCGACGCTTAAGCGCAGATCCTGGCGCAGCTCCTCGCTGATGCGAATCAGGAGCGGCATCTCCAGGCCTACCAGCGTGCCGAGCGTCAGGATCAGCACGACGCGCCCGATCTCGAAAAAACCGCCGATGGCATAGAGGTAAAAGAGCGCAAAGGCCGACAGCCCCCCCACAAGCCCCACCAGGATCTCGGTGAGCACGAAGACATCGACCAGGTGCGTCTTGACCCGCGTGGAGAGGAAGGCGCCCAGACCGTAGGCCGACATAAAGAGGCCGATGGTCATGGAGAACTGAAAGGTGCTGTTGCCCAGCAGGTAGGTGCTCACCGTGCCGACGATGAGCTGGTAGATGATGCCGCAGATCGAGACGGCACCCACGCTCAGGGCGACGATCGCAAGAAGCGTGCGCTGGCGGCCGCCCAGGGGTTGAGGGGAGGCCGCCTCGGTGGTCTCGGCGAGTTCGGGGGGGCTCATAGGACTTTGGGGCGCTTAGATGACGCCGTGAATGATCACGGCAAACGCGATGAAGTAGCTACCCTCAATCAGGCCGACGGCCAGGTTGTCTTCTTCGTGGATCTGCTTGTTGAAGTCGAAGGAGGTCGCCGCCACGAGGATGACGCGCCCGACCCAGAGCATCAAGAGGCCCAGCAAGAAGAGGCCGGCGACAAGCGCGATGTCGGCCCACAGCGTGCTCGCCATGCGATCGCCACCGACGAGCCCGTGCAGGATGATCGCCGCGGCGATCTGAAACATGCCCTTGCTGGCGCCGACGGCGGTGTTGCGGTCGCCGACGAGCTCGGCATTGACGTCGAAGGGCGCGATGACCTTGTAGGCGTAGCGCGCCAGCACCAGGGCGGCCATGCCGCCCAGGCTCCATCCGAGAATCTGTGTGATCAGTTGACCCAACTGTGCCATGTCCATGGGGGTTCCTCGTGCAGCGTGTGGTTATGGGGGCAGCCTCCAGGCGCGATCAGGCGCGGGGCTTTAACTCGATGATCTCGATATCCTTCCAGGTCAAAATCTCCATCAGGCTCCACTCATGCTCGCCACGGTCCTCATAGAGGAGGTGTTCGAGGATGAGGGCGCCGCCGGCGTGGATACGCGGGAAGGGGGAGGGCAAGTAAACCCAGGCTTTGTAGTTGCTTTGATAGGTCTCACCCTCAAAGCGGGTGGTCAGGCTGCCGCTGCCGCTGTTGTTGCGGTCGAGCGAGAGCGTGGTGTTGCGCACGCGCACCCAGCGCTGGTTGTGGGCCTGCTGGCTGACGCTGGCGAGCTCGTCGGGGCTGAGTTCGAGCCAGTGCAGCATGTAGCGGTGGTTGCGATAGCAGTCGTCGCCCTCGCTGTCGGTGTACTCTTCTTCGTAGGTCTCGATGGCGATGAAGTGCTCTTCACCCCGGTGATTTTGCAGCCGGAGCTCGTAGCCGGTCTCCTCGCCAGGCTCGCGGTGCTCGCGCACGTCGACCACGGTGAGCAGCTCTCCGCGGAGCTTGAGTTTGGAGCCGGAGCCCATCTTCTCAAGGTGTTTGCGGGTGACTTTGGTGCGACCGTTGGCCACATACGCCGCCACGCCGATGAAGATGAGCAGCCCCAGCCAGAAGGGCCAGGAACCCACAATGCGCGGTTTGCTGCGCAGGATCTGAACCTTGAAGGCGGCCGCCGGCACCGCGCGGGCGCTGAATAGCGTGATCTGCGGGCTGTAGGTGCCGGCGTCGGGCACGCGGAAGTTAAACTGCGTGCGGGCGTTCTGCTCGTCCCAGGTGCCCGACTCGCCACCTTCGCGCCAGACGCCGGTCTCGCGCCAGTAGGAGTCTTCGAGCTCCAGAAGTTCTTCGCCATCGCTGTTGAGCACCGCCGCGCCCACGTCCATCGCGCCGTTCACCGGCATGGGCATCGCGTAGAGGATGTTGAGCGTGTACATGCGCTCGGGGTCGAGCTCCAGGCCGATGAGCTTCTGCGGGGTGTTGAGCTCGGCGAAGTTGGCCGTCTCGTTGTAGATCAGCGTCTTGCGCTCGCCCATCATGCCGTAGATGGCACCGACCAGGCAGAAGAGCGCAAAGAAGGCGGGGATAAGTGGGCGGTCTCGGATCGTCATGGTCTCAGTCCGGCTGGGCCATCAAATCGAGCGAGGCGGCGTTGACCGGCTCGCCAACCATCACTTCATATTCACTCTCGCCCCAGCGTTGCACGCTGAGACGCTTGCCGCCCTCGCCCTCGTAGTCCCAGGAGTAGGCGGTGGTGCGCGTCTCGCTGCCGCTCTCGCGGCTGATCTTGGCGTCGCTGGTGCCTTTCTCGGTGAGGCGAAAGAGCTGGCCGAGGTACTCGATCTCTTCGGGGGGCTCCTCGTTGAGCGTAAGATCGGCCGGACGGTAGAGGGCCACTTCCAGCTCGTCGTCATCTTCGACCGAGAGCCAGATGTGGGCGTCATCACCGCCGTAGAGCTTGTAGTCGTGCCAGAAGAAGCCGTTGGCATGATTCACGATGCGCTGGTTGACGATGTAGGTCTGATCGAGGTGCACGACCACATCGCCGACGCGCAGGCTGCTCAGGTTGACGTCGCGCCCCGGGGGCAGTTGTCGCGGCTCGGGACGTTTCCCAAAGAGCGCGGCGAAGAAGCGTTTGAACCAGGCTAGCATCACAGCTCCGGGCAAGAATGGTGCACGAACACGAGAGGGTTGCGGGTATCACGCGCGGTCCCCCGGGTGCAAACGACGTCCAGCAAAAGGGGCAGCCGCGGGGGCGCGCTTCAGGGTGACCGAGGGTCGGCGGAAGGCCTCGGGTGATGCGGTCGATCGCGCGCTCCGTGGAGGCAGAATAACGTCAGCGGTCGAGCTCGTAGACCATGATCACCGGCGGGTTGGAGTAGGTGCCCTCACGGTCGGCCCGCTGGGCGGTGAGGTAGAGCAGGCCGCGCTCGGCGTCGAAGGCGCCACCGCCGATGGTGTTGGTGTTAAAGGGGATCTCCAAGGGGCCGTGGGCAACGGGGCGCACCTCATGAGGGAGCTTCTCGCCAGCTTTGACCTCGAGCAGATCGTCGATGTCGAAGGCCCAGAAGAAGGGGCTGTAGTCGGTGACGTTGTTGGCGCAATAACCGCCGCAGTTGGAGCTACCCCCCTCGGGGGTGCATTTGTAGCAGACGCCGGTCTCGTGGCCGCCGGAGTGGCCGATGACCAGATACGTGCGCGATCCCGGCGGGATAAACCCGAAGGTGGCCCGTGAGAGGTGTGTCCAGATGTCGTTTGTGCCGTCGGTGTTGTTCATGTCCTCGTGCAAGGGATGGGTGAGGCTGAAGTCCATCAGCGCTTCGGTGGGCACCTTATCGGAGGGGGGCGCGGTCAGGGCCGCCGGGTCGAAGGTGAAGAAGGAGGGGCCGATGCTCGCGCGGCCGTGAATGGGGATGCCGCCCGAGGATCCGGTCAGATGCGTGGCGCCGAGCTCCGCCTGCAGCTCTTCGGGGATGGGCATGACCCAGCCATTGGCGTGCGCGCGGCCTTCGAATTCATAGTATCCGTCCACCGCCGAGCCCTCCAGATCGTCGGGGTCGCGCAGCATTAACGTGGTGTGGGTGTTGTCGGCCGGGGCGTCGTAATATTCGTACGCGTGAATGAGGAGATCGTAGCCTTGGCCTTCGCCATCTTCGATGAAGGCCAGGCCGCCGATGCGGTCGATCGACTGGGGGTTCTCCGCCCGGTTAAGCACGCTGGCAAAGCCCTGCAACGGCGCCTGGGCCATGTTGAGTTCGGCGACCACGGCGCTGTCGACGAGCTCGGGGATCGTGAACTCGGCGATGGCCTGCTGGTAGGTGTGGCCCACAAGAAAGACCGAAGGACGCTCGGGGTGCAGCGCAATGGGGCCTTCGGAGTAGTTCATCGAGGAGTTGCCGAACTCACCGGCCGGAACGCGAAAAGCCCCGACGAAGTTGAAGTCGTCGGGGGTGACGCGCGCATCGTCCGGGTCGGGTTGTTGCGCGTCCTGGCCACTATCGTTGACATCTTGTTCGACATTTTCTTCGACGTCTTCTTCGGTGTCAGGCGTTTCTGCATCCGGTGAGGTGCTCTCGGTGTCCTGGAGGCTACCGGTGTCCGGCGACCGATCGTGTGCAGGGTCGTTGTCACCGTTGCACGCAGAGAGCGTGGAGGCGGTAAGCAGGGAGGCAAGGAGCAGGGCGAGGATGTGACGATTCTGCGATGGAACGGGGCGCATGATCACTCTCCCGGCAGTCTGGGGGGCGTAGAACAGGGGCATGGGGGCTCAGGGCGTTGCGAACGCGGCGCGGCTCACGAGATGGAAACGCGCCGGGAGCAGGCCGTGGTGAGCTGACCCAGGGTCGCCGGAGGTCCTTTGTTCATGCGGCCGGCCGCTTTCGGGTGCGCGGTGAAGGGCGCTCAGCGGTCGTAGGAGTAGACCATGATCACCGGTGGATTTAAGAACTCGCGTTCGCGGTCGGCCCGCTGGGCGGTGAGGTAGAGCAGGCCGCGTTCGGAGTCGAAGGCGCCGCCCCCGATGGAGTTGGTGCTAAAGGGGATCTCAAAGGGTCCGTAAGCGAAGGGGCGCACCTCATGCGGCAATTTTTCCCCGGCCTTGACGTCGAGCAGGTCGTCGATGTCGAAGGCCCAGAAGAACGTCGCGTAGTCGGTGGCGTCGCGCGCGCAGTTTCCCGCACATGTGGAGGTGCGGCCTTCCGGGATGCACTTGTAGCAGACACCGCTCTGATGACCGCCGGACTTCCCGATCACGAGGTAGGTACGCGAGCCGGGTGGGATGAATCCGAAGGTGGCTCGTGAGAGGTGCGTCCAGATGTCGTTGTCGCCCTGGTCGTTGTTGAGGTCATGGTGGAGCGGGTTTGCCAGGCTGTAGTCCAACAGCGCCTCGGTCGGGATCTCCTCGGAGGGTGGGGCGGTGAACGCCGCCGGCTCGAAGGTGAAGAAGGTGGGGCCGATGCTCGCGCGGCTGTGAATGGGGTAGCCGCCCGAGGAGCCGGTCAGGTGCGTGGCGCCCAGCTCCTGCTGCAGCGCTTCGGGGATGGGGGTGACCCAGCCGTTGGTGTGCGCGCGGCCTTCGAGCTCATAGAAGCCGTCTACGGCGGAGCCCTCCAGGTCGTCGGGGTCGCGCAGCATCAGCGTGGTGTGGGTTTTGTCAGCCGGGGCGTCGTAGTACTGCCAGGCGTGAACCAGGAGATCATAACCCTCGCCATCCTCCAAAAAGGCCATGCCGCCGAGTCGATCGAGCCTCTGGGGGTTGTCCAGACGGTCGAGTACGCTGGCAAATCTCTGGACCGGCCTCTCGGCGGTGTTGAGCTCGGTGAGCACGGAGCTGTTGACCAGGTCGGGAATGGTAAACTCGGCGATGGCCTGGTCGTAGTTATGGCCGACCAGAAAGACCGAGTTGCGTTCCGGGTGCAGCGCGATTGGTCCCTGGGAGAAGTTCATTGAGGAGGCACCAAACCGGCTCGCAGGCACGCGAAATGCGCCCACGAAGCTGAAGTCGTCCATGGTCACGCGCGGGTCTTCGGGGTCAGGCTGCGCTGCGTCGCCGCTATCCTCACCGTCGTCGACATCAGGCGTCTGAGTGTCGGGCGGGTCTGAGTCGTGCGCATCTGCGTCGGGCGAAGGTGCGTCGGCGTCCTGGTGCTCTCCGGTGTCGGGTGAGGGTGTTTGCCCGGGGGCGTCGTCACCGCTGCATGCGCTGAGTGCACAGGCGGTGAGCAGGGCGCTGAGGCGCAGCGCGAGGCGATGGTGGCTTTGAGTAGGGTTCGGGTGCACGGCGTTCTCCCCGCAGGTGGGGAGGGTCAATCAAAGCTCCCCGGGTCGGTCTGGCTCGAAGGTTGGGGGGAGGTTAGGAGATTCGCGGAGGTTTGAAAAGAGGGGGGCGATTGAGGGTGGGTCGGAGTGACCGTGGGTCGAGGTGACCGAGGGTCGAAGTGATCAAAAATCGATCGGAGTGACCGAGGGTCGGTCGGAGTGACCGAGGGTCGGTCGAAGCCGTGTGATTGTGCGGGTGTCGAGGGTCGGTCGGAGTGACCGAGGGTCGGTGGGAGTGACCGAGGGTCGGTGGGAGTGACCGAGGGTCGGTCGGAGTGACCGAGGGTCGGTCGAAGGTGCGTGATTACGTGCCGATCTCGAAAAAACCTTTGATGCCGGTCAGTGCGATCTGCACGCCCATGGCGACCACGATCAGGCCCATAAAACGGGTGCCGATGTCGCGGTAAAAGCTCGACGACTCGTCCTCCTTGGCGGGGGAGGTGTCGACAGGGGCACCTTCGCCGGCGGGGCTGCTTTTTGAGGGGGCCTTCCTGGCCGGTACAAAGAGCGTGATCCAGAGCAGGGCGCAGGTCACTCCGACGGCGATCAAGGCCGTCAGGGGTAGGGTCTGTTGGCTTTGTGCTGCCAGGGTGATGACGCCGGTGATGGGGCCGGGGCCGGCTGAGAAAAGGATCAGGGGAGTGAGCGAGGCCTGGTGAATCGCGCGCTCGGAGTCAGGCTCGGCGGGCTCTGGCGAGGAGTGAGCCCCGGTCTTCTGCGCGGGGTCGGGGTTGGTGGGGGTCTGACGCCCGCCCAGCATCGCCGCGCCGATGCCGACCAGCACCGCGCCGCCGGTCACCGAGAAGGCGTCGATGGAGACGCCGAACATCTCCAGGATGCGCGTGCCCAGGAGGGCGGCCCCGGCGAGGATCACCACGGTGGCAAGCGCGACCTGGGCGGCGTCTTTCAGCTGTGTTTCCCGAGGTTGGTCCTGCTCGATGTTGGCAAACATCGCCAGACACACCAGCGGGTTGACCAGCGAGATCATCGTGATGATGCCCTGCAGTATGGTGTCCAAGACAACCTCGCGCCGCGATGGGTGATGAGCGTTCGTGTCAGGGGGCTCCTCTAAAGGTGGGGCGTTAGGACGCCCGAACAAGTCGGCGGGGCGGTTGTGGTGGGCCTGGCGAGCAGCTACGGTATGCCCCATTGGAGTGATGTCGCGTCGGGCAGGTTGTCCGCGACCGGGTGAATACTGGCGAGCGAGGATGGTGATGAAAGGAACAGGTCGGTTTGTGTGGTTCGCAGTGGTGGCAATGGGCCTGGGAGGGGCGTGCTCCGGCGACGACACCAACCGTCGCGCTTCAAATGACGTGGGAGAGGTCGACGCTGGCGTAGATTCAGGCGATGGCGGGCTTTTCGAGGATCCGCAGGAGGAGCCCGGCGATCTGGGGCAGCCCTGCGATCTGATCTGCAACCTCTCGACCTGCATCGATGTCAGCGACGCGTGTGAAGGGGGCGTCTGCGTCTCCCATCAGGAGCTCGGCGGCTCGTACTGCAGCCGACTCTGTGTGGAGAGCTGCGCGCCGGGCTACACCTGCCAGCAGACCGAAGACGAGAGCGGACCGGCCTGTCTGAGCAATGCGCCGGAGTGCGGCAACGGCAGGGTGGAGTTCGGCGAAGTCTGTGACGGGGAGGAGGGGTGCGCGGAAGATTGCCTGAGCGTTGAGGAGCCGGTGGAGGAGCCGGAGGTCTCCGGGGGAAGCGTGACGATGTCGCTCTACGGAGGGGAGCCTCAGACGGTCAGCGGGGATGCGCCGGCGGTTCGGGCGGAGCTCTCGTTCGGGCGGCTCTTTGTTTCAAGCTCGCTCAACGCGATCACCTTCGGCATGGATCTTCCCGAGGCCGGGAGCGAGGTGCCTGTGGAACAGCCCCTGGAGGCCGGTCTTATCGAGAACGTCGGGGGCACCACCTGCTCGTACAACGCTTCGACGATGGCGAATATCAGCGCGTTCGATGAGGCTGCTCAGACGATCGCCGGGAGCGCTGCGTTTACGCTCTTTTGCCAGAGTGGGATCTGCGGGAGCGAGTGTTCGCCGACGATCGATGTGGAACTCGAGTTTGATGTGCGGTGGGTGGAGCTGGAGGAGTAAGGTGCGGGGCGTGGGGGGGGGCGCGATGTGGGGAGTCGCCGCGTGGGTTCGGGGGGGCGCGTGGTGTGGTTATGTAGTTATGAGGTTATGAGGTTGTGTGGTTGTGGGGCGCCGGGGTTCGCGATGTGGGGAGGTTCGTGTGGGGGTATGGGGTTCGTGTGCCGGGGGAAGGTGCGAGGTGACCGAGGGTCGCGGGAGGTCCGGTGTTTATGCGGGTGCGAGGTGACCGAGGGTCGCGGGAGGCCCCGTGTTTATGCGGGTGCGAGGTGACCGAGGGTCGCGGGAGGTCCCGTGTTTATGCGGGTAAAACGTCACTCTGTGGCGTCGAGTTGCAGCAGGGCGTGGGTGGTGGTGCCGCAGAAGAGCTCGATGAGCGTGGTGCGCTCCACGATGACCGGGCGACATCCGCTGGCGGCTACATCGCCGAAGTCGCCCTCACCGCTGGCATGCAGGATGGAGAAAATGCAGTCGGAGCGGCCCGGAGCCTCCCAGCAGACGTCGACGTTCTGGCCGACGCGCAGGTCGGTGTCGGGGGTGGCGCGTAGCGTTGCGGGCTCTGCGACGGCCGGTGTTTGGGTGGGGGCGGCTGGTTCGGATGGGGAGGTTGTCGCGCGTTGTTGTGACGAGGGGGAGTCGCAGGCGACGAGCATCAGGGCAGATAGAAGGGCTGCGCGAATCATGAGCATGGGGAGGCCGGGCTGTGGAGAACCTGTGGGAAGGGGCCAGGGGATGCTCCTCACGGGACTCAGATCACCGCCGCGCGCGCTTTGGCCGAGACCCACTCCGAGAGCACGACCGTGGCCAGGATCACCAGGAAGATCACGCTGACCCGGCTCCAGGCCAGGGTGTCGATGGCGCCCTGAAGGGCCATCCCGATGCCGCCGGCACCGACGAGCCCCAGCACGGTGGCCTCGCGGATGTTGATATCCCAGCGGTAGACCGAGATGCCGGCGAAGGCCGGGGCGATCTGCGGAATCACGCCGAAGGTGAGCACCTGAAGGCGGCTCGCGCCGGTGGAGGAGACGGCTTCGACGGTGTGGGCGTCGATCTCCTCGATGGCCTCGTAGAGCAGTTTGCCGCAAAAACCCACCGATCGCAGCGCGATGGCGATGATGCCGCTGAGCATCCCCGGGCCGAAGATCACCACCAGCATCAGCGCCCAGATGATCGAGTTCACCGAGCGCGAGGTCACCAGCAGCGCCAGCGCCACCGGACGCACGAAGACCTTTGAGGGGGTGGTGTTATTCGCCGCCAGAAAGGCCAGTGGCGAGGCGATCATCACGCCCAGGATGGTGCCCAGGGTGGCGATGTGGATGGTGTCGACCACCGGTCCCCAGAGCTCGGCGATGTAGCCGAGTTGCGGGGGCCACATGCGCATGGCGAGGTCCGCGCCTTGCATCGGCGCCGAGCCCACAAACTCCCAGGTGGTCTGATCGCTGATGATCTTTGCGCAGAAGACCACCAGCGCGGCCACGGCCAGGGTGACGCCAAAATGCTGCCAGGCGGCTTTGCGGTCACGGCGGCGCCAGATGCGGGTATCGCCTTGCTGCTCAACGGGCATCACAGAACCTTTCGACGGATGGCGCCGGCGATGTACTCGGCGATAAAGACGGTGGTGATGATGAGGATCAAGATGGCCGAGACGGCCTCAAACTCGTAGCGATCAAAGGCCGTGGTCAGCGTCGCGCCGATGCCGCCGGCGCCGACGATGCCGATGACAGCCGACTCGCGGAAGTTGATGTCCAGGCGGTAGAGCGAGAGGCCGATAAAACGCGGCATGATCTGCGGAAGCACCGCGTAGACGACCCGCTGCAGCCAGGAGGCCCCGGCGGATTCCACGGCTTCGACGGCGTTCCACTGAATGGCCTCAATGTCTTCGGCGATGAGCTTGCCTAAAAAGCCGATGGTGGAGACGACCAGGGTGACCACGCCGGCAAAGGGGCCGAAGCCGAACATCGCCACGAGCATGATCGCCAGGATGATCTCGTGAAAGGCGCGCGTGCCGGCAAGAATCGCGCGGCAGACCAGGTAGACCGGGCGGCTGGCCAGGTTGCGCGCCGCGCCCAGACCCAGGGGCACCGAAAGCGCGATGCCGGCCACGGTGGCCACCACCGTCATCGTGAGGCTCTCCAGGATGCCGGCGCGGATGTCGCTCCAGCGCGTAAAGAAGTCGGGCGAGAGCGCGGCAGCAAAGAAGGTGCGCGCACGGGTCATGCCTTCAAAGAGGCGCCCGACGTCGACCTCGACCGATGAGAGCGCCCACAGCAGGTAGAGGCTCGCGCCGATGTAAAGCGCCCAGCGGGTGCGCGGGTTGGCGATATGCGGGGGGCGGCGCCAGCGACGCGGCGCGCCGGCGGTCGGCGGCGTTGTGGGAGGGGCAGTGCTCACGCGGCGACCCCGTCATCTTCAGCCGGCGCTGCCGCCTGGTCGCTCTCGGCGTCTTTGTTCCAGTCTTCGCCGCCGTAGATCTCGGGGAGCACCGCGTCGGTGAGTTCTTGCGGCTTGCCATCGAAGACGACGTTTCCGGCCTGCAGCCCGACGATGCGGTCGGTGTAGGCGCGGGCCAGGGGCACGTCGTGGATGTTGATGATCGCGGTGAGGTTATGCGCTTTGCACAGATCGCCGAGAAGCTGCATGACCTGGCGTGCGGTGCGCGGGTCGAGGCTTGCGGTGGGCTCGTCGACCAGCAGAAGCTCGGGCTGCTGCATCAGGGCCCGGGCGATGCCGACGCGCTGGCGCTGGCCGCCGGAGAGGGCGTCGGCGCGGCGGTCGTGAAGCCCTTTGAGGCCCACCGTCTCCAGAAGCTCAAAGGCGCGATCGACGTCGGCCTGAGGAAAGCGCCGCATCCAGCTCTGCCAGAAGCTCACATAACCCAGGCGGCCGCTTAAGACGTTCTCCATCACCGTGAGTCGGTCGACCAACGCATAGTCTTGAAAGATCATCGCAATGCGCCTACGCGCTCGCCGCAGCTCCCCGCGCGAGAGGGTGGTCAGCTCCTGCTCACCGAGCTTCACCGAGCCCGATGTGGGCTCGACCAGGCGGTTGATGCAGCGGATCAGCGTCGATTTGCCGGCGCCCGAGGGGCCGATCAGCGCGACGAGCTGTCCGGTGGGCACCTCCAGATCGACGGAGGGCAGCGCTACAAAGCCGTCCGGGTAGCGTTTGTGCAGGCCTTTGAGGGTGAGCATCGCAATAACCTCAGTGAGAGGAGCAGAAGTTGCCGCCAGATCGCTCAACGATCACTGGCAGGAGTAGCCGGGCTTGAAGACCTGGTCGATCTGGCGAATCACCTCCCAGTGATCTTTGTAGGAGATGGGAATGAAGCCGTCTTCGTCGGGGAACTCCCGGTCCAGCACCGAGCCCTCCCAGGGGAAGCTGAAGAAGGCGTCGCGGATGGCCTGCTCCAGCTCCGGGTGCAGGTTGTAGGCGACGCCAAAGCCGGTGGTCGGGAAGGTCTTGGAGCGGTAGAGCACGCGGATCTGATCGCGGGGCACTTTGCCCTGATCAAAGAGGCGGTCGGTGACCACGTTGGCGACCGCCGCGGCGTCGTAGTCCTGATTGAAGACGCCTAAGAGCGAGTTGTCGTGACGTCCGGAGTAGGCCGCCTCGAAGTCGCGTCCAGCCTGCAAGTCGAACTCCGAGCCGAGCAAGGCCGAGGGTGCCTTGAACCCGGAGTTGGAGGTCGGGGAGGTAAACGCCAGGGTGCGGCCTTTGAGCTCGTCGACGGTGGTGATGCCGCTGTCGACATGCGTGATGAGCTCCATCTCGTAGCCAAAGGAGCCATCTTCGGCGGCCATCATCGCCAGGGGCTTAAAGCCTGCGCAGTTGACCGCCAGGGGGAGACTCCCGGTGTTGAAACCCGCGATGTGCAGGCGTCCGGCGCGCATCGCCTCGATCTGGGCGGCGTTGGAGCCCACGGGAAAGAACTGCACCTCTTTGCCCGTCTCGCGCTCCAGATGCTCCAGAAAGCCGTCCCAGACCTGGCGGTACTGCGCCGGATCTTCAACCGGGGTGTAGGCGAAGATCAGCGTGTCCGGGTTGAGCCAGCGCAGCCCCTCGGGGTCGCGGTCGGCCACGAGATCGCCGTCGCGGTCGCAGAAGCGCGGCCGGTCGAGCTGGCCCTCGAGACACTCGCCATCAACCCAGTCGCCGACGCGTTCGCAGCCGGCGGTGGCGACAAGCGCGCCGAGCAGCGTGGCCAGAGCCAGGGATCGGCGAAGCGGGCGGCGAGTGCGGTGCGTCATGGGCTACGTCGTGGGGAAAGCGGTGATGGTCTGCGGGGTGTTATAGCGCAGCCGGGCCCGCTCGCCAATGTGGCTTCGATGGTGCGCGGGATGACGCACGCGCTCAGAGGGCATGACGAGGTTGGGCGCGCGCATCGGACGCATATCGGGAGCCGGGGGGATGCCGGGGGGCGGGAATGATTTTAAATTATTGTCGCGTTGAACACCCGCCATGGCCAGATCCCGTACGGCGGCTGGCCGAGATGATGTTGAACCCTGTGTTGAGACGGGAGGAAGACCCCATGCGAAGAGCACCTTGGATGATCGCGATGTTGGCGGCCACCGGCGTGGCCTGTTTTCAACCGGAGACGAGCCCCGACCCGGCGGTCAGCGCGCCCGGCGTCGAAGAGGCCAGCGTGGAGGTGGCGCCCCATCCCGATGAGGCGGCAGGCGCGGCAGGGCACGACCTGCGGGTGAGCGGCTCCGAGATGGCCATGCGCCTGGAGCTCCCCGATGTGGTCGAGAAGGTGATGCCCTCGGTGGTGGGCATCAACACCGAGCGCAGCGTGCGGCAGATGGCCTCGCCATTCGGGCGCTCTCCCTTTGGCGGCCACCCCTTCTTCGGGCCGCGGGGGATGCCGCAGCAACCTCAGGAGCGCGTGCAGGAAGGCCTGGGAAGTGGCGTGATTGTGGACGCTGAGGGCATCGTGCTCACCAACAACCACGTCATCGAAGGCGCCGACACCATCCGCCTGACCCTCAACGACGGGCGAGAGTTTGAGGCCGAGGTCGTGGGCTCCGATCCGCAGAGCGACATCGCCGTGCTGCGCTTCAAAGACGCGCCCGACGACCTCAAAGCGATTGAGTTTGGTGACTCTGACGCGCTTCGCCTGGCGGAGTCGGTGGTGGCCATCGGCAACCCCTTCGGGCTCTCCAGCACCGTGACCTTAGGCATTGTGTCGGCGAAGGGCCGGGGCAATATGGGGATTGTCGACTATGAGGACTTCATTCAGACCGACGCGGCGATCAACCCGGGCAACTCCGGCGGGGCGCTGGTGAACCTGCGCGGGGAGCTTGTGGGCATCAACACGGCGATCCTCTCCAAGAGCGGCGGCTACCAGGGCGTCGGGTTTGCGATCCCCTCGAAGATGGCCCGTGGCATCATGGAGAGCCTGGTGGAAACCGGAAAGGTCAGCCGCGGCTGGCTCGGGGTGATGATCCAGGAGCTGACCCCGGAGCTTGCCAGCGCGCTGGAGATCCCGGAGAGCGCGCGCGGGGTGGTCGTCTCGGACGTGCAGCCTCAGAGCCCGGCGGCGCGCGCCGGTTTGCAGCGCGGTGACCTGATCACGAGCATTGCCGGGCGCAGCGTGAGCTCTCCCGGGGAGTTGAAGAACCGCGTGGGCATGGCTCAGCCGGGTACCGAGGTGGAGGTCGCCTATCTTCGCGAGGGTCAGGCTATGAAAGGTCGCCTGGAGCTCGGCGCGCTGGAAGATGCGGCCGGTGTGGCCAGCGCTCCGGGCTTTGCGCCCTCGCCAGTCGAAGGGCTGAGCCTGCAGGCCCTCAACGATGAGCTGCGCGCGCAGCTTCGCGTACCCCCGGCGCTGCGCCAGGGGGTGGCGGTGACCGAGGTTGCGCCGGGGAGTGAGGCGGCGCGTCTGCGCCTTCGCCCCGGGGATGTGATTCTGGAGGTCAACCGCCGCCCGGTCTCCTCACCGGCCGACGTCTCCCAGCTCTGGCAGACCTCGCGTGGGCAGGTGCTGGTGCTGCTCTACCGTCAGGGGGCGACGATCTTTATGACGCTGCCGGCGAACTAAGCGTCGACGAGGGATCTGCGACCTCGATGAGGCACCGGGCGACATGACAGAAGCCCGCCGCGACGCTCGCGGTGGGTTTTTTTGATCGTCGTGGTTGTGTGACCGAGGGTCAGGCAAGAGTGATCGAAGGTCAGGTGACCGAGGGTCAGGTAAGAGTGACCGAGGGTCAGGTAAAAGTGACCGAGGGTCAGGTGAATGATGGTCGTTTTGATGGAGTGACCGAGGGTCAGGTAAGGGTGACCGAGGGTCAGGTAAGAGTGACCGAGGGTCAGGTAAGAGTGACCGAGGGTCAGGTAAGAGTGACCGAGGGTCAGGTAAGAGTGACCGAGGGTCAGTGCCGGTGATGCGCGCGCTTATCGAGGGTGGCGTCCTGCCCCATCTCGGCTTCCAGCTCGGCGAACTTATCGGCCAGCGGGTCGTCGAGCAGTTTGTCGAGCTCGCGCTCGGCGATCTCTTCGTCGGTGGGAGCGCGGGTGGGGACCGCGCGACGCGTGGGCTCCGGATGGTGTGGTAGTCGCTCGGGCTGTCGGGTGGGCGGCGCCAGGCGCCGGCCCTCGGCGTCGCGGTAATAGCCCATCAAGATGGTCATGACGTCGACGGCCCACCACAGGCCAAAGCCGCCGGCGGTGAGAAACATAAGCAGGCCGGTGATGACTTTGCCGGTGTAGAAGCGATGCACACCGAGCGCTCCCAGAAAGACCGCCAGGGTAAAGGCGACGACGCGGCTGCGATCGCTGAACTGCTCGGGGCGGCGGCCGGGCGATTGAACGGGAGAATGAACAGGAAGGTTTCGGGTCATGGGGGACTCCACGGCGTGGCGGGGCTGTGTCGAAAAGATAAGCGTGTATGCGGTCATCTCGGGTGACCCTCGGTCATCTCGGGTGACCCTCGGTCATCTCGGGTGACCCTCGGTCATCTCGGGTGACCCTCGGTCATCTCGGGTGACCCTCGGTCATCTCGGGTGACTCTCGGTCATCTCGGGTGACTCTCGGTCATTGCGTTGGGGTAACACGCGGCGACGCGAAGCTATTTAGAATGGTGGGCCGAAGGCAAGGGGACGCTCCCTGGAAACGACGCACAGCGCGGTTTGCGGGCATGAGACGTCGCGAGAATGAACGTCGCAGGTTTGGTGACAAAAAAGCCCGCTACCCGAGGGGGTAGCGAGCTTTTCTCAACGTCGGGGACGGTCCCCGACCCGGGGGGATCGAAGATTAAGGCTGCCGGACGCCCTCGAAGGTGGCCTCCATCTCGGTGGGCGGCCCGTCGTCGCGGCGCACCTCGCCAAGGAAGAGCCCTTCGTTGATGAGGTCGGTGACGCCGTCGGAGTCGGTGTCATACATCAGGCCTTCGCCTTCGACGAAGAGGTTGATGGAGAACTCCAGGTCGGCGAGGAATTGGTTGGCGTAGGTGCTGATCAGTGGAGCGACGAGAGAGCTACAAAAACTTCCCACTGGCAGGTTGATGCCACCCACATTCACTGAGCCGATGTTATCGCAGATCCAGTAGTTGAGCGCTCCGGAGATGCTGTTGGCGTTGCCGCCGGTCATCGCCGGGATCAGCGTATCATTGAGAATCTGCAAGATGACCAGGCCGTAGGGCACCGTCATCTCATGAGCGTCGATCTCCAGTCGGTTGTAGTTGATGAGACGGCCGTCCCACTCCGACTGCAACGCCCCGATGCTGCTGCCAGATCCGAGCCCGAAGCGAATTTCGCCGCAGTCAGCAGGGCTGGTGTCGGTGCAGTTGCGACGCCAGTAGAAGTTCATCGCCTGCCAGGCGTCCACCCCGCGAAGCTCGCCCTCGCCAACTTGTTTGTTGCTGATGGTGAGGACGCTCTCGACCTTCATCTGGCTGATGGTGTCATTGAGATCCTGGCCAATGGCCATGAGGTCTGCGAAAAACTCCATGCGGCTGAGCTGGTCGTTGACGAAGTCTTCAATAGTGTCACGAGCTTCGCCGCCAAAGGCCATCGCGATAAGACATTCTTCAAGGCTGCGGTTCTCACAGACCCATTCTTCTGCCCAGTCGATCACCAGGTCGGCAATGGCGCGACCCGGGTTGGAGATGGCTTCAACCGCAGTGACAATCGTCGACCCAATCGCCCCGGTGCTGGAAATCGCCTCGCGGAAATCCCAATAACTCTCGACGTCGTAGACGCCGGTCGGCATCAGGTCGAGAAGCGTGAGGTCGACCATCACGTCGGTGGTGGCGTCGGGCTCGGCGCTGACGTCGTCGGCGCAGCCGAAGGCCATGATCTGGTCGAAGGCGCCGCGACCGTAGGCGACGACGGTGTAGCGGTTATTCGGATCGAGGCCTTCAAAGAGGGCGGTATCGGTGAGGTCGGCCAGGTCGGCTTCGAGCAGGTGCGCGGCGGCCGGCGGGGTGAAGGTGGGGATGGAGGAGCAGGGCTGTTGGACGGCGTCCCAGAGGCGCAGCTGCACAAAGCTCAGGGGGGCGACATCAGTGCGGTCGTAGGAGGCGCCGATGCGCAGGGCGCCGACGGGCACGGTGCCCACGTTGACGGTGAAGTCGACCGGGTCATCGGCCCAGCTGTGGGTGGCGCGCACGCGAATGGTGCCCAGCGCGTCGCCGACGAGCAGGCGGTTGGTGGCGATGCCCTGCGCGTTGGTGAACGAGGAGTTGGACTGGAGGCGAGTCTGGGTGGAGCCGGCCTCGGCGATGATCTCGAAGGTGATCGCCTCATCCGGGGTGACCTCGCCCTGGTCATCGGCCAGGCGCACCTGAAGTTCGAGCGACTCGCCGATGTAGGTGCCCTGCTCGGTCTGACTGACGGCGCTGAGCGTGTAGCCCCGGGCGTCGTCGTTGGTCGGCGGGTCGCGGTCGGGGTTGGTGTCGACGCGGGTGACGCCGTCGCCCGTATTATAATGCACGCTGCTTTCGCCGCAGGCCGCTGCGCCCAGTAGGAGCGTCAGCGCCACGAGAGAGGGCATCCAGGAAGAGGTGCGAATCATGAGGGTATCCATGCGTTAGTCTGACGCGTCGGCAGCCAGAGGGATCTCAATCGAGAGATCCAAAGTGTAGAGCAAGTCACATGCCACATTCAAAAGGTGGCCAAAATCATGCGCAAGTGGGCGAACCCATAGCGAAATCTTCGGGGAATGACAAGTCGCGTCATGAACGAATGTGGGCCATAAATCGGGTGCGTGGTTCGTGAGGCACGCGTTGATGTGCCCGCAGGCAACAAAAAAGGGCGTGCCAGATTGGCACGCCCTTCGGACATTCACGCCGGCGAGGCTGGCGCCTCACCGGTGTGCTACTGCGCCGCGACCTTACTCGGTGGGCGGCAACACCACGCTGTCGATGACGTGAATGATCATGTTGCTGGACAGAATGTTGGCTTCGGTCACCGTGGCGCCTTCGTAGGTCACGGTAGCTCCGTCGACGACGATTTCCGCTTCCGCGCCGTTGACCGTGGCGACGTTGCCGCTGGCCAGGTCGAAGGAGCTGACATAGCCGGGCACAAGATGGAAGGACAGGATGCCAGCGAGCTCTTCGGCGGTGAAGTCTTCCAGGTTGATGTCATCAAAGGCCGGGTCAGCCGGGGCGAACACGGTGAAGGGACCACCGGTCGCGACGGTTTCGCCGAGCTCAGCGGCCTCAACCGCAGCTAGAAGACCGGTGAAGTTTCCAGAGTCGGTTGCGGTTTCAGCGGCGTTGAAGGCCGGCGGGAAGACGACTTCGTCGATGACGTGAATCACGCCGTTGGTGGCGATGACGTCGGTCGCGCTGATGGGCGCGGTGGCGAAGGTCAGACCGTCGATGTCTTCGATGATGGCCGGCGCGCCGTTGAGCGTTTGAACAGCACCCGGGCTCACGTCAGCAGCAAGCACCTCAGTGTCAAGGACGTGGTAGGTGAGCACGGCGGCGAGGTCGGCGGGCTCCATCTCCGCGATGGCGGCCGAGTCGAGGTCAGCCGCTTCAAACGCGGCGTTGGTCGGTGCGAAGACGGTGAAGGGGCCTTCACCGGCGAGGTCATCATCGAGGCCGGCGCGGACCACTGCCTCGACAAGGAGGGAGAAGTCTTCGTTGGCCTGAGCGGTCTCAACGATGTTGAGCTCGTCGTCGCCGCCGGCGTCGTCCTCGACGTCGGTGTCTTCACCGGCATCTTCTTCGCCGCCGGTGTCTTCTTCGACATCGGCGTCATCGCCGGCGTCTTCTTCCACACCGACATCATCGATGGTCTCGGGGTCGTCATCGTCACCGCCGCACGCCACAACGAACGCGCCGATCAAAAAAAGCACCAGAAGTTTCAGATTTTTGTTCATGATCCATCTCCTTTAACTGCGTTAAGTTCACCGTTTCTATCGTAGCTCTCGGGGGTGACCACCTTTTGAACAGGGTTGCCCGCGGTATCGGGTACAACCGGAGGAGGCACCACAGCCGACAGCTCGAAGGGAACCTTAGGAGCGAGACGAAAGGTGGCAAGCATGTGCACGAATTTTTTTGAACAGGTTTTGAATTTGTCGATGAACAGGTCTAACGCAGCGAGTCAAGAAGTTCGCTCAAGCCCTGATCTGGTGGGATGTAGCAGCCGCCCAGGCAGGGAGGGGTTTCGTCGACGCTCTGGAGATCATCTTCGTAAAGCGACCAGCCCTGGCGGTAGTTGCCCAGGTCCTGACCGGCCAGATCGCGAAACGCGTCGAATTCGTGCTGCCTCATGCGGGCGTGATGGCCGGGGTGCCACTCGAAGTGGAAGATGTCGTCGTAGCGTGCTCCCCAGATGATTCCGAGTCCTTCGGCCAGCTCACCGATGCGCTCCCACGCTTTGCGGTCCGCCTCGTAGTGGCGGTTGGCTTCGCTCATCGTCGCGCGGTGGGTGAGGTTAAGATCGAAGGCCATGCCGACATGATGCCAGCTGGCCAGGCGCCGGCCGCCGGGCGGGCTCCAGCTGCGGTGTCCGGAGATGAACACGACCTCGATGCCCTCGTGTTCGAGCAACTCATATAAGAGGCGGGCGCGCAGGGCGATCTCGGGGTGGATGGTCTCAAGGTGGTTTCCGCCGCGAATCTCGTCAATGTCGGGAAGCGTGATCGGCGGCAGCGTGGGGTTGGGGGCGGGTATTGCGCCGGCGTCGGGAGATGCGGGGGTGGTCAGGGGACCGGCGAACTCAGGAGAGGCGAAGTCAACCTGGCAGTGGGGAGAAGGGTCGACGCCGATGACGTGCGCCGGGCCCTGGTAGCCGCGCTCACGTTGCCCCCGAATGAACTCGGCGATGAGGCAGGCGTCGACGCCGACCTCTACCAGGTGCAACTCACCGCCGACGACCCGGAGTTTGCTAAGTCCTTCGAGTGTAGCGAGGCCCGGGAGTCCCACGAGCATCAGGTCGCCGCCGACTGCGTCCAGGTTGCGCAGCCCCTCGAGGTGGTTGAGCAAAAAGCTCTGCCGAACGATGAGACTGCCCTCGACGCGCTCAATGCTGCCGAGGTCGGGAAGCGCCGACTCCCGGATGTTCTCAATGACGAGGTCGCCGGTGATAAGCGTGCACCCCCGAAGTTCGCTGAGCGGGGCGGGGGCGCACACGCCGGGGCCGGAGCGTGGCCCGGCAGCGCTGGTCGAAGTCGAGGTGGACTGTTCGGCACCCAGGGTGGAGGGGGCGGGCTGGGCGCTTGCGCATCCGGCGGAGGTGAGGAGGGCGGTGGCGGTGAGGGCGGCGGCCAGGAGCAGGTGGTGGGCGCGATGCAGGGTGTGGCGGGGCGATACGAGGTTTTCCGGGATCATCAGCCAACTCCGGGGTTGGGGGGATGCGAGTATAACACATGAAGAGCAGTCGCTTCATGGGTTGCGGGTGACCGAGGGTCAGGTGGGATGACCGAGGGTCAGGCGAGGTGACCGAGGGTCAGGTGAGGTGACCGAGGGTCAGGCGAAGTGGAAGTGACCGAGGGTCAGGCGAAGTGGAAGTGACCGAGGGTCAGGTGAGGTGACCGAGGGTCAGGTGAAGTGACGGTCAGGTGAAGTGACCGAGGGTCAGGTAAGGTGACCGAGGGTCGCATGAGGATGTTGACGGTCGCATAAGGTTGTTTGTTCATGCGCACCATCGCCCGGTGGGGCCTGTAGTTTTGTCAGCACCAGGGCACTTTTTTGCCCATCGGCGGCAACTTCTGGCGCCAGCGCTCGATAACGATCGGGAGAGGTCTCACATCCCCTCCTGCTCGGAGCGTTTTATGACTCGTCCTCGTCGCCATCTTCCAGGTCAGGTCGCCGCATTGACCCGTCGCACGCATGGTCGTCGCTATGCGCTTCGGCCCGATGCGCCCATGAACGCGATTGCGGCCTACGAGTTCGCGCGCTCGGCGGAGCGCAGCGACGTGGAGTTGTATGCCGGGGTGGTCATGTCCAACCACCTGCATCTGGTGGTCCATGACAGGCAGGCAAAGCGGAGCGACTTTATGCGCGACGCGATGAGCGGCATCTCCAGTGTGCGCAAGAAAGTCCTGGGTCTATCGGGTCCGGGCGACTCGCTGTGGAACCGCAGCCAGTACGGCGATACGGTGCTGCTCGACCGGCAGGCGTTGGAGAATCACATCGTCTATGTGCTGCTCAACCCGGTGAGGGCCGGGCTTGTGGAGCGCGCCAGAGACTGGCCGGGCTTTATGATCATGCCCTCCGACTGGGAGAAGACGGTCAATGTGCCGCGCCCGGAGAGCCACTACGGCGATGACCAGCCCGAGACGATCGCGTTTACGCCCCGGCGCCCGCCCGGATATGAGGAGATGACGCTTGAGGAGGTGGTGGCTCATTTTGAGAAGCTGGTGAAGAAGGGCGAGAAGAAGATTCATCGCGAGATGGCCCGCCAGAAGCGCACGTTTCTGGGGGTTGAGGGCGTGCTCGCGACCGATCCCTCCAGCAGCCCGAAGACGCCGGCTGGCCGTGGGGAGGCTGCGCCCCGATTTGCTGCCAGCGATCCGCAGCTTCAGGAGGAGGCGCAGGTGCGGGAGAAGGCGTTTCGTGACGCCTACGCCCGGGAGCGCAAGCGGTGGCTTGAGGGCAAGAAGCGCTGCGTCTTTCCCTGCGGTACGCTGTGGTTAAGGCGCAACGCGCCGATCACGTGTCGGGAACACGACCCCTGTGAGGCGGGGCTGGCGGCGAACTTTCAGATCTATCAGGTCCACCAGGCGCGCGGTGCGCCCGGGCGGGATGCGGCTCAGGTGGCCGAGTAGCTAGAGAGCCTGGAGGGGCGTTGTGCGCGGGTGCCCGAGGGAGGTGACCGAGCGCATCGGGTGATGCCGGCGCCGCCGGGGAAGGATGTTGGCGGTGCCGGGGGTGATGAACTGCGTTGTCGACCATTGGGGGGAGCTGTTCTTTGTGCGCATTGAAGGGGCGTTGAGGCGCCGCTCTGTCTTTCGTTTGGGAGTGGGGCGGCGCTTCGGGGTCATAACGAGCGTGAATCGGCGCAGAACGCGTTCGGACGCGTACCGGGGGGCGGTTGAGCGCTCGGGAGCGCTCGGGGGAGAGGTCTGCGGGGCAATGAGAACGCGTGGGGGAGCAGGTGATGAGGCGAAGTGGGTGGTGAAATCGCTCTTTGCGGGGCGCCTTGCGCCCATGACCAGTGCGCGATCGACCGCTTATTTGCGGGGCCTCGAGTGACTGTCGGTCGCGTGGGCATCGGCCTCGAGTGACTGTAGGTCGCATGCGGGTGACTGTAGGTCGCATGCGGGTGACTGTCGGTCGTGACGGCGTGGGTCCATTACCTCACCCCGCACTCCGATTGACCTTCTCCGCTGCCTTCGCAACCTCCCGTTCTACCAACCGCGCCAAAAGCTCCGGCTTCTCGCTCAGGGGGAGGTGTCCCGCACCCTCCACCACATCGAGCGGTGCGGCGGGGAAGAGCTCCTGCCACATCGGGATCCCGCGGATCAGGGCACCGAAGGTGCGCTCCCCATGCACAAGGCTCAACGGAGTGGTGACCTCGGCGAAGCGGCGCGCGTTGCCCATGCGGTCGAGCTCGCGCAGGTAGCTAAGCGTGGTGCGGGTGGGGGTGTGCGCGACGGTGGTCATGTCCGGTTGCTCGTCGCTCTGGGCGGCGAGCGAGCGGTTGGTGAGCCAGCGGCCAAGCGGGTTTGCGAAGGTCGAGACGTAGGCCAGGCGGCCAAAGCCAGGGATCAGAAAGAGCTTTAAATACCAGGGGTTGAACGCAAAGGGCTCGACCATCACGAGGTGATCGAGCGCGCCGGGATGGCGGCGCAGAAGTTCGATGCCGAAGAGGGCCCCGCTGCAACTTCCCACGGCGATGAAGGGGCCAGGGTGGCGGCCTCGAAGATCGTGCAACCACGCGGCCACCGGCTCGACGATGGCGTCCAGGGTGAAGTGAGAGGGGGCCGGAGAGAGGCCGTAGCCGGGCCAGTCGCACCCCGCGAAGGCCCGGTCGGGCGGCAGGTGATCGCGTAGCGGGTCAAAGGTGTGGTGGCTTCCGCCCCAGCCGTGCAGGCCGATGATAAGCGGGCCGTCCCGCAGGTCTTCGACGACGTGCAGCGATGGCGAGAGGGTGAGGGCGGTGGACATGGAGGGCTCTCGGAAGACGGCGTAAGGGCAGCGGGCAAGGTGGGCACCATGAGAGTGCCGTCCAGGGGGCGATTCTCAGGGGGTCAGGTATTTAGCAGTCCCTGAAGCTCGCCCACCGCGTCGCGCAACCGCGTGGGGCGGCGGCGTGCGATGTCGAGGAGCTCGACGATAAACTTCATCGACTGGCGCGGCGTGTTGAGCAGGCCATGGCGATGAAGTCCACTGATGATGCGGGGTAGAAGGGCATCCAGGGCGGCGGGTAGAGGCTCTTCGTGCGCGTCGCGGTACAGGCGAAGCACCCGGCTTGCGAGCTTCTCGAAGTCCTCACCGCCAAGCAATTTCAGGTCGACAAAGGCGTCGTCGGGAGCGGCCTGGCGCAGCACGTCCACGCCCTGATCATCGGGGGTCATGGCGAAGATCGCCAGCAGGCCGTGGCGGTTGTGGTAGCGGGCCGGGAGGGTCTGCAACACGCCCAGGCCGCCGCCGGAGAGGTCTTCGCGCTCAAAGGGCGCAGCGTCGGCGCCCACGCTGGCCGCGGCCATTGCCTTAAAGAGGTTCTCGGCGTGGGCGCGGTTCTCACTGGAAAGGAGCGCAAAGCGCTCGGCCTCATCAAAGAGCAGCACCAGCCCCTGGTAGCCGGCGTCGCGCGCGAGCGTGTCGATGCCGCTCAAAAGGTAGGCGTAGATACGTGCCCAGGGGCGGTAATCTTTGAGGCTGTAAATCGTACGGTGTTTGCCGGGAAGTCTTCGCAACTCCTGGTCGAGGTCGCGGTTACGGCCGATGGGCTGACCCTCGATCCAGCGCATCAGGCGGTCGCGAAGCTCGGGGTGAGCATCGACCGAGAGTCGCTCAAAGTGAGTGAGCGCGGCGCTCAGATACAGATGGGGTGCAGGCTCGGGACGATCGCTGTCGTCGTCGACCGAGGGTCGTTGGGGGGTGACCGAGGGTCGGTGTTGTGAGGTGACCGAGGGTCGTTGCTGTGAGGTGACCGAGGGTCGTTCGGGGAGGTCGAAACGGGCGCGGGCTGTCGGGCTCTGCAGCGCACGCTCGAAGAGCGGGCTGAGCCCCTGGCGCGGGGCGTCGGGACGCTCCGGGTAAGTAAGCTGGTCGATGAGCCCGCGGTAGACGCGACCCGGGTGGCTGGGGGCGGCGCCCTCCGCGTCGAGCACCACCCGGGCGACGAGGAAGTTCTGTGCCAACGCCCGGCGCGCGATGACTTCGAGCAGGTGCGTTTTGCCGGCGCCGTAGTCGGCCAGCAGCACGCGCAGGTTACCCGCGCCGTGGGCGAGCGCGCCGAGGTCGGTGTCGACGAGGTCGAGCTCGGTGTCGCGACCCACGGTGTAGGCGTCGACAGACTCGTCGGGAACCACCCCCAGGCGCATCGCCTCGACGACTCGCGGGGGCAAGCGGGAGTCCGGGGTAAGGCGGCAGTCCAGGATCTCGACCGGCCCTGCTCCGCGGCCGATGAGGATCGCGTTCTGAGCAAAGCGCCGTGCGATCTTCCGGGCCTCCTCGGGTTCGATCCGAACGATCAAAAATCCCGCCTCGTCGGGCCACTCGCCGCGTGGGTCGCGGGCGCGGGTGGGAAGATGCGTGAGGCCTCGCTGACGCAAAAGGTCGGCCAGCGCGGTGTGCGCGCGGGCGTTCTCGGCGGGCGATCGAAGCTGTGAGGCGGGGTTGTAGGCGGTGATCACCGCCCAGGGGGTCTCGGCATCGAGCTCGTTCACCTCCAACAACGCGTCGACGCCCTCGCCGACCCTCAACGCGAGGGGCCCCTCCTCGCGTATGACCTCGTAGATCGCCTCGGCGTAGCTCTGAAAGAGGGCATCGTGTGTGGGGGGAGATGTCATGGGATCGGCGCTCAACGTCAAGGGCAGGCAGCTGTCGCGGCAAGCCTCGACGAAATCGGCGGTGGAGGCAAGTCCGTGACGCTGCGCAAAATCTGCGCGCGATGGCGGTGCAAGTGCCCGTTTAAGCTTGAGAAATCGCGAAATGAAGCTTTGAAGATCGCGAAATTTCGTTACGATGCGATCATCAAATCCCGAAAGACGTTGTGGGGGGCATGTGATGGGTGCATCCCCTGAACCGGGCCATGCGGATGCGTGGTCGGCATTTCTGGCGAGATCTATGGAGAGCAGTGATACGGATGTCACACGTTATCTGAGCTGGATGGCGGGTGAGCGCGATATGGAAGAGCTCTTCGCGTTGCTGGCGATGTGGGTCGATGGCGAGGGGGTGGAGACGCTCATCGAGACGTTGCCCGCGCGACTGGCCGGGCGTCTGGGCGATGGGTGTGTGGTGGTCTTTGACGATGCGCTGCAGGGGAGCGGGCGCGTGGTTCGGGCGTGCAGCGATGAGGGCGACGCGGGAGGGTTGCGGGCGTGGGGTGAGGCGCTGGCGCTGGAGCCTTATTGTGGCGCCGAGGATGTCGTGGAGATCTCGCCGCGCGCCAATGAGCCCTGGGGGATGGGGCTGGCGCTGCGGCTGGATGTGGGCGATGGGGTACGCGCGGTGCTAGCGCTGCTATCGTGGTCGCGTCCGTTTGACGCGACCTCGCGTCGGCTTGCCTCCCGGGCAGCTCGACTCGCCGGCGCTACGATCAAACGTGCGCGACGTGCCGCGATGATCCGGGAGGCGCTCACCTACGCCCAGTCACGCGCGGCCGACCTGGAGCAGCGCATGACCCTGAGTCGCGCTGCCGCCCACGGTCTTGGCGAGGGGGTGGTGACCCTCGACGCCGCCGGACGCGTGATGTTCGCAAACCCCAGCGCCGCACGGATGCTGGGGCTGAGCGTGGAGGCGCTTCAAGGGCGCGACTTCCACTCCCTTGTGCATCCGCAGCGCGCGATGTGGGCCGATGAGGGCCCCTGCGCCCTGGAGCTCGCCCTGGGCAGCGGTGCCGATGTGCGCTGCCACGACGACACCTTCGAGCGTGCCGACGGCTCGCGCTTCGCCGTCGTTTATACCGTGAGTCCGCTGCCCGGCGCGGTGGGTGGGCGCGTCGTCGCGATGCGCGATATGAGCGACTACCAGAAGATGCACGCCCACCTCCTCCTCACCGATCGCATGGTCGCGGTGGGCACGCTGGCCTCGGGGATCGCCCACGAGATCAACAACCCTCTCTCCTTTGTGGACGCCAACCTGCGATTTTCATTGCGTTCGCTTCGTGGTGAGACGCCGGCGTTCGATGCGATCGACGAGGCGCTCTCCGAGGCGCTCGACGGGGTGGTGCGCATGCGGGGGATCGTCGACGCGATGCGCGCTTTTTCGGGCGGTGCTGGTGACGAGGTGGACTGGATCGACCTGGAGCAGTGCCTTAAGGACGCGATGACGATCAGCGCCGGCGAGATTGGCCAGCTCGCGACGATGCGACGGGTGGGCGACGAGCTTGGTCAGGTTCGGGCGAACACCACGCAGCTCACGCAGGTGCTGGTCAGCCTGCTCTTGAACGTGACGCACGCCTTCGACGAGAAGAGCGCGGGTGCAGAAGTCGTCGTACGCACTCGCCGCGAGCCCGATCTGGCAACCATCGAGGTTCGCGACAACGGGCGCGGGATCTCGGTCCATCATCTGCGACGGATCTTCGATCCCTTCTTCACAACCTCGCCCGTCGGTCGTGGCACCGGTCTGGGGCTTTTTGTGGCGCGCAGCCTGGTGGACGAGCTCGGCGGGCAGCTCACCTGCGATAGTGTGGTCGGCGAGGGGACGTGCTTTACGCTGCGCCTGCCTGTGCAGGGGCGTCGGCGCGCGGGCTGAGTGAGCTGTGTGATCCGGGTTGCTTATTCGAAGGCGTACACGGCCTCTTCGCCGTGCTCGGCGACCAGGCGGTCGACGTGCATGAGCAACTTCTCGCGTTGCTGCCAGAAGACCTTAAGGCGCAACCGGTCGCGGTTGTTCTGCTCGGGAAAGAGGATGGGATCGACGACCTCCGGTCGCATCATGCGCACCGCGTCGATCATCGTGCGGCTAAAGCGGGTGACCCCCGGAAGGCGGCGCTCGACCACCGCCATCGGCTGAAACTGAAAGGCCGCGCCGTTGTCGAGGCTCAAAAAGGCGCCGTCCACAAAGTGGTTGTTGACCCCGTAGTACTCCTCCACGCCGCTGTAACGATCGAAGTTGTTGGTCAGATAATCGAAGACCGTGATGTTGGAGAGCTGACGCGCGATCTCGCGTGTCGATGTCTCCCCCAACTCGCCACGAAGTTGGCGCGCCTGGCCGGTCTCATCACGCTCGATGAGGGTCTGAAGAAACGCGGGCGCGGGCTGCTCCAGCACGCTCGGGTCGGCGTTCACGTCGACCAGGGGCTGCCAGACCTCGGTGTATTCGATGGGCCACTGGTGGAGCTCGGGCACCCAGGCTTTGATGACGCCGTGCAAGAACTCCTTCTCCTGACCGGTCTCGTCGCGCTCAAGAACCCAGCGAAGATCGTCGAAACGGGCCTCGGCGTAGTTGCGTTGCCGGGCGGTGTTGACGCGGCCGTAGAGCTCATCGAAGGCGTCGCGGCTCAGGCGCGCGTGCTTGTTCTCGGGCACGCGAAAGCCGCAGGGCAACATCTGGCAGAGGCGGTAGGCGGCGATCTCGGCCTTCCAGCCATCTTCCCACTCAAACTGGGCGGGCTTAAAGGCGTAGCGGCTCTCGCCGGATTCGGTCAGGCGCATGCTCACCGAACGTCCGCCACCGAGCGCGCGTAGCGCGACCTCTGGCGAGGGCTCCAGCGTCTCCAGCGGAGCATAGAGCGCCGGGTCGACCTCCAGCGACTGGTCAAAGAGCGCCTGCAGCTCCCCGGGCGTTGAGGCCTGCGCGTAGGCGCGGGTGAGGATCTCGCGCGCCAGGCTGTGGTTGTTCTCGGCCAGCGCAGCCTCGGCCAGCTCGTCCGGGGCGATCTCCAGGGCCTCGTCCACGCGGTCGACCGCGACCTCGATGGCCTCATGGATGCGACGCTGGCGCTCGCGCTCCAGGGCGAAGTCGTCGATGAGCATCGGCTCCACGGCCACCGCCGGGGCGTAGGCGGCACGCTCGGTCTGCGTCGTCGCCGCAGCCGGGGCGAAGGCCGCGTAGGTCACCGCCGCGCTGGCCACGCCGGTGGCCACCAGCGCGACCGTCCAAGGGAGCACATGCCCGGCGCTGATGCGACTCCAGAGTGAGCGCTCGGCCGGTGCCTGCGTCTCGGCAATCTCGGCATGAAAGGCCGGCACCTGATCGGCCCGCGCCGGTTTCGCGCTCGTGCCGGTGGCGTGCGCCAGCAGCATCGCATGCAGACCCCGGGTCAGCGCGGCCTGCACCTTCTCGTAGATCGGGTGCTCTTCGAGGGGCACGAAGGGGCCGTCATCTTCGGCGATGGCGTCGGCGATCACCCAAACGCCCCGCTGCAAGAGGGCCAGGAGCGTCGGGGTGTCGATGTTGCCGTAGGTCGCGTCGCCGATCTTCAGGCGGTAGCGCCTCGCTGAGGGCAGGGCGCTCTCGAGGATGCTCTCGATGTTGAAGGGGTCACGTGTGCCAGAGGTTGGCTCGCCATGCGGACGTTTGGCCTGCTGGCGCCGGTCGGCCTCGGCGTGATCTTCGCGCGGAGCCTCGCGATCCGGGGCATCCTGGGTGACCCTCGGTTCTTGCGCGGTCGTGTCCGAGGGCATGGCGATCCCCGGCGTCACGTCGACCTCTTCGATGTTGGCGTCGTCGATCTCCTCGGCGTCCTCGTCCGCGTCCGGAGCCGGAGCTGTGGGGATGGGGGGCGGCGGGCTGCTGGCCTGAGGTTTTGCATCGTCGGCCCCCGGCAGGCGCTCAAAAGGCGTGGGGGAGTCGTCGACAATGAAGATCTCGTCGGCCGCGTCGCTTATCGCATCGCCCAGCCAGCCTTCGCCCCAGCCTTCATCCAGGGCGCTTAAGTCCTCACCCTCGGTCGCGGGACGTGGAGGGGTCAGCGGGCTGGTCGGGGGCTGGTCGGCGGCAGGGGCGGGGCCTTTGCCGCGGAGCTCACGCAGGAGCGCAGCAGCCAGGGGGCGCATCGGATCGGGGCGATCGGCCTCTGGCGAGCGGTGGTGGGCGCCGCGGGCCTCAAAGAGGCCCAGGCGCGGCTTCGGGAGCTCCGGGTCGCCCCCAATCT
>NZ_VOSL01000006.1 GCF_007997005.1 Lujinxingia vulgaris | reverse complement strand
GGCGACCGCCGCCTGGCCGCCGGGCGCGTCGGCTACGCCGTGGTCCTCGTGCTCGCCGCGGTGGGACTGGCCGTGATCGATGCGGCGGCGCGCCCCGGCTGGGCGGTGGCGATGGCGCCTGCGTTGATGCTCGCGCTGATCATCAACCCCTGGCTGCGCGTCTCCCGTCAGGCAGCGCGCCTGCAAAGCCCCACCGCGCTTCCGCTGGCGCCATCCGATGTGGACAACGCCGTGTTTCGCCTGGCGGTGCGTGAGGTCTTCTTTCTGGCGCTTCCCTTCGCCCTGCTCGTCGCGCTTATCAACGGTCTCTGGCGCTCCGAGCCCGGCGCCTGGATGGTCGCGCTCGCTTCGCTCGCGCTCGCCACGGGGCTTGCCGCGGCGCTGCGCCTGCTTCCCCGGACCCGCACTCGCGAGCGCTGGCTGCCCGCCGGCGTCACCCTGATACTCGCCGCGCTGGCCGGCCTCTCGCTCCCCGTCGCATTGGTGGTGAGCGCCACCCTCATCGCCGCAGCCCTCGTTCTGCCCTCCCCGTCCTCCTCACCCGCCGCCCCCGGCCGGAGCCCCGCATGACCGCCCCCACCCCTGCCCTGGTCTTAGAGAACCTCACCAAACGCTACCGTCGGCTTGTGGCCGTCAATCAGGTCAACCTGAACATCGCCCCTGGCGAGTTCGTGGCGCTGATCGGCCCAAACGGCGCCGGCAAGTCCTCGACGATGGGCTGCGTCGCCGGCATCACCGCCCCGGATGAAGGCAGCGTGCACATCAACGGCGTCGACGTCGTGGCCAACCCGGTGGAGGCCCGCAAACACCTGGGCTTTGTGCCCCAGCACCTGGCGATGCTCGACTACCTCACCGGCCTTGAATACCTGCACTTTGTCGCCGAGCTTCGGGATCTGAAGCCTGCCCAACGCGACGCCGAGATCGAAGAGCTGCTGGTCATCACCGAGCTCGAAGACGCCCGCCACGTCGTGCTCAAAGAGTATTCGGGTGGCATGGCCCGAAAGCTCGCCATCGCCTCGGTCCTGCTCGGCAGCCCGAAGCTGCTCGTGCTCGACGAGTCCTTTGTGGGGCTTGATCCCGAGTCGACCGCGCGCCTGCGCAGGCGCTTGCAGCGCCACTGTGACGAGGGCGGCGCGATCCTGCTCTCCAGCCATATCCTGGACATGCTTGAGCGCCTCTGCTCCCGCTTCGTGCTGCTTCAGGGCGGCGAGCTGGTGATGGACATCAGCCGCGCCGAGCTCGATCAGAAGATGACCTCGGGGGAGGTCCATGACCTGACCGAGCTCTACCTGAAGACGACCGGGAAGATCGACCTCCTTGGCCACGCAACCCCTTAAAATTTAAGCACTTTCAGACCACCCCATTGAGACTCAACGGGGTAGCGCCACCTCCACGAAGCGTCCGGCGCGCGAGACGGTCACCCGCAGCTCCTCGCCAGCCCGACGCGCAAAGACCAGCGCATCGCCGCGCTCCACCCCGGCGCGGGCCGCGGGGCTCTGGGGGTCCACCACATCGATCTGGTGGCCAGAACCGGTGTCGACAATCCGCTGTCCCAACGCCCCTTCAATCGCCGACATCGAGCGCACCCGGTCGGGCACGGGCATCGAGAGCAGCGGTCGCCCCAGCCGCACCGTCGCCCCGCCGCGCCCCCCCGGCTCCACGCCCACGAGTTGCCCCTCGCCCCACCCCGGGTGCGTCGCGTAGAGGGTGAGCGGCCCGTCGGCGGGCACCTGCAGGCTCAGCGCGCGGCTTCCCGCGCTCACGCCGGCGGCCACCCGGTTGCCGGCGTGCCAGACCTCCACCCAGGCGCCCGTGACGCCGGCGCCCTGCGGGTCAGCCACATAGATCTCCAGCGCTTCGCGCGCAGCCTCGTCTTCATCTTCATCGATCGACGCGCCCCCTCCGGACGACGCCTCGCCCACCGCGAGGCTGGAATTCGAGCTCGACTGCCCCAACACCTGGACCACCGGCGCGCGCCAGGCCTCGGGCATGCGCAGACCACCGCCTTCGAGGAGCTCGACATTGAGCATAAACGCATCGTCGGTCTCGTGCTGCACCTGCAGGGTGCGGCGTGTGTGCCCCTCGGCGTCGATGGTCACGTAGTAGGTCCCCGGTGGAATCTGGCGAAAAGCTGCGACGCCGTCGGCGCGGGTGGTCACATGCAGGTGCAAGAGCGCCAGGCTCTCGCGGGAGAGTCGCACAAAGGCGCCCTCCACCGGCGCGCCCTCGGCGTCAACGATGCCCAGGCGAAGATCGGCGGCGGGTGAGGCGCGCACAAATCGCGCGCCCTCCTCGGCAAAGACCGGACCGCCCGGGCCCTGGATCACGCCCCAGAAGGCCCGGGGTTCTTCATCGTCGTCGCTGCGCGCCAAAAACTCATAAAAGCGCATCGGCTCATCACCCGGGCCGCGCGCGCCGGGCTCGGGCAGCGCCACATAGCCGGCCTCGTCGCTGCGAGTTACCACGGGGGGCCACAACCCCGGCGCGCTCACCATCACCCGTGACGCCAGCGCGCGCTCGTCCTCATCGAGCACCTGCACCCATCGCGCCTGCGTCGGCGGTGCATCATCACCCGCCAGGGCGCGAGGCTGCTCAACCTCGCCCTGATAGGGGGCGAGCACCCCTTGCTCCAAGTCGACGCTGTGCTTAATCTGCTCCTCGTCGGCCTCTCCGAGGACGCCAATGGCGAGCGCAGCCAGACCGACCGCGCTGACTCCCCCCGCCCACCATCTCTGGCCTCTCCTCACGTCTTTTGCTCTCACGTGCCGGCAATGCCCGGCGCTAAGTGTCGTCTATGGAAACCCGGTGGCCCCTGCAACTTAGCCTCGACGACGGCGCCCTCGAAGCGCTCCACGTCTACGACAAGCCCCTTCACCTCAAACGGCGTGGCGCGCAGGCGCTGGTGATCGACACCGGCGAGGAGCTGAGCACGCGCCACTGCGCCCTACCTGCAAGTTGCAACGCGCTGCGCTTTCTTCCGAACTTCGGTGAGCGAGCGCTGCTGGCCTTCCCCACCCCGCAGCTTCTATGCCCGGCCGGGCTCACCATGCAAGTGGTGCTGGGACTTCCCCTGGGCCTGCGCATTGAGGCGCTGCATCCCGGCGGCAGCGTGCATCTTCTGGATCTGCCCGCGCCGCGCACCTCTCCGGGGCTCTACGGGCCGGTGGACTCCGGGCAGATCTGCACCTCGTTTCGGGCGCCGGTCTGCGCGCCCGACGCCGGTCAGGGGCTCGACGAGCACCCGATCTGCGCGCTCGATCTTCGCCTCCCCGATGAGACGCACTATGCGTTGTGGGCGACGATCCCGCTGACCGTCACCAACACCACCCCGGAGCCGCGCGAAGTTAGCAAGATCATGCTGCCCACCGCCTCGCTGGGTCTGTACCGCCGCCCGGATCGCGATCGTTTGTGCACCAGCCAGGTGCAGATGCGCCTGCTCGGCCCCAATGAGGCCGAGGTGCTCGTCGACAACGGCCCCGAAGGCGGTGAAGCCATCGCGCACAGCGGTCGCAAGCCCAACGCCCATGAGACGCGCCGCGCCTACACATTTCTGCACGCCTACCGCGCCAAGACCGGCCTGGAGCACGGCTTCTAGGCCCCAGAACCCCCTATGAATGAGACTATCAACCGCTGGCTTACTCGCCTGGGCGGCTGGGAGGGCATGGAGCCCTATATCCTGGGCGTCTTCTGGGTCATTGTGGGCTACTTCATCGCGAAGTTCTTTGCCCGTGGGGTGGAGCGCGTGGTGCGACTGCGCCACGGCGCAAGCCCCCACAGCGCGGTCATCGCCAGCAAGACCGCGTTCTACGGCGCGTTTATGCTCGTGGTGCTCATCGCACTCAGCGCGCTGGGCGTGCAGCTGAGCGGACTTCTCGCCGCCGCGGGGATCTTCACCGTGGCGCTGGGGTTCGCCGCCCAGACGAGCGTCTCCAATATCATCTCGGGCTTCTTCCTCTTTATGGACCGGCCCTTCTCGATCGATGACACCGTCAAGATCGACACCACCCTGGGCACCGTCATCTCCATCGACCTTCTGAGCACCCGCATCCGCACCTTCGACAACCTGATGGTGCGTATCCCCAATGAAGTGCTGCTCAAGAGCACGATCATCAACTACACCCTCTACGGCGTGCGCCGCATTGAGGTGCCGGTGCGCGTGCCCTTTGACTGCGAACTTCAGGTGCTTCAACGCAAGCTCACGCACACGATGCACGCGCTGCCCACGATCCTCGATGAGCCCGCCCCGATCGTGCTGATCGACCGCTTTGGCGAGAACGGCATGGAGCTTTTGGTGCGCGCCTGGAGCGAGCGTCAAAACTACGTCTCGGCCAAGAGCGAGCTGACAGGTGCGATTCACGCTCGGCTGCGTGAGCTGGGCGTGGACGTGCCCCTTCCCCAGCGGGTGCTGCACCTCGGTGAGACCATGGACGGATCGACGCTGGTCTCACAGCTCCGTGAAGGCGTCGCACCAACCGGGGGGCGCACGCGTCGAACCGCGCGCGAAGACACCGTTGCGACCACCTCCGGCGACTCCCCGGCTTAAAGGGCGCCTCGCCAGGGGTGAGGGTCGCTCAGGCGTCGAGGCGCTGAATCACGCGCCTCGCCATACTCTGCAGCGTACCGGCGTCGTGGAGCTGCTCCAAAAACGCGTCGGTCTCCACCCCGCTCTCCCCGGCCTGCAACAGACGCGTGCCGCCCTGCTCCCCACATTGCTGCAAATGCGCCTGCACCAGCGCGTGATCAAAGCAGCGCTCCATAAATCGCACGCTCCCCGGATGCCCGTGCCAGAGCGAGGCGCACGCCTCCACAAGTTCTTCAGCATACGCCTCACTGCCCAGGTACCCCGGCGTGCAGGGGCGACGGTAGCCAAAGCGCCCCAGAAGCGTCGTGGCCACATAGATGTTGGCCACGAAGCCCTCGATCAGCGCGCGCGCCGACTCTTCGAGCCGGTCGCAGCCGTAAAGCGCGAGCCCCCGGTTGTAGAGCACCGCCGGCTCCACGGGCACCGCCTCATAACAACGCAGCGCCTCGTGCAGGAGCCCCATGCGGTGATAGGCCTCCCCGGCCAGGAAAAGACACCCGATGTACTGCTCCGGGAAGTTCGAGCCCAGCCACTCGAAGTGGCGCTGGGCCGCCTCGAGCTCTCCGAGGCGATAGAGGCAGAGCGCGCGACCTTCCACGGCGCGAAGCACCGGGTCATCGCCGCTCTCCACCTCCCCGGCGTTCAGGCCCTCGGTAAAGACCACCTCCATCGCGCGCCGGTAGGAGCCCTCGGCCTCGACCAGATCGCCCTGCTCCCAGGCGATAAGCCCCAGATAGCTCAAGAACTCAAAGTCCCGGGGGAAGCGCTCCACGGCCTCGGCCAGCACAGCCCGAGCTTCCTGATAGTCCTGCGAGGCGATCGCCTCAAGCGCCCGCTGAAGGTAGGGCTCCCGCCCGGCGAGCTCCGGGTCGACCGGGGCGTCGGCATCGAGCAGACGATCGAGCTCCAGACGAAGCTGCGAGAGCAGCTCTCGCATGCGATCGCGCGACTCCGGGCGAAACTCCGAGAGTGACTCCACACCCGTTAACACTCGACAGGCGTCACCCAAAAGCTCAAGCAATACTTTCATAAACCTTCCAGCGTCACTTTCACAATCCCACAGGCAACACTTCAAGCCCGCACGGCCGGGGGCCAGGCATAGAGGCCGCTCTCAGTACCCGCTCAGGCTCGTCGAGATTGGCGGTGCCGTCAAAAAATTTCCCCACGCCATACCCCGGCCCTTCGCCATGCTGGCTCGAACGTCGCCCTGCTCTGCCCCCATTGCCAGGCGCCCGTGTTGATTCTGCGCTTCTCCCCGTGCTAAACACCGCCCCCATTGACCGCACGCGCGCGGATTGACCGCACGCGCGCGGAAGACACTCGCGAGCAAGGCTGTTCTTTGCTCCCGATGCCTCGGCCGATCTCGCGTCGCCGCGGCCCCGCTCTCAGCTCGAACTCGCCATACGATGTGGACGCTATGATGACTCCCAACGAACTTCGCAGCCGCTTCCTCGCCTTCTTCGAAAAGCACGATCACCGCGTGGTCGCCTCCTCGCCAGTCGTCCCCCAGGCCGACCCGACGCTGCTCTTTACCAACGCAGGCATGAACCAGTTTAAAGACCTGCTGCTGGGCAATGAGACCCGCGACTACACCCGCGCGACCAGCGTCCAGAAATGCGTGCGCGCCGGCGGCAAGCACAACGACCTCGACGAAGTCGGCAAAGACGGCCGCCACCTGACCTTTTTCGAGATGCTCGGGAACTGGTCCTTTGGCGACTACTACAAGCGCGAGTCCATCAAGTGGGCCTGGGACTTTCTGCTCAACGAGCTCAAACTCGACAAAGACCGCCTCTACGTCACCATCTACAAAGATGACGACGAGTGTTTTGATATCTGGACCCAGGAGATGGACGTCGCCCCCGAGCGCGTCCTGCGCCTGGGCGATATCGAAGAAGGCGACGAAGAAAACTTCTGGTCGATGGGCCCCACAGGCCCCTGCGGTCCCTGCACCGAGATCCACTACGACCTGCACCCCGAACAGGGCCCCTTTTCCTTCCAAGAAGGCTACGACGACGACCGCATCAACGAGATCTGGAACCTCGTCTTCATGGAGTTCAACCGCGACGAAGACGGCACGCTCAACCCGCTGCCGATGAAGAGCGTCGACACAGGGCTGGGGCTCGACCGCACCGCGATGGTGCTCGCCGAGCGCGACAACGTCTTCCACACCGAGCTCTTCACCCCCATCTTTAAGACCCTCTTTCAGCTCCTGGGCGACGACGTCGATCGCGACCTGGAAGCCTTCTACAAAGCCGAGAACTTCTCGGACTACGCCGTCATCGCCGACCACGTGCGCACGGTGACCTTCGCCATCTGCGATGGTGCGAAGTTCGCCAACGACGGGCGCGGCTACGTGCTGCGCCGCATCCTGCGACGCGCGGTGCGTCACGGACGCAACCTCGGCTTTGAGGGCCCTTTCCTGCATAAAGTCGCCGCCACCGTCGTGGAGGCCTATGGCGAGGTCTACCCGGAGCTTCGCGCCACCGGTCAGGAGGCCGGCGAACTCATCCGCCTCGAAGAAGAGCGCTTCTTCCGCAACCTGGATCGCGGCCTCGAGCTCTTCGAAGACGCCGCCGCCCGCGCCGAATCCGAGGGCCAGAAGACGCTCAGCGGCGAGGAAGTCTTCCAGCTTCACGCCACCTTCGGCTTCCCGCCGGATCTCACCGAGATCATGGCGGAAGAACGCGGCATGAGCATCGACTGGGAAGGCTACGAAGCCCTCTGGAAAGAGCACCAGGAGACCAGCCGCGGCAAAGACATGTATGCCGACGCCGCCGGCGTGGGCGACTGGGTGACCCTCGAAGAAGGCAGCGCCGACACCTTCATCGGTTACGACGCACTGGAGGCCACCTCCACCGTGCGCAAGATGCGTAAGATCGCCACCGGCTATGAGCTGCTTCTGTCCGAGACGCCCTTCTACGCCGAGAGCGGTGGCCAGGTCGGCGACCGCGGCCAGCTGGTCAGCAGCGACGGCGCGGTGGTGCTCAAGGTGGAAGACACCCAGAAAGCGCCCATCGGCATCGTGCACCGCGTCAGCGTGGTGGATGGTGAGCCCGACTTCAAAGGTGAGTTCAAAGCGGTCGTCGACGCGCGCCACCGCCAGAAGACGGCGGCCAACCACACTGCGACTCACCTTCTGCACGCCGCGCTTCGCGACGAGGTCGACAGCGCCATCTTCCAGGCCGGCTCGCTTGTGGCCCCGGACCGCCTGCGTTTTGACTTCAGCTACGGCAAGCCGCTGACCGCCGAGGAGCTCCGACGCATCGAGGCCCGCGTCAACCGCCAGATCCGCGAACATCATCGCGTGAGCTGCCACACCGGCGTCGACCGCGACACGGCCGTCGAGGAGATGGGCGCGATGGCGATCTTTGGCGAGAAGTACGGGGACACCGTGCGCGTGGTGGAGATCCCCGGTGAGTCGGTGGAGCTCTGTGGCGGCACGCACGTGGCCAATACCGGTGACATCGGCCTCTTCCGCATCACCAGCGAGTCCAGCGTCGCCGCCGGCATCCGCCGCATTGAGGCGCTTACCGAAGAAGGCGCGCTGGAAGCCTTCCAGAACGAGCGCGAGCAACTTCAGAAGCTGGCCGAGCTCTTCAAGTCCGATGTGGCCAACCTCAATGACCGGGCCCGGGCCATCCTCGAAGACCGCAGCCGACTAGAGCGCGAGGTCGACAGCCTCTCGCAGAAGCTCGCCAACCGCGGCGCCGACGCCCTGCTCGATGAGGCTGCCGAGGTCGATGGCCTCAAGGTCATCGCCACCTCGGTGGCCGCCGGCACCCGCGACCAGCTGATGGCCTACGCCGACAACCTCCGCGAGAAGCTCGGCCAGGCCGAAGCCGTCGTGCTGCTCGCCAGTGAGATCGACGAGAAGGCCGCGCTCATCTGCGTGGTGACCGACGCGGCCTTTACGTCGCGTAAGGTGAAAGCCGGTGACCTGATCAACCGCGTCTCCAGCCACGTCGACGGGCGCGGCGGCGGACGCCCCACCCTGGCGCAGGCCGGCGGCCAGAACCCCGCCGGCATCCCCGCGGCGGTGGAGGCCTTCGCCGACGCGGTGCGCGACGCGCTGAGCTAAGCCATCGGCACATGCTCCACAAAAAAGCCCGGGCTCATCGAGCCCGGGCTTTCTTTGTGCAAGAGCAAACCCTGATGAAGTTCTTATGCAACGCGGCGGAGCAGCCCCTGCGTCAATCCTGCTGCGCCGCCTCGGCGCTGGCGCTCACCGCGGAGCCCACCTCCGTCATCGAGAAGGTGGCGATGGCCGCCGCAAAGAGCGAGAGCGCCACGATCGCCGCCACAAAGTAGCTCTGGCGACGGCGCAAGGCGCGCACCTCGTCGGAAAGCGCGCCGATGAGCTCGGCGCCGCGCTGGGCGCCCAGGTTCAGCTCCTCCACCCGGGCAGTGGCCTCCTCCAGCGCCTCTTCGCTGGCGATGAGCTGGGCGCGGTAGGTGGCGACCTCCACCGAAGTCTCACTGGGCGGTCGCAGCGCCTGGTCACTCATCTGCTCGCGGGCGTCTCGGAGCGCGCGGGCCACCTCCTGACGCTCCTGCGCAAAGAGCGCCGCTACCTTCCCGCCGAGCCCCTCACGCAGCGCTTCGAGATCAACGCCCAGCCCGCTCAGATAACCGCGAATCGCCGCGCCGAACTCTCCGGCGCGCTGGTAGCGCTCGCCAGGCTCCCGCTCAAGCGCCCGCATAATGATCGGGTCGATCTCCGCCGGCACCCACTCCGACGCCTTGCTCGGCGCATCGATTGGCTCAGTCAAAAGCGCCTCTTTGACCTCCTCGACCGAACCACGGCGGAAGAGCCGCTGCGCGCTCACAAGCTCATAGGCGATCACACCCAGGCTGAAGATATCCGAGCGCCCGTCCACACCTTCACCGCGGCATTGCTCCGGGCTCATGTAGGCGAACTTTCCGCCCACCAGATCGTCGCTGCCCGCCGCCGTCTCCCCCACCACCTGCGCGATGCCAAAATCGAAGACCCGGGTCATGCCCTGGTAGGTCACCATCAGATTCTGCGGGCTGATATCGCAGTGCACGATCGAGTAGCTCTGCTGATCGATGTCCACAAAATCATGCACATAGTCGAGGCCCTCACACGCGTCGGCCACGATAAGCAAGGACTCGTGCAGGCTAAGCCCGTCGCCCTGCGAGAACGCTCGCTGCGCCAGGTCGGCAACGGTCTGACCGGCCACATAATCCATGACCATAAAGTGCTCATCGCCCACCTGCTTGGCGTCGTGCACTGTGACCACATGCGGGTGCGAGAAGCGCGAGGAGACGGTCGCCTCTTTATAAAAGAGCGCCTCAAAGCGGCGGTCCCCCAGATTGCGGTCGGGGATTCCCTTAATCACCACCGGCCGAAAAAAACCGTGGGGCCCACCACGTGCGGCCAGGAACACCGCCGACTGCCCACCTTTGGCCAGATGGGCCAGCAGTCGATACTCCCCGAGCTGTCGGTTCTCGCGTTCCACGCTTCGCCTACATCGTTTGCGCGTCGGGCCGGCCGCATACTTTATGCGGCCCCTCGGACCCAACGGAGTCACCCGATCGAAGGGGCGATTGTAGAGAGGGCAGATCGACGGTGTCAATCGGCCCTCTCATCACACTGACCTGTCAGGCAAACCCACTGCCACAACCACGAATCATTCCACGATCACGGTCTGCTCGGCGCTAAAGGTCGCGCTGAGCTGCCAGGCGTCGTTCTCGCCATCTTCATCGTAGTCGTAGTTCACCGACTCCGGTCCCCCGAAGAGCTGCGTCAGCGGAAGCGGCTCCTGACCGGGAACAATGATCAGCCCCACATCCTCGATCTCGGAGAGCAACACGAACCCGCTGAGCACCCCGTCGTTGATCACCGGGTTCTCGCCAGCCGCGCTGGCCTGAAGTTTCGCATCGATGGCCAGGTCGCGAATCGGGATGACCGTCTTGTTGATGTCGCCACCCGACTCCACGGTCGCCACAAAACTTAAGAGCGGCAGCGTCGCCGCAAAATCGCCATTGGCAGCGATGGTGCCGGCCGCCGCTTCGGGCTCCTCGACCTCTTCATCCCAGACGTACTCACCGGCGGTCTCGGTCTTGAGCCCCGCCCCGCCGCGTACCTGCAAGGTACCCGCGTCGGTATCAAGGTCGCGAAGTTCCACCAGCACCACGACCGGGTAGTCCAGATCCTGGTCGAGGAAGTACTCCAGCGGGCTGTTGAGCGAAAAGCCCGGCGTGCCCCGATCAAACGCAAAGGCGTTGAAGCGCATGTCATACTGCGCCTCAAACTCCGGCTCGTCGGCGTAGTCGCCAGCGGCGTCTTCTTCGGTGTCCGCATCAGCTTCCACGCCCGCGTCGACCTCCTCCTCGGACTCGCCACCGCACGCTGCCGTCGCGAGCAACCCCGCCGACACCAACCACACCATCCACGCATTCGACATCTTCATGGCTCTACCTCATCCAGGTTCATCTTCGGCAGGGGGTGCCGACCCTCATCAGCGTTGACCTTAGTCGCCCAGCGGCTCCAGCGGACCAAACCCGACGAGCTCCTCAAAGAGCGCGAAACGCTCCTCGATCGCCTTCGTGTTCAGATCGCGCAGCGCGTTAAGGCTGAAATCTTCCACGCAGAAGCTCGCCATCACACAGCCCACCACCGTGGCCTGGCGGAGCTCTTTGGTCCCAATCGTCTCACAGCTCGAGAGATAGCCCAGCAGCCCCCCGGCGAAGGTGTCGCCGGCACCGGTCGGATCAAAGACCGACTCAAGCGGATAGGCCGGCGCAAAGAAGATCTCTTCGCCGCTGAAAAGCAGCGCGCCATACTCGCCGCGCTTGATCACCAGGTGCTTCGGACCCCGGGCCTGAATCGCGCGCGCAGCCTTGACCACATTGGCCTCACCGCCAAGTTTGCGCGCCTCGCCCTCGTTGATCACGAGCATATCGACCTTGCTCAACACCCGGTCGAGCTCGTCGCGCTTGGGACCATCAATCCAGAAGTTCATCGTGTCGGCCACAACCAGCCGCGGGTTCTTGACCTGCTCTAAGACCTCCAGCTGCAGGCTGGGGTCGATGTTGGCCAGAAACACGATCTCGGCGTCGCGGTAGGTCTCGGGCAACTTCGGGTGGAAGTCACCAAAGACGTTGAGCTGGGTGTCGAGGGTGATGGCCTCGTTGAGATCGAAGCCGTACTTGCCTTCCCAGCGGAAGGTCTTGCCGGCCACGCGATGCAACCCCTCGCAGTCGATCTGACGGGAGCATAAAAAGTCGACCTCCTCTTGCGGGAAGTCTTCCCCGATCACCGCGACGAGCTGCACGTCGGTGAAGTAACTGGCGGAGGTGGAGAAGAACATCGCCGATCCGCCGATCGCCTCTTCTGCCTTACCAAAAGGCGTCTCAACCGAATCAAACGCCACCGACCCTACGACCAAAAGACTCATGCCTGGACTCACTCCGTTCAGACGCACCACGGCGCCCGATGCTTTAATGAACTACGCGCTCGGCCCTCTCACTCTCAGGCGTTGGCCGGGCTCTCATTGCGAAACTTTTCCAGCCGCTTGCGCACATGCGGCGGCTCTTTTTCCCCGGGCTTGCCGAGTTGGCCGCAGGCGGCCATCTCGTCGCGCCCCCGGGTGCGCCGACGGTACACGCCGACGTTGCGATCGACCAGATACTTCTGGAAGGCGTCGATGCGCTCCTCCGGCGGGGTCTGGAAGGGGGTGCGCGGGTGGGGATTGAAGGGGATGAGGTTGATCTTGGAGGGGATCTCCCGCGTCAGCTCGATGATGCGCTGCGCGTCCTCCAACGTGTCATTCAAGTCGCGAATCATCACGTACTCAAAAGTGATGCGCTCGCGATTGGTCAGCGGAAACTCCTTGAGCGCCGCCATCAACGTCTCCAGATCCCAGCGGTCGTTGACCGGCATGATCTGCCCGCGCGTCTCGTCGGTGGTGGCGTTGAGGCTGATGGCGAGCTGCACATCGGTCTCTTCGCCCAGGCGTTTGATCGCCGGCACAAGCCCCGAGGTCGACACGGTGACCTTGCGTCGCGAGAAGTTCAGCCCCTGCTCATCGGTCAGGATATGAATCGCGCGGATGACGTTATCGACGTTATGCAGCGGCTCGCCCATACCCATGAAGACGATGTTGCCGATATGCCCGTTCACATCGCCCATGCGCCGGCGCGCCTGCACCACCTGCTCGACGATCTCGGCGGTGCTCAGGTTGCGCTTGAGCCCCATCTTCGCCGTGTAGCAAAAGGTGCAGCCCATCGCGCAGCCCACCTGGCTGGAGATGCACAGGGTGTTGCGCCCCTCCGAGGGAATGAACACCGTCTCGATGACCGCCCCGTCGTCACACTTAAAGGTGAGCTTGGTCGTGCCATCGCTGGCGGTATGCGAGCCGTCGAACTCCAATGGCGAGACGCGGGCCTTCGCGCTGAGCTGCTCGCGCAGCCCTTTGGAGAGGTTGGTCATCGCCTCAAAGTCATCGGCCAGGTGCAGGTAAAGCCACTGGTAGACCTGCTTGGCGCGAAAGGCTTTCTCGCCAAACCCCTCGGCGAGCAGCTTTTTGAGCTCGGCCTGGGTAAAGTTTTTCAGGTCAATGGGACCGAGCTCGTCGGTGCCCTGGCTCAGCGCTTCGAGCGCCTGGTCGATGCTCGGGGAGCGTTCGCGTCGCATGGGGGTCTCTCTCTCAGAAAAAAGGCGGCCGAGCTGAGCCTACGCCGAGTGCGAAAGGATCTCAAACCGTGCCGCCAGCCCAACACACGCTCCCTTTACAGGGGTACGTGCCGAGCGTCCACCTCGCGCACCCTTCGTGAGGGCGCGCGAGGTGAAAACCGCCGCCGACCCAACGTCGGCGACGGCCTCAAAAATCAGCCGCGCGAGAAGAGCTGCACGTCGCTGAAGAAGTACTTGATCTCGATCGCGGCGTTCTCAGCCGAGTCCGAGCCGTGCACGGTGTTCTCACCGATGTCGGTGGCGTAGAGCGCGCGCAGGGTGCCTTCGGCGGCTTCGGCCGGGTTGGTGGCGCCCATGATCTCGCGGTTCTTGGCCACGGCGTCTTCGCCTTCGAGCGCCATCACGACCACCGGGCCGCGGGTCATGAACTCAACAAGCTCACCGAAGAAGGGACGCTCTTTGTGCACCGCGTAGAAGCCTTCGGCTTCGTGCTTGGCCAGGTGCGCCATGCGGATGCCCACCGGGGTGAGGCCTTCTTCTTCAAAACGCGCGATGATCTTGCCGATCACGTTCTTTTCCACGCCGTCGGGCTTGATGATGCTCAGGGTACGTTCAATCGCCATGGTGTGTCTCCAGATTCAATCGTTGGATGTCGGGGTGTCGCTATTCAACAAGGGGCAAACTCAGCCCATCGCTTTCTTGAGGGTCTCACCGATCTCGGCCGGCGAGCGCGAGACGGCGATGCCGGCGGCTTCCATGGCCTTGAACTTCTCTTCGGCCGTGCCTTTGCCACCGGAGATGATCGCACCGGCGTGGCCCATGCGCTTTCCGGGAGGGGCCGAGGCGCCGGCGATGAAGCCCGCGACCGGCTTGCTCATGTTGGCCTTCACCCATTCGGCAGCTTCTTCTTCAGCCGTGCCACCGATCTCGCCAATCATCACGACGGCTTCGGTGTCCGGGTCGTTCTCGAAGAGCTCGAGCGCGTCGATGAAGTTCATGCCGTTGATCGGGTCGCCACCGATACCGATGCAGGTGCTCTGCCCGATGCCCAGCGCGGTGAGCTGACCGACGGCTTCGTAGGTCAGCGTGCCGGAGCGGCTCACCACGCCGACGTTGCCGGGAAGGTGAATGTGACCGGGCATGATGCCGATCTTGCACTTGCCGGGGCTGATCACACCGGGGCAGTTCGGGCCGAGCAGGCGCACGTTCTTGTCTTTGAGGTAGCGCACGACCGTGATCATGTCCTGAACGGGCACGCCTTCGGTGATCGCCACAATAAGCTCCACGCCGGCGTCGGCTGCTTCCATGATCGCGTCGGCAGCGAAGGGGGGCGGCACGTAAATGACGCTAGCGTTGCATTGGGTCTCGGCGACCGCCTCGGCGACCGTATCGAAGACCGGCGCGCCGTGAACCTTCTGGCCGCTCTTGCCGGGGGTCACGCCACCGACGACGTTGGTGCCGTACTCGATCATCTGCTCGGTATGAAAGCTACCGACCGAACCGGTGATCCCTTGCACGATCAACCGGGTGGACTCGTCTACCATTACACTCATCTTCAACCTCTATATGTCTCTGGGCGGCGCCCCACCCTGGGGGCGACCGCGCCGGTCAACGCGTCTTGGATTGCGCCGGGGCGATCAGCCCTGGGTCAGCTCGATGGCCTTGCGAGCGCCATCGGCCATGCTGTCGGCGCTCACGATGTCGAAGGGGCTCTCTTTGAGGATCTTCTTGCCGAGCTCCACGTTGGTGCCCGCCAGGCGGACCACAAGCGGCACCTTCAGGCCCACTTCCTGCACGGCGTTGACCACGCCGTCGGCGATCACATCGCATTTCATGATGCCGCCGAAGATGTTGATGAAGATCACCTTCACCGCCTCATCCTGGGTGATGATCTTGAAGGCCTCGGCGACCGTCTCTTTGGTCGCTCCGCCCCCCACATCCAGGAAGTTGGCCGGCTCGCCGCCGTAGTGGCTGATGATGTCCATGGTGCCCATGGCCAGACCGGCGCCGTTGACCATGCAGCCGATGTTGCCGTCGAGGCTCACGTAGCTCAGCCCGTGCTTTTTGGCTTCGAGCTCGGCCGGGTCTTCTTCGGAGACGTCGCGCAGCGCTTCGACGTCGGCGTGACGGTAGAGCGCGTTGTCGTCAAAGTTCACCTTGGCGTCCAGCGCGATGAGGTCGCCGGAGCCGGTGACCACCAGCGGGTTGATCTCGACGATGGAGGCGTCTTTTTCGACGAAGAGTCGGTAGAGCGCCTTCATGAACTTGACCGCCTTGAAGACGGCCTTGCCTTCCAGCCCCAGCGCGAACGCGACCTGGCGGCCCTGGAAGTCGGCCATGCCGGTGAGCGAGTCGATGAAGACCTTGTGGATCTTCTCGGGGGTCTTCTCGGCGACATCTTCGATGTCGACGCCACCCTCGGTCGAGGCCATCAGCACCACGCCATCGCGGGCGCGGTCGACGACCATACCCAGGTAGAGCTCGCGGGAGATGTCCACGCCGCTCTCCACGTAGAGGCGACGCACGACCTGGCCTTCGGGGCCGGTCTGGTGGGTGACCAGCGTGGAGCCGAGCAGCTCGGTGGCGATCTCGCGAACCTCATCGAGGCTTTTGGCGAGCTTGACGCCGCCGGCCTTGCCGCGACCGCCGGCGTGAATCTGGGCCTTGACCACCCAGAGCTCTCCGCCGAGCTCTTCGGCGGCCTTCACCGCCTCGTCGACGCTAAACGCCGGGGTCCCCTGGGGGACGGTCACCCCGTACTCGCGAAAGATCTGCTTGGCCTGATACTCATGGATGTTCATACGAACTTACCTGCCGTTGGAAGATCAACCTACGCGCAGCGCGACCCGCTTTGCCGGCCTCCACGCCCTGCCAAAATCACAAAAATAGCGGCCCGCAATGCGCGGCCGCCGCCTTATTACCGCCGGGGTGCCAGCGCGTCAAGGCGGCCTGCCCGCCCATATTCGACTCGCTCGCGCTCCCGAAATCGACGCTATTTAATGCCCATCCCCACATAGGTCAGCGGCACCTCAAGCACCCGCGAGAAGACCTGACCGATCTGGTGGGTCTCTCCTTTATGGGGTGAGGCCTCGACGATGGGGACCAGCCGCCCCTGCGCATCGCGTAGAAGCAATGTGAAGGCATGCACCTTCGTGCCCTCCCCGTCGCTGGAGATCGGGTACTGCGTCATGCCAAAGACCAGCTCTTCGACCTCATCAAAGGGCACCGCAAGCTCGGTGCCCTGCACAGGCCAGGTGACGATGCCGCGCATCAGGTCGAGCTCGCATAAGAGGTGCTCTTCCAGGCTCGTCTTCTTTCCGAGCTTGAGCATCACCGAGCCGGCCACCACCGCGAGCATCACCCAGAGCAGATCCCACATCGACTGAAACCCGGAGCTGCCGCGAAAGACAATCATCGCAGCGAGCAGCCCGGCCAGCATCACCGCGCCCCAGAAGCCCCAGGGGACCACCGCCGGGTTATCGCGCTCCCCGCGCACCTGCAGCGTGCGGCCGGGACGCTCCTTTAAAAAAGGGCTGTAGACCATGCGCGCCCCGGGTGTGGAGACCACCCGGGCCGACGGCTGCACCACAGGCTCCTGCTTCCCCCATTTGACGGGGAGCTTCTCATCCATCGCTACGTCTCGCGTAAGTCCCAGTTCAACGAGCGCCATCATCGCCTCCTTCGGCTTGGAAAGTCCATATGGCGAGTGCGCAGCTCACCAGGTCGCTTTGAGGGTGGGATGATGAGCACCGCGATGAAGTCACAAAATACTTTCTCGGAGAAGTCCCACGGCGAAGGGCAAGAGCGCCGTCGTTGACACTTCGGCAAAGCGCGTGTTTTAGTCCGCGATTCCATCGACGCTTTGCGTCAAATTCGCCCGGGCCCTCGCGGCTTAAGCCGGGCATGAACCTTTGATGATCCCTATTAAGGAGCAGCTCGTGAGTACCTTCCTCGATCAGCACAAGCGCACCCATATGTGTGGCGAGCTCAGCGAGAGCCAGATCGGTCAGACCGTCACCCTGGTCGGCTGGGTCGCCAGCCACCGTGACCTCGGCGGGATGGTTTTTGTTGATCTTCGCGACCGCACCGGCATCTGCCAGCTGCGCTTTGATCCGGACCTGGACGAGGCGACGCTCACCCGCGCCGGCCAGCTCCGCTCGGAATGGTGCGTGGCCATCATCGGGGAGGTGGTCAGCCGCGGTGAGAACGTCAACGAAGAGCGCTCCACCGGCGCCGTTGAGGTGGTCGTGAAGACGCTGGAGGTCTTCTCCGAAGCCAAGACCCCGCCCTTTGCGATCCGCGACGATTGCGACGCCAACGAGAACCTGCGCCTGGAGTACCGCTACCTGGACCTTCGCCGCCCGATGCTGCAGCGCTCGCTGCTCACGCGCAGCAAGGTCTACTCACTCACCCGCAACTACCTGACCTCGCAGGGGTTTGGGGAGTTTGAGACCCCGGTGCTCACCCGCTCCACCCCGGAGGGCGCGCGCGACTATCTGGTGCCCAGCCGCGTGCACCCGGGCAAGTTCTTCGCGCTGCCGCAGTCCCCGCAGATCTTTAAGCAACTTCTGATGGTCTCGGGTTTTGACCGCTACTTCCAGATCGTCAAATGCTTCCGCGACGAGGACCTGCGCGCCGACCGCCAGCCGGAGTTCACCCAGATCGATATGGAGCTCTCCTTTGTGACCGCCGAAGACGTGATGAAGGTCTGTGAGGGCCTCATCAAGTCGATCTTCGAGGGCACCCTGGACATCGAGATCAACCTCCCCTTCGAGCGTATGGCCTACGACGAGGCGATGCGTCGCTTTGGCGTCGACAACCCCGACCTTCGCTTCGGCATGGAGATCAGCGACGTCAGCGACCTTGTGGCCACGAGTGACTTCAAGGTCTTCAGCGCGACCGTTGAGGCCGGAAACACCGTGCGCGGCCTCTGCATCAAGGGCGGCGCCGAGACGCTCAGCCGCAAAGACATCAACGGGCTCGAAGACACCGTCAAAGTCTACGGCGCCAAAGGCCTGGCCTGGGCCAAGGTGGGCGACGGGGAGTGGAGCGGCTCGATCGCCAAATTCTTTGACGACGGCGACCGCGCGGCCATCGAGCAGAAGATGGGCGCCGAGGCCGGCGACCTCGTGGTCTTCGTGGCCGACCGCGAGTCGGTCGTGAACCCGGCGCTGGGCAACCTGCGCAAACAGCTCGGAAAAGACCTGGGCCTGGCCGATCCCAACGCCTTCCGCTTCGTGTGGATCACCGAGTTCCCCATGTTCGAGGCCGACGAAGAAGAGGGGCGCCTCTACGCGATGCACCACCCCTTCACCAGCCCGCTTCCCGAAGACTTCGAGAAGCTCAAGACTGACCCGCTCTCGGTACGCGCCCAGGCCTACGACCTGGTGCTCAACGGCAACGAGATCGGCGGCGGCTCGATCCGTATTCACCGCCAGGACGTGCAGAACAACGTCTTTGAGCTCCTGGGGCTCACTCAGGAAGAGGCCAACGAGAAGTTCGGGTTCTTGCTCAAGGCGCTCACCTACGGCACCCCGCCCCACGGCGGCATCGCCTTCGGTGTGGACCGCCTGGTGATGCTGCTCACCGGCGCGGCGAGCCTGCGCGACGTCATCGCCTTCCCGAAGACCACCCGCGCGGCCGACCTGATGTCGGAGGCTCCCAGCGCGGTCGACGCCGCTCAGCTCGATGAGCTCAGCCTGAGCGTGCGCGCCCGCGAAGCCACAACCGAACAAGAAGCCGAATAATATCAAGCACTTAACACATCAACCGCCTCCCCGGGCGACCTGCCACGCAGGCGCCTCGGGTGGTTGACAGAGTTTTAGAGGGTCCAGTAGCTTACGCCCTCTTTGATGGCGAGCCCGCGCGCGCCTGAGCGCGCCCGGTTGCCCTCGCCGGATGATAACGTCTTAAAGTGATCGTTGAACCTGGCCGGCGCGGCCCTGTGTCTTCGCCCAAGCCCTGGTCCGACCCCTGGAGCGGTAAAGTTCATGCCGAGAACATTCAAAGCCACCCTCGCCCTGATCGGAGTCCTGATCGTGGTTGCCCTGCTGGCGATTATCAGCATCGCGCAATCCTACCAGGCCAACAAAAAGATCATTGAAGTCAACCGCAGCCTGGGTGACCTCAATCGCACCACCGAGCGCATCCTCTCCCAGCTGGAGTCGGGCGTGGCGGTGGCCGGCAACGCCGGCGGGGGCGCTGGCGCCTCGAACGACCGTTACGCCGCGGCGATCAACGATCCCGACAACCTGCTCAGCCCCGCCACCGACCAGCTCATCGCGCCCGACGCGGTGCAGGGTGGCACGCTCAAGCGTCTGATCTCCAGCGACCCCAAGGGGTTCAACTGGCTGACCGAGAACTCCGTCGACGTCAGCGAGATTCAGTCCTACGTGCACAGCGGCTTCGCCCGCCAGGATTTCAACAACCCGGACAACTTCGTCTCGGACCTGGCCTACATGGTCGAGGTCAACGACGAGAACACCGAGTACACCATCAGCCTGCGCGAAGGCGTCTACTGGCACGTGCCCAGGGTTGACTTCAGTGATCCGAAGCACGAATGGCTGCGTGAGCCCCGCGAAGTGACCGCCGAAGACGCCGTCTTCTACTTTGAGATGGCCATGAGCCCGCAGGTCGAGGCCGGCGCGGTCAAAGGCTACGTCGAAGACATCGAGAAACTTGAAGTCCTCGACAAGCATACCTTCAAGGTCACCTGGAAGCGCCCCGTCTATCACTCGCGCTTCACGACGCTCCTGGCCTACCCGCTGCCCAAGTGGCTCTTCTCGCGAGACCGCGAAGGCAACGAGATTCCTGAAGAGAGCGTTCCGGTCGAGTTCAACACCCACTGGTCTGCGGACTATCCGATTGGCACCGGCCCCTACCTCTTCGACAGCTACACCCCCAGTGGTCAGGTCGTGCTCACCAAAAACCGCGACTACTTTGGCGCGAAGCCTCCCATCGAGCGCATCGAGTTCCACATCATCAAGGATCCCGAGCAGGGTTTTGCTCGCCTGCTCAGCGACCAGCTCGACTTTTTGCCCTCACTGCCTGAGCCTCGCTACCGCAGCGAGATCTTGAACGGAGGCCCCGAGAGTCCCTTCAAAACCGGTGAGTTTGAGCACGAAATCATCGATGCATTCGCCTACTATTACGTGGGCTGGAACATGGATAAGCCTCTTTTTGCCGACCGCGACGTGCGGCTGGCCATGACGCACGCGTTCAACCGTCAGAGCATCATTGAGAACGTGATCAATGGCCTTGGCGAGCTGCAGACGGGTCCTTTCTACTACGAGCACCCGGCCAACGATCCAACGATTGAGCCTATCCCCTTCGATCTGGAAAAGGCCGCCGAACTTCTCGATGGAGCCGGTTGGGTGGATACCGATGGTGACGGCATCCGCCAGAAGACCATCAACGGCGAGAATGTCGATTTCCGCTTCACGCTGACCTCGTACAACAAACCGACAGTTCGTAGCTGGGTGACAGTGTACCGCGAAGATCTGCGTAAGATCGGCATTGAGATGCGCGGCGACTTTGTGGAATGGCCCCTGATGCAGCGTCGCATGGACGACAAGCAATTCGATGCCTTCACCGGCGGCTGGGGCTTAAGCTGGTTCAACGACCCCTACCAGATCTGGCACTCCAGCCAGGCGGATATCCCGAAGGGTTCCAACCGCGTGGGCTTCCGCAACGCCGAGGCCGACGAGATCATCGAGACCCTGCGCGTGACCTTCGACAACGAAGAGCGCACCCAGCTCCTGCGTCGTTTCCACCAGATCGTGCACGAGGAGCAGCCCTACAGCTTCTTCTACGCACCGAAGCAAACGGTCGCCTGGAACCCGCGTCTTGAGAACGTAGTCTTCCAGAAGATTCGCCCGCAGACGACCTCGCTGCCCTGGTACATCGACGAATCCGGCGAGTGAGCGACGTCGGCGCCGAGGCAAGCCCGGTGAGGCTAGCCTCGGCGTTGTGCGATTAAGGCATCCTTCGCGCGCCTGACACTCGCGCGCAACCGGCCCCCTGAGGGCGAGGCAACATGTTTACCTACATTCTAAAGCGCGTCCTGCTGATGATCCCGACCTTTGCGATCATCTCGCTGATCATCTTTCTGGTGCTCAACCTGGCACCGGGAGATCCGGCGGCTGCGGCCAACCCCGACGGCACCGAGACCGTCTCGCAGGACGCCCGCGAGAGCTATCGCATCTTTAAAGAGCAGTTCAATCTCGACAAACCGATCCTGCTTAACACCCGCTACGGCCTCACCATCGAAGACGTCGAAGAGCCCTTGCGCGTCGTCGCCGACTTCCAGCGTCCGGTCTGCGCCGAAGGTGCGCCGGTCACTCCCGAGTGCACACCGGCCGATGAGCGCCCCATGTCGGCCGACATCATTGCGGCGCAGGAAGAGGTCGAGAATTACGGCAATTACGCTGTGCCGCACCTCATCGCCCTGGCCCAGAATCACGAGCGCCTCGACATTCGCCGCCTTGCTGTGCAGCGCCTGGCGATCAATGCGCAACGCCCCCAGGTCGACCGTTTCAATCCGGATCCGAGCGACGAGCTGCGCGAAAGCAACCGCGCCATCGCCGCAGAGAACAATCAGCTTCGCTCCTGGTCCATCCCTCAGGATGTGACTCCCGAAGACGTGGATACGATTCTTGAAGAGAAGTGGCTGCCCTGGTTCAACGCAAATATAGAGCGCTTCGAATACTCCGCGGCCGATAAAGTGGGCATCTTTTTCTTCGATACGCGCTTTGCCAAGTACTGGGAGAACCTCCTCACGCTCAACTTCGGGGTGAGCACGGTGGACCGCCGCCCGGTCTTTGACACGGTGATGCAGAAGCTCCCCTACACGATGACCTTGAGCTTCTTCTCGATCCTCATCGCGTACCTTATCAGCGTGCCTCTGGGCATCTGGAGCGCGTACAACCAGAACACCAAACGCGACCAGGTCGTGACCATCGCGCTCTTTGTGCTCTACAGCCTCCCGAGCTTCTTTACGGCGGTGTTGCTCATTCAGTTCTTCGCGGTGGGTCGCCCCTTCTCCTGGTTCCCGGCAGGCGGCTTCATCAGCAATAATTCAGAGAACATGGCGGTGCTGGAGCAGATGGGCTCGATCGCCTGGCATATCCTGTTGCCGCTGATCTGTCTGACCTACGGCTCGCTCGCCGCGCTGAGTCGCTACGCGCGTACGGGCCTGCTCGACGTGATCCGCGCCGACTACATCCGCACCGCCCGCGCCAAGGGCCTGGCCGAGTCGATGGTCGTGCTCAAGCACGCGGTGCGAAACGGCATGATTCCCATTCTTACGCTGCTGGGCACGCTGCTTCCCACGCTGGTGAGTGGCTCGATCGTCATCGAGTTCATCTTCAACATCCCCGGCATCGGGCTCTACCTCTATGAGAGCATCTACATGTACGACTACAACGCGATCATGGCCTGTCTGCTGATGTCGACAGTGCTCACGCTGATCGGGTTGTTGCTCTCGGACATCAGCTACGCGCTGGTCGACCCGCGCATCACCTTTGATTGATGGGCGCTCTCTGAGCCCGCAGGATTCGACCCTTTTTGCCGGGGCGCTTAAAGCGCCCGGCTCGCACCTTACGTTGGACAGGCGACGATGACCGACTCCCAAACCTCCTCCAGCCCCCCGCGGCCCGAGTACAAGACCTACGGGCAGATTGTCTGGGGTCAGTTCAAGAAGTACCGACTCAGCTACTACAGCGTCTACGGCGTGCTTGCGCTCTTCGTGATCGCGATGGTCGCGCCGGTGCTGGCGATGAACGTGCCCTTCTACATGCACATCCCCGAGGGTGTGGGGCCGTATACGCAGCTTCAGGGTACGACGAGCTTTCCGTGGTTTGCGGCGCTCTTCGACCAGAACTTCTTCGACAGCGGCGTCGACATCTTTTTTAACTTCCTGCTCTTCTACGTCCCGGTAAGCCTTGTGGGCTGGACGTTGATGATGCGCTTTAAAAAAGACCTCACCGACACCGCGCGCAGCAAAGCTCGGCTGCGCTTTATTGGCATCGCCTCATTGGTGGGCATCGTACTCTTCTCGGTGATCTACCTGATGGCGTTCAGCCAGCCCTACGTCGACTACGCCTCGCTCAAAGAGCTCGAGGGCGCTCGCCTGATCTTCCCGCTGATCGAGTACTCCTACCGCGACGTGGACCTGATGGCGGTGAGCCAGGGCCCGAGCCTGGAGCACTTTCTGGGCACCGACCGCCAGGGTCGTGACGTGTTCACGCGCCTGATCTACGGCACGCGCATCTCGCTGACGATCGGCGTTGTGGCGGTGAGCATTTACACCGCGATTGGTCTTGTGCTGGGGAGCCTGGCGGGCTTCTTCGGCGGCCGCGTCGACAATATCATCCTGCGCATGATCGAAATTATGATGTGCTTCCCGGTGCTCTTTCTGATCCTGACGCTTGCCGGGTTTATCGAGGAGCCCTCGATCTTCCACATCATGCTCATCATCGGCCTGACGGGCTGGACGGGCATCGCCCGACTGGTGCGCGGGGAGTTTTTAAGGCTGCGTAATCAGGACTTTGTGCAGGCGGCCATCGCGCTGGGCTTTACCCGCGCACGCATCATCTTCCGCCACGTGCTTCCCAACGCGGTGCAGCCGGTCTTTGTCTCGGCGACCTTCGGGGTGGCCGGGGCGATCCTGATTGAGGCCACGCTGAGCTTTCTGGGAGTGGGCCCGGCCAACGCGCCGAGCTGGGGACAGATTCTGACCAGCGGGCGGAACACCCAGCAGATGACGCTGATTCTCAGCTCGGGCTTTGCCATCTTCGTCACCATCAGCCTGCTCAACCTCATTGGTGAGGGGCTGCGCGACGCCACCGATCCTAAACTTCGTAAGTAAGAGCGGACCTTATGGCCAACGATAGCAGCAAAACGAACACCTCCGACGAGGTGATCCTGAAGGTCGACGGGCTCAAGACCTACTTCTATACCGACGACGGGGTGTTGCCCTCGGTCGACGGGGTGAGCTTTGAGATCAAGCGCGGGCGCACGCTCGGGCTGGTCGGCGAGTCCGGCTCGGGTAAGTCAGTGACCTCGCTGAGCGTGTTGCGGCTGATCCCGCAGCCGCCCGGAAAGATCGTCGATGGTCAGATCCTCTTTGGCGGCCAAGACCTGACCAAGCTGACCGAAGCGCAGATGCGCAAGGTGCGGGGCAACGACATCTCGATGATCTTTCAGGAGCCGATGACCAGCCTTAACCCGGTCTTCACCGTCGGCAACCAGATCATTGAGGCGATCCTGCTCCACCAGGACATGGACTACGCCGAGGCGCGCGAGTACGCCATCGATATGCTGGCCAAGGTGGGCATCCCCGCCCCGGAGCAGCGCATCGATGAATACCCCCACCAGATGAGCGGGGGGATGAAGCAGCGCGTGATGATCGCGATGGCGCTCTCCAGTAAGCCAAAACTGCTGATCGCTGACGAGCCGACCACCGCCCTCGATGTGACGATCCAGGCCCAGATTTTGGAGCTCTTGAAGTCGCTGCAGGGCGAAGCGGGCATGTCGATTCTCTTCATCACCCACGACCTGGGCGTGGTGGCCGAGACCTGCGATGACGTGGCGGTGATGTATGCCGGGCGCATCGTGGAGTACGGCGACGTCTACACCGTCTTTGAGAAACCGGCTCATCCCTACACCATCGGGCTGTTCAACAGCCTGCCGACCATCGACACCACCGGGGCGCGCGGGCGCGAGGATCGCCTCTATGTGATCCCCGGGATGGTGCCGCGTCCTCAGGACTTCCCCTCGGGGTGTCGCTTCCGCACCCGGTGTCAGTTCGCCACCGAGAAGTGCGCGCAGCTCCCGCCCACCGTCGAGCTTGAGCCCGGCCACACCGCGGCGTGCTGGTACGCCGAGAAGGTGCGCGCGGGCACCCAGCCCACCACCGACGGAAGCGTGGCGGCCGACGGCTCGGTCGCCCCCAACGAAGATGCGGCGGAAGTCGCACGGTAACCTGCTTAAGGCCCCAAGGTACTCGCTATGAGCGTCGCCCCTACTCTGCTTGAAGTCCGCAACCTGAAGAAGCACTTCCCCATCAAGAAGGGCCTCTTCAACCGTCAGGTCGGCTCGGTGAAAGCCGTCGACGGCATCTCCTTTGAGGTCAACGCCAACGAGACCGTCGGGCTTGTCGGGGAGTCGGGTTGTGGCAAGACCACCGCGGGGCGCTCGCTCTTGCGCCTGCTCGAACCGACCGATGGTGAGGTGCTCTACAAGGGGCAGGATATTCTGAAGATGGGGCCGGCGGAGATGCGCAGCCTGCGGCGCAACCTGCAGATCATCTTCCAGGACCCCTTCTCCAGCCTCAACCCGCGCATGACGATCGAGAGCATCATTGGCGAGGCGATCACCTTTCATAAGGTGGCCCAGGGGCCCGAGGTGCGCGAGATGGTTGAGGGGCTTCTGGAGCGCGTAGGGCTTCAACCTTCTTACATCACGCGTTATCCGCACGAGTTCAGCGGAGGTCAGCGTCAGCGCGTGGGCATCGCCCGGGCGCTCGCGCTCAACCCGGACTTCATCGTCTGCGATGAGGCCGTCAGCGCGCTCGATGTGTCGGTGCAGGCCCAGGTCATCAACCTGCTGATGGATCTTCAGCAGGAGTTTAACCTGAGCTACCTCTTCATCGCCCACGACCTCTCGGTGGTGCAGCATATCTCGGACCGCATCGCCGTGATGTATCTCGGGCAGATCGCGGAGTTCGCCGAATGCGACGAGCTCTACGACAACCCCTTGCACCCCTACACCCAGGCGCTGCTCTCAGCGATCCCGCAGCCCAACCCGCGACGGCGCGCGCAGCGCATCATCCTCAAGGGCGATGTGCCCAGTCCGATGAACCCGCCCTCGGGCTGCCGCTTTCATACGCGCTGCCCGGCGTGTTTTGCCCCCTGCAAGACCGTGGAGCCGCGCACCGTCGAGCCGACGCCGGGCCATAAGGTGCGCTGCCACCTCTACGATCCGGAGTTTGCGCCCAACGATCCCGACATCTGGGCGCGACTTCCTCGCCAGCCCGAGGCGCCGGTGACGGTCACCGGCGATGAAGGTGACGCGCCGGCGAAGCGCGACGCGTCGAGCGACGCTGCCCCCGATGGCACCGATGGAGTGGCCAGCACCGAGGCGGCCGAGACGGCCGAACCCGCAGCGACCTCAACGGTTGAAGAGGCCGGCGCCGAACGATCCGATGTCTCTTCAGACAACGCATCTGCGGAGAGCGCCGAAGCGGACAGCGCCGCGAAGAGCAACGCCTGAGCCCGGTCGTCCGGCAGGGTTCTTGACACCCTTTAGACCCGGTGCGACCATCCGGGCAGATTGAGAAGGGCCTTAAATTTCGCGCCTGATCGCCCTTTTGTTCGGGCGAATCAGGCTTGTAAGGCCGGCCTGGCGTGGCCACCGCCGCGACAGCGTTGACCCCTCTGCACCTCACGTCCGTTTATCTTTTCAAGGAGGATCTGCCCCTCATGTTCAGCGTACTTATCAGCGAGAAAGGTGGGCAGCAGTCACGGCTCGACTTCGACAAGTCCGAGATCACCATCGGGCGAATGAAGGGCAATGATATCGTCCTTCCGAAAGGCAACGTCTCCAAGCAACACACCCGCATTGTGTTGCGGGACAACGCCTTCTTTATCGTCGACTTGAAGAGCACCAACGGCACCTACGTCAACGGGCGTAAGGTCACCGCGGAGCAGGCGGTTGGCGAGGCCGACAAGATCTACATCGGCGACTTCATCCTGCAGGTTGAGCAGCCCAACGCGGCCGCGAACCCCGGACCGCCGATGCCGCCGCAGGCCCCCGGTCGAGGGCTTCCGCCGCAACCGCCGCAGGCCCCGGGTGGCAACCGGCCGATGGATCGGCACTTCCCCACGGTGATGGACGGCCCGCAGGCCGGTGGTTTCGGCGGCCAGCCCCAGAGCGGACCTCAGCAGCCCTACCAGGCCCCCCAGCAACCTGCTGCCCCGCAGCAGCCTGCTGCACCTCAGCCGCCGGCCAGCGGGCCGCAGAGTGCGCCTCCGCGTGCGCCATCGATCCCCGGCGCCCCGATGACGCCGCCGACCCCGACGCCGCCCCCGGGTGGTGCGATGGGTGGTGCGATGGGGCAGGATCTGCGCCAGACCTACGCCGATATGGACGCCCACCCCATCGACGCGGACGTGTTGGAAGTCGCTCCCGAGGTGGAGCCGCTCACCGAAGATGAACGCGTCACCGGCGAGGGCCAGGCCTACGATCCGGGCTTCGAGGAGGTTGACCCCTTCGATGTCGCGGCCACGCCCACGCCGGCGCCCCAGGCTGCCCCGCAGGCGCCTGCCAGCCCGGAGCCCGCTGCCCCGGCGTATGAGGCCCCGGCCTATGAGGTGCCGGTTTTTGATGCGCCTGTCGACGACGAGCCCGCCCCCCCTGCCCCGCTGGACGAAGGCGTGGTGGAGACGCCCGGACCTCAGGGCATCCGTCCGCTCGCCACGCGCATCGCGCTCGAAGATGAGTTTGATGCCGACGCGCACCTGGCCCAGGTGGATGTCGCGCGTGTCGTCTTCGAGAAGATTGGCGAGGACGAGCTCCCCCTCTCCTACCCGCCCGAAGATGGCGACCGCGCGCGCTTTGAGAACATCATCGATGAGGCCATCGAGGTGGTCAGCCCCTCGGGCGACCGCGAAGCGCTGATCGACACGCTGCTCACCGAAGCGGTGGGGCTCGGCCCGGTGGAGTCCTACCTGGATGACCCGGACGTTCAGGCGATTTACGTCAACCGTTTTGACCGCATCATCCTGCGGCGCGGCGGCAAGCTCGTGATCGCGCCCCGGGTCTTCAGCCATCCCGAGTTTCTGACCGTCGCCGCCCGCCGGCTTCTCGGACCGCAGGACGGTGTCTCGCCAGCCGATGAGGTTCGCTTTAGCGACGGGACGCGGGTGCATATCGTGATGCCGCCGCTGGCCGTCGATGGCCCGGTTCTGACGATCCGCAAGCCCCGGCGTTATCAGCCCTCGCTTGATGAGCTCGCAGCACAGGGCACGATGAGCGCCGGCATGGCTGACTTCCTGCGACGGGCGGTCGAAGCGGGCCGCTCTATCGTGATCGCCGGCCCGACAAGCTCCGGAAAAACCACGCTGCTCGGCGCGCTGAGCCGACTGGTGCCCGAGAGCTCACGGCTTATCGCCATCGAAGAGCACAGCTCTCTGAACCTCGACGCCCCCACAGCCCTTCGCCTGGAGGCCAACCCGGCCCAGGGCTTTGATATGCGCTATTTGCTCCGCGGCGCGGTCGCGATGCACCCGCAGCGCATCGTGCTCGATGAGTGCCGCGGCGCCGAGGCCTACGACTGGGTCACCGCCGCGGCCAGTGGCACCGAAGGCAGCATGCTCACCCTGCACGGATCCAGCGCGGTCGACGCCCTGGGACGGCTGGAGAGCTTGAGCCTGCTGGGTGCGGCCGACCTGAGCCCGCGCGGGTTGCGCGAGCAGGTCGCCCGCTCGGTCAACCTGGTCGTCGTGCTGCATGCGACCAGCGAAGGGGGCTTCCGTGTCCAGCAGATCTCGGAGGTTCAAGGGGTCGACCTCGACACCTTCCGCCTGGGCGACGTCTTCTACTACCGCGTCGAAGGCGGCACCGGCGAGTTTTACCCGACGGGTTATATCCCGATGTTTTATGAAGACCTGCGCCATGCCGGCGTCGACGTCGACCTGGGCATCTTCCGCGAGTAGCGTGCTGAGCGTGGCGCCGCAGTCCTCCTGAAGGTCGCGGCGCCTTGCTCTGCCGCCATCATCATCGGCGAACAACATGTTTACGATCACGATCGAAGACCAGAACGGGCAGGTCGCCGACACCTTCTCATTTGACCACGGCTCGTATGTGGTGGGGCGTCTGGACACCTGCGATGTGGTGCTGCCCACGGGGAGCGTCAGCCGCGAGCACGCGCGCATCTTCGTGCAGGAGGGGCGCTGCTACATCGAAGACCTCGGCAGCGCCAACGGCGTCATTGTCGACGGGCAGCGGGTGGTGCAGCAGCGCGATCTGGGCACCGCCAGCCAGATTCGCATCGGCGACTACTACCTCTACCTGGAGTTCAAGCGCTCGGCGCGCATGCAGAATCAGAACGTGCTCTCGACCCTCTTCATCGACTCGGGCAGCGAGCACCATAAACTGGTGCGCATTAATGATGCGTTCGCCGGCGAGGAGTTCAGCCTTTCGGAGGTCGAGAACACCATCGGTCGCACCGACGAGAACTTCATCCTTCTCTCGGACGCCTCGATCAGCCGGCGGCACGCGATCATCGCGCGCCACGGCGACCTCTATTCGGTGGTCGACTGCGGGAGCTCCAACGGCACCCGCCTCAACGGCAAAGCGGTGCAGTCACAGCAGGCACTCTCCCCTGGCGACCGGGTGGAGTTCGGCAACCTGGAGTTTGTCTTTGTCGAGGGCAACGCCACGGTCAATCCGGCCGAGTATGCCGCCAGCGCAAGTGGCGGCGCGATGACCACGTACGCAGGCCTCGCGGTGCTCGTGCTGCTGGGGCTGGCGCTGGGTGGCGCGGCGGTGTTCGCGCTTGTGAACTCCGGCGACGGCGACGGTCAGGCCCAGGCGCAGGCCCCTGCCCCGCCCACGCTTGAGGAGCAGGTGGCCGAGCATATCGCCGCCGGTCGTACGCAGCTGGAGCTTGGCAACTGGGATGGTGCGATCGCCGCGGCCAACGAGGCGCTGGCGCTGGCGCCGCAAAACGCCGAGGCGCGCGCGCTTCGCGATCAGGTCGATGTGGAACGTCAGGCCGCCGAGAAGCTCGCCCAGGGTGAACTTCTCAGCGAGCAGGGCCGTCATGAGGAGGCGCGCGAGATGTTGCTGCAGCTCCCCGAGGGCTCCATCGCCGAAGAGCGCGCGCAGACCACCCTGGCCCACCTCAACCGCACCATTGCCTACAACCTGCGCAGCGAAGCGAGCCGCCTCTTTAAGAGCCGCCGCGACGCCGATCCGAAAGCCGCCCACGCGCTGCTGGTGGAAGCGCTGGAGGTGCTCCCCGACGATCAAGAATCGCGGGCGCTGCTCGATGAGGTTGAGGCGCATATGCGCGAGAAACGCATCGCGTTTGAGGCTTACGCCCCGGCGCCTTGAGCGACTCGAAACAGCGAAGAACGCAAAAAACGCCGGCCCGAAGGGGCCGGCGTTTTTTGCGTTCTGAATGCCGAATGAGGATTGCAGATTCAGTCCTTTTCCATCTCGGCGATACGCTCGCGCATCAGTCGAATCAGCTCGCCCCAGCCCTCATCTTCGATGATGGGCACGTAGCCCTCGCGGTAGGTCTCTTCCAGGCTGATGTCATCGATCACGAGGTCATAGATGCGCCAGGTCTCGCCATCTTGATACAGGCGATAGACCACCGGGTAGGTCTTGCCTTCGCGGGTGACCTCGCCACGCACGAAGGCGCGGGAGCCGCGGGTGCGCTCATCGCCATAGGTGATGGTGTAGTCTTCGTTGAGCGTGCGGCCGCTGAGCTTGTCCTGGTAGTTGGCCTGGAGCATGCGCTGCAGAAGGTCGAGAAACTCCGCGCGCTCCTCCGGCGTGCGTGCTTCCCAGTGCTCACCGAAGGCCTGAGAGGCCAGGTAGGCGAAGTCCAGGGTCTGGTTGAGCTCGCGGGTTAGCTGGGCGTTGCGCGCCTCGCTGTCGGGCTTCTCAAGCACCTTCGCGATCGCGGAGGTGCGCTCCTCGACCACCTCGGCCGGCGCATCAGCCCAGGCGTTGAGGCTCAAAAGGGCCAGAGAAGCGCCGGCGGCCAGCCCTGCGACCCGTCGAATGATGGACGTGGAGTTCTTCATACGTCATGCTCCTGCTTGATCGGTCATTTTGTGCGACGCACCTCGCCGCGCTCATCCTTAAGACAGCGGGGAGGCGGTCTTCATTCAACCCGGCAGACCAGAAAGTTCAGTTCGTGCCGGGCTGCGCGTTGAGGTCGGAGAGCAGATCGAGGGAGGGCGCACCGATGGTGCGGGCCAGGCGCGCGCGCGCGTCAAGGTAGCCGTGGGCCGATTCGAGCACGGCGACTTGCGCTTCGTAATAGGCGCGCAGCGGGTCGAGCGCGTCGCGCATATCGTTCGACTCGCTGAGCTGCTGGGAGAGCCCGTACTGGTTTCGCCAGCGGCGCGCCGCGTCCAGGCGACGCTGCTCAATGTGCATGCGCTCGCGAGCATCGATGGCGGTGCGCCAGGCCTGCTCCACCTCCAGAGCGACCGCGCCGCGGGCGCGGCGCGCCTGTGCCTTAAGCTCGGCGAGCTTCGCGTCGGCCTCACCGACCTTGCCGCGCTGCTGGGCAAAGTCGAAGTTCCAGCGCAGCCCCAGGGCCACCCCGAAGGTCAGGGAGTTGAGGGGATTGGCGTAGGGGCGGGTCCACAGGGTGTCGACGTTGACGCAGGGCTCCCCCGGGGCCGCGCGGCGGCAGACGCGCTGCAGCGCCGGCGATTCGGTCGACCAGGCGAACCCAAAGTCGGCTGCGGCAAACACGTTAGGAAGATACTCGCGGCGCGCCAGGGAGGTCTGCAGCTCACGGGCGCGAATCGCGCCCTCGAGTTTTTGAAGATCGGGGCGGTTGGCCTCGGCGAAGCTCTGGCAGGCCTGGAGGCTGGCCAGCGGAAGATCGGCCTGCTCCGGATCGAGGGGCGGCACGCTCAGCGGCTGGTCCACCTCGGTGAAGTAGCGCAACGCAGCCTCACTCAGGTCGCGAAGGCGGGCGTTGTCGAGGACCATCGTGTCGAGCTCGGCCTTAAAGATCTGCAGCCGGCGCAGATCTTCGGTCGAGAAGTCGGCGTCGCCGAAGTCACGCGCGTCTTCCATCTCGCTCAGCGTCTCATCGACCATCGACTCCCCTTCGGCGAGCAGGCTGCCGAAGGCCTCGGCCAGCTGACGACCAAAGTAGGCCTGTCGGGCGCGAAGAAGTTGCGTCTCAACGGCCTCGGAGGCCTGAATCTCGGCGACATCCACCCCGACCTCGGCCAGCTCCTGCGCCAGCCCGAGGCGTCCAAAGGTATAGACCGGCACGATGACCCGCGCCGTCTGTCGCACCAGCGGCCCGAGGTTGAGCGCGAGGATCTCATCGAGGTTTTCGTCGATGCGCGAAGGGTCAGCGTTGGCCGGCACGGGCGCCACCAGCGTCTGAGCCTCAAGTTTGGGCCACCAGGCGCGCTCCGCGCGGTAGGATTGCCAGCGGGCGTGGTCGCGCCGGGCCTGCTGCTCGGCCTGAAGATCATCGCTCTGGCGAGCGCGCGCTTCGACCTCTTCCAGCGTCAGGGAGACGACCTCGCCACGCCCCTCTTCGGCGCTCTGAGGCGCCTCTTCGGCTTGGGCGTCGGGCAGCTCGGCGAGGAGCGAGACGCTGACGATAAGCGCGAGCGCACCTGCAGAAAAACGTGTGCAAACCATGGACTCACCGCGGGCCGGTGTAGAGGAGCTGCACGCGCGGAGCGGCTTCGGCGCGGGCGGCCTCGGCGGTCGAGCGCACGCTCGCGCTCAGCAGTTCCTGCACAAAGCCCATGCTCTCTTCGGGCGGATAGACCACGGGGGGATCCTCAAGACCGACCTCGGCAGCGAGGTAGTCGATGGTGTCCTGCAGGGTCCCGATCTCATCGACGAGCTTGTTGGCTTTTGCCTGACGGCCCGTGTAGACGCGCCCGTCGGCCAGGCGGCGCACCGCGGCCTCGTCCAGCTCGCGGCAGGCCGCGACATCTTCGACAAACTGATTGTGGATGTCGTTGACCATCTCGGCGAAGACCGCCTCATCCTGCGGCAAAAATTCGCGGAATGGCGAGCCGGAGTCTTTGAACTCGCCGCTCTTGATGGTGTTCACCTCAAGGTCGACGCGGTTGATGATGCCCTCGACATTAAAGAACTGCGTGATCACCCCAATGGAGCCGGTGAGCGTGCCGTTGTTGGCGAAGATCGTGTCGGCACCGCACGCGATGTAGTAGCCGCCGCTGGCTGCGGTCGCGCCCATGGAGATGGCCACCGGCTTGACCTCTTTAAGGTCTTTGACCGCCTCGTAGATCTCCTGCGAGGGGGCCACCGCGCCGCCCGGGGAGTTCACGCGTACGACGACGGCTTTGATGTTGTCGTCTTTCTGAAAACGGCGGATGTCTTCGATGGTGTCTCTGGCGTCCATGATGGTGCCTTCCACCTCAACCACGCCGATGCTCTCACCGGGGCCACTGAAGCCCTCCGGGGAAAACGCGGTGACGAGCACCGCGATAAAGATCATCAATCCGAAGAAGAGCGCGCCAAAAATGGCGACCAGGGTAATAATTCCACGTTTCTTCATGCGATATCCTCAGAGGTGACGCCGGGAGCCGGGCCAGGGGCGGCGGCGCGATCGTTCGATCTCAATCGCGCCCCTCATACCACGGAGGGCGTGGAGATCGAAACCAGACGCTACACGTTCAGCCAGATCGCCGCGGCGAAGATCAGGGCGAGCGCCAGGGCGAGCCACTCGCCGGAGAGCCAGCGCGCCCAGAGTTGGTAGCGAGCCCCCGGCGCCGCCTTGATCCGCAACGCGATCCGCTCGGCGCGATCATTTAGACGCGCCAGCCCGCGCGTCCAATGTCGCTCCAGGAACGCGCTGAAGCGGTTGGACCCGCGCAGCAACACCAGGCTCAACACGACGGCAGGCCCGAGCAGGTCGCCCGGAGCCACTCGCCCCACCCCGCGATGCAGGACCGTGCCGGAGGTCCCCGTGACGATCCAGGCCACCGCGGCGACGACCACCAGGGGCCAGAGCGCCGACCACACCGCGGTCAGCGTCTGAATGCTTCCGAACCATTTGGAGGGAATCGCCAGGGGGAGGATCGCCAGCGCCCAGAGCGATCCGGTGGCCAGGATGGCCCAGGCAACTAGCCCGGCCCCCGGCAGCGTCTCGGTGTCGCGAGCGGCGCGCGCGCGCCACACGACGATGAGAAAACGCGCCATGAGCACGCCGGTCGCCAGCGCCCCGGCGACCAACCAGACATCGAGCAGGGCCGTGGGCAGCCTCACATGCTCAAGGTGCGACACGCTCTTGAGCGCGTATTTGGCCAGCGCGCCGCTGGTCAGCGGTGCGCCGCAGAGGGCGACGGCGGGTAAGAGCACCATCACCGAGCTGATGAATGTGCGCCGCGTTGAGCCGGAGAACGCCAGACGAGGCGCGGCGTCGACGCTCAAAAAGAGCGCGCCTTTGGCCAGACCGTGGTGCACGACGAAGACGACGATGGCCAGCAGCGCCGTCGGGTAGGTCGAAGGCCAGCGCGCGGCAATACCGATGAGCAGTGCGACATACCCCATCTGACTGACGCTGGAGTAGGCGAGGATGGTTTTGGGCTTTCGCTGCAACAAACCTACGACGACCGCGCCGAAGGTTCCGAGCGCGCCCAGCATGACTGCGCTTGCCCCGAGGGTAGGAAGTTCGATCTCTCCCAGAGGCAGAAAGCGAAGCCAGCCGAGCACCCCGGCTTTGATCATGGCGGCGCTGAGCACGGCGCTGGCGGCGGTGGGCGCCGCCGGGTGGGCCAGGGGAAGCCAGATGTGCAGCGGGACGAGCCCCGCCTTGACCCCGAAGGCGCCAAAGATCAGGGCGATGGCCAGAGGTGCAACGCCCTCGGAGGTGGCGAGCGCGTGGCGGATTTCAGCCAACTCCCAGGTGTCGGCCATCGACCAGGCCAGCACCGCGCCGGCCCAGAGGGCCAACTCCGCCGCGACCGTTAGCGCCAGATACACCCTCCCCGCACGCCAGGCCGAGACGCTCATCGCATGGGCGACCAGCCCGTAGGCCGCGTAGCTCATAAGCGCGAAACCCGACATGAAGCTGATCATATCCATCGCGCCGATCAGCACGAAGTTGCCGGCCATCGCGCCGAAGAAGAAGACGCCGAAGCGTCGCAACCCTCCCTCATCGCGCATGGTGGCTGCGGCATAGACCGACGCCATCGCCCAGACCACCGCGCAGACGGCAAGAAACGCCATGGAGGTCACATCCAGACCAAATCGCGCCTCCATCAGCATCGTGGGGACGCGGCCGCTCTGCTCGCCGACCACGCCGAGGGAGGCCAGCGCCGGGGCCGCCCACAGCGGTCCGACCATCAACGCGAGCCTCGGGCGACCGAGCGCCGAGAGCAGCGCGCCCAGGAGCGGAAAAGCCAGCGCCACAACCAGCCCGACCACAGCGATCGACTCCATATCGGCCATCCTTAAAGCCCTCCGATGCCGGACTCAGGATCGGGATAAATGCGCGTAACGATCAGCTCAACCCACGAGAGAGGACTGGCCGTTGAGCTGGCCCACAGCCCCATCGCGATCACCAGAAGTGCCGTGATCACCGGCGGCACGAGCAGGCTCAGGTGGGTCTCCAGACGCCCTGCATCGCCCTCCCGAGGCCAGGGGCGCAGGGGTTCCTGGAAGTAGGCACGGAAGACGACCGGCAGAAAGTAGGCCGCGTTCAGCGCGCTGGAGGCCGCCAGCACGGCCAGCGCCCAGGGTGACCCGCTGGCCATCGCGCCGGTCCCCAGGGTCCATTTGGAGATGAACCCCGCCAGCGGAGGCACCCCGATCATCCCCAGCGCGCCGATCGTAAAGGCAGCCATCGTCCAGGGCATGCGGCGGGCGACTCCGCGCGTCTGGGAGATGCGATGGACTCCGAGGGTCTCGGCCAGGTTGCCGGCGCAAAAGAAGAGCGTGATCTTCATCACCCCCTGGTGCACCAGATGAACAATCCCGCCCACACTGGCCAGCGGGCCGCCGAGCCCCACGCCGAGGATGATGTACGCCACCTGGCTGACCGTGGAGTAGGCCAGCATCCGCTTGAGCTTGTCCTGGGAGAGCGCGCGAAGCGAGGCATAGAGGATGGTGATTGAGGCCCAGATCGCCAGGCCCGTGCCCAGCCCCAGCTCGCGCACAAAGGTGATGCCGTAGACATCATAGACCAGGCGGACGATCCCGTAGGCCCCGGCCTTGACCACGGCCACCGCGTGCAACAATGCGCTCACCGGAGCCGGCGCGACCATCGCCACCGGCAGCCAGCCATGCAGGGGCACCAGCGCCGCTTTGACCCCGAGTGAGGCGACCATCACCCAGAAGAGGATGATCAGCGCCTGATGATGATCCTCATAGTGCGCCGCCAGCGCTCCGCCCTCAGTGAAGTCAAAAGGCCCGACCACGGTATGCATCCACACCACCGCGACCATCAGCGCGGTGCCGCCAGTCAGGGTGTAGGCCAGGTAGATTTTGCCCGCTCGCAGCGCTTCGCGGGTCCCCCGATGAACGACCAGCGGATAGGTCGCAAGAGTGAGCAGCTCGTAGAAGAGCACAAAGGTAAAGAGGTTGCCGGAGAGCGCGATGCCCGTGGTCGCGCTAACGCACACGCTGAAAAACCCGAAGAAGCGACTGCGCCCTGGCGAGCGCTCCAGATAGCCAATGGCGTAGATGGTGGTGATCAACCAGAGCACCGCCGAGAGCACCACGAAGAGCATGGGCAACGCCGAGGCATGAAGCACCAGATCGAAGCCCGGCATCAGGGGAAAACGCGTCTCGTAGATCTGCCCGCGGTAGACGCCAAAGACCATCGCGGCGATCAACGCCAGCTTCGTCAGCGCACCGAGCAGGTTGAGGGCGGTGCGTGCGACGACCTGATCTTCGCGCAGCAGGAAGATCGCCAGCCCGGGGACCATCGAGCTGAGCACCACCGCCAGGGGTAACCAGAAGAGTACGCTCAAGGGGTGACTCCTTCGGCCAGACTCTGCCCGAAGGGCAGGCCCACCTCCAGAAGTGCAAGCGGAGCGCCGGCGGCAAGTCCCAGCGCCACGGCCACCGCCCCCAGAACCAGCGCTGACCACCCCAGGGTCGCAGGGATCGGACGCAGCGAAGGTGCACCCTCGCGCGGCGCTCGCTCAAAGGCCAGCGCCAGCACACGAAACACATACGCCGCCGCCAGAAGACCTCCCAACGCCACCGCGATCACCACAATCACATCGCCGGTGGCCGCCGCCGAGGTGATGAAGAGCCACTTGCTGACATAGCCTCCGCTGGGAGGTAGCCCCATCAGGCTGATCCCCCCCAGCCCAAACGCGAAGAAGGGTAGCGCCAGCCGTGCCCCGACCCCGCGCATCTCCTCGATCTGGTCATGGCCGACGGCGCGCGCGATCGCCCCGGCGGCCAGAAACATCGCGCCCTTGGCGCAGGCATGCGAGATCGCAAAATACGCCCCGGCCTGCCATCCCGCGCTCCCGTCGGCTCGCGGCCCCAGCCCGAACACCAGAAAAAGATACCCCACCTGGGCGACCGTCGAGTACGCCACGAGCATCTTCAAGCGCTGCTGACGCAGCGCACGCCAGCTGCCCCAGATCACCGCGATCAACCCCAGGAGCATCAGCGCCTCCCCCACCGGTTGACTCACCGAGGCCGGAAACACCACCACCCAGAGGCGCACCAGAATGTAAAACGTCACCTTGATCACCAGCGCGGAGAGCAACGCGCTGACCGCCGCCGGCGCGTCGGCGTGGGCCGGCGGCAACCAGAAGTGCAGCGGGAAGAGCGCGGTCTTTAGCGCCAAACCTACCACCATCACCACGAGCGCGGCCTGCGCCAGCGTCCCTGCAATGAGCGACTCACCGGCCTGAAAGAGCGCCAGGGTCCCCACCTCGCTGTAGATCAAGACCACGCCCAGCAGGTAGAGCAACGAGCCGCTCAGCGTCACAAAGAGGTAGCGCATGGCCGCCGGCAGCGCCCGCCCCCCGGCAAGCGCGACCAGGGAGACGGCGCCCAACCCCACAACCTCCAGCGTGACGTAGAGGTTAAAGAGGTCGGCCGACGCGAACACCCCGTTGATCGCCGCCCACACCAGCAACCAGATCCGCCAGAAATAAGCCTCTCGACGACCTTCCACCTCCTGACGTTGCGGATCGCCCGAGCTGTCTTTGGCTCGAAAATAGGCCAGGGCATAGACGCTGACGACCCCACCGACCACCGCGGTCATCGCGATCATCAACGCCGAGAACCCGTCGATCCACAGCTCGATGCCCGCCGGCGCGCCCCACCCTCCCAGGCGCTCGCGGCGCGGCCCCGAAAGGGCCACCGCCACCACGAGCAGCAGCGCGGCAGCGGCGCTGGCAATCGACGCCCCTATGCCGCAGCGCGCCGCGTAGCGGCGAGGCCACAACGACACAAAAAGCGCCCCGAGCAAAGGCACCCAGATCGACGCGCTGATCAGCGGAAGCCCCCTCACATCGGCCCCCTCTCTTCGACCGAGCGCTCACCACGCTGATCGTAGATGCGTTGGATCAGCGCCAGCCCCAACGCCGTGGCGCTCACCGCAACGACGATCCCTGTGAGCACCATCGCCTGGGGCACCCCATCAGGCCCCCCTTCCACGCGCCGCGCGCCGCCAATCAACATCATAAACACACCGGTGCTCAGGATGTTCACGCCCATCATCCGCCGCACCAGGTGGCGGCGCACAACCCAGGCAAACACCCCCACCGAGACCAGTCCCGCGCCGGCGATCACGTAGATCTGCGAAGGTATCATGGCGCCTCCCCGCCGCCAGACTCCACGTCCAGCCCTTCTCGCCCGCCGGAAAAAAGCCCCAGAAGCACAAACGCGATGGTCGCCGCCCCCGCGACCTCGATCGCCAGGATCCACCCTCGCGCTTCGCCCGCCGTATAGCTCCAGACCTCGCTGCCCCCCTGAGCGCTCAGCGCGCCGGCCACTCCGGCGACCATAAAGACCACCACCCCCACGACCACCACGACCTTTCGGGCCGGTCGAAACTGCGTGGCGGGAACCCTCTCGCCGATCAGCAACGTGAGCACTCCGCATGCTCCCAGCACCGCGCCGCTGGCGAACTCCCCTCCCGGCCGGCTCGTTCCCGCCCAGAGCAGATAGATGCCCAGAAGCCAGAGCACCGGTAACATCCCGCCTACCGTGCGCATCAAGATCGGGTCGGACGGCCGCCAGTGCACCCGCGCCTCCGTGGGGTGCAGCGACCACGCCCCCCAGAACGCCACCACCAGCACCACAACCTCCAGCATCGTATCGTACGCCCGAAAGTTGAGCAGGACCGCGGTGACCACGCTGCTTACGCCGCTTTGCTCCAGGAGCCCCTGCACCACATCCCCCGCAGCGGGCTCCAGAGAGCGGCGCCTCAGCGCCCCCGCCGCAACCAGCCCCCCGAGCCCCAGGCTCGCCAGGGCGACGCCGTACTCAAAGATGTGACGTGTCCTCACCCTCCCCCCTCTCGCCCGGTCTCTGCTCGAGATGCCCCAGCGTGTTTAAGAAGAGCGCCCCGGTGATCCCCGCGCCCACCGCCACCTCGACCATCGCCAGATCCGCCGCACCCAGCCTCGCCCAGGCCACCGCCACCACCACCCCCATCGTCACGAAAAGCACGACCGACTTGAACAAGTCCGCCTGCGAGACCGCCCCGACCGCCAACACCCACAGGGTCACCATCAGAACCACATCGAAGACGATCACAGGTCCCCCCCCTGCTCCGGTTTTACGCCCTGCCGGTAGGCCTCCCGCGCCACGAGATGGCAGGAGATCGCCCCGGCGATCATCACAAAAATCCAGATCAACACCAGCTTAAGCACCAGCTGCCACCCCGGAGCCTGAAGGCTCAACCCGAACACCAGCAGCCCCATCCCCAGGTTGTCGGCCTTGGTCAGGGCATGCAGGCGCGTGTACACATCCGGAAAGCGCAACATCCCCACCGAGCCCGCCACAAAGAAGAGCGCCCCCAACACCATCACTCCGACGGCAAGCGCCTCCCTCACCCCCTCCATCTCCCTCCTCTCACTGCGGCATCGACGCCCGCTCCGTCCGCTCGACAAACGCCACCACCGTAACCGCCGCCAGCGACGCGAACACCAGCGCCACATCGATCAGCGACCAGTCCTCCAGCATCGCTGCCAGCACCAGCACGGTGGCCGCGCCCGAGCTGCCAAACAGCTGCGCGCCCATCATCCGGTCCGCCCCGCTGGGGCCTCGCCAGATGCGGATCAACGCCGCCGAGAAACTCCCCAGGACGAGCGCCGCGACCACAATCATGCCCCCTCCCCGGCCACAAACATCGCCGCGATGCGTCGCTCCAACTCCTGCAGCTGCGCCTCCACCGGCGCTTCCAGATCAATGGCGTGAACCATCACCGACGTCTCCCCCAACTCCACACTGAGGGTGCCCGGCAGCAGACTGATGATGTTGGCAAAGAAGACCGCCGGTGCCCTCCTGGCATCCAGGCGAAGCGGGTACTCAATGAACCCCGGCCGCAGGCGCATGCGCGGGCTCATCGCTCTCCATGCCACATCCACGCCCCCCTGAAAGGAGGCCCGAACAAAGTAAATCAGAAACATACCGAGCCCCCGCATACGCACCCGATGCGACTCATCGCCAACCCGCCGCGCTGCCATGAACGCCGCGCTGAGCACCGCCGGCGCCCCAAACCACCAGGACGCCGGCTTGTCCCCCGCCCAGATCCACCACAGCGCGGCAAAAAACACCACGCGCCAGAACACGCCCACCGCCATCGCCTCCCCCTTGCGCCCCTCACTCCATCACTACGACGTCGTCTCCGCGCTCTCTAAACTCTCAAACCACGCCATCACCCGACGGCTCGAGGCCCGCGAATAGTTCACTGTATGAGCCCCCACAGCCTCGCACGCGCTCACCTGGGAATCGTCCATCAAGTTGACCCAGATCGGCGTCCCCTTCGCCACGCGTTCGGCGACCTGCTCCACGTGCGCGAGCCTGCCGGTGGTGATCATCACTGCGCGCGCCTGGGAGAGATTCAACGCTTCCAGGGCTCGCGGATCATCAGCGTCGCCCCACACCACCTGATAGCCTCGCTCCCGCAGGTGCGAGACCTCCGCCGGGTCATAGTCCAGCCCCACGGCCTGCATCTGCGTCCTTTTGATCTTCTCCATCAACATCGAACCCGCCACCCCCAGCCCGATCACCACCACGTGATCTTCAAGATCGGTGCCCCCCTCAACAGCCCGGGGCCGCGGATGAAGCCGCATCCCAAGAAGCACCATTCGGCGAGCGGAGATCCAGGGCGTCAGCCCGATGGTCACCACGGTGACCAGCGTAATGATCGTCAACGTCCCCTCACTGAGCTGACCGCTGGCTACCCCCTGCAGCGCTACCACCAGCGAAAACTCACTGGTTTGCGCGAGCAAAAGCCCCGCCTCGACCGCTCCGCGCGTTGTAAACCCGGCGCGCTCCGCCACAAACACCACCACCACCGGCGTCACCACCCACAGCAAGACGATCAACCCCAACCCGATCCGCAACTCATCCAGCGAGGGCACCACCAGAAACGCCCCCAACGCCACAAAGAAGAGCGCCATAAAGAAGTCGATCAGGGGTCCGATCAACCCCCGCACCAACGCATTGGTGGGAAACGAAGAGAGCGCCAACCCGGCAGCAAAAGCACCGACAATAATCGGCACCTCCACCAGCGATGCCAGCCCCAGCATCGCAAAGAGCGTGGCGACGACCACCAGCAGACCGATCTCATCGTCGTCTTCATACCGATCGATCACCCGGGGCAGCACCTGCCAGTAGAGCAACGCCGAGAGTCCCATCAACAGCGCGCCTCCCCCCACCCGCTGCGCCACTACCGCCGGCCCCTGGGGCAACCCCGAGACCACCACAAGCCCCAGAATGATCAGCACATCCTGCAGCAGGAGCACTCCGAGGATCATCCGGCCCAGGGGCTCAAAGATCTGGCGCCGCTGGCGCAGCAAACGCACCACCACCAGCGTCGAGCTCGCCGCGACCGCCAACGCCACATAGAGCGACTCCTCCACGCTCTGGCCCCCCACCCACAACACCACCATGGCCAGGCCCCCGAGCAACGCAAACTGCGTCAGCCCCACGCGCCACACCGCCCCCACCTGCTCGCGCACCCGCGAGGGGGCCATCTCCAGCCCCGCGGTGAACACCAGAAAGGTCAACCCCATCTCCAGCATCGCACCGACGACCTCGCGGTCGTCGAGCAGGCCGGTGAGCGAGAAGAGCAACCCGGCCACGATCAACAGCGGCATCGCCGGGATGCGCAGCCAGCGCCCCAGCCCGAAGGCCACCGCCGCTCCAAACACAATGACCGCGACCTCAATCATTCCCAGACTCCTGGCCCTTTCCGTTTTCCAACAACGACGCCTTGAGGCGCTCCCACTCCTGCTCGACCGCATCGGCTCGCGGCGTGATCAGGTAATCCACCCCCAGCTCTTCAAGCTCCGAGATGATCGCGCCATCAAACGCGTGAATCGCCACCGGCACACCCGCACGCCGGGCCTTCAGCGCCACCACCCGGTTGGTGTCATCAATATGCAACGCGCTGATGATCGCCCGCGCATGCTCAAGCCCCGCCTCCTCAAGCACCGAGCCGTGCTCCACATTGCCCAGGATCGTCTCCGCGGGAAGATCGCTCAGCTTGGCGACATCCGTATCGATCGCCACCACCTGCTCCCCACAACTCTCAAAATAGCGCACAAGCTCTCGCCCCAGGGGGTTCATCCCCACGATGATCACGTGGTCGCGCGCTCCTTCTTCCCGCTTCGCCTCCTCCGGGTTGCCCGACGCACCGAACATCTTCAGCGCCCCCTTCTTCTCAACCCAGCGATAGAGCGGATCGCTGTACTGAATGAGCATCGATGAGAGCGCAATCGTCGTCAGCCCCACCACCGCCACAATCGAGAGCACCTCTTCGCCGATCAGCTGCGCGGAGAGCGCCATCGACGCAAAGATAAATCCAAACTCGCTGATCTGCGCCAGCGACACCGCCGTTTGAAACGCCGTCCGCTCGCCATAACCGCTGCGCCCCACGCTCACCATGAACATCACGAACTTGCCCACCATCACAAACGCCGAGAGCACCAACGCCACCCCCAGCCCCTGGCGGGCCGAGCCCAGATCGACCTGCAGCCCCAGCGTCACGAAAAAGATCGCCACAAAGAAGCTCATCAGGGGGTGAACGCGCCGCTTCAGCTCCTCGCTGTAGGGCAGCTGCGCCAGACTCAGCCCCGCCAGAAACGCTCCGATCTCCAGGCTCAAATCGAGCACGTAGCTCACGAGCACGAACACAAAAAACCACCCCAGACTCCACATAAAGAGCGTCTCGGCTGAGCGCGCCGCCCAGGCCATCGGCCGCGGTAGCACCCAGCGCGAGGCCGCCAGCGCCGCGACCATCAACACCGCCGTCCCCCCCAGCGCAAAACCCACGCTCGAGAGCAGCGCCTTGACCCCCACATCGGTGCCCCCCTCGGCGACCCCGGCGAGCACGGTGAGCGCGAGCACAACGACGATGTCTTGCACCAACAAGATGCCCACCGCGATGCGCCCGTAGAGCGCGTCGAGCTCCCCCTTCTGATCGACGAGCTTAACCACCACCACGGTGCTGCTGAACGTCACGGCGATGCCCAGCAGCAGCGCCTGCATCGGCTCGTAGCCCAACGCATAGCTGATCCCGAACCCGCCGGCCGCCGAGAGCCCCACCTGCGTCAGGCCCGCCACGGCTGCGACCTTTCCGACGTCCCGGATCTTCTCCAGGCTCAGCTCAAGCCCCACCACAAAGAGCAAGAGCGCAATACCCACCTCACCGATCAACTCCACGGCGTGCGTGACCTCGAGCAGCCCGAAGATCGGCCCCAGCAAAAGCCCCGCCACAATATACGCCACGATCGAGGGCACCCTCAGACGATCGGCCAGCAACACCACCAGGGTCGAGGCGCAAATGATCCACCCCAGATTTTCCATAAACCCGGGCTCCATCATCCCCACACCTCGCCAGCTGCAACTCCGCGCACAGGCGCGCGCACGCCATCCTTCATCACCACATCCATAGTCACTCGCGTTACTGTCATCTCATCCATACAAAGACATCCGCCACCAAGAGTGCGCACATTCGGCGGGCATTCAACGCCGCATCGCGCGTGCAGCCCCCGCGCGTCGACACTCGTTTCTATTTGTATTAGGCTGCTCGGCGATGGTGATAACCCGTAGTGATCCACGTCCCGACGTCCGGGCGTGACGCCAAAATTTTCGGCAGGAGACTTCGCAATGACCCCACGCTTCTCCCTCTTCGCGCGCACCGCGCTCACTCTGAGTGCGGCGGCGAGCCTGTTCGGCTGTGAGCCCCAGTTCAACGACCAGGTCTGCGAGAGCGACCAGGACTGCTTCCCCGATGAAGCCTGTCAGGCCGGCGTGTGCGTGCTGCGCACCGAACTTCCCGATGTCGGCCCTGACGCCGAGCTGAACGTCTGCGGCGGCATCCAGGAGTTGGAGAACGCCCCGGGCGATCCCTGCGGCCCCTGCAACCTGGACCAGTACCAGTGCGAGGGTGCCGAGCTCGTCTGCTCTGGCGAGACCCCCTGCCCCGAGACCGACGTCATCACCACGACGCCCACCGACATCACCGCCGACGGCGCACAGCTCAATGGCGAGCTGGCCGAAATCCCTGTCGAGGGCCTCAGCGAGCTGGGCTTTTGCTGGTCCTCCACCGAGGCCAACCCCACGCTGGACAACGCCGACTGCATGGCCATTGAGACCGTGCTCGAAGCTCCCGGCACCTTCACGTTGCCTGTCGAGGGGCTCAACCCGGGCACCAGCTACAACGTCGCCACCTACTTCATCGATGGCGACGCCGACTCCGGCTACGGCAACACGCTCGCGTTCATCACCCTGGCTCCCTCGCCCGCCAACGTTGCGGCGACGGTCGAGGGCGACGTCATCACCCTGACCTGGGATGAATCCGACGGCATCGTCGAGTATGAGGTTCTGCGCGATGGCACCTCCATCGCCGTGGTCAGCGAGACCACTTACGCCGACGAAGACGCGCCGGCGGGCACCCTCTCCGGCTACGAAGATCTCAGTGCCACCCAGGGCACCGAAACCGGGGGCGTGCGCCTGACCTGGTCGGCAGCCGCAGGCAGCGCCAGCGACGAGCTCAGCTACGAAGTCATCGCGTCCTACCCCGACGCCGACAGCAATCCCTCGGAGGCCGTCACCGCGCAGCTACCCGCGCCGACGCCGACCTCCTACGAAGTTCAAATCGACGACGGGGCCTGGATCGACGTGGGCCTTGTCACCGAGTACCTCGACGAAGACGCCCCCGAAGGTGCCATCACCGCCGGCACCACCACGGTGAGCGCTGGCGAGTTCGCCGACCGCGTTGAGCTGAGCATCAGCGGCAGCACCACCGAAGACGGCCAACCGCGCCAGTACCGCGTGCGCGCCCTGGCCGACGCCACCACCGGCGCTCCCAGCCCCCAGGTCTCCGGATTCCGCGGCGCCGGCGAGCTCAGCTACCAGTGGCAGCGCACCACCTCGGATGTCGATCAGGAAAGCGACTACCAGGACATCAGCGGGGCCACCGCGGCTACCTACAGCGACTTCGACGCCCCGGCCACCGGTGAGACGCGCTTCTACCGGGTGGTGCTGAGCGCCCAGGGCGCCCCCTCGGTCACCACCGCGGGGCAGGCCGGTTACCGCGCCTTCGGCGCCCAGGTCGCCCTGGTCGACATCACCGACGTGGGCATCAGCGCCGCCACCATCAGCGCCAACATCACCGGTCTGGGCGATCCGGCCGCCACCGAGCACGGCATCTGCATCAGCCCCCAGGCTGGCGTGAGCTTCCCGGCCGCCGGCGCTACCGAATGCGCCTTGCGTGGGGCTCCCACCGCCACCGGCACGTTCGCCGAAATCTTCTCCGACCTTGATCCGGCGACCACCTATTTCGTGCGCGCGTTCATCGTCAACGCCACCGGCACCTCGTACTCTGGCGAGCAATCCTTCACCACCGACCCGGCCATCCCCACGCCGCCGACCAACCTGAGTGCCTCGACCAACGACGCCGACCTCGTCGCGCTGAGCTGGAGCGCCGTCAGCGGCGCCGACGGCTACCGCGTTTACCGTGACGGCACCGAGATCGCCGAGATCACCGACGCCGGACAGACCTCCTACAACGACACCACCGCTGAGGAAGGCACCCTCAGTGCTCCGAGCGGCCTCACCGCCTCCACCACCAACGCCGACCAGGTTGACCTCTCCTGGAGCGCCGCCTCGGCCTCGGCCGGAGACAGCGCCTCCTACACCGTGCGCGCCTTCAACGTCTCTGGCGAGAGCGCCGACAGCAACGCCGCCACCGGCTCGCGCGCTGCGCCCGCCATCACCGGCTACGAGATCTTCCGCAACGGCACCTCCATCGACACCCTCGGCGACGTGCTGACCTACGCCGACACCTCCGCCGACGCGGGCTCGATCGGCGCTCCCATCGATCTTCTGGCCTCCACCACCAACGCCGCCCAGGTCGACCTGAGCTGGAGCGCTGCTGCAGGCTCCGCGGGAACATCTTACGCCTACACCGTCCGCGCCTTAAGCAACGTCGGCCCCTCGGCTCCGTCCAATGAGACCACCGGCTCGCGCGCCGCCCCCGAAGTCACCGGCTACGAGATCTTCCGCGACGAGGTCTCCATTGGCACCGTCGGCCTGGTCACCACCTACGCCGACACCACCGCCGACGCCGGCGCTATCGAAGCCGTCTCGGACCTGAGCGCCTCGAACTCCAACCCCGATCAGGTTGACCTCAGCTGGAGCGCCCCCAACACCCTCCCCGGTGACAGCGCCAGCTACACCATCTTCGCCCTCAGCGCCGCCGGCACCTCCGAGGTCTCCAACCCCGCCAGCGGCTCGCGCGCGGCGCCCGCGATCACCGGCTACGACATCCTCGACGCCAGCGATGACTCCGTGCTCTCGACCGTGCCCTCCGCCGGGTCGGCCGCGCTGGCGGCCAACGCCCCCGACTACACCTTCGACCAGATTGACGGCACCTACGACAGCGGGAACAACGACATGGCGCTCACCATCACCGACGGCACCCCCGTCGACGGTGCGCCCATCACCGTCCGCATCATCGCCCGCGGTGAGAGCGGCATCGACGCGACCGCCTCGGCCGACGCCACGGGCTTCCGCCCCGCAACCTCCCTCACCTTCACCTGGGAGCGCGCCGACCTGTCCTCCGATCCCGTCGTCTGGGAGACCTTCGGAGCCGCAAACGCCGCCAGCGTTACCGACGCCGACGTCGACCCGAGCAAGCTCACCTACCGCGCCACGGTCGACATCGGCACCAGCGTCACCGTCGAGGTTCCCGCGGAGACCCTCACCATCCCCTGAGCGCATTCCGCACTCTTAACAGCTGTTAAACTTGAAGCCGCGCCCGCCCCGGGCGCGGCTTTCATTCTTTTTGAACGTTGCGCTGGCGCCCATTGTGAAATCTTGTAAAATACTGCAATCGCCCCGCGCCCGAAGTTATCCCCGGTGTTATAGTTCCGCCGCGATAGCGTCTGCCGGAGGATTTTTTATGCCGCGCAGATCGTTGCCATACTTCCGATAAGACGCCACGAACATGACCTGTTGTTGAGCACGAGTTCCTGGCGCAAAACTACTGCAGCCGCTCCCTATGGCGAGCGCTCTTTGAGCTTAACTCGCCCCGTATTCGATTTTGCGTCTTCCTGAGGAGACTGTTGGCATGATGGAAAGTGAAGCGACTGTCTTGATCGTCGAGGACGACCCCGGCCTCGCCAGCGCGCTCAGCGAGCTGTTGGAGGTCGAGGGTTATAAAACCCAGGTCGAGCATAATGGCGAGCGCGCCATCGAGCGCATCCGCAGCGAGAACCCCGATGCGGTGCTCCTGGATCTGGGCCTCCCCGACTCCGACGGCTTTGAGGTGTGCAAGGCGGTGCGCCCCGCGTACATGGGCGCCATCATCATGCTCACGGGCTCGCACGGCGACAACGACCACATCCGCGGTCTGGAAGTCGGCGCCGACGATTACGTCACCAAGCCCGTCTCCCCGCCCCTGCTCCTGGCCCGCCTCAAAGCGCTCTTGCGCCGCCTGGAGCAGATCAGCGAGGTCACCGACCTCTCGGTCGCCGGTGGTGACTCCAAAAAGCTCAACATGGGCCCGCTCTTCATCGATCGGCGCGCCCGCCAGGCCACCATCGACGAGACCCTGGTCGAGCTCACCACCTTTGAGTTTGACCTCCTCTGGATGCTCGCCAGGCGCTCCGGCACCACCGTGCGCCGCGACGAGCTCTACCGCCACCTGCTTGACCGCGAATACGACGGCCTCGACCGCACGATCGACGTGCACATCAGCCGTCTGCGCAAGAAGCTCGTGGAGTTCGGCGGCGAAGCCGACTGGATCAAGACGGTCCACGGCAAGGGCTACCAGTTCTTCGTCGCCTGAACGCAGCCGCTCTTTCGAACGCTCACATCGTCGGGGAGACGCGCCAGGGCTCACCCGCCCTTGCTCACCCTCGCTCCCCGGCGATGTCGCGCAGCAGGTAGTCGCGTCGCGCCGCAGAACCCTCGAAGTTCGCCAGGGCGTGCATCATCTTGGTCACCGCTGCCTCCACGTGCAGCCCCCCGCCCCCGATCGCTCCGGCGTCGGCCAGGCGACGGCTGTTCTCGTAGAGCCCCAGATCCACTTTGCCGGCGGCCTGTGTAATCACGAGCACCTCCACCCCCGCCTCCACCGCTCGTGCGACCATCGCCGTCATATCGGGATCGCTCGCCGGCACCGTCCCCATCCCGTAGGCCGCCAGCACCAGCCCTCCGAGCGCGCCCCCCTCAAAGAGCGGCTCAATGAGGGTCGGGCTTAACCCCGGCGTCATATGCAACATCATCACCCGGGGGTCAAAGCCGGGTCGAAACACGTAATCACCCTCCGGGAGACGAAGCCCTGCACTCAGCTCAATATCGACGCCCAGCTTTGCGATCGGCGCGGTCCCCGGGCTATCAAACGCGCGGTAATCGTTGGCGTGACTCTTGGTCGCGCGCGTGCCTCGCACCAGAATCCCATCAAAACAAATACCGACTTCGGGGATCGCTCGCGTCGCAAGCTCCACAGCATCCGCCAGGTTGCGACGCGCGTCGGTGCGCAGCGCCCCCAGAGGCCGCTGCGCGCCGGTGAGAATCACCGGCTTCCCCAGGTTCACCAGCGCAAAACTCAACGCCGCTGCCGTGTACGCCATCGTGTCGGTGCCGTGCACGATCACAAAGCCTTCAAACGCGTCGCGGCTCGCATCGATCTCCCGCGCCAAAGCCTCCCAATGCGCCGGCCCCATATCGCTGGAGTCGAGGTTGAAGACGATGCGCGTCTCAATGGTCGCCAGCTGCTCAAGCTCCGGCACCGCCTCAGTCAGGCGAGTGGCATACGCATCCGGGTAGAGCGGTGAGCCGCTCATCCCCAGCGTCCCGCCGGTGTGCAGAATCAATACGCGTGGCATCCCTTACCTCCTTTCCATCATTGCAGCGCGCCTTGAAGCGCACCGTCTCGCGTCATCGCGCGCCGACTATGCGCCAGCCCATCCTCGCTATCAAGCCAGGAGCTCATCGATCGCGCCCAGCGCCCAGGCCACCGCATCGTCGCGTTTCGACCCGGCCCTCAACGTCCCCACCAGCGTGTGCAGACGGTAGAGCGTCACCACCTCCCAGCCCTGCGTCCACCGCCCCGCGGACCATCTGGCTTCGAGCAGCTGGAGCACCCGCGCGCTCTCCTCACGCCAGCGGCTCAACGCTCTCGATGCCGACCAACGCCCGAGCTCAATCAGCGGATGCCCCGCACGCCCCATCTCCCAGTCGACCAGGCACCACCCCCACGCCCCACCCACACGCCGCCTCACAAAATGCGCGTCCTTCAGATCCCCGTGCATCAGATACGCCGCACCTCCCAGACGCTCCAGCGCCTCCTGACCTGCGACGACCCGCGTGCGCACGCGTGCCAGCCGCCTCTCCCCCAGCCGCCCCACCACAACCTCCTGGCCGAGCGCCCACCGCATAAACCCCTCATACTCCTCGCGATGCGTCGCCCAGCGCGTCGTCAACGCCAGCCCCTCCCCCAACAACCCCGGGCACGGATAGGTGCGCGCGCTGGCGACCCGCACGATCGCCTCGGCCACATCCTCCGGTCCGGGCCTCACATCCGCCTCCCCCTCCACAAACGCGACCAGCGACCAGTACACCGAACGCCCCCGATCATCGCGATCACCTCCACGGTCGATAAGCGCCGGCGCGCCCGCCGCTTCGGCCAGGTCGCGACACACCCCGCACTCCGTATGCCAGGCGCGCTCGTTGCGAACGTAGTCGCAATAGACCGCGCGTCGCCCCTCGTTCAGCGCAACAACCACCCCGGGGTTGGTCCCGCCGGGCAACCTCCCGATCACCTCAACCGGCTCCCAACGGTGCAGACGTCGTCGCAGCGCCTCGCGGTCCAGCGGCTGATGCACAACCAACTCCCAGGGGCGCGCATCAGGCACAGCCGCCACGCGCGACGCTCCCTCCCCGCGACGGGCCCCGTTTCGTTCGTCCTTCGCGTCACTCATGCCTCACTCCGGCCTTCGCTCACCCTGACGATCACCGCATGCTTTGCGGGCATCTCGCCCTATATGCGTCCCGAGCAACGACGAACCTTCATCGACACCCTGGTGCTTTCCAACGCCGGACGGCTGCTTAGGTTCTCGCCGTCTAAAAACCGTCCGGCCGCCCGGCGCGGCCGCATCTTCTCAGGAGTCCCTATGCTTGAACACCTCCCCGCATCGCAACGCGGCAGCACCCGCATCGACTGGCTCAACTCCCGCCACTCCTTCTCCTTTGGCGGCTACCACAACCCCGAACGCATGGGCTTTCGCAACCTGCGCGTCATCAACGACGACATCGTCTCGCCCGGTGCTGGCTTCGGCGCCCACCCCCACCGCGACATGGAGATCATCTCCTACGTCGTCGAAGGCCAGCTCGCCCACCGCGACTCCATGGGCAACGGCTCCACCATCGGCCCCGGCGAGGTCCAGCGCATGAGCGCCGGCACCGGGGTGCGCCACAGCGAATTCAACGGCTCCGACACGCAGCCGGTGCGCTTCCTGCAAATCTGGCTTCCCCCCTCCGAGCCCGGGCTCAACCCCTCCTACGAACAGCGCAAGTTCGATCTGGACGCGGCCCCCAACACCTTTCACCTCATCGTCTCCCCCGACGCCGAAGGCGACGCGTTGACGATCCATCAGGACGCCCGCATCTTCGCCGCGCGCATCGACGAGGGAGAGTCCGCCGATATCGAGCTTCCCGAAGATCGCTACGGCTGGGTGCAGGTCGTGCGCGGCACCCTGAAGGTCAACGGCCAACCTCTCGCCGAGGGCGACGGGCTGGCGGCGTTCCAGGAGCCCACTCTGAGCTTTAAAGCCACCGAAGAATCCGAAGTGCTCTTCTTTGACCTCGCCTGAGCCCCCGCTGCCAACCGGAGGCCTCTTGCACAGGGCCGGAGGCGCGGGCATCGTCGCGCGCGCCACTGGCCTTCTCTCTGCCCCCGGTACTCGTTATGGCTCAGACCTACTTCGCCACCACCCAGCCCGGCCTTGAGGACGCGCTCCTCTCCGAGCTTCGCCAGCTCAAGATCAAAAAACCGAAGGTGCTCACAGGCGGCGTCGAGTTCCAGGCCACCTACGCCACCCTCTACGAAGCCAACCTCACCCTGCGCAGCGCCACGCGCATCTGGCTTCGCCTCGACGAGTTCCGCGCCCGAGACACCTCCGAGCTCTACCGTAAATGCCGGCGCTTCGACTGGGAGCGCCTCCTCGGCCCCGACCTCACCCTCGACATCCGCGCGCACAGCCAGCAGAGCCGCATGGTGCACACCGGCACCATCGCCGAGGTCGTCGCCCAGGCCATCGGAGAGCACTTCACCGACGATCTGCGCCGCCCAGCCCCCACGTTTGGCGACCGCGACGACGCCCAGCGCATCATGGTTCGCATCGAAGGCGATCGCTGCCAGCTCAGCCTCGACACCAGCGGCGCGCGCCTCCAGCAGCGCGGCTGGCGCACCGAGTCGGGCCCGGCCCCCCTTCGCGAGAACATCGCCGCCGGAATGTTGCTCCTCTCCGGCTGGACACCGGACCAGCCCCTCCTCGACCCGATGTGCGGCAGCGGCACCATCCTCATTGAGGCCGCGCTCATCGCTACGAAGACCGCACCCAATCTAGCGCGCAACTTCGCCTTCGAGCGCTGGCAAAACTTCGAGCCCCGAAAACTTCGCGGCCTTCGGGCGAATTTAAAGTCGACGCAGATGACCGACGCAGCCCCCACCCTTCTGGGCTTCGACCAGGATCCGCAGGTGCTCGACGCGGCCGCCGCCAACGCCCGCCGCGCCGGCGTCAACGCCCACCTTCACCTTACGCCCGCCCCCCTCTCCGACCTCTGCGCCCCGGACACCCCGCCCGGCTTCCTCATCACCAACCCACCCTATGGCGAACGCCTGGAGAGCGGCGACGTCTTACCCACGATGATAGAGCGCTGGCAAAGCCAACTCCCCGCCTGGTCGCTCGCCTTCATCTGGCCCCGCAAGCGCGCCGCCGAAGTTCAAAACTGCGCCGAAGGACGCCTGCAAAACGTCGCCACGATCTTCAACGGCGGCATCTCCGTGGATCTCTGGCGGAGCGCCCCCTTGCGCTGAGTTTTTTCACTTTTTTCCACCGCTCACGCAAAACTCGCCGAGCACACACGATAATAGATCGTACGCCCCCACAGGGGGCACCGCCACGGGGGACGTTTCACCCGAAACGACGTGACACACCATGACGAGGGGACGTGATGGGACTGAACTTTCGCTGGAACATCTTTGGGTTTAAAGCGCGCCGCGTGGTCAAAGTGCGTCGGGAGCTCGACGCGCTGCTCTCGCGCCGACAGGAGCGCGACGCGCTCGACGACGCCCCTGGCGCCGAGCCGGTGCTGGTGGCCTTCCCTCCCGGCGGCCGACCGCAGATCTATCATTTTGAGCGTGGGCACCGCGCGAGCCAGGCCGCCCGGATTCGCGCGACACAGGCCAACCTCTCGGGCCTCCCCACACCGGACTACGCCCCGCCCACGCTGGAGGATCTCGGAGCCGCCAGCGCGCTCGCCAGGCACCTGCACATGCACATCCGCACCGAATCAAAAACGAACTCAGAGGACGAGCAGCAGCAGGGTCGCCTGGCCGAGAATCATCCCGTCTAGCGCGCCACTGTAATAAAGCTCGCCGGGGGGGCGGCGCGCCGCGAAGCGGCGCTTGCCGTAGAGAAGCAAGCCGAGCGAAGCGAGGGCGGCGGCCGCCACCGCCACGCTCCCGATACCCGGGCCGACAAGCGCGCGTAGACTCGCGGAGACGACCACGGTCAACGCCGCGGCCTGCGCCAGCGCAAAACTTCCGCCCTCTCCCAGCCTCGTGGCGAGCGTGCGCAGCCCCCCGGCGCGATCGCTGCGCATATCGCGAACATCAAAGGGGAGCGTCAGCGCGTAGATAAAGAGCGCCCGCTCCAGCACAAGCCACGTCCACACGCCGGGCTCGATCGCTCCGCCCAGCTCCAGCGCCGGCAACCCGCAGGTCACCACCGCCCACACCAGCGCCGTCGCCGGTGTCTTCACATGCGGAAGATCCTTGAGTCGCGCGCTCTTCCAGAAGATCAAGGGCAGACTGTAGCCCACCGACACGACCCCTAACGGCACCAGCGCCATCAACGTCGGCAACCGCAACATCCAGGCCGACACCGCGCTCCCGACCGCGCCCAACCCGATCAACGCCGTCACCCCCCCGCGATGCCCGCTCAACCAGCTATGGCGCACACTCCCCGCCAGGCGATCTTCGCCACGGCCCCCGACCCAGCGATCCAGGCTGTACACCGCGAGCGTCGCCCAGAAGACCATCGACCCCAGCGCAACGATCTCCCCGGGTGACCCGCCGAAGAGGCGTGCGCTGACCAGCGTCAACACGCCCGCCCCGGCCGCGATCCAGATGTTCGAAAAGATCAGTGCGCTGACAATGCGCATCACAGACTCCTGCCTCAAACCACCGCTGCATTGCTTAGCAACTCCGACGCCCGAGCCATAGCGCAGCGCAGGCCATCACCCTACGTCAGGGCTCCCCTCGGAGCCACGCGGCGAATCGCCGCGCCCGTTGCCCCCCCCGGCCTCCTCTGCCACCATCGCAACCCTTCGCCACTCCTCCAACTTCCTGCCCGCGACCAACCCATGCACGTCTTCGACCCGCTCGCTCTCGACGAATCTTCCCGGCGAAAGCTCGCCAACGACCTCAACACGCTGCTGCTGCCCTACTTCCCGCAAGCCACCACCGAGGCCCTGCATCAGCAGTACTTTCACACAAACATCGAGCGCAGCCGCATCGCACTCCTCCAGGATGACGACCGACTGACCGGTTTTCAGATCGTCACCTCCTCACCGCTAACCCTGCCCGCCGGCGACTTCATGATCATCCGCAGTGTGGTCGCACGCGCCAGCGAACACAGCTCCCGCGGCTCCCGCGCCTTTGAACGCTTCGGCCCCACCGAGCTCGTCCGCCAGGCCCTGCGTGCCCACGCGTCCAACCGCCGCCCCTGGCTTGTGGGACAATCCGCCGGCCCGGTCACCTACATGCGCCTGGCGCGCTACTTCCCCACGATCCTCCCCCCGCCCGACCCACACGCCAGCGCCTCCACCGCACAACGCGCGATCTTCATCGACCTCCTGCGCGCCATCGACATGGCTCCCGAACACCCCGAGGCCTGGTCGATGCGCAATGGCCCCTTCTACCCCATCTCGCCAGACGAACGTGCCTCCTGGCTTGGGCGCCCCGAGCCAGCCGTGCACCGCTTCTTCCAGGAGTGCCCCGACGCCGGCACCGGCCAGGTTCTGCTCTTTGGCGTCGAGCTCACGCTGCCCACCCTGGCCGCGATCCTCCCCCGCCAGCTCCGACACCTGATGCGTCGCAAACCCGCCCCGGCCTGAACCCCCCCGATGTTTCGGGCATGAAAAAACCCGCGAAGCATTCGCTTCGCGGGTCTCTTAAGTCGGGGCGACAGGATTTGAACCTGCGACCCCTTGCACCCCATGCAAGTGCGCTACCAGGCTGCGCCACGCCCCGACATCCGACTCGTTGAAAGCCCCGTGCTGCAGGCCCTCGTTGAGTGGAGCGCTTAGATACCCATACCCCCGATTGGCGTCAACACCCTTTTTGAAAAACTTTCGCTTTTCGCCAAAAAGGCCCGCCTCCCAACCCTTGAACTTTCCCGATCGGCGATCCATCATGCGCTGCCCTCGTCGGCCCCGCGCCGACACGTGCCAGGGAGGCCGGGGCAGACGTCAACGTCGGGGCTTTGAGGGCCCGCGCAGCACTGAGGTGCGATCGTGAAGAAAATCGTCGCAATTGCGAACCAGAAAGGAGGCGTGGGAAAGACCACGACCTCAGTCAACCTGGCCGCCTGCCTGGCCGGGGAGTCCTGCCGGGTGCTCCTGATCGATCTCGATCCCCAGGGCAACGCCACCAGCGGTGTCGGCGTCGACCGCGATGAATGCGATACCTCCATCTACGACGCGCTCGTGGGCCTGCGCACCGTCGAGACGCTCATCCGCCCCACCCACACCGAGAACCTCGATCTGATCCCCAGCACCACCGATCTTGCCGGGGCCCAGATCGAGCTGGTCAGCGCCGATGACCGCGAGTTCCGACTTCGCCAGGCTCTGGAGAAGGTGCCCGACGACTACGACTTCGTGATCCTCGATTGCCCGCCCTCCTTAGGCCTGCTCACCCTCAACGCGCTGGCCGCCGCCAACACCGTGCTCGTGCCCATTCAGACCGAGTATTACGCGCTCGAGGGCCTCGGCCACCTGCTGCGCACCATCGAGCTCATCCACGAGCACCTCAACCCGGCGCTCACCATCGAAGGCATCCTTCTGACCATGTACGACTCGCGCACCAACTTAAGCGAGCAGGTCGCCACGGAAGTCTCCACCCATTTCGGCGAGCTCGTCTTCCAGACGGTCATCCCGCGTAACGTGCGCCTTGGTGAGGCGCCCTCCTTCGGGATGCCGATCAGCGAATACGACCGCAGCTCCCGCGGCGCGATCTCCTACCGCGACTTCGCCCGTGAATTCCTCAAGCGTAACGGGCACGGCGGCGTCAGCGCCTCCGCCTGATAAGGACCCCTTATGGCACCGACCGACGATCAGAAGCCGACGCGCAAAGCGCTCGGAAAAGGCCTGGGCGCGCTCATCCCCAAACAGGCCGAGAGCGCTGAGAAGCGCGAGTTTATTCGACTTCCCATCGCTCGCATCGACACCGCGCGCCCCCAGCCCCGCACCCACTTCGACGGCGACCGCATCGACGAGCTGGCCGAGAGCATCAAAGAGAGCGGGCTGATTCAGCCCCTGGTCGTGCGCGAGCGCCAGGGCCGCTACGAGCTCATCGCCGGTGAGCGCCGCCTGCGCGCCTGCAAACGTGCCGGCTTGAGCGAGGTGCCCGTCGTCATCAAAGACGTCACCGACTTTGAGGCCTACACCCTGGCGCTCATCGAGAACATCCAGCGCGAAGACCTCAACCCGGTCGAAGAAGCCCTGGCCTACCAGAAGCTCCTCGACGACTCGGGCTTAAGCCAGGCCGACCTGGCCAACCGCGTGGGCAAGTCCCGCAGCGCGTTGGCCAACTCGGTGCGCCTGCTCACCTTGAGCGAGTTTGTGCTCGACCTGGTCGCCAGTGGCGAGCTCAGCGCCGGCCACGCCCGCGCCATCATCACCCTCGACGAGGAGCCCGCCGAGCGCCTGGCCGCCCAGGTCGTCGCCGAGGGCTGGTCGGTGCGCGAGACCGAAGAGTACGTGCGCAACCTCAAAGAGCCCCCCGGCAAAAAAGCCGAGCCCAAACGCAACCGCTACCGCGACGACGCGCTGGTGCGCGACCTCACCGAGCGCCTCCAGCACAGCCTGGGCACCCGCGTCAAAGTCAAAGACCGCCAGGGCAAAGGCAAGATCGAGATCTTCTACGACGACGTGGAGATCCTGCAGTCGGTCCTCGACCGCATCATCGTCGACGATAAAGAGTCCCAGGGCTGATTTTTTCAAACCGCCCCGACGACAAAGAGCCCGGTGCCAACGCGCCGGGCTCTTTTTATGAAAGCCTCACAGCCAACTTCGGGCCGCATCACTCAACCGCAGCAGCCCTTTCGCCCACAGCGCGCCGCGACCTCCGGCTTAAAGAACGCCTCCAGAAACTCCGGCGAAAAATACTGCGCGGCGATCTCCGGCTCCACCTCCATGGCCTGACGCACCCAGTACTGCACGATATCCGCATCCGAGCGCGCAGCGGCCTCGGTGATGAGCCGCGTCGCCGTCTCCCGCTGATACGCTTTCCACAACTCCCCGATGGCGTGATCCCACAAGGTGGGCTGCTCCGCTGGCGAGGCCGACTCCACCGCAGCCAGCACCCCGGCGAGCTCGCCGGTGCGCATCGCGTGCGCCAGCGGCTTCTGCAGCCGCCCTGCCCCGAACTGCCAGAGCACCACGACCACCGCAGCGATCGCCGCCACAATCATCCACAGCGTCATTGTCATCGTCTCACCTTTGCTCTTAGTCGTCGTGTCTTCTGCTCAGACCGGCCGCACGCCGCTCTTTCGATAAGGGCGCTCCACGCGCTTCTCGCGCGCAAGCTCCAGCCCTGCCAGTAGATAGTCGCGCGTCTCCCGCGGATCAATCACCTCATCGACAAGCCCTCGCCCGGCCACCTTGTAGATGTCGATGTAGGGGCGAATCGCCTCGACCATCTGCGCCTTCACCTCCGCAGCATCCGGCGCGTTATCGAGCATCTTCCGAGCGAAGATCGACACCATCCCCTCCGGGCCCATCACGCTGATCTCGGCCGTGGGCCAGGCCACGATCAGATCCGGCTCATACGCCCGCCCGCACATTACATAATAGCCCGCACCGTAAGCCTTACGCACGATCACGGTCAGCTTGGGCACCGTCGCGCTGGCCACCTCAAAGAGCATCTTCGCCCCGTGGCGGATGATGCCGGCCTTCTCCACCTTGCTGCCAATGATGAAGCCCGGCACATCCTGAAAGAAGATCAGCGGGATGTTGAAGCTGTTGCACAGGTTGATAAATCGCGCGGCCTTATCGGCCGCGTCATTCTCCAGGATGCCCCCCAGGTATCTGGGGTTGTTGGCCACCACCCCCACCGGCTGCCCACCCAGACGCGCAAAGGCCGTGACGATGTTGCGGGCAAATTTGGGCTTCATCTCAAAGATCGACCCCTCATCGACCACCGCCGCCACGAGCTTTCGCATATCGTAGGCGCGCCGGCTCGACTCCGGCAGCACGTCGAGCAGCCCCTCACACAGCGCACCGCCGGGCTCGCGCGCCTCGTCCGACGCCGCCTCGGCAACCGGTGCGCGCTCTTCGCAATGCTGCGGCATGTAGCTCAGATAATCCTTGATGGCGTCGAGGCAATCCTCATCGCTCTTGTAAATCTGGTCGGCCACCCCCGATGCCTCATTATGCACGCGCGCCCCGCCCAGCGCCTGCTCGTCGATGTCTTCGCCCACCGCCGCCTTGACCAGCGGCGGGCCCCCCAGCGCCATAAAGCTCGTGCCATCGACCATCGGCACAAAGTCCGCAAGCCCCGGGATATACGCCGTGCCCGCAGCCCCCGGTCCCAGCATCGCGGCCACCTGGGGCACCACCCCGCTCATGATCACCTGCTCCCGAAAGAGATACCCGGTGTTGGCAAAGAGCGTGATCTGATCCCCGTCAATGCCCGAGCCCCCGTGCACCCTCGCCCCGGCCGAATCGATGAGCCAGATCATCGGCACGCGATTCTTCAGCGCGAACTCCCGGGCGCGCGTCACCTTCAGCTCCCCCACATCACCGATCGAGCCACCCAGCACGGTAAAGTCATAGGCCGCGCACACCGCCAACCTCCCGCGGATCTTGCCAAAGCCACACACCACCCCGTCGGCCGGTGTGCGCACCTTCTCCGGCGGTACGGGCTGGCTGTTGGAGTGAAAAAACGCGTGCTGCCCGAACTCCCGAAAACTCCCTTCATCGAAGAGGTAGGCGATCCTCTGACGCACATCGAGCTTTCCCCGCTCATGCTGGCGCGCCACGCGCTCAGCCCCGCCCATCTGCGCGACGTCAGCGCGGCGCTCACGCAGCTTTTCGACCAGCTCTCGCATGCGTTTGTTTTCTGACATCGCTCGCTCCCGGTGCTGACCCACACGCCTCGGCGTCGCCAGCTTCGCGTCTCTGATAGTCCACATGATCCCGTATCGTCCGCAGAATAGTGGCGCGGGACGATCGCATGCAACCCAAGCCCCTCATCGCCTCGTCCTCCCTTTGGGGGAATCCTCACCGCCCGACCGACGTTTGGGGCACATCGAAGCACACGCTTCGACCCACCCTGGCAGCATGCTTTTGACCCTGCGCTTCGATACCCCTCTCGCCACTGAGCCCGCTGATGGAACACCTGATCCCTGCCCGCCTTCGCCCCCTCCTTAACGATCTCGGCCTTCTGATCCTGCGTCTGTGGATTGGCGGCGCGATGCTCGTCGCCCACGGCATGCCCAAACTCCTTAGCTTTGGTGAGCGCTCGGCCTCCTTCCCCGACCCGCTGGGCCTCTCCAGCCCCGTGAGCCTGACCCTGGCAGTCGGCGCCGAAGTGGGCGCCTCCATCCTCCTGATGCTCGGCCTCGCCACGCGCATCGTCAGCGTGCCCCTGCTCTTCACGATGCTCATGGCCGCCTTCGTGATCCACGGCGACGATCCCTGGCAGAAAAAAGAGTTCGCGCTGATGTACGCCGTCCCCTACCTCACCTTCATGCTCACCGGCCCCGGGCGCTTCTCGCTCGACCACCTCATCGCCCGCAAAAAAGGCGACCTCGGCGCCTGATCCCCATCGCGATGTCGCCGCGCCCCTTGTGCCCGAGGCCCGCTCGCGCTCTACTTCCACGCACACAACCTGTGTGCTGTCGAAGTCTCAAGACGTGAGCGTACGCGATGCGAAAGATCAAACTTCACTGGTGGATCCTCCTCGGCATGGTCGCCGGCGTCGTCTGGGGCATGGCCCTGCACGGCGCCTACTACGAGACGCTGCTTGAGCAGGCGCGCCAGCAGGTGCTCGGCCAGGGCTACCGCCCCGACGACCTGATCGGCGCCACCCGCGAGATCAACACCGCGCTCCAGGGCCTGATGAACCAGACCCCGGCCGGCGCCGCCGCCGACGGTTTGGCCGAGCTCTTCCTGGCGCTCCTGCGCATGATCGTCATCCCCCTGGTCTTCGCCTCCCTGGTCTGCGGGGTGACCGGGATGCGCGACTTCGCGCGCCTGCGACGCATCGGCGCGCGCGCCGCCGGCTGGTACGTCACCACAAGCCTGCTCGCCATTGTGCTGGGCCTGATCCTCGTCAACCTCTTCAAGCCCGGCGTTGGCCTTGAGATGCCCATGGCCATTGGCGAGGTCGACATCCCCGCGCCCAGCGGCCCCTGGGAGATGCTCCTCTCGGTGGTGCCCACGAACGTGGTCGCCGCCGCGGCCAACTTCGATCTTCTGGGGCTGATCTTCTTTGCCATCCTCTTTGGCATCTTCGCCCTTCAGGTCGAGGAGCCCTTCCTGGAGACGATCGACGGCTTCTTTCAGGCCGTCTTCGCCGTGATGATGAAGATGACCCTCTTCGTCATCGCGCTCGCCCCGGTGGGCATCGCCGCGCTCATCGCGCGTCTGCTCGCCATCACCGGCCCCGAGGCGCTCACAAGCGTGGTCGGGTATGCGGGCACGGTCGCCGCCGCCCTCCTCTTACACGGCCTCCTCACCCTGCCGCTCCTCTTCTGGCTTCTCACCCGCCGCAACCCCTACCGGGTGCTCGGCGCGATGGGCGCCACCCTGCTCACCGCCTTCTCCACAGCCTCCTCCGCCGGCACCCTGGGTATGACGCTGGAGCAGCTCGAAGACAACGTCGGCGTCAAAAACGAAGTCGGCGGGTTCGTGCTCCCCCTGGGCGCGACCATCAATATGGACGGCACCGCCCTCTACGAATGCGTGGCGGTGCTCTTCATCGCCCAGGTCTACGCCAGCGCCAACCCCGACTTCGTGCTCACGTTTGGCACCCAGCTCACCATCGTCGTGCTGGCGCTTATGGTCAGCATCGGCGCCGCCGGCATCCCGCACGCAGGCCTGGTGATGATGGTCATCATTTTTGAGGCCGTGGGCCTGCCCCTGGAGCTCATCGCGCTTCTGTGGGCCATCGACCGCCCCCTCGACATGATGCGCACCATGATCAACGTCTGGAGCGACTCCATCGGTGCCACGGCCATCGCCCACTTCGAAGACGCCATCGACGAGAGCAAGCTCTTCGCCCCCGAGAGCGAAGACGGCTCCTTCGCCACCCCCTGACCCCATCAACCCACCACAATCCCCCAACCCAAAGGAACCCTATGTCCTGGGAAGACGCCTGGCGCGAGGGCCGCACCGGCTGGGACGCCGGCCAATCCTCACCCCTTCTTCAACACCTGGTAGAGCGCGGCGAGTTGAATGGCGAGCGCGCGCTCGTGCCGGGATGCGGCGCGGGATATGACGTGATCACGCTCGCCAGCGCCTTCAACGAGGCCCGCGGCCTGGATCTGGCGCCCACCGCCCGAGAGCGCTTCTTTGAGCTCCGCGACGCCGCCGGCCTCTCCGAAGAGCGCGCGCCTTACCAGGTGGGCGACTTCTTTGAAGACGATCTGCACGCCCCCTTCGATCTGGTGTGGGACTACACCTTCCTCTGCGCCATCGACCCCACCCTTCGCCCCCGCTGGGCCGAGCGCATGGCCGCCATCATCGCCCCCGGCGGCCTGCTCGCCACGTTGATCTTCCCGGTGCTTGAGGATGATCCGCAGCGCGAGAACGAGCGCATGGCCAACGGCCCGCCCTTCCCCCTTCGCCCCGCCGGCGTGGAGGCCCTGGTCGCCGCGCACTTTAAGACCCACCGGCTCGACGCCGTGCCCCCCGCCTTGAGCCATCCCGGCCGCGAAGGGATGGAGTGGATCGGCATCTTCGAGCGCGCGTAAGCGCGAGGTGCCCTAACCCTTTTCTAGCGACGCGCTACGCGGCCCCAGCACCACGCGATCCATCGCAAAGCTGCCATCCTCCTCGATGTGCAGAATCGCCGCGTAGCGCTCCGTATGAAAGCCCACCCGCCCCGCCGCCCCGGGGTTGATCCAGAGCGTCGGCCCCACCTTCCCCACCACCGGGATATGGCTGTGCCCCACCACCAGCACATCGGGGCGAAGCCTGGAGATGAGCTCCCGCGCCGCCGGCCGGGGGCGTTTGGGGGAGCCGGCAATATGCAGCGCGCTGATCTTCTTGCCGGCCACCATCACGCTGGCCTCCAGCGGGTAAAAACGCAGCTCGCCACCGTCGATATTGCCCCGCACCACGGTCACCGGCGCCACCTCCTCCAGACGATGCAACACCTCCTCCCGCCCGATATCGCCGGCGTGCACAATATGCGACACGTTTTTGAATACCTCGCAGACTTGTTCGTCCAGCCAGCCGTGCGTATCTGAGACCAGGCCCACGCTTGTTCGTCCCATCACACCCTCGTAAAGTCTCGTAAACCCTTGAAATGACTGCCCCGTCACGACGCGGCGTGTCTAAAAAATATCTTGCACCGCCCCGGTGAGGTGTGCACGATGGCGCCGTCTCACTCCCGAGAAAACCCGAACTTAGAGAGCTCGCGATTCGCGGGACGAGATGAGCGTCGACGTACCATGCAGAAGTTGAATCGTCACTGTAGCACCCTTTGAGCTGTAGGCCGGCACGGCTGCCGGCCGCTTTGGATGAACGCCGCTTTTGGCGTAACGACACGGAGCTGTACATGAAGATGAATACGCAACTGCGATGGATGTTCACCCTGGCCGCCGCCGGCGCCATGACCCTGACCCTGGTGCCGGAAGCCGACGCCGCGCGTCGCGCCAGCCTCGGCCAGAACCGTCTGATTCTCGACAAGAACGACGTCTACCTCTTCCCCCAGACCTCCACCGAGTACAACAACCTGCTCAGCCTGGAGTACGGCGGCGCGCAGAACGCCGGCTCGGGGCTGGCGCTCATCGGCAACGACGCGATGGTCTTCGGTCTGGGCATCTACCGCGGCGACCTCTTCACCGCGCAGGGCTACCCCTACAACCTGGGCCACCCCAACCTTGGCAACGTCGGCAACCCGCTGGCGCCGGTCAGCCCGCAGGCCCACACGATCTTCGATCTCTTTGCCGGCTTTGACATGGGCGCCGGCGCCGCCGGTGCGCGCCTCTCGCTGGGTAACGGCGGGCAGCGCAACGTCGATGGCGAAGACGTCGTCGACGCCCAGACCCACAACTTCGTGGGCCTGACCCTGGGTTACTCCATGATGGGTGACACCCGCGTGGACACCGGCCTGAACATTCAGTTCAACTCCGGCAACGAGATCAACGGCGGCGACGACGTCCTCGACGTCTCTCGCCTGGCCATCGGCGCCACCGCCCGCGCCTACATGCCCATGGCCGAGCGCACCAGCCTGGGCATCCTCGGTGACGTGACCTTCGAGAGCAACGGCGCCACCGGCCGCACCTTCGACGCCAACGGCGTGGAGACCTCCAGCACCGAAACCACCTCCAGCGCCTTTGGCATCATGGCCGGTGTCGGTCCGGTCTTTGAGCTCAAAGAAGCCACCACCCTGGCCGGTTACGCCCTGCTCGGCGTGGCCACCGAGGGCACCGACCCCGACACCGACACCGACTTCGACGGTCAGCGCATCACCACCTACCTGACCCCGGGCGTGCACGTCGCCGCCGACATCCAGCTTCTGGACTGGCTCTACTTCCGCACCGGCGCGCAGTACACCTACATCGGCGCGACGACCTCCAACGAGATCGACCCCGACGCCGGCAACAACGTGCGCGATACCACCACCGCCAACATCCGCACCAGCGACTTCGGCTGGCGCGCGGGCCTGGGCATCGAGCTGGGTGACTTCACCCTCGACGGCGCCTTCCAGGCGGGCTTCATCACCAACGGCCCCGACTTCCTCGGTGGCGCCGGCGGTGGCATGTTCACCTCGGTGGCCGCGGGTTACCGCTTCTAAGTGTTCGACGCAGGTCCCACGTCCTGACGTCTGACCTGCATTAAGCATCACGCCATAAAAATCCCCGGCCGCGAATGCGGCCGGGGATTTTTTGTACGCGCCGAACGTCAACGCGACGAACCCCCTTCCAACACGTTCGGCCCCCCTTCGTCACCGCTACGAACGCCCCCTTATGGGTCATTCAAGCCCTTCGTCACCTCGACGACCCCCCTCCCAACGCCTTCGGCCCCCCTTCGTCACCGCTACGAATACCCCCTTATGGGTAATTCAAGCCCTTCGTCACCTCGACGAAGCCCCTCCCAACACCTTCGGGCCCTCTTCGTTACCGCGACGAACACGCCCTGATGGGTCACCATGGCCCCGCGTCGCGTCGACGAACACCGACCGAACACCGTCGCTCCCCCCGCGTCACCTCGAAAAAGCCTCGCTGACCGGAGTTGCCTGGTCTCGCGTCACGGCCACGGCCCTTGCCACTCCGGCCTCCGACTGGACGCCGCGCTCCCCTCGGCCTCGACTCACCCCCGGCACACCCTCGACGGGGCGCCCCTGAGCACGACGCCCCCGATCAAAAAGACCCTGCGGCTCACCGGGGAGCCTGCAGGGCCTTTCCACTGCCGGCGAAGACACAGCGCCGTGGCGAGGACTTCGAGCGCTTACTTCTCTTCCTGAGCGCTCACGTCGGTTTCAGCGCTCGGCGACGCGTCATCGCTGACCTGGCCGGTGACGCTCTCAAACTGCTCGGTGGAGATGCCCATGCGCCGGGCGCGACGCAACCACTGCTTGCGCGCCATATCCCGCATATCCTGCTCCACATCCGACTCGTCGACGATCTCGAGCCCCAGCAGCGTCTCCACCACGTCTTCCATGGTCACGAGCCCGGCGATGCCGCCGTACTCATCAACCACCACCGCGATGTGGTGCTGCTCGGCGACAAAGAGCTCAAAGAGCTCGCGCACCGAGAGGTGCTCCGGCACAAACTTGATGTCGCGGCGATGCTCCACCAGCTTGCGCGCGTCATGATCCCGCGCCAGATCCAGCAGAAGGTCGCCTTTCAAGACGTAGCCCACAATCTCGTCGGCCTTCTCGCGGTAAATCGGGATGCGCGAGAACACCGGGTTGGGATGCGTCTCAAAAAACTCGCCAATCGCCGTGTCTTGCTCCACGGCCAGGAGCACCGTGCGCGGGGTCATGATGTCGCGCACCCGCAACGCGCCCACGCGCAGCACGTTCTGCAGGAGAATCGACTCCCCGATATCGACCACGCCCTCCTGGACGCCGATCTCGGTCATCGCGCTCATCTCCTCGCGGCTCAGCTGCGGCTGCGCCTCCTTGGACGAGAGCACCTTCATCAAAAGCTGCGAGATCACCACCAGCGGGTAGCTGATAAAGATCAGGATCGGAAGAATGCGCGCCACAGGCCCGCTCAACCCTCGCCAGTAGTTCGCACCGACGGTCTTCGGGATGATCTCGGTCAGAAAGAGAATCGCCAGGGTCATCACCGCCGAGACCACCCCGACATAGCCCTCGCCCCAGATCTTGGTCGCTTCAGCGCCCACACCCACCGCACCCACGGTGTGGGCGATGGTGTTCACGCTCAAAATCGCCGCCAGCGGCCGATCCACATCGCTCTTAAGTCGGTGGAGCTGCTCGCCAATGGGCTGACCTTCGTTACGCAGCGCGGCCACATACGAAGGTGTGACGCTCAGGAGCACGGACTCCAGCAACGAACACAAAAAGGACGTCCCGAGCGCGAATAGCGCATAAATGATCAGCAATGTCATCGACGTATCGTCCTCGCGCTCAACGGCGCGTTAACGCTCTGGCAAATTCAACGAAATCAGCGAGCAAACCATCAAGCTGCTCATTCAATTCAGCGCTCTTGAGGCTGCCATCATCCTCAAACGCCTGGTGGGCCATCGAGAGCCCGAACATCCGCGGTGAGACCACCGCCCCCATCGACTCCAGCGGGATACGGGTCTGCCACAGACCGCGGTTGCCGCCGATCATCGAAGGAGACGCACTCATCAGAAGCAAGGGCTTATCACGAAGCGGCCCGGGACGGTAGCGCGAGAGCCAGTCCAGCGCATTCTTGAGATTACCCGGGATCGAGTAGTTGTACTCCGGCGTGACGATCAGCAGCGCGTCGGCCGCCTCCACCGCCGCCTTCAGGCGCTCGGCCCCCTCGGGGAAGCCCTGCTCCTGGAGGTCCTGATTATAAAGGGGCATCTCGAACTCGGCGAAGGTCCGCCGGTCCACCGCCACGCCCTCCATCGCGTCAAGCAGGTCGGCGGCCACATCGAAGAGCTTTCCGTTATGGGAGTTCTGCCGCAGCGAGGCGGCAAACCCCATGATGTTCACAGTCATCTCAAAGCTCCCACGCCGTCACAGGCGTGTCGGGGTGAATGAACACACGCGTGAAACGCGCGCATAAAAAAGCAGCGCTCCCCGGATGTTCTCCGGGGAGCGCCGCCTCTTATTGCTCAGTACTCAGGACCATCTGGCTTAGCTGTTCTCCGCCGCGCGCTTGGCCTGGTACTCCTTGATCAGGTCTTCCTGGACCGAACGCGGCACCGGAGCGTACTTGGCGAACTCCATGGAGAACTCCGCCTTGCCCTGGGTCGAGCTGCGCAGGTCGTTGGAGTAGCCAAACATCTCGCTGAGCGGCACCTCAGCCATCACCACCGCGTAGCCCTGACGGGTACGCGAGCCGGTGATCATGCCGCGGCGCTTGTTCAGACCGCCGAGCACCGCCCCGCTGAACTCCTCGGGGCTCTCGACCTCAACCTTCATGATCGGCTCGAGAATGACCGGGTTGGCGCGCTTGTACGCGTCGCGGAAAGCCGCACGCGAAGCCAGGCGGAAGGCCATATCGGAGGAGTCAACCGCGTGGGAGTTACCATCGATGATCGCCGCTTTGACGTTGACCACCGGGAAGCCGATGAGACCACCTTCGTCCATCTGGTCCTGGAAGCCCTTATCACAGGAGGGCTGGTACTCTTTGGGGATCACACCACCGGTGATGTTGTTGATGAACTGGTAGTGCTCACCCTCATCGGCCGGCGCAAGCCAACCCACGACGCGCGCGTACTGACCCGAACCACCCGTCTGCTTCTTGTGAGTGTAATCGAAGTCGGCCTGCGTGGTGACCGTCTCGCGGTAGGCAACCTGCGGCTGACCCACCTCAACGTCGACGCCGTACTCACGACGAATACGCTCGATGTAAACCTCCAGGTGAAGCTCACCCATACCACCGATGATGGTCTGGCCGCTCTCCTCGTCACGCGAGACGCGGAAGGTCGGGTCTTCCTTGGAGAAGCGGTTGAGCGCCTTGGAGAAGTTCTGAAGGCCGTCCTTCTTCTTGGGCTCCACGGCGAAGGTGATCACCGGGTCGGGCACGTGAATCGAGGTCATGGTCACCTCAATGTTGCCGTCGGTGAAGGTATCACCCGAGGCGCAGTCGATGCCGAAGAGCGCCACGATGTCGCCGGCAACCGCCGTGTCGATGTCGTGCATCTCATCGGAGTGCATGCGCACCAGACGACCGACCTTATGCTTGTTCTGGTTGCTCATGTTGTAGATGAAGTCGCCCTTGTTCAGGCGGCCCTGGTAGATGCGGCAGTAGGTCAGCTGACCGTAGCGACCGTCTTCCAGTTTGAACGCGAGCATAACAAGCGGCTTCTCGGGCACCGGCTCGAGATCGACCTTGCTCTCTTCTTCGTCCATCGAGAGCGCGTGGTAGGGCATCTCCAGCGGGCTGGGCAGGTAGCTGACCACCGCGTCGAGCAGAAGCTGAACACCCTTGTTCTTGTACGCCGAACCCATGAAGACCGGGGTCAGGGTACGCGAGATGGTGGCCTTGCGAATCGCCGGCACGAGCATCTCAGCGGTCACAGGCTCGCCTTCGAGGTACGCCATGGCGATCTCGTCGTCGAGGTCAGCCAGCGCTTCCACGAGCTTGGCGCGGTACTTCTCGACCTCGTCCTTGATCTCGGCGGGAACCTCTTCGGTGCGGATGATCTCACCGTTGTCGCCTTCGAAGTAGTGCGCCTTACGGGTCAGAAGGTCGACCGCACCGACGTGCTTGTCTTCCAGACCGATCGGGTACTGCATCAGCACGGCGTTATGCTTGAGCTGGTCACGCAACTGCTCGGTCACCGAGAAGGGGTCGGCGCCGGAGCGGTCGCACTTGTTGATGAACGCCATGCGCGGGACGTTGTAGCGGCGCATCTGACGGTCGACGGTGATCGACTGCGACTGCACGCCGGCAACCGAGCAGAGCACCAGGATGGCGCCGTCGAGAACACGAAGGGCGCGCTCAACTTCGATCGTGAAGTCGACGTGGCCCGGGGTGTCAATGATGTTGATGGCGTTCTCGCCCCACTTGCAGTAGGTCGCCGCCGACTGGATCGTGATGCCTTTTTCGCGCTCCAGATCCATGGAGTCCATCTTGGCACCGACGCCGTCTTTGCCGCGGACGTCGTGGATGGCGTGAATCTGGCCGGTGTAGAACAAGATACGCTCGGTGAGCGTGGTCTTACCGGAGTCGATGTGGGCGGAGATCCCGATGTTACGAAGTTTGTTCAGGTCCATGATCCTACTCGGTTATGTTGAGACGACGGGCTGGCGCGATTTGCGCGTAGCGCCTACCCCATTTCGGAGCGCCTGTCACGTCGGTTGACGAAGTTTTTTGCCACGCCCCGACGATCTTCGGGATACGGCATACGAAACCACCTCCCGGACCGGGAGGCAGCGGCCAGGCCTTCACGGGTGTGAACGCCTCACCAGATGCTCAGAGAAAACGACGCGGCGCCTGCGTCGCTCCGGCGAGCGCCGGCGGACTCTATAGCGGCTCTGCGCGAAATATCAAGCCCCACTCCCCTCTCCGCGCTGGCCCTTCAACGTGGGGCCCCACCACCTTCTTCCCGCAGACCTCCTCCACCGCCGCTTTTCCCCGGGACCGCCCCCTGCCCCATCCTATGGAAAACTTGCAGCCTGCGTTCGCCGTGGTAGGTTGCGCGTGGAATCGTCTCGCAGACTTGCGCGCCCTTTAGATGGTACGGGTGCGAGTCACGCGCACGGAAGCGCGCAACTCGCCAGCCCCACACGGCGCACACGCAAGCCTTGCGACCCCCAATGCATTGCCACGGAGGGCAGTCATGGCGGCCAAGAGCGCTGCATCCTCATCCTCAAAGAAAAAGTCGACCTCCCGCTCCTCGAGCAGCAAGGCCAAGAGCAGCACGTCCAAAGCGGCCCCCCGAGTTAACGGCACCTCCTTTGCGCTGCAGCGTGAACTCAGCGGGGTGGTGCTCCTGGCGCTAGCCCTGGTGCTCTTGCTCTCCATCGCCAGCTTCAACCCGGCCGACCTCGTCCGGGGTGATGGCGCGCCGACCAACCTGATCGGGCCCTTCGGGGTGTGGGTGGGCGACGTGCTGCTGACGATCTTCGGGCTGGGCGCCTTCTTCATCAACGCCCTGCTCTGGTACTTCGGCATCTCGATGCTGCTTGGCCGCGAGATTGAGGCGCGCCCCGGCGAGATCCTCGGGCAGCTGCTCTTCGTGCTCGCGGGCACGGTGCTCGGGCACCTGGCGCTGAGCGGTTATCTGGTGCTCGGTCACGAGCCCGGCGGCTGGATCGGCGCCTTCGGCGGTGAGCTGATGCGCGGCGCGGTGGGAACCGTCGGCACCGCCATCCTCGCCGGGAGCGCGTTTCTGATCGGCGCGGTGCTTGTGACCGACTTAAGCCCCGGCGCGGTCGCGCGCTGGTTCGCGGCGCAGATCCACCGCTTTATGGCCTGGATGCGACACCGCCGCGCGGTGCGACGCGAGTTCAAACAACGCTACCAGGAAGAGCGCGACCGCCTGCTCGCCGGCGAAGAGCTCACCATCGCCGAAGAAGCGCGCCTGGAAGCCGAGCGCGCCGTCCTGGGCACATCCACGCGCGGCTACGACTTTGAAGAGAGCCTCGACGAGGAAGTCGAACGCAAGGTCGCCGGCCGCCTGGCACGCCTCTTTGGCCCGCGCCTTCGCAACGCCGAGCTCGCCGGCGACGACGTCTCGAACGCGTCCGAGACCAGGGCTGACGAGGCTCCCGTCGAGAAGACCTCTGACAAAAAGGGCAAAAAAGCCGAGAAGAACGACAAAAAAGACGCCCCCTCCAACCCCGTCGCCGATGACGAGGGCTGGGAGATGGGCGAGCTTGCGACCGATGCCGACATCAAAGCCGAGCCGATCCCGATCGCCGGGCTTGATGAGGCCGGGCCTTCCGAGGAGGCCATCGAGGTCAGCGACACCCAGGTCATCGATATGCGCTCGGAGCGCGAGGCCAGCGCGCCGGTCAAAGGCGACTTCGGCCCGCAGATTGTCGAGAGTGAGGCCACCCGCAAAGCCCGTGAGCGCCAGCAGCTGCTGGAGAGCGACGACGACGGCGGCCTGCTCTTCAAACCTCAGAAAAAGGGCAACTACGAGCTCCCTCCCATCAGCTTCCTGAACTTCGACCGCGGCGAAGAGGTCGCCGTCGACTCCGACGCCCTGCGCGATATGGCCGCGCAGATCGAGAAGACTCTGGCCGACTTCAAGGTCGAGGGCACTGTGGTGGAGATCTGCCCCGGCCCGGTCATCACGATGTTCGAGTTCAGCCCGGCACCGGGCGTCAAGCTCTCGAAGATCGCCAACCTCTCCGATGATCTGGCCATGGCGCTGGCGGCCCACAGCGTGCGTATCGTGGCGCCCATCCCCGGCAAGGGCGTCGTCGGCATCGAGGTGCCCAACCCCTCCCGCGAGATGGTCTACCTCAAAGAGATCATCGCCGATGAGGCCTTTGCCGATAACAAGAAAATGCAGCTGCCGCTGGCGCTGGGCAAAGACACCGAGGGCGGGCCGGTCATCGCCGACCTGGCGAAGATGCCTCACCTGCTCGTCGCCGGTGCCACCGGCGCCGGTAAGTCGGTCGCGGTCAACACCATGGTGTGCAGCCTGCTCTACAAGCACACCCCGGATGATGTGCGCATGATCATGGTCGACCCGAAGATGCTCGAGTTCAGTATCTACGCCGACATCCCGCATCTTCTGCTGCCGGTTGTGACCGACCCCAAACAGGCCACCGTCGCGCTCAACTGGACGGTTCAAGAGATGGAGCGCCGCTACCAGGCGCTGGCCGATATGGGCGTGCGCAACGTCACCGGCTACAACGAGAAGATCAAAAAACTCACCAAGCAGGCCGAGCTCGATCAGCTCAACGGCCTGGAAGACTCCGAGGCCCTGCGCTCCTTAGGCATCGACCATAAGGGCGAGCCGGAGCATAAACATCTGCCCTTCATCATCGTGATCATCGATGAGTTTGCCGACCTGATGATGACCGCCTCCAAAGATGTGGAGACGGCGGTGGCGCGCCTGGCGCAGAAAGCCCGCGCCGCCGGCATTCACCTGATCCTGGCCACGCAGCGACCCTCCACCGACGTCATCACCGGCCTTATCAAGGCCAACTTCCCGACTCGCCTGGCGCTGCGCGTCACCAGCAAGACCGACAGCCGGGTTATCCTCGACGCCAACGGCGCCGAGAACCTCCTGGGCAACGGTGACATGCTCTTTGTGCCCCCCGGCACGAGCTTCTTGCAGCGTACCCACGGCGCCTACGTCTCCGAGAAGGAGATCGACAAGATGGTCGAGTTCCTCAAGGTCCAGGGCGAACCGAACTACGACGAGTCAATCCTGGCCGACGATGGCGAGGATGATGAAAGCGCGGTGGCCGACGAGGATAAAGACGAGTTCTACGAGGAGGCGGTGCGTCTGGTGGTGGAGTCGAAGCAGGCCTCGATCTCGATGCTCCAGCGCAAACTACGCGTCGGCTACAACCGCGCCGCCCGGATGGTCGACATCATGGAGATCGAGGGCATCGTCGGCGAATCCGACGGCTACAAGCCGCGCGAGGTGCTTGTGGACCAGTCGCCTTACTGAGGCGCCCTGCCCTGACGCCGCACGTGCAAGAGAACGAAAAAACGCCGCGCTTTGCGGCGTTTTATCGTTCAACCCTGCTCTCGAGCCTCTTCGACAAAGACCGCCGGATCGCCGTAGAGCGCCTCGCGCACCGAGGCGTACACATCCCGGTGGGCCAGCTCCGAGAAGCCCTGCCAGAAGGTCTTCACATCGCGGCGGCTCGACTGCGGGAAGCTGTCGCACACCGGGCAGGCTACGGGCATCAGGCCGACCTCATCGACCCAGGCCTCGATCTTACGCTCTTCTACCAGAATCAGTGGCCGAATCGTGGTCACCGGGTGCGTCGACGCCGGGGTGGCGGGCTTGAGCGGATCGAGACGGCTGCCAAAGAGGAGGTTCAAGAAGTAGGTCTCCACCGCGTCGTCGAGGTGATGGCCCATCGCGAGCTTCGTAAACCCGCGCTCGGCGCAGTACGCGTTGAGGATGCCGCGTCGCATCCGCCCGCAAATGGCACACGGGATCTGCCCCGGCTTGAGCATCTTCTGCACCACCGAGTGGGTGTCGCGGTCGATCACCTCAAGCGGCGCGCCCAGGCGCGCCATCGCCGCGTTAAGGCCATCGCGGTCAAAGCCGGGCTGGTTCTGATCGAGGTGAATCAGGGTGACCTCAAAGCCCATATCTTCGCGGGCAGCAAGCTCCAGCATCGCCGCCGCCAGCAGGAGGGAGTCTTTGCCCCCGGAGATGCCCACGGCCACATGATCGCCGGGCTCCACCAGCGAGAAGTCGCGCAAAGCGCGCTCCACAAGTTTCATCACCGGGCGGCTGACGCGGGGTGGTTCAGGGGTTTCAAAAGGCGCAGCGCTCATGGTGGGGCTCTCAGGGTGCAGGTTTGACAACATGCTGCCCGCGGGCAGCTTTGGCGGCGGATTCTACCGGCTGCGCGCCGGTGTGCAAGGTTCACAACGCCGGCCCGGGGGCGCCTCGCACAGGCCTAGGCGCGCGCCCCGATCGTAGAGTAGACTGCCAAAAGTGAGGCCACCTCTCGGCCACCCCCACGTCCGGAACCATCCCTGGAGGAGTTCATGTCCGACGCCATCATCTGCCCCCAATGTCAGACCGCTCACTATGCCAGTGAGGCCTACTGCGAGAGCTGCGGTGCCGATCTGAGCGCAGCGGCGCCGGCCCCCGAAGACGATCCCTTCGCCCTGGAAGACGCCGCCGACGAGGTCGACGCGTACCCGGCCGACGACGGCGAGGACTTCGAGCTGGCCGAGATCCCGGTCGAGCCCCTCGACGCCGAAGACGACGAGAACGGCGTCGACCCGGGGTTTGACGAGGGAGGCTACGATCTGGTCGAGGTCAGCGACGCCTCCCACGAGCCCCCGACGCCGCCCGGCGCCGAGGACGCGTTCGACTACCCGGACGTCGCCGTCGAGGCTGCCGTCAGCGAACATTCCGAGGACCTCGCCGAGTTCGGGACGCTCGACGTTGAGCCGATCGACGCTGACGATCATCCGCTCTTTGAGGACGCCGAAGACGATCTGGGCGACGCCCCTGACATGCTCGCGAGTGAACCCGACGTCGAGGTTGAGCAGACCCCCGCGGCAAAGCTTGAGCCGCAGCGCACCACCCCGCGCGAGCGCCCCGAGGTTCAGCCCCTGCCCGTGCCGGGGCCCTTTGAGGAGCCTGCCCTGCTCACGCTCTACCGCGACCAGAAGGCGCTGGAGACCTACGCCGTGGAGCTCGACGCGCTCGTGGTCGGCCGCGCCGATGCCGTCGCCGAGCACACCCCGCACATCGATCTGAGCGAGCACGCCGGCGACGCCGTGGCGCGCCGCCAGATCGCCATCTACCGCCAGAACAAAAACTACATCGTCTGCAACCTGGCGGCTTCCGGCACCCAGTATAACGATGAGCTTCTGGAGCCCGGCGATCGCCGCCGCCTCTCGGAGGGCGACACCCTCGTGCTGGGTGAGAAGCTCGCGCTGCGCTTCTCGCTGCCGGCGGCCTGAATCACCACGACCATCCTCGGGCAAGACACGTAAAAAAGCCCCGGAGCCTGACGGCTCCGGGGCTTTTTGGTAACTCGGTGTGCAGGCGTGACCCCGGCTCGCAACGGCAAACCGAAGGTCTATCGCGAGCGCCTTATTCGGCGGCCTGCCGGGCTTCCAGCGCTTGCTGACCAAGGTCGAGCGTGGCCTGCACCGCCGATGAGACGCCCTGGAAGTCGATGATCGACTCCTGCGTGATCTCGATGGCCCGCGCCGGGAAGATACCCAGATAGAGGGTCATCACCGCACACACCACCATCGCCACCTTCGGCCCGGTATGCTCCAGCGGGCGGAAGGCACGTTTTTCGGGCTTCATGTACATGTAGATGAGCACTTTCAGGTAGTAATACACACCGGCCACGCTGCTGAGCACACCGAGAATGGCCAGACCGATGAAGGAGAACTCGTCGGTCTGCATGCCCACATCGATCGCCGAGCGGAAGATGTAGAACTTGCCCAGGAAGCCGGCTGTGGGCGGGATGCCCGCCGCCGAGAAGATGCTGATGCCCATCACAAGCCCCATCATCGGGTACTTGATGCCCAGCTGCCCCAGGTCTTCAAAGGTCTCCACCGACTCGCCGCGACGGCTGAAGTAGGAGAGCACCGCAAAGGAGCCGATCGTGCCGAAGGTGTAGGCCACCAGGTAGAAGAGGATGGCGTCGTTGTGCAAAAAGAAGCGCGGGTGGGCGTTGGCGGCGGTGAAGCCGAGCAGCAGGTAGCCCGCGTGAGCGATCGAGGAGTAGGCCAGCATGCGCTTGACGTTGTTCTGCAAAAGCGCCACCACGTTGCCCAGCACCATCGAGAAGGCCGCGAGCGCAAAGGCGATGTCGATCCAGCCGTAGCCAAAGAAGCCCCCGCGCAGCACATCGAGCGGGAAGGCCACCACGAAGACGCGCAGCAGACCGGCGAACGCGATCGCTTTGACGGCGGTGGCCATGAACCCCACCACCGGCGTGGGGCTGCCGGTGTAGACGTCGGGCGTCCAGATGTGGAAGGGAACCGCAGCGACCTTGAACGCAAAACCGCTGAAGATCAGGAGCACACCCAGCATCGCCAGACCGAAGCCGGCGTGCTGCCCCTCACCACCTTCGAGGTAGTAGAGGTTCTGCGCGATCATCTCGAGGTTGGTCGTCCCGGTGGCGCCGTAGATCAGCGCGATGCCGTAGAGCATCAACGCCGCCGAGAAGGCACCCAGCACGAAGTACTTCATCGAGGCCTCGGCGCTGCGCGAATCCTCACGCAGGAAGCCGGCGAGCACGTAGATCGGGATCGACATGATCTCGAAGGCGATGAAGAGGCTGAGCAGGTCGGCGGACGCCGCCATAAAGATCATCCCCACCACGCTGAAGAGCACCAGCAGGTAATACTCCCCGCGGTCCATCCGGTGGCTTCGCAGCACCGCTGGCGAGCAGAGGATGGCCAGTGCCCCGCTCACACACGCCAACGCGCTGAAGAAGAGCGCGAAGCGGTCGAGGTAGAGCATCCCGAAGAAGGTCGGCGCCTCCAGGGTGCCGTCCCACAGGTACCAGCTGCTCGCGGCGCCCACGCCCAGACCGATGACCGAGAAGTAGGCCAGGTAGTCGCGCGGCGTCCCCTTACGGTGAAAGACGTCGATGAGAATAAACGCCAGCGCCACAAGCGTGACGATCATCCCGGGGACGATCGCGGCGAACTCCGCACCCTGGGGCGGCGTGAGCATCGCGAGCGTGTTCAATGTGGAGAGCAATTGCATGGTCATTACATCCGTCTCAGCAGCTACGGCGCAGAAAGGCACGCCGAGTTAACGTCCGGGCGCGCGCGCTCAGCGCTCGTTACGACGCTCTTTGGCCAGGTCGATCATCGAACCCTGCGGAACCCAGGTCGGGTCAAGAGGCTCCACCACCACGGTGTTGGCCTCGGTGACGTTCTGGTCCATGTAGGTCAGAAACTGGTGAATCGAGGGGTCCATCCGGCTCAGGAAGTACTTGGGGAAGACGCCCATGAAGATGGCCATCAGCACGATCGGCACGAGCACGCCAATCTCGCGGGCGCTCAGGCGAGGCATCGTGCGAATCTCATCGTGAACCACCGAGCCGAACATCACCCGCTTAAACATCCACAGCAGGTACGCCGCGCCCAGGATGACGCCGGAGGTCGCAAAGATGGTGAAGATAAAGGCGGTGATCTCCGGGCCGGCCTGACGCGACGACCCAATCGCCACATCGGTCATCGCCGAGAGCTCATAGACCCCGTAGCCCGAGCCGGCGTTCTCCGGCTTGATGAAACCAAAGGGCGTCTCAAACCACAGGAAGTGGCTCTGCGAGGTGCCCATGATGCTCAAAAACTCACCGACGAAGCCGTTAAGACCGGGCAGACCGGCCGAGGCGAAGGTGATGATCATAAAGAAGGTCGCGAACATCGGCATCACGCTGGCCACCCCGCCGAAGTCGGCGATCTGACGCGAGTGACGACGCTCATAGAGCACGCCCACACACAGGAAGAGACCGCCGGTGGCGATACCGTGAGCGAGCATCACATACATCGCGCCGCTGATGCCCTGAGGCGTCATCGCCACAAGACCCAGCACACAGAAACCGAGGTGGCTGACCGAGGAGTAGGCCACGAGCTTCTTCACGTCGTCTTGCACGAGCGCCACGATCGCCCCGTAGATGATGCCGATGACCGAGAGCACCGCGATATAAGGTGCGAAGGTCTTGAGCGCATCCGGGAAGAGCGGGAAGGCGTAGCGCAGGATCCCGTAGGTGCCCATCTTCAGCATCACCGCCGCCAGGATCACAGAACCCGCGGTCGGCGCCTGAACGTGCGCCAGGGGAAGCCAGGTGTGGAAGGGGAAGAGCGGAACCTTAATCGCGAACGCCAGGAAGAACGCTGCAAAGAGCCAGAACTGCTCGGTGGCACTGAAGTCCGCGGCCAGAATGTCGGTGTAAAGGAAGGAGAAGGTCCCGGTCTGCACGCCCGCCTGGAAGTAGACGTACATGATGGCCAGCAGCATCAGGATCGAGCCCAGCATCGTGTAGATGAAGAAGGTCGCCGCCGCTTTGACGCGCTCCGCCCCACCCCACACGCCGATGATGAAGTACATCGGGATGAGCATCACCTCCCAGAAGATGTAGAAGAGGAAGACGTCGGTGGCCACAAGCGCCCCGATCATCCCGACCTCCAGGAAGAGCAGGCAGATCATGTACTCTTTGACGTTCTCGTGCACCGAAGAGTACGTCGACCAGATCGCCAGCGGCATCAGGAAGGTGGTCAGCATCACCAGCCAGTAGCTGAAGCCGTCGACACCCAGCGCGTAGCTCACCCCCAGCGAGGGGATCCACTCGTAGGGCCCCTCGGTCAGCTGGAAGGTAAACGCCTCACCCGCGGCCATCGGCAGCGAGGGGTCGAAGAGCACGAGAATGCCAATGCTCACCGCGAAGACGCCCAGCGAGGTGAGCAGCGCCACGTTGCGCAGCACCTGCACCTGATCGCGCGGGATCAAAAGCAGCGCCAGAATCCCCAGAAGCGGCCCGAAGGTCGTCAACGTCAGCCAGGGGATCCCCCCTTCACCGACCGCAGCGGCCTGTGCCAGAAGCGGGTTGCCCACCAGGGCACTAAAGATGTTCGTCAATTGAACCATCGGTCCTAATCCAGTGCTCGGTTCACGTGTGTCGCAGGTTGCTGCGCCACGCGCGCCTTAAGGGTTACCTCGAACGTCCCAACGTCAGCTGCTCTTAAGCGAGGCAGCCCGGGTAGAAGATCGCCAGGACGACAAGCGCAAGCGCCAGGCTGATGTAGGTGGCGTAGCGCTGCACATTGCCGCTCTGCAGGTTGCGCAAGATTCGACCCAGGTTCTGGGTCATAAAGGCCGCGCCACCCACAAGCAGGCCGGAGATGATGTTCTTATCGAACCAGGTCATCACCTTTCCGATCAGCAGCGTCGGGCGAACGAACGCCGCGAAGTAGCCTTCATCGACGAAGTACTTGTTGGACAGCACGTAATGAAGTTTGGTCACGCGAGCGTGAATCACGCCGGGGAGGTCGGTGCGCTTGACGTACATCAGGTACGCCAGACCAATGCCCACACCGGCGATGATCACGCTGGTCGCCGCCGCCAGACCTTCCGCCAGGTAGGGGTGCTCGCCGAAGCGACCGATCACCCGGTAGGTGTCGGAGACGACGAAGACCTCGGCCAGCCAGTGCTCCAGCCCCAGCGCGTAGTACTTGAGCCCCTTGGGGAAGACCGCGGCGATGAAGTGCGGCCAGCCAATGTAGCCGCCAACCACCGAGAGGAAGGAGAGCACCAGCAGCGCCACCAGCATCGCCGAGGGCGACTCGTGGATGTGGCTCTTGGTCTCTTCGTCAGCGCGGCACTCGCCATGGAAGGTCATGAAGTAGGCGCGGAACATATAGAAGGCGGTCAGACCGGCGGTGAGCACACCGACGATGAAGACGAACCAGTTGATGAAGAGCGCCCCGCCGAGCACCTCGAGCGCGTGGCCTTCTGCGGCCACAACCGCCGGCGCCAGCGTGGTGGTGAACATCTCCATCTGCGCCGTCTCCAGCACGCCGACGACGTTGAGCACGTGCACGTTGGAGAGCGCACTCCAAAGGATGAAGTCCTTGGAGTAGAAGCCGGCGAAGAAGGGCACCCCGGCGATCGCCAGCGTCCCGATCAGGAAGGCGGCGTGGGTCCAGGGCATGTACTTCTTGAGCCCGCCCATCTTGCGCATGTCCTGCTCGTGGTGCATGCCGTGAATCACGCTACCGGCCGCCAGGAAGAGCAGCGCCTTGAAGAAGGCGTGGGTCATCAGGTGGAAGACCGCCGCGGTGAACGAGCCTACGCCCACGGCCATGAACATAAAGCCGAGCTGCGAGACGGTGGAGTAGGCCAGCACCTTCTTAATGTCGGTCTGAACAATCGCAATCGTCGCAGCCATCAACGCGGTCAGAGAGCCGACCACGGCCACAATCGCCATCAAGTTGGGATCGAGCGTAAAGATCCAGTTGATGCGCGAGAGCAAAAAGACACCGGCGGTGACCATCGTCGCGGCGTGAATCAGGGCGCTGACCGGAGTGGGACCCGCCATGGCGTCGGGCAGCCAGACGTAGAGCGGAATCTGCGCGCTCTTACCGGTGCAACCCAGAAAGATCAGCACACCGACCGGGAGCGCCACCGGAAGAAGAAGCGCAGCGGTGGCCGTGTTCGTGGCCAGCGCCTCAAGCTCCAGGTAATCCCAGGTGCCCACGGTGAAGTAGAGAATGAACATCCCCAGCAGGAAGAAGAAGTCGCCAACGCGGTTGACGATAAAGGCCTTCTGACCTGCGGCGGCTTTGTCGGCGTCGCTGTACCAGAACCCGATAAGCAGGTAGCTGGCCATCCCCACGCCCTCCCAACCGATGAAGGTCACGAGCATGTTCTTGCCCAGGGCAAGCAGCAGCATCGCGAACACAAAGAGGTTGAGGTAGGCGAAATAGCGCCACTTCGACGGATCCTCGGCCATATAGCCGGTCGAATAGATGTGGATCAGCAGCCCGACGCCGGTGATGATCAACACCAGCACCGCCGAGAGAGGATCGAACAAAAACGCGATCTCCGCGTTCAGGCTACCGCTGAAGATCCACTGGAAGGCGGTGTAGCTCAGATGCCCCACCTCCTCGCCATTGCCCTGATTGACCAGGGCCTGGAGGCTCACAAGCGCGAACGCGAACGAGAGCGCCATCGCCCCACAGGCCACCCAGTTGACCAGGTTCCTGGGGAGCTTCGCGCCAAAGAGGCCGTTGATGATCGCGCCGAGCAAGGGCATCAGCACAATCAGGCCAAGGAAATAAAAACTATCGGAGTAAAGCGGTTCCATGATCGCCTATTCTATCGCCAGGGAGTCGCACCTGCGGCCCCTCCCCTGCATCCACATCTGCGGGGAGCGGCCCATCCACCATGCGGCCCGTGTCCTAGTACTGAAGCTGCTGCATCTCGTCGACGTTCACGCTGCGCTTATGCCGGAAGACATGCAGCACAATGGCCAGGGCAACGGCCGCCTCGGCCGCCGCCACCGCCATGACAAAGAAGGCAAAGATGTGCCCGTCCATGTCGATGCGATAGCGGCTAAAGGCGATGAAAGTCAGGTTCACCGCGTTGAGCATCAGCTCGATGCTCATAAAGAGGATGATCGCGTTACGACGCACCATCACCCCGATCATCCCGATCGAGAAGATCGCCGCCGAGAGGATCAAATAATGTGCGAGGGTTGGTTCCCAGGACATGCCCACACTCCATCCACAAAGACGTGCAACCGGTTGCTCTCAGGCCGCCTACCTTGCGAGGTCGGCCCGGGTTGCGCATAAGCGTCGATTAAGCGACGCGTCGTTTAGCGATGATCATGGCGCCGATGATGGCGGCCAGAAGAAGAATCGCGGTCAACTCGAAGGGCACCACAAAGCGGTTCACAAGCGCGATGCTGATCGGCTTAAACGTGCCGTAAAGCCCCTGGCGACCGGGGGTCACCTGCCCTTCGCGAGCTTCCGCGCTGAGCGCGGGAGGAAGCTCAAAGGGCACGCTGTTATCAAAGCGGTTGTATTTACCTTGCGCGGGGTTCCCCAGCCCTGCCTCCCAGGCCGTCAGCTGCGCCTGGTAGGCGGCCTCCAGGCCCGTCTCATTGAGGTCAGCGGCAAGCCCCGGGATCTGCGAGCCCGTCAGCAGGGCGACCTTCTCGCCCTCCTCGACCTGCTCCATCTGCCGGGCGTATTCCTGGCGGCCCTGCTCGACACCTTCATCGCTGACGACCGCCAGAATGGACGCCCCGGCGAAGAAGAAGATCGCAAGACCGCTGGCGATCGCCGCCACAAAGTGCAGCTGAAAACGGTTCTCCCCCAGCTCCTCATCACGCAGGTTCAAGAGCATGATGATGAAGAGGAAGAGCACCATAATCGCGCCGCCATAGACCAGCACCTGAACGATCGCCAGGAAGTGGGCTGAGAGCAGCACGTAGAGGCCGGCAAAGAAGAAGAAGTCCACGATCAGCGCCAGAGCGCTGTACAGGGGGTTACGCACCACGATCACGGTGAGGCTTGTGATCAGCGCCCCCAGCGCAAACATCCAGAAGAAAAGGGGTTCCCAAAAACCCATTGAAACACTCCACGCGAGAGGCCCGGGCGCGTACGCCCGCTGCGGCCAACTTCGAAGCATTGGCAGAGCCTGCCGAGGCCGACCTCCATTCTGAAGGCCGGTGCAGGCGAAGGTCTGATAGCGCACTTTCTCAACGAGGTCAAAGCCCCAGACCGTGCGCTCAACGGTGTAAAATTAGGCCGCTTCGCTGGAGCCCTTGCGGCGCTTCGACCAGGCGGGGAAGGAGCAGCAACCCTCTTTGATGTGCTGCTCAAACTCCTCGCGGAACACCTGCACATAGCTGCGCACAGGGATGGCGATCGAGTCGCCCAGCGCGCAGATGGTGTTCCCCTCGATGTTTCCGCACATATCGAGCAGAAGATCGAGATCTTCCATGCGACCGCGGCCGGCCTCGATCTCGTCAAGGACCTTGGCGACCCAGCCGCTGCCTTCGCGGCAGGGGGTGCACTGGCCACAGGACTCGTGGTGGTAGAAGTGCGCCAGACGGGCGGCCAGACGCACCATGCAGGTGTCGGTATCCATAAAGGTGATGCAGGCCGTCCCCATGGAGCTGCCCGCCTCGCGCATGGTCTCAAAGCCCATCTCGGAGTCGAGCTTATCGGGGGTCATCACCGCGCAGGAGGAGCCTCCGGGGATGAAGGCCTTGAGCTCATGACCCGGGAGCATGCCGCCGGCGTAGTCTTCGAGAAGCTCTCGCACGGTCACGCCCGAGGGCGCCTCATAGACTCCCGGACGCACCACTGGGCCGGACACTCCGTAGAGCTTGGGACCACCGTTCTTCTCGACGCCCATCGACGCGAACCACTCCCCGCCCTTCTCAATGATCCAGGGGATCGAGGAGATCGTCTCGACGTTGTTGACGATGGTCGGAGCCTGGAAGGCACCAACGACGGCGGGAAAAGGCGGCTTCATGCGCGGCTGGCCGCTCTTGCCTTCGAGCGCCTCGATCAGACCGGTCTCTTCACCGCAGATGTAGGCGCCGGCGCCCGGGTGCACGTACAGATCAAAGTCAAAGCCGGTGCCCAGGATGTTCTCGCCAAGGTAACCTTTGGCGTAGGCCTCCTTGATCGCACCCTCCAGGCGACGAATCGCGTGCTGAAGCTCGCCACGCACAAAGATGTAGCCGTAACGAATGCCCAGCGCCCAGGCGGCGATGATGCAGCCTTCGATATGGCGATGCGGGTCGAGCTCCATCAGGTAACGATCCTTAAACGTGCCCGGCTCGCCCTCATCGGCGTTGATCACCAGGTACTTGGGAAGATCGCTCTCTTTGGGCAGAAAGCTCCACTTGATACCGCAGGGGAAGCCGGCGCCACCACGGCCGCGCAGGTTGGAGGTCTTCACCTCCTCAATGATCGTCTCCCCATCCATCTTGAAGGCTTTGCGCATCGCCTGATAGCCCCCGTTGGCCTCGAAGACCTCCAGGGTGTGCGCGTTGGGGATATCGAAATTACGGCTGAGGTACTTTTCCTGCATCATGACGTCTCTTCCCTTCAGGCTCACCAGCGACCTTTTAAGGTGGGCGGCGAGCTCCGTCTCAGTGCCGGTGGCTGCAACGCAGTCGGGCGGCTCAGTGCATCTTACGAGGATCGGGCAGGCTGGCGAGCCGCGTGTTGAGCTGCTCGATCACCTGATTGACTCGCGCCTCGTCGTCGAGGTTCTCGAAGTATTCGATCTCGCCATCGGAGTAGCTGACCTGGAACATCGGGGCGGTGCCGCACGACGCCAGGCACTCGGCCTCCGAGAGGGTGTAGGCGCCATCGTCGCGGGTCTCACCGAGTTTGACGCCGAGCTTCTCTTCGAGGTGCTCGATCAGCTCATAGCCTCCGCGAATCGCGCAGGAGAGCGTGGTGCAAACTTGCACGTGGCACTTCCCGACCGGCGTCTTGTTGTACATCGTGTAGAAGGTCGCCGCGTTGAGCACCTTGGTCGGGTGCACGTCCAGGCGCTCGGCGACGTAGTCCATCACCTCCACCGAGATCCAGCCGAACTCGCGCTGCGCCAGGTGCAGCACCGGAAGCATCGCGGCCAACGTGTTGGGGTATCGTGAGACGAGCTCTTTGAACTCGGCGTCCGCTTTCTCAGAGAATTCAACTGCCATGATCAGACGACCTTTCGATGTGGTGGCGAAAATCGGAGTGCAAATTGAGCACGCCTTTAGCCGGGGAAACCTAATTGCCGGGGCCGAGCGGTGTCAACTACACCGGGGCCGGATTTCATCAGAGGTACTCGGCCGGGCCGAGCCGATAATAGAAACGTTCTCGCCCGAGGCGATAAAAACCCAGCGACCGGTAGAGGATCGAGGCCGGGGTGTTGCCCTGGTAGGCCTCGAGATCGATGCCGCGGATGCCGTGTTCTTCAGCCCAGTCCAGCACCTCTTCGACCAGGCGTCGCCCCAGCCGTCGCCGGCGCGCTGACGGGGTCACGTAGAGCTCCTCGATCCACAGCGCCCGCCCGGCGAACTTGAGCGACCAGTGGAAGTTCGCCAGAACCACGCCGACGGCCTCGTCGCCCTTTTGAAGGCGAGCGACATAGCAGACGCATCGGGGGGGCTGGGCGCGGGCATCGTCGATGACGTCGCGGGCCAGCGCTTCCAGATCGTCGAGGGCGGTCTCCACGCCCAGATCGTTCATATCTTCCTGGAAGAGCCGCGCCAGCACGGGGGCGTCCTCGGCCACGGGAAGCTCGATCACCTCTTCAGACATCGCGTTCCTACCTCGGGGAAGATCTGGTCACTTCAGATCTCGCGCATCTTCTCAAGCAGCGCGCGGCGCTCATCGGCCGGAATCTTGGTCAGGACGTCATCAAAGAGCGCCGTCTCCTCCGCGGTGTGCTCCTCGATCATGCGCGCCATCGACTTGACCACGTCCTGAATCACCGTGAGGTTACGGCTGATCTCGTCGGCCGGCTTTCCGAGCTGCTCGTGCAGCCAGCGGGTGCGCTGCCCCATGAGTTCATGGCCTTTGACCAGCGCGGAGATTCGCTCGGAGAGCTCCGGAAAGCGCTCTTCGATCTCCACAAAGAAGATCTCTTCTTCCTGATTGAAGTGCTCCAGCATGTCATCAAGCGCGACCTCCATGTCTTCGGAGGCGGACTCAATGAGCTCGCGTCTGCGCTCCGGGCTGGTCTCTTCTGCACCAATGCGTTCAAACGTGCCGCTGAGATCTTCAAAGAGACGGCGCAAGTGAACATGCTCATGATGAACACGGTCGATCAGGTCCGACGAGGGCGTGGGTTGGGATGCGTCGTGGTCCATGTCTGCCTGGCTCTCCGGTACTGCGTCAGGGCGGTGCGCCTTCAGCTCGACGCGTACGCGCCGACGGGCGCGCGAAAGATAACGACCGGTTGCCAAAGGTGCAAGCCAGGTCGGCACGCTTTATCAAGCTAAACTCCCCGCGCTGAGCCCGCATACGATGGGATCTTCAGCCACATGAGCGTCTACGGCACAGGGCAATCGCAAAGTCCCACAAGACTTTTTATGGAGAACCCACCCAATCCGTAGGGAGGGGTCTTGTGCCCCTCCCGAACTCCCAGGGCGGGGACCCACAAGGGGTCCCCCTACGGTGGCGGGTGGTGGGAACCCACTTTGCGATTGCCCTGGTCTACGGCATCGCCGCTATTGCAATAGACTTGCATCTATGCAAGTTATCGTCTGGCGAACCGGGCGCATGGGAGGCGCCCATCGACGACCCGACCCCGCTGGCGCTTTCATATTACGAGACTGCATCATGCCCAGGCCCGCTGATCACACACCATGCTACCGTTCGACGTTGCGCTCGCGGAGCTTCGGCTACCTGCTGGCTGCATCACTGGCCATCGCGCTCATCGCGCCGCGTTCTGCCAGCGCGCAGCAGTCCGACGATGCGGTGGACGCCGAGCTCGAAGCGCTGGAGGCCGAGTTGGAGTCGCCCTCACCCGCCGCGCCGGAGGAGGAGTCATCAAGCCAGGAGGGCGTCGACGAAGAGCTGGAGCGTCTGGAGCGGGAGCTCTCAGGCGACGGGGCTCGACCCGTGAGCGTTGAACGCGAGACCGCACTGCCAACGCGCAGCGCGGAGGTGCCGGGAGCCGGGGTCATCACGTCGATGAACCCGGACATCTCGCTGATCGCGGACTTCGCGCTGGCCTGGTTCTCCGATGAGCCCTCCCTGATGGGCGGGCACGACGCCACACAGACCGGCTTTGACCTGCAGGGCCTGGAGCTGGGGCTGGCGGCGGGCATCGATCCGTACTGGCGCTTTGACAGCCACATTCTGATCTCCCTCTTCGGGTTGGAGGTCGAGGAGGCCTACGCCACGAGCCTGGCGCTCCCTTTCGGGTTGCAGGCCCGCGCCGGCCAGTTTTTGACCAACTTCGGGCGCGTGAACCCGACCCACCTGCATGCCTGGAACTTCACCACGCAGCCGTTGGTGCTCGGGAAGTTCTTTGGCGGCGAGGGGCTGCGCGGCCTGGGGGCGGAGCTCGGGGGGTTGTTACCCCTTCCCTGGCTGGCGAGCTGGACGGTCAGCGCGCAGAACATCGCCGGCGGTGCGACCGGGCGCAGTTTTCTGGCCTCGGCGAGCGACATCAACGCGCTCACGGATCTGAGCGTCGCGTTTCGGCTCGAACAGTTCTGGGACGTGAGCCGTCGCACCGGGCTGTTGCTTGGCCTCAGCGCCATCAATGGTCCCAACCGCAGCGGGCGGGCCAACCGCAGCGACATCTACGGGGTCGATCTGTTGCTTAAACGCACCGTCACCGGCAGCCGGGGTCGCTCGGAGCTGGGGTGGCAGAGCGAAGTGATGCTTCGTCGGCGTCAGGACGGTGGCGCCATCGACGAGCCCACCGGCACCGTTCTGCAGGACTGGGGGGGGTACACCGAGTTTTTCTTCAGCCCCAGCCTCTTCTGGAAAGTCGCCGCACGCTACGAGCGTGTCTCGGGGGTCGAGGACGACCCCCTTGATCCGAGCTGGCGTCAGGCGCGGCAGCGGGGCGCGGTGAGTCTGAGTCATATGCCCTCGCATTTTAGCCGTCTTCGCCTGCAGTACAGTCTGGATCACCTGCCCGAACCCGAGAGCCCGCTGATCCATATGGTCTTTTTGCAGCTTGAGCTGGTCGCCGGCGCCCACGGCGCCCACGCTTACTGAGCTCGCTACTCGGTCCACCGTCCCACCTTCACTCTTTTCGCCCTTTGCCTCGACGGAACGCACCATGATCACCGCCGCTCGCCAAGTACCCCGCCGACCGCTCATCGCCCTCGCCATGCTGACCCTGCTGAGCAGCGCCGGATGCGCCTTCAGCGATGGTGAGCCCTGGGGCTGGGTCGATGTGGAGGTCGAAAACGCGGGTGACACCGCCACGCCCTCGACCATCTCCTCGGTCGAACTGGAGATCACCTCCATCCGTCTGCTCAGCGAGAGCAGCGGGTCGACCGCGACCACCGAGCTCGACCCGGCCAACCCTCCCCCGGGCTTTTCGCTCTGCCACAATGGCCACTGTCACGCCGATGATGGCCGCCTGGTTCCCTACGACGAGGTGCTCCAGGAGAGCGCCAGCGGCCCGCAGGTGGTCTCGGCGATCGCGCTTGATGCCTCGCTCTCCGAGGGAAGTTCGACCTCAGGGCGGCTTAAGATCACACGCCAGGGCCCGCTCTCACAGGTGGAGGTTGAGCTTGGCGCGATGGAGCTTCGGGGCACCCTGCCCTTCGAGAACGCGAGCGTCGCGTTTCGCGCCAACGTCCCGGTGCGGGGGCTGCGGCTGACCATGCCCCTGGATCTTCGTGTCGACGCCGCATCGCCTCCGGAGCAACGACTGGACGCAGAGATCGTCTTGAACGACGACATCGCCGCGGAGCTCGACCTCCGTGAGGCGACCTTCGAGGAGGATGGTTCCCTGCGGATCACCAACACCCGAAACCGCGCACTCGCGGAAGCGCTGCTGGAGCGAGCGGCCCTCCAGCTGATGTTGAGCCCGGCGTCGCCCTGAGGTTTTGGACTTTGGTGCTTCAGCCTCGCGCCTAGCTTCGAGAGCAGCACACCGCGGGTGTTTCGCGGTGACCTCAGACCTGCCGACTCGGAGCTTAGCGATGTGGTTTAGCAGAGTGCAGCCGCCGGCGCGTTCCGGCTACATCTTTGTGAGCGTCTACCTGGCCCTGCTCGCCCTGCTCTTTTTAGGGCTGACGGTGTTGGGATTGAGTGTGGCAACGGGGGCCCTCGACATCCCGCTCGCCATCTCCCAGGTGCGCTTCGACCCGATTTTTTTCACCTCCGTGATGTTCGGCCAGACCCTGGCGTTTGGGATCGCCGCGGTGTTGCCTCCACGATCCTGGGCCTGGCAGTACATCTTCTCGGTGTTGGCGTTCTCCCTGGCCTATCTGATCACGATCCCGCTCTCGATCTTCGCCATGAGCATCTGGTTGCGCGATGACATCAAGCGTCCTTTCGGTCTTCATGTGCAGGGACCCGATACGGCGCTCCCCCCGGAGGATCAACGCGCCCACCAGAGCGAAGCGCCGCCGGCGGTCCTGTAGCCGGCCCTGCGGCATCATACTCGCGTCGCCGAGCTCAGAGTTCAGACTGGTAATACTCTCGGGTGCCCTGAGCGTGCAGCGCCTCGTTGAGATGCTCCAGCGCAACCACGTAGGCGGCCACCCGCCAGGAGACGCCGTGCTCCTTGCGTGCGTCGCGAACCCGCGAGAAGGCATCTCGCATTCTCTGGTCCAGCCGCTCCACAACGTCGTCTTCGGACCAGCTCTCCCCTCGCCGGTTCTGCACCCATTCAAAATAACTCACGGTCACCCCGCCGGCGTTGACCAGAATGCCCGGCAGCACGGAGATGTCGCGCTCTTCGAGCATCTGAGCGGCCTTTGAGGTTACCGGACCGTTGGCGACCTCGAAGATCACGCGGGCACGAATCGCGTCGGCGTTCTCCTCGGTGATCTGGTTCTCCAGGGCGGCCGGAATCAGGAAGTCCACGTCCAGCTCCAGCAGCTCTTCGTTGCTGATGCGCTCGACGCTCGCGTCATCACAGTCGCGCAGCGCATAGGCGTCGTAGACCCCGTTGGACTCATCGTGCGACTTGTATTCGCGCAGCGCGGGCACATCGAGCCCCGCCCGATCACAGACGGCGCCCTTCGAGTCGCTCACTGCCACGACCTTATAGCCCGCCTCGTAGAGTCGGGTGGCAAGCTCAGCGCCGGCGTTACCGAAGCCCTGAATGGCGACGGTCGTTTGCTCGGGGCTGCGCTCATGCTCGGTCATGAACGCGTCGATGATCATATACGCCCCGCTGGCGGTCGCCTTGTCGCGATGACGCGAGCCCCCGAGCGCAAGTGGCTTGCCCGTAATCACGGCCGGGTCGTGGCACCGCATAATCGTGGCGTATTGATCGGCCATCCACCCCATGATCATCTCGTTGGTGTACACGTCCGGCGCGGGCACGTCGCGGTTCGGGCCGATGAAGTCGGCAAACGCGTCGATGTAGGCGCGTGAGAGGCGCTCAAGTTCCATCTTCGAGAGCGCCTTCGGGTCGACGCGCACGCCGCCCTTCGCACCACCGAAGGGAAGGCGCAGCAAGGCGCATTTGAAGGTCATCCAGAACGCCAGCGTCTGCACATGATCGACATCGACCTCCGGGTGAAAACGCAGCCCCCCCTTCCCCGGCCCCAACGCCGTGTTGAAGCGCACCCGGTAGGCTGGAAACACCTTGAGATGACCGCTGTCCATGCGCACCGGAAGCGACATCTTCACGCTGGCGCTGGGATGGCGAAGACGTTCGATGACGTCCTCACTCAAATTTAATCGTTCGATCGCGGTGGCCAGGGCCTTACTTGCGTCTTCAAACAGGGTCATAGAGCTTCCGGACTAAGTTATCGTGAATCGCTGTTCGTGGATTGCGACCGGAGAAACTGCGCACCGAGCGCTGGCCATCAAGCACACGAGCCCGGAGAATGGGGCTCGCCAGTACGACTTTGCTTCCGAGCTGCCCGGTCCTATATTGCGCAGACTTTACGACACGACCCGCAGGCCCGAGACGCGATGAATCTGGTGATGATCGGCTTCCGCCGCGACGCTCACGAAGCCGCGCTGACGCGCGGCTGGCGTGCTCATTTTCTGGTCGACAGCACGCGACAGCCGCCCCGAAGCGGCGTCTCCTGGGCGAGCGTTGACCTTAATGGTGATGTGAAGGGCTGGGAGGAGGCCGCGCGCCGGCTCGCCAGCGGCGCGACCATCGACGCGGTGATCGCGTCTGGCGAGTCGTCGGTCGTCCCCGCCGCCCTGCTTCGCGAGCGCCTGGGTGTGGCGGGGATGAGCGTCGCCACCGCGCGACGCTGCCACGACAAAGATCGCATGAAAGACGCGCTCGGCGCCGCAGGCGTCCCCTGCGCCCGTTACCTGACCCTCACGCCGGCGTCCGATGTCGATGACGTGATCGAGACGCTGGGGCTCCCGCTGGTCATCAAAGCGTCCGACAGCTCCGGAGGACGCGGGACCCACATCTGCAGAAGCCGCGCCGACGTTGCGGCCGCACTCCGCCCGGGGTTGCTCGCCGAGGCCTTTGTGCCCGGGACTGAGTACAGCGTCGAGAGCTTCGTGCATCGCGGCCAGGTGTGTTTCTTAAACGTCACAAGCTACCTGCGCCCGGGCTGGGCAAACATCGTTCCCGCGGACCTGCCCGCCGAACGCGTCGAGACGATCGCAAAGCTCAATCGACAGACCATCGCCGCCCTGGGCGTGGAGCAAGGGATGACCCACATGGAGTTCTTCGCCTCCGAGCACGGCGACATCGTCGGCGAGTTGGCCGCGCGCCCTCCCGGGGGCGCGCTTATGGAGCTCATCGGGGAGGCGTACGGATTCGACGCCTGGCAGGCTTTTCTGGACATTGAGACCGGGCGTATCCCGCGCTTTCCCTCGGGCCGCCGCCGCTTTGAGGGCGTCTATTTTCTGCACCCGGGGCCGGGGCGCGTGCAGGCCGTTCGCGGGCTTAAGCGCAGTCGCCAGCTCGAACACATCAGCGCGGTGAGCTGTCGAGTCAAACCCGGCGACACCATCGAGGAGCGCGTGGGCGTCGGGCAGTCTGTCGGGCGCATTCGCGCAGGCGCACCCCACTACACCAGCGTGGCCGAGGCGCTCCTAAACGCTCACCGCTGCGTCGAGATTGAGCTTGCCCCGACGCAAAGCGTGTCTACATCCCCTGAGCCGTCGCATGATTCGGGTGGATAAATCGCTGCCAATTCGCTAAGTAACGCGTTTTGGCACTACGCCAATAACGGCTGCCCCCACAGGTCTCCATGAAGAAGATCGAAGCCATCATCAAGCCCTTTAAACTCGATGACGTGAAAGACCGTCTCGACGAGGCCGGCATCCACGGGATGACGGTCTCGGAGGTCAAAGGGTTTGGGCGAGGGGGAGGGAAAGCGCCGATTTATCCGGGCGCTGAATACATCGTCGACTTTGTGCCCCGCGTAAAAGTCGAGCTGGTCGTCCCCGACGAGCTCGTCCACAGCGCGATTGAGGCCATCACCGATGCATCGCGAACCGGTCACGTCGGCGACGGCAAGATCTTTGTCTTGCCGGTTGACGAGGCCATCCGCATTCGAACTGGCGAGTCCGGCCCGGACGCGCTCTCGTAAGCCTGAATCGATGTTCGCTGCGCACGCCCCCAGCGGTGTGCGGCGATCGTATTTTGTCCTGGGGAGTTTTTTGCGTTGATCGCGCACCCAACCAACAAAGGATCATCATGACCACCGCAACGACCGTCACTTCGATCAAAGATGCGATTGATTTCGCCCGGGACAACAACGCCGTGATGGCGGACCTGAAGTTCATGGACTTTCTGGGGACCTGGCAACACCTGACGATCCCGGCCCACCGTCTCAGCGAGGACCTCTTCGAAGAAGGTCTGGGCTTTGACGGCAGCTCGCTGCGCGCCTGGCAGCCGATTCAGGCCTCCGACATGCAGGTGCGCCCGGACCACACCACCGCGCGCATGGATCCCTTCTGCCGCGAGTCCACCGTCAGCTTCATCTGCAACGTCTTCGACCCGATCACCGGCCAGCCCTACAGCCGTGACCCGCGCTACATCGCGCAGAAGGCGGAGAACTACCTCAAGACCACCGGCATCGCCGACACGGCCTACTTCGGCCCTGAGGCGGAGTTCTTCATCTTTGACGACATCCGCTACAGCACCGCCACCCAGCACTCCTTCTACAAGGTCGACTCGGTGGAAGGCGCCTGGAACACCGGCCGCGACGAAGGGCCCAACCTCGGCTACAAGCCCGCTCATAAAGGGGGTTACTTCCCGGTCGCGCCCAACGACAGCCTCCACGATCTGCGCACCGAGATGTCCATGGTGCTTGAGGCCTGCGGCATCGAAGTCGATGTGCACCACCACGAGGTGGCCACCGGCGGGCAAAGCGAGATCGGCATCCGCTTCAACAGCCTGGTGCGCATGGCTGACGACCTCCAGTGGTTCAAATACGTCATCAAGAACGTGGCGCGCCGTCATAACAAGTCGGTCACCTTCATGCCCAAGCCCCTTCATGGCGATAACGGCTCCGGGATGCACACCCACATGAGCCTCTGGAAGGGCAGCCAGCCCCTCTTCGCCGGCGAGGGCTATGCCGGGATGAGTGAGACCGGCCTGCAGTTCATCGCGGGTATTCTGCACCACGCTCGCGCCCTCATCGCGCTGACCAACCCGACGACCAACTCCTTCAAGCGCCTGGTCCCCGGCTATGAGGCTCCGATTCGTCTGGCCTACTCCAGCCGTAACCGCTCGGCTGCCGTGCGCATCCCGACCTACGCCTCCAGCCCCAAAGCCCGCCGCATGGAGTTCCGCACCCCAGACGCCACGGCCAACGGCTACCTGGCCTTCGCCGCGATGCTGATGGCCGGTCTCGACGGCATTGAGAAGCAGATGGACCCGGGCGCCCCGCTCGACAAAGACATCTACAATCTCCCGCCCGAAGAGCTGGCCAAGGTGCCCAGCGCCCCGGCGAACCTGGAAGAGGCCCTGGTGGCCCTGGCCGAAGATCACGAGTTCCTGCTGCGCGGCGACGTCTTCACCGAAGACGCCATTGAGGCCTGGATCACCTACAAGATGGAGAACGAAGTCCATCCGGCGAACCTCCACCCCACTCCGCTGGAGTTTGCGATGTACTACGACGTCTGATCTGACGTCTTCGAGCGCGGGCTCCCCGGGAGCCCGCGCTCTTGCACTTGCCTCTCTTATGGCCTCCTTCAGGAAGATCCCGCGAGCACTGTCGGTTGGCTCGATGGAAACGATCGCCGCCTGATGTCCGGGCCACCTCTGTCATGAGCAACGATGACCCTCTTTCGCCTGCTGATTCTCTTGCCTGTCGCGCTGCTCGCGCTGATCAGCTCCACCGGCTGCGATGGCTGCAACGAGGAACCTGCGAGCCAGCCCGCCTGGCGCGTTGAGGGCCAACGAGCGCCCTATGCGCTGACCTTCCCGGCGGCATGGATCGCCGAGCCGCCGCAGAGCATCAATCCCCACGCCGAAGTCGCAGCGAGCCTCGACGATACGCTCTTTCTGATGGTCATCCCTCAGAAGCTGCCCACCTTTCCAACCCCCGACGTTCACCAGTTGCAGCGCCTGGGTATGGAGACTCTCGACCGCTCCGTCGACAACCTTATCATTGACCGCCAGAGCCCGATCCGCCTGGGCGGCGCCGAGGGCCTCTCGGTGATCGCGCGCGGTGAGCTCAACGGCGACCCGGTACGCTACATCAACGCCTACCTGGTCCATCAGGGCTTCGGCTATCAGATCATCGCGTTTGCCGGTGACGAGCACAGCGAGGCGCTTATCGCCCAGGTCGACCTGATTTTGGCCTCCTGGGAAAACCTGGCACCGCCCGCCGCGGAGCAACCCGCTGCCGAGCCCCCCGCCGCAGCCTCCCCCTGAGACATCCCCAACCTCGCCGGCCCGACCCCAGAATCGACGCCGGCCCCACCCTGTTGTAACCCGCAGTCCTACGGAGAAAGACGATGCCCGAACTCAAGAAAGAACTCTACGACGTGACCATCATGGGAAGCGGCCCGGCCGGCCTCACTGCGGCCATCTACACCGCCCGTGCCAACCTGGAGCCGGTCCTCTTTGAAGGTCCCCAGCCCGGTGGCCAGCTGACCATCACCACTGACGTGGAGAACTTCCCGGGCTTCCCGGAAGGCGTCATGGGCCCGGAGCTTATGGAGCGGATGCGCAGCCAGGCGATGCGCTTTGGCCTGGAGAACCACATCGCGCTGATCACCGACGTGGACACGTCCAAACGCCCGTTCAAGGTCACGCTCGATGACGGTACGGTCTTTCACACCCGCACCATGATCATCTCGTCGGGTGCCTCCGCGCGCCTGCTCGGGCTGGAGTCGGAGAGCGAGCTGATGGGCTACGGCGTCTCCACCTGCGCCACCTGCGACGGCTACTTCTTCCGCGATCAAGAGATCGTGGTCGTCGGCGGCGGCGACTCCGCCTGCGAAGAGGCCAACTTCCTGACGAAGTTCGCCTCCAAGGTCACGCTTGTGCACCGCCGTGACGAGCTGCGCGCCTCCAAGATCATGCAGGATCGCGTGCTCGCCAACCCCAAGGTCGAGATGCTCTGGAACAGCGAAGTCCAGGACGTCATGGGCACCCGCGAGTCGGGCGTCACCGGCATCAAGGTCTACAACAACCAGACCGAAGAGGTCAGCGAATTGGCCTGCACCGGCGTCTTTGTCGCCATCGGCCACACTCCCAACACCGCGGTGTTCAAAGGTCAGCTCAAGACCAACGAGAGCGGCTACATCCTCACCGAAGACGGCTCCACCGCGACCAGCGTTCCGGGCATCTTCGCCTGTGGTGACGTTCAAGACTTCACGTACCGACAGGCCATCACCGCTGCCGGCTCGGGCTGCATGGGTGCCATCGACGCGGAGCGCTTCCTGGAGAGCGAGCACGTCATCGAAGAGCGCCGCACCGAAGATTGGGACGCCTGATTCCTCTTGAAAAGCAGGCACTTAAAAGCTCGCCACCCTCGGGGATGGCGAGCTTTTTTTATCCTCGTCGAGCGGCCAACACTCAGGAAGAGGCTTGTTTCATCGACAGGCCGATGCGACCGCGATCTTTGTCGATGGACACAATGGCCACGCGCACGCGATCGCCCACGCCTACGACCTCGTAGGGGTTTTTGATGTAGCGATCGGCCATCTCGCTGACGTGCACGAGACCGTCCTGCTTGACGCCGATATCGACAAACGCCCCGAAGTCGACGACGTTGCGCACCGTGCCCTCAAGCACCATGCCTTCACGCAGATCGTTGACGTTGAGCACGTCACTGCGCAGCTTCGGCGGATCGAGCTCATCGCGGGGATCGCGGCCCGGTTGCACCAGCGCGTTGAGCACATCGGCCAGGGTCATCGCCCCGGCGCCGTGCTTCTCGGCGATCGTACGAAGCTCGCCGGAGCGCTCCAACGCATCGAGCGCAGACGGCAGCCCGGCGTCCCCCGGCCCTTTGCCGGCGCGCTTGAGAATGTCGCGCGCCAGCGGGTAGCTCTCCGGGTGAATCCCGGTGTTATCAAGCGGCTCTCGCCCGTCACGGATGCGCAAAAAGCCGGCGCACTGCTCGTAGGTCTTGGAGCCGAGCCCGCGCACATCTTTGACCGCCTCGCGCGATGCGAAGGGGCCATTGGCATCGCGGTGCGCCACGATGCGTTTGGAAAGGGTCGGCCCGATGCCGGCCACCCGCGCCAGCAGGGGCTGTGAGGCCGAGTTCAGGTCGACGCCCACCGCATTGACGACATCTTCGACCACCGCGTCGAGTTTCTGGCTGAGCGCGTTCTGATTGACGTCGTGCTGGTACATCCCCACGCCGATGCTCTTCGGATCGATTTTCACCAGCTCGGCCAACGGATCCTGAATGCGGCGCGCAATGGAGACGGCCCCGCGCATGCTCACATCGAGGTCGGGGAACTCCGCACGGGCCACATCCGAAGCGCTGTACACGCTGGCTCCAGCCTCATCGATGATGGCGTAGTGCACGCCCTCTTTGCCCCGCAGTCCCCGCGCGACAAGCTCCTCGGTCTCGCGGCTGCCGGTGCCATTGCCGATCGCCACCACCTGCACGCCGTGCTTGTGCACCATCGCCGCCACGATATCGGGCACATCGCGCTTGCGACCGTCATGCACATACATATGTCCGGTGTCGATCAGGCGCCCGGTGGCGTCGACCACCGCCAGCTTGCAGCCAGTACGCAACCCGGGGTCAACGCCCAGCACCACACGGCCGGCCAGCGGCGGCTGCAAGAGCAGATTCTTTAAATTCAGCGCAAACACGCCGATGGCGTGCTGATCGGCCTGCTCCTCCAACTCGCCACGCACATCGCGCTCGAGAGAGGGGTGAAGCAGGCGGCCGAAGCCATCGCGAATCGCCTCGCTGTAGTGTTTGCGGGCCACACCGCCGACCTTGACCCGCTGGCCGATGATCCAGTCGATGAGACGCTCTTCGGGTACCTCGATGCCGGCGCTCAAGACCTTCTCTTTTTCCCCGCGCCGAATGGCCAGCACCTGGTGGGGGCGCATCTTCTCGACCGGCGTGGAGAACTCAAAGTACATCTTGTACTTGGGGTCCTCGTCACCGCCGCGGCGGCGCTTGCTCATCAACTTGCCCTGACGTCGCATGGCGTCACGCACATAGGAGCGCACCGTGGCGTCGTCGGCCATCGCCTCGGCAAGGATGTCGCGCGCGCCTGAGACCACGTCTTCGTCGGTGGCGAAGGTCTCACAGCGAAAGCCCGATGCGAGGCGATACGGGTCTTCGCCCCGCTCGATCGCCTCGGCCACCGGACCCAGGCCAGCCTCCAGCGCGCGGGTGGCGCGGGTCTGACGCTTGGGGCGGTAGGGGGCGTAGAGGTCTTCCAGCTCGGAGAGCGTGGAAGCGGCGAGCAAGGCCGCTCGGAGCTGGGAGGTGAGCGCGCCCTGCTCTTCCACCGACGCAAGAATTGTCGCGCGACGCTCTTCGGTCTGTCGGATCTGCTCACTGAGGCGCGCCACGTCGCGAATCTGCACTTCATCGAGGCCACCGGTGCGCTCTTTACGGTAGCGCGCGATAAAGGGGACGGTGTTGCCTTCATCGAGCAGCGCCAGCGTGCCGCGCACCTGATCTTCGCGAACTCCTAACTCTCGAGCGATACGAGTTTCCATAACTTCCTTTATCATCGTCGTTTTTTCGATTTGAAAGGGCCGGCTGGTGGCAGTGGACCGCGCTCAGAGCAGGCGGCGCACACCTACCGACGCCAGAAACGTCTGCACGTCAAAGACGGCGGCTGGCGAAGTCACCCCCAGCTTGATGGGGCCTTCATCCAGCGTGCGGCATACACACTCAGCCGCAATGCTCACGCTCGTCGCATACACATCTTCGCCGGTCAACATCGCGTAGGGCTCGGAGTTTCTGGGGTCAAAGGCGATCACCAGGTACTCCCCCAGCGACGCGTCGTTCTCGTCGGACTGCTCCACGATGCGGTCCGCGACGGGCCTCAACGCGCGAAGCACCGAGGGTAACACCCCGGAGAGCGTCGCCAGGATCCGCACCACGGCCTCACCCGTGACCACGCAGCTCTCCACGCGCGAGACCCCGCCGCGAGGCGGCACAAGAATGGCCTCCGCGCCGGGGATCCACACCCCTTTTCGATGATGACCTCCGGGAAAAGGCACATCGAAGAGCCGATAGGCTGCGCGATGTTGCTCCAACTTGCCGTCGATGAAGCTAAAGCCCCCCTCGCCAAGCGCGTGCACGAAGGTCTTGCGCGCCCCCTGACTGAGCTTGATCTCGCGCACGGCATAACAGACCACGATGCGCGAGGCGGCTTTCATCAGCGCGATCTCGGCGGCGAAATCTCCCAGGGCGTATTCGATCGCGCAGGCCGGTATGACCACCAGACCGCGCTCCCGCGCCGGCTGGTCGACGTGCTCCCACATCCAGTGAACCTGGGGCTGCTCCCCGGCCATGTCGAAGATGTGGAGGCCCTCATCCAGCGCGGCCTGCACCAGCGCCCGGGTCTTGTTGCCCAGCGGGCCCGCGCAGTTCACGAGCACAGCGCAGCCGCGCAGGGCCCCGCGCAGACCAGCCTCATCACTGAGGCGCGCCTGGCGCACCGAGAGCTCGGTCACACCATCGGAGCGCAGCTCCTCTTCGAGCTCTTCGAGCCGCCCCAGATCGCGCCCGATCAGGCGCAGCGCCCGACCGCTCTCACCGAGCGTCCTGGCCAGCATGCGGCCCACAAAGCCGCTCGCCCCATAGATCGCAATGACCGGGTCCACCTCACACACCTCTGCTCGATAGGATCACGCCGACGACGATGGTGCCACAAGCCTGACCGCGCAAGCGATTAGATCAGCACGCGACGCGGCGCCAGACGGCTCCCCCGGGGATCGTGGCTCTCTTTGCGGGCCATGATCGCCACCAGAACATCCTGCGCATCGATCACCGCGACGGGAGCCCCCATCGGGAGCTCGGGTTCGACAAGGATCGTCTGTCCAAACCCCACAGCGCGGCGTTGGTCCTCGTCGATGTGAACCTGGGGGAGGCTTCCGACCATGCGCGCCGGCGAGAGCACCTTCTCCCAGAAGGTGTCTTCACTGAGCTCGTCGAGGCGGTGGGCCATGGAGAGGTTGAATTCTCCCACCGAGATGCGACGGATGCTGCGGGTATGCGCGACGCTTCCCACCGCCCTGCCAAGGTCGCGAACCAGCGCCCGAACATAGGTGCCCGAGCCGCAGCGCACCTGCATCGCGATGTGAGGCGGTTCAAAGCGCCTCAGCTCCAACTCGAAGATCTCCACCGGGCGCGCCTCAAGCCTCACATCTTCGCCGGCGCGCGCCAGGGCGTGGGCGCGCTTTCCGTCAACTTTCAGCGCGGAGTAGATCGGTGGGACCTGCTGGATCGTGCCCAGAAACCCGGTCATCGCGTCTTCAAAGGCCTCGCGCGTCACATGCTCCCATACGGCCTCCTCGATCACTTCACCGGAGGCGTCTTCGGTGTCGGTGGCGCTTCCGAGCACCATCTCGAAGGCGTACACCTTCTCGTCGAGGGTCAGGAAGTTCGCGAGTTTGGTGCAGCGGCCCAGCACGACCCCCATCAGGCCGGTGGCGTCGGGGTCGAGTGTCCCGGTGTGACCGACCTTGCGCGTGCCGGCCAGCCGTCGAACCCGGCGCACCACGTCAAAGCTGGTCATACCGGCGTCTTTGTCGATCAGGATCAAGCCATCCTGGCTTTGCATGCGCACTACTCCACGTGGATCGCCGCATAAGCGGCATCACCGCTTCAAGAAGACTCGGGTCGGTCGAGCATCTCAACGAGCGCCTCAGAGAGCTGACGCTCCACCTCACCAGGCGTCCCGCTGATGCGGCAGCCGGCGGCGTTATGATGTCCGCCACCTCCGAACTTCTCGGCCAGCGCGGAGACATCGACCTTGCCCCGCGAACGGAACGAGATTCGCCACTCCCCACCCTCGGCCTCTCGAAGCTGGGTGGCTACTTCCACGCCGCGGATCGACCGAGCGTAGTTGATAAACCCGTCGGTGAGATCCTCGTCCGAGTTCAGCCCCTCAAGCATCGCGTCTTCAACGCGCAAAAACGCCAGCCGACCGCACTCCGAGACGTTCAGCGTGCCCAACACCCGACAGAGAAGCTCAAGACGCTCGCGCGGCTGATCCTCGTAGATGTGGCTGGTCATATGCCACGGGTCTGCTCCGGCCTCCACCAGCTCTCCTGCCACGCGAAACGCCGTCTGGCTGGTGTTGGAGTACCGAAAGCTACCGGTGTCGGTCATCATGCAGCAGTAGAGGTTCTGCGCGATCTCCGAGCTCAGCGAGCCGTAGCGCCGCACCAGACGGTAGATCAACTCGCCGGTCGACGCCGCGCTCACATCGCGCACGTAGACGCTGGCGAAGTCCGGATCCCAGGTCTTGTGATGATCGACCACCGCCACCGTCGTGCCCCACGCGCCCTTCGGGAACCCTTCCCCGAGGCGACCGGGCTCAGCGCAGTCCAGCATCACCGTGACCTCCGGCGGCTCCGAAGGCGCCTCGGTGGTCCAGCGTCGGGCCCCCGGCAAAAAACGGAAGTTATAAGGGACAGGGTCGACGTTAAAGAAGACGACGTCCTTGCCAAGCTGCTCCAGAAGCAGCCCCATCGCCAGCGTGGAGCCAACCGCGTCCCCATCGGGATAGGCGTGCGCCACCACCAGAAAACGTTGGTGCGTGTCGAGAAGCTCGCCGAACGCATCGATCTGCGCTTCGAGCTCGGGGCTGGTCGGGATGGTAACCGGCGCTGCGGCGGCGCCCGACGGATGGTGTGTCTCCGCACTCATGACCACTATCTCCATTCAGGCGCCGCACACATCGCGGGCAAGCATTCACGTGTTTATGTCTCGGAGCTCTCGGGGAGCTTTGAGAGGAGCTCGTCCATGGCCCGTCCGCGCATCACCGCCTCGTCAAACTTAAACGTGAGTCGGGGCACAAATTGCAGGCGAAGTTGCTCGCCAATGGAGCGCTGTGCGAAACCCGCGAAGCGCTCCAGGGCAGGCTCCACGCCCTCTTCGGGCTCTTCTCCATCAAGCATGATGAAGTAGACCTTCGCGTAGCGAAGATCCGGGCTCATCTCCACCGCAGTGACCTGCACCATTTGCAGGCGCGGGTCATCGGCGTCGGTGAGCAGCAGCCCCGCGATAACTTCGTGAAGCTGCTGCCCGACCCGTTCGGTGCGTTTGTAGCTGCGTTTCTGTTTCATGATGTTCTCCAGCTACCCGCAACTGAGGTGACGTGCTCACCTCAATCGAAGGTCGCCTTGACCTCTTCGAGTTCGAAGACTTCCACAACGTCACCGACTTTGATGTCGTTGTAGTTCTCAATGCTCAGACCGCATTCAAAGCCCGTCTTGACCTCTTTGGCGTCATCCTTGAAGCGACGCAACGAACCGACCGTCGACTCGTAGATGACCCGTTCGCCGCGAAGCAGGCGAGCCTTCGCGTTGCGGCGGACGATCCCGTCGGTCACGTACACACCGGCGATAGTACCGATCTTCGGTGCGCTGAAGGTCTCGCGAACTTCGGCGTGACCCAGGACCTTCTCCTGGACAACCGGAGAGAGGAGCCCTTCGAGGATACCGCGCACCTGCTCGATGGCGTCGTAGATGATGCTGTGGGTGAGGATCTGCACGCCGTACTTCTCGGCGACCTCGGCGGCCCGGTTGTCCGGACGCACGTTGAAGCCCACGATCACCGCGCCGGCATCGGAGGACGCTGCCAGGTTGACGTCGTTCTCAGTGATACCACCCACACCGGTGTGGATGATCTTGGTGCGAACCTCATCGTTGCCGAGCTTGCCGAAGGCCTCCTTAATGGCCTCGACCGAGCCCTGCACATCGCCCTTAAGGATGACTTTGAGGGTCTTCATCTCACCGCGGGCAATCATCGCCGAGAGATCTTCCAGGCTACCTGCAGACTCCTTGGCGCGGCTGGCCATGACCTCTTTACGACGCTGATCGGCGACGTTCTCGGTGATGCGCTTGGCGTCGCGCTCTTCGGTCACCACAAAGAAGGGCTCGCCGGCTTCGGGGATACCGCTCAGACCGGTGATCTCGACGGGCTGACTGGGGCCGGCCTTGTCGATGGTCTGGGCGCGGTCATTGTGCATGGTACGCACGCGGCCGTAGTAGCGACCGCTGACCAGGATATCGCCGCGGTTGAGCGTACCGCGCTGCACGAGCACGGTGGCCACCGGACCGCGTCCGATGTCGAGCTCGGCTTCGATCACGATACCCTGAGCGTCGCGATCGGGGCGGGCTCGGAGCTCCTGGAGCTCGGCCTGCAGCGAGATCGCTTCGAGCAGCCCTTCGATATTGAGCTTCTCAAGGGCGCTGACTTCCACAAAGAGGGTGCTTCCGCCCCATTCCTCGGGGATGAGGTTGTACTCGGTCAGCGCGGTCTTTACGCGGTCGGGGTTGGCGCCCGGCTTATCGATCTTGTTGATCGCCACGATGATCGGAACCTCGGCGGCGCGGGCGTGGTTAATCGCCTCAACCGTCTGCGGCATCACACCGTCATCGGCGGCGACGACCAGGACCACGATATCGGTGGCCTTGGCACCACGGGCACGCAGGGCGGTGAACGCCTCGTGACCCGGGGTATCCAGGAAGGTCACCATACCGGCCGTGGTCTCCACCATGTAGGCGCCGATATGCTGGGTGATGCCACCGGCTTCGCCGCTGGTCACCGAAGAAGCGCGCACCGCATCGAGGAGCGAGGTCTTCCCGTGGTCGACGTGACCCATCACCGTGACGACGGGAGCGCGACGCTCGAGGGTCTCTTCTTCATCGGGGTTCGTGTCGTAGAAGTTCGCGATATCGAAAGCGACGTTCTCCACCGTGTAGTCGAACTCATCGGCGATCAACGCGGCGGTCTCGAAGTCCAGAGTGGTGTTCACCGTGGCCATCATGCCGCTCTCGATGAGCTTCATCGCGACCTGTGCGGCCTTGATGCCCATCTGGTGCGCGAGGTCACCGACCGAGATGACGTCTTCAATGCGAATGACGCGCTTATGCTCGGCTGCCTGCGTGATCTCGGTCTTCTGCGTCTTCTTGGCCCGGCCACGGCTGCGACCTCGCGATCCTCCGCGACGGCTGCGGCGGGACTTCGGCCCGTACAGATCCGATCCTTCGACCACGCGCTTGGTGCGACCACGGCGACGGCTGCTCGACGAACGCGAGCCGCCTCCACCGCTGGGACGACGCGACGGCCCGGGGGTAAAGTCTTTATTCTCGGCGGCGAGGCGATCTTTGAGCACGCTCTCGCTGATACGACCGAGCACCTTGGCGCCACCCTTGGGGTTACGCGGCGGCGGACGACGCACCGGAGGCGCCACAGGGGCAGCCGGCGTCTCACCGGCTTCCGCAGCTGCTTCACCGGCATCACTCTTCGCTTCTTCGGCAGGCTCTTCGGCGGCTTTCTCTTCGGCGACCGGGGCTTCTTCGGCAGCAGGCTCTTCGGCGGCAGCGGCGACCTCTTCGGTCTCCTCAGCCGGCTCAGCGGCCTCCTCGCTCGCTTCACCCTCTTCAGGCGCAGCCTCTTCGGCGGCCACTTCTTCGGCCGGGGCCTCTTCGGCGACAGGCTCTTCGGCGGCGGGCGCTTCGGCAGCCTCGACCTCTTCGGGCTTCTCAGCCTCGACAGCCGGCTCCTCAGCGCTCTCCTCGACCTCGTCGGCCGTCTCGACCTTGCGGCGACGACGCACCGTCGGGCGGACCACCTCGACCTCGGTCTCGGTGCTCTCCTCGGTGGACTCGTCCTCCTCGGTCGACGCTTTGCGACGACGGCGAACCACCGGCGCGGCCGGAGCGGCCTCCACCTTCTCTTCGGCGGGCTCGTCGGCCTTCTTCGAGCTCTTCTTCTTGCTCGACTTGGTGGACTTCTTCTTGGGCGCTTCGGCCTTCTTGCCACCGAGCGCGGCCTTGATCGAGTCGATCTCCGGCGGGTTGAGCACCGTCATGTAGTTATTGACGGAGAAGCCCAGGTCGAGCTCGTTAATCTTGGATACCAACTCTTGCTTATTGATCTCTAGCTCTTGGGCTAGCTCATATACGCGTTGCTGCTTAGGCATATCGTCTCCACTCTGTCCGTCGGGGTTTGATGACGCTCCGCGCGGACAGTCTTCTTTCTCGTCGCGATCGTCGGCTTTCTTGACCATCTATCGCCTTCTCGAGCGCTTACTACCACAAAGAGAAGGCCCTTCAAAACGCAGGCACCCTCACCGGCTGGCGAGGATCCGCGACGTGTTCAATCACTATGTTTTCGAAGTCGCACTGAGCGCCTCCAAACTCTTCCAATGCTTCACGATTCGCTCGGCGTGGGGGCCGGCTTCAACGCCAATCACGGAGACGTAGGCCTGGCCCTTCGCCATCTGGCCCAGCTCGTCGCCGGTCCAGAGTTCGATCACGTCTATGCCCTTGCGCTGCGCGTTGGTGGTGAACTTGGTGCGGGTGCTCTCACCGGCGTCGCTGGCGAGGATGAGCACGACGATCGTGTCGTTGCGCATCGCCTCCTTGACGAAGGTCTGCCCCGGGGTGGTGGCGCGAGCCCGCAGCGCGATCTGCAGCGCCTCATTGAGGCGACGGCGGGCACCCTCTCGAAGCTGCGCGAGCAGCTCGGAGAGCTGCGGCAGCTCCACGCGACGCTTGAGCGAGCGTTGAAACCCGCCGCGCTCAAGCGCCTTCTGCAGACAGTGCGGATCGGCGTGAACCCACACCCCGCGGCCGGGTGCCTTGCGTCGCACGTCGTGGATCAACCCGTGACCCTCGACATAGACGAAACGCTCCCAACCCGCGGGCTCCCCAACCTCCCGACACCCCACGCAGGTACGCTGCGGGGTGTGGGAAGGCTCGGGGTTTTGTTCACCTGGTGCTGTGTGCTTACCGACGTTCAGGCGTCCTCCTCATCATCACTCTTGGTGGCTTCCGCCGGCTCCGCAGTGTCCTCGCCGGCGGTGGCCGGTTGTTCGTCCTGTGCCTCGGCGGCCTCGGCCTCGTCACCCGACGCGGCGCCTTCGGCCTGCGCAGCCTTAAACTCGGCCCGACGCGCCTCGAAGGCTTCATCGTCGAGCTCCAGCTCACGCTTGAGGTGATCTTCGGCGGCGCTGAGGATCTGTTTGGCCTTCTTGACGTTCTTGCCCAGACCCGCGGCCTCGGCCAGTTTGCTGGCGTCTTCGGCGAACGCGATATGCTCCACGCTGATGTAGCCCGAGTCGTGAAGCGAGGCGGCCACCTTGGTGCCCACACCGCGGATATCTTCCAGCGCCTTACGCTCGTAGTCCGCCTCGGTCATCGCCTCCGGCGAGCCGGGGGCGGGACGCGCGAGGATCTCGGCGGCGGCCGCAATGATGCGCTCGGCCGACTCGGCGTTGAGTCCCGGAATCTGTGCAAGCTCGGGAGCGGCGGCGTGTGCCATATGCTCGAGCTTGTTGTATCCAAGCGTGAAGAGCGTATCGACCATATCCTCGGTGATCCCCTCAAACTCCAGCAGCTGGGCGCGCGACTCGGCCATCATGTTCTTGAGTCGAGTCTCGCTGATGATGTCGAGGTTCCAGCCGGTGAGCTGAGCGGCCAGACGCACGTTCTGACCACCGCGACCGATCGCCAGGCTGAGCTGATCGTCGGGGACGATAAGCTCCATGGTCATGTTCGACTCGTCGATCAGGACCTTGGCGACCTCAGCGGGGCTGATGGCGTTGCACACAAAGCGGGCGGTGTCTTCGACGTAAGGCACAATGTCGATCTTCTCACCGCGCAGCTCCTGAACCACCGCCTGGACGCGCGAGCCGCGCATCCCGACGCAGGCGCCGACCGGATCGACATCGCTGTCACGGCTGTAGACGGCCACCTTGGTGCGCACGCCCGGCTCACGCGCCACGGCCACAATACGCACCGCGCCCTCGTGAATCTCCGGAACCTCCTGTTCAAACAGCTTGAGCAGAAGCATGGGATCGGCGCGCGTTAAGACAACCTGCGGATCGCGGCTGGACTTCTGAACCTCTTTGATCATCGCCTGCAGACGGTCGCCCGGGCGGTAGCTCTCACGCGGGGTCTGCTCGCGGCGCGGCAGGATCGCGTCGGTGCGACCCAGGTCCACGATGATGTTGCCCTTCTCAAAGCGGCGCACCCGACCGATGACCATGTCACCGACGGTGTCTTTGTACTCATCGTAGATGATGTCGCGCTCGGCCTCGCGCACGCGCTGAATGATGACTTGCTTGGCAGTCTGCGCGGCGATGCGGCCGAAGGTGGAGTTGTACGAGTCGAGCTTGAGCAACTTGCCGTAGCGCTTGTCCTGCGCCTTGGCCTTCTCTTTGTCGTCTTCGCGGTAGAAGATCTGGAAGAGGAGCTCATCGCCAGGCTCGGCTTCAAAGCCCGCCTCGCGCACCTCCTCCACGGAGACCTCGCGGTAGGGGTTCTCCACATCATCACTGACGGTGATGATCTGGAAGAGTTGCACCTCCCCGCTCTCTTCGTTGTATTCGGCCTCGATCTCGCGCTGGGCGCCGTAGGTCCGGCGCGCCGCGGTCAAGATGGCCGCCTCAAGGGTCTCCACAAGGATCGAACGATCGATCCCTTTGGTCCTTCCGACCTCTTCGATGACACTGTTGAGATTCATCGCTGCTTCGCTCCTGAAAAGTCGAACGTCAACTTCGCCCGGCTCACCCCGCTCAACGGGATGTTCACCGTGGCGCCGTCCATCTCGAGGGTCAGCGTGTCGTCCTCAAAAGACGTCAGCCGCCCGACTACCTTGTTCTGTCCATCGATCTGCTCGCGAACCACAAGTTCAACCTCGCGATCGACCGCTTTTTCGTAATGCGCAGGTTTGGTGAGTTTGCGCTCCACGCCCGGGCTGGAGACCTCCAGCACGTAACGCTCCGGGACCCGCTCATCGGCGTCGAGCAACGCCTCGACATAACGGCTGACGCGGGCGCAGTCCTCAACGGCCACGCCCGTGCCGGGCTCGGCGTCGGGGCGATCCACAAAAATCTGCACCGACCAGCCACCGGCGCTGCTGGTGACCACATCGTAGAGTTCCAGCTCATGCACCTCGGCAGCCTCATGCGCCCAGCCCTCGATCGCCTGGGCGATCTCGTTGCTCAGGGGCAGCGCTGGCGCTTTGGCGCGTCGCTCTTTTCGTCGTTTCTTACCCACGTGTCCTCGGCCTTACCTGTGTTCAACATGCGTTGCGTGTCGCTGCATCCTGGGATGCGCTACCCCCGGGCCTGAAAAATAAAAAAAGCGGGCTTGGAGGGCCCACTTTCGCTCAGCGCCGCGAAATGTAGCGAGACGCCAGATGATCTCACCTTTACCTGACGTCGCCCGAGAAGAGACCTGCAAAAACTGAACACATTCTCAGACCTCTCCCTGCCAGCTCTATCCCGATGAACTGACAACCCGGCACGCTTCTTCCAACGAATCTGCCTGCCGCGGGCCGATGTAGTAAACAAGGCCTGAGAATCTGTCAAGGTGCAGTCTTCGACAGGCGCCCCGGAGCCCACGCCAGCGGCCGCTCAAAGGGCAACGCAACCGCCGGTGCGCAGGGACATTGACAGCAGCCTGGAGGCTCACGATGTTTCAACGCTCAGGCTGATGGTTTGCGCCTTAGAGGTGAGGCCTGATGACGTTAAAGACGTTCGCCCCGAGTTCACCCTCCCCTCCGCACCGGAGTCGCCATGCGCGTCGCACTCGCCCAGATCGCCTCAACCCGCGACATCGAAGACAACCTGAAAACCTGCCACCAGCTCGCCGAAGACGCCGCGGAGCAAGGCGCAGGCTGGGTGATCTTTCCGGAGTGCGCGCCTTTCCTGGGCCCGGACCGCGACAAACTGCCCGTCGCCGAGCCCCTCGACGGCCCTCAAATTCAGACCTACCGCAAGATGGCCCGCGAGCTCGGCGTCTTTTTGACCGTGGGCAGCTTCGCAGAGACCTCTCCCGACCCCACCCGCACCTTTAATACGCAGGTTCACCTCACTCCCGAGGGCGATATCGGAGCGGTCTACCGCAAGATTCACCTCTTTGACGCGAAGGTCGACGGCGATCTCACTCTGATGGAGTCGAAGAGCGTGATGGGGGGACGTGAGCTTGTCTATGCCGACGTGTCCCTGGGTCAGGAGCAGGCGCGCGTCGGGCTGACGATCTGCTACGACCTGCGCTTCCCCGAGATCTACCGGGAGCTCGCGCTCAAGGGCGCGGAAATGTTGACGGTGCCCTCGGCGTTCACGTTGCCGACAGGCCGTGCCCACTGGCACACCCTGCTTCGGGCTCGCGCCATTGAGAATCAGTGTTTTGTGCTCGCGCCCAACCAGTGGGGTCACCATTACGGCAGGCGCTCTTCGTATGGAAACTCCGTCATCTACGACCCCTGGGGCGAGTGCCTGGGGTGCCTTGAGGAAGGCAACGGCGTGGTGGTTGCGGATCTGAGCCTGGAGCGTCAACGCGAGATTCGCCAGAGCATGCCGGTGCTCACACATCAACGTCTGGGGCTTCGGGGCCCGGACGCACACGAGGTTTGACCCGCCGCCCCCGGCGGACTATCAGTGCCCGCGGAGGCCAAGACCAACTCGGCCAGCCATGCCTCAGCGGCGGGCTTGCCGACGTCACTCCGCCCCTTTTGTTGTCAGCCGTAGAGGCCCCGCATGTTGCAGGTCTTTCAACTCATTGAGATTGCGCTCCCGCTGGCTTACCTGGCCATCTTCGCGCTCTACGTTCGCCGCTTTGTGGCCCGTAAGGATCGCGGGGATCAGCGCTTCTGGGGCTCCCCCCTGCTCTACGGGACGCTGGGCACACACGCGCTCTATCTGGCGCTGCGCGGTGTGGAGCTGAACCACTTTCCGGTCTCCTCAAAAGGTGAGTTTCTCTCGCTGCTGGCGCTGGCCATCGGGCTGATTTATGCGCTGACCGAACGGCGTCATGGTGAGCCCAACACCGGCGCGTTCTTCGTGGGGCTGGCTGCCGTGGCGCAGACCTGGTCGTCGCTGATCATCGATCCCAACACGGCCCACCCCCTCTTGCACGAGCACCCGATCTACGGGGTGCATGTGATCTTCATCCTCTCGGGCTTTGTCTCGCTGGCGATCAGCGCCATCTACGCGCTGATGTACGTGCTGCTCGCCAGGCAGCTTAAGAGCCGTGAGCTGGGCGCGCTCTTTCGGAGGCTCCCCCCCTTAAATACCCTTGAGAACATGAGTCGGCTGGCCACACTCGCCGGCATCGTGCTCCTGGGGCTGGGGCTTTTTTCGGGGCATTTTGTCGCGATCTACGTTCTGGACGACTTTAGCTTGCTCGACCCCAAGATCGTCATTACTTACGTGGCCTGGGCCGCCTACGCGGTGGCCTTTATCTGGGCGAAGCTGCGCAAGCTCAGCGGGCTGCGCATGGGCTACCTCTCGCTCGGGGGCTACCTGGCGCTGATCGCGTCAATGGTGCTCGTCAACACCTTCTTTAGCTCCTTCCACACCTTCCAATAGCATGACCTCACCCAACCGGCTCACCCTCATCTCGTTTAGCCATCGCAACGCGACGCTGGCTGAACGCGACGCCCTGGCGATGAGCGCTGCAGACATTGCAGCGCTGGTACCGCTCTGCCGTCAGCGATGGCTCAGTGAGGCCGCGGTGCTCTCGACGTGCAACCGCACCGAGATCTACCTCTACGGCCCCACGCCGCGCACCCTCTGGGAGGAGCTGGCCCCGGAGGTCGCCCGGCTGCGGGGTATGGAGCTGGCCGCGCTGCCCGCGCCGATGATCGCCTTCGACGATGCGGCCGCGCGCCACGCCTTCCGCGTGGCGGCTTCGCTGGAGTCGCTGGCCCTGGGGGAAAACCAGATCCTCGCTCAGGTCAAAGATGTGCATGACCAGGTGCTGGCCAACCCCGCCAAATCGCCGGTACTCGACCGCCTCTTTCAGTTCGCTATTCGCGTCGGCAAGCAGGTCCGCACCGAGACGGCGCTCTGCGAGGGGGCCGTCTCGATCAGCTCGGCGGCGGTGGATCTGGCCAGCAAGATTTTTGGTGACTTCAACCAGCGTGAGATCGTGCTCGTGGGCGCCGGTGAGACGGCGGAGGCCGCCGCGATGCACTTTGAGAAGAGCGGCGGCACCCGATTCGTAGTGCTCAACCGCTCCGAGGAGCGCGGGCGCCTGCTGGCCGACCAGTTCAAAGGCACCTACCGCCCGCTCGAAGAGCTCGAAGACGCCATCGTGAGCGCCGAGGTCGCCGTCTTTGCCACCGGCTCACCGGATTATCTGCTCACGCACGCCGCGCTCAAGTCGGTGATGAAGGCGCGCAAGCGCCGTCCACTTTTCCTGATCGACATCAGCAACCCGCGAAACGTCGACCCGGAGGTGGCGCGCTTCGACAGCGTGTTCCTCTACAACATCGACGACCTGGAGCACGTAGTGGCCGCCAACCTGGCCACCCGCAAAGATGAGATCCCGGCGGCGGAAGCCATCATCGAACAGATGCTCGATCAGTGGCGCGCCTGGCAGCAGTCGATGGCTGTGACCCCCACCATCGCGTCTCTGGCCCGCTACTTTGAAGACGTCTGCACCCAGGAGATTGACCGCCACAACAAGCGCATCTCCGAGCAGGAGCGGGTGATGCTCGAAGAGTTCAGCCGCGGGTTGGTCAAAAAACTTCTGCACAACCCCATCTCGTACCTGCGCACCTCGGTGGCCAACAACACGCTGCGCTCCGAAGATCTCAACCTGGTGCTCTCGCTCTACAACTTACAGAACAACGATGAGAACCCCGATGAACCTTAAGCTCGGCTCGCGAAAGTCAGCGCTGGCGCTGTGGCAGACCCATCACGTGGCCGACCTCTTGCGGGCGGCGCACCCGGGCCTCACCGTCGAGATCGTCACGATGGACACCCTGGGCGATCTGCGCACCGACGTGCCGCTTCCGGCCATTGGAGCCAAAGGGCTCTTCACCCAGGAGCTGGAGGCGGCGCTGGCCTCCGACGCCATCGACCTGGCGGTGCACTCGCTCAAGGATCTCCCCTCGACCCTGCCCGAGGGCATGAAGTTCGCCGGAAGTCCGCGGCGAGCGAGCCCGCTGGATGCGTTCATCTCCACGCGCTACGCGTCTTTTGATGAGGTGCCCGACGGGGCGACCATTGCCACCGGCAGCCAGCGCCGCAAAGCGCAGCTCTTGCACCGCCGGCCTAACCTGACCTTTGCCGATCTGCGCGGCAACATCGGCACCCGCCTCGAGAAGCTGGAGCGTGAGGGCTTTGACGGCATCATCATGGCGCATGCCGCGCTGGAGCGCCTGGAGATGGGCGACCGAGTCACCTCGGCGCTGCCCGCCGACCAGTATGTCCCGGCGGTAGGCCAGGGAGCGATCGGCCTGGAGTCGCGCATCGGCCGCGACGACATCGACGCGCTGATCGCCCCGATCCTCGACGAGGCGACGATGCGCGCGGTCACCGCCGAGCGCATCTTCATGCGCCGGCTCGAAGGGGGTTGTTCGGTGGCGCTGGGGGCTTACTGTGAGCCGGCCGAGGCGCCCGGGCAGTGGGTCTTTCATGCCTGGGTCTCCTCGACCGATGGTCAACAGTGCCTGCATGAGAGTCGCACTGGCGAGGAGCCCGACCAGCTCGCAAACGCGCTGGTCGACGACTTCCTGGAGCGCGGCGCCCGCAGCATCCTTCGCGCATGACCCCCACCCCGGAGACCGCGTTGCGCATCCTGGACACCGGCACCCGACCCGCCGCCCCGGTTGAGGGCGCCGAGCTTTTGCACTGCCCGGCGCTGCTGGTGGCCTGGCTCGAGCTTGACGCCGACGTCCTGCGCGCGCGCCTGGGCGCTCCGCACCTTGTGATCTTCTACAGCGCGCGCGCCGCCGAGGCTGTGCTCGCCAGCGAGGTGTTGACCCGCCAGAGCGCCCGCGACCACCACCTGGTGGCCGTGGGACCGCTCACCGCTGAGCTCCTGGCCAACGCGCTGGGCGTGGCGGTGTCGGTGCCCGCCGAGCATCATTTTGAGAGCCTTAAAGACCTCCTCGAGAAGGTCGAAGCGCGCGACATCCTCGCCTTCGGACTGCTCGATAAAGAGCGCGACTTGAGCGCGCTGGCCGAGCGTCGCGGCGTTGCCTTCCACCCTGTGCCGGTCTATGAGAGCGTGCCCGACATCGCCGCGCTTCGCGCGGCCCTGCTTGAGCATCGCCCCCACTGGATCACCGTGACCAGCTCCCGCGGCGCCGAGGCCCTGCACCAGGCGCTTGACGCCCTGCCCGCCATGGAGACACGGCCGCGACTTGCGGCCATTGGCGAGCGCACCGCGGAGCGACTTCGCGACCTCGGCTTACCCGTCGACCTTATTGCCCCGAGCCCCGACCGCGACCTTCTGGTCGAGGCCATACTTCAGGACCCTTCATGAACCGCCGCCAACGCTTCCTCGCCGCCTGCAAGAGCCAGCCTGTGGACCGCCCGCCCATCTGGGTGATGCGTCAGGCCGGCCGCCACCTGCCCGAGTACCTTAAGCTCAAAGAGAAGTACTCCTTCCACGAGCTGGTGCAGACCCCGGAGCTTGCGCTGGAGGTCACCACCCAGCCCCTGCGCCGCTACGATATGGACGCGGCGATCCTCTTTAGCGACATCCTGGTGATCCCCGAGGCGCTCGGCCAGCCCTACCATTTCCGCGATGTGGGCGGCATCGAGATGGAGTTTGCGCTCAAGTCGAAGGCCGACATCGACAAGCTCTCCATCGACGCGATTGAGGAGAAGCTGGCCTATGTGCCCGCGGCCATCAAACTGATTCGCGAGGAGCTCGGCGATGAGCGCGCGCTGATTGGCTTTGGCGGAAGCCCCTGGACGCTTGCGACGTATATGATTGAGGGCGGCTCCTCCAAAACCTACGCCCGCGCCAAGCAGATGTTCTACTCCGAGCCCGCGCTCTTTGAGGCGCTCATGGAGAAGATCACCGCCGGGCTGGTGCGCTACTTCGAGATGCAGATCGACGCCGGCGTCGACGCCCTGCAGATTTTCGACAGCTGGGGCGGCGTGCTCTCGCCACACGCCTTTGAGCAGGCTTCCACGAAGTGGATGGGCCGGGTGGTCGAGGCGATTGGCGGGCGTGTGCCCACGGTGGTCTTCTCCAAGGGGATGCATCATCTGCTCGACCCGCTGGTGGCCACCGGCGCCGACGTGCTGGGCGTGGACTGGACCGCGCGTCTGAGCGATGTGCGTCGCGCGCTGCCGGCTAACGTGGCGGTGCAGGGCAACCTCGACCCGATCATCCTCAACACCACCCCGGAGATCGTGCGCAAAGAAGCCACGCGCATCCTCGATGATATGCGGGGCGTCGACGGGCACATCTTTAACCTGGGTCACGGCATCACCCCCCAGGCCAAGATCGCGTGCATGGAGGCGCTGGTCGAGACGGTGACCTCCTACGGTCAGTAACCCGGCCTTTGAGCGGAGCCACCATGACACCTCATATCGCCGTCTTAGGAGCGGGCATCTCCGGGCTCTCGATCGCGTACGCCCTGGAGCAGGCCGGGATGCGCGTGACCCTCTTTGAGGCCAACGCGCGTGTGGGTGGGCCACTGCGCTCCTCGCGCATCGACGGCTACCTGGTCGAGCACGGCCCGCACACCCTCTTTCAGCGCACCGCCGCCCTGGCCTCGTTGCTCTCGGAGCTGGGGCTGGATGACGCGATCGTCGACGCGCGCGAGAGCGCCTCGCGCCGCTATGTGGTGCGCTACGGTCGACCGCTGGTGTTGCCGCAATCGCCGGCGGCTTTTTTGAAGAGCGAACTTCTCTCCACCTCGGCCAAACTTCGCCTCCTGGCTGAGCCGCTGATTCCCGGCTTCGATCGCGAAGGCGTCGATGAGAGCCTGGCGAACTTCGTCGAGCGCCGCCTGGGCCAGGAGGTGCTCGACTACCTGCTCGATCCTTTCGTGGGAGGCACCTACGCCGGCGACCCGCGCCAGATGTCGGCACGCCACACCTTCGGGATGCTTAAAGAGCTTGAGGATGAGGCCGGCTCCCTGGTGCTCGGCGCCATCAAACGCAAACTTCAACCCTCCGACTCCGAGACACCGCCGGCAAAGAAACGCCTCCTCTCATTCACAGGTGGCCTTCAGACCCTGACCGACGCGCTCGCGGCCAGACTCAACGGTGACCTTAAGCTCGGCGCCCCGGTGACCGGGCTTCGTCGCGATGAAGGCAGCTGGCGAGTGCTCTACCGCCGCGGCAAATCCACCGCCGGCGTCAGCGTGGATGCGGTCGTCTCGACCCTGCCCTCCTACGCGCTGGCCGATCTTCGTTTCAAGGGTGTGACACCTCCGGAGCGCGCGCTTGAGCGTGTGAAAAACATCACCTTCGCGCCCTGCACGCTGGTCTCCACCGGCTTTAAGCGCGAGGACGTTGCCCACCCCCTCGACGGCTTTGGGGTGCTCGCCCCCCGGGTCGAAGAGATGCACACCCTGGGCACCCTCTTTATCTCCTCAATGTTCCCGGAGCGCGCGCCCGAGGGCCGCGTCAACCTCACCACCTTCGTGGGCGGGGCGCGCCAGCCCGAGCTCGCGCTCCTCGATGATGACGCTGTGGTGGAGCTTGTAAAGTTCGACCTCAACCGCATCCTCGGGCTGCGCGCCGAGCCCGACTTTGTGCACGTCTCGCGCTGGGAGCGCGCCATCCCCCAGTTTGAGGTGGGCCATCAGCTGATCCTCGACGCCTATGCCTCGCTGGAAGAGGCGATGCCCGGCGTCTTCTTTGCGGGCAACACCCGCGACACCGTCGCGCTTCCCGCGCTACTTAACGCGCGCCACGACCACGCCGCGCGCGTCACCGACTTCCTTCAACTCGCCACTTCCCCGGCTTCATCATGAGCTCTTTTGACCTGACTCGCCGACCGCGCCGCCTGCGCGCGAGCTCGCATATTCGCGATCTTGTGCGCGAGACGCATCTTCGCCGCGATGATCTGATCATGCCGATCTTTGTGTCGCACGGCAGCAACATCCGCCGCGAGATCCCCTCGATGCCCGGCATCTTCCAGCACTCGCTCGACGAGCTCGACCGCGAGCTCGACGCCATCAGCCAGGCCGGCGTCCCGCGCGTGATCCTCTTTGGCATCCCCGAGCACAAGGACGCCGTGGGCTCCGACGCCTTCGATACCGAAGGTGGCATCATCCAGCGCGCGGTGCGCCACATCAAAAAGAGCCACCCGCACCTCTACGTCATCACCGACGTCTGTTTTTGCGAATACACCGACCACGGCCACTGCGGCGTGCTGGCCGACGACGGGCGCCTGCTCAACGATCCGACCTTGAGCAACCTGCAACGTCAGGTGCTCTCGCACGCCCGCGCCGGCGCCGACATGGTCGCGCCCTCGGGCATGATCGATGGCATGATCGGCGCGATGCGCCAGGCGCTCGACGAGGACGGGTTTAGCGATCTTCCCATCATGAGCTACGCCGTCAAATACGCCTCGGCCTTCTACGGACCTTTTCGCGACGCGGTCGACTCGGCGCCCCAGTCCGGCGACCGGCGCGCCTACCAGATGGACCCGGCCAACGCCCGCGAGGCCCTCATTGAGGCCGCCCTCGATGTGGAGCAGGGCGCCGACATCCTGATGGTCAAGCCCGCCCTTGCCTACCTCGACATCGTGGCCAGTATCCGCGCCAACTTCGACCTGCCGGTGGCGGCGTATAACGTCAGCGGCGAGTACTCGATGGTGAAGGCTGCCGCGGCGAAGGGTTGGGTGGATGAGCGCGCGCTCGCCACCGAAAAACTTCTCGCGATGAAGCGCGCCGGCGCCGACATCATCATCACCTACTTCGCCCGCGACCTGGCCGGCGAACTTAGCTGACCTCTCTTCTTCAGGCATGTAGTTATGAGTAAAGGTGTCCTGCTCGTTAATCTGGGCTCTCCCGACTCCACCGATACCGGCGATGTGCGCCGCTACCTGCGCGAGTTTCTGAGCGATCCGCGGGTGCTCGACATCAACCCGATTCAGCGCTCGGCGCTGGTGAACTTAATCATCGCTCCGACCCGCGCGCCCAAGTCGGCCGAGGCTTACAAAGAGGTGTGGACCGAGCAGGGTTCTCCGCTTATCGCCACCACCTACCGGGTGCGCGATCTTCTGCGCGAGCGCATCGATCTTCCGGTGGAGGTGGGCATGCGCTACGGCAACCCCTCGACCGAGTCGGGCATCCGCGCGCTGATGGCCCGGGGCGTCACCGAGCTCTTTCTGGTGCCGCTCTACCCGCATTACGCCATGTCGAGCTATGAGACGGCCGTGGCCAAAGTGCAGGACACGATGGACGCCATCGCGCCCAACATGCGTCTTGTGGTGCAGCCCCCTTTTTACAACGACCCGCAGTACATCGACGCTGTTCTGGAACGCGCCGAAGGCGCCCTGGCCAGGAAGCCCGACCACGTGCTTTTTAGCTTCCACGGCATCCCGGAGCGCCACGTCAAAGCCACCGACCCCTCCGGCTGCTACTGCCTGCGCATGGAAAACTGCTGCGAGATGCGCCACCCGGCGCACAGCTTCTGCTACCGCCACCAGTGCTTCACCACCGCGAAGATGTTGGCCGCGAAGGCGGGCCTGGAGCGCGAGCAGTGGTCGGTGTCGTTCCAGTCGCGCCTGGGGCGGGACCCCTGGCTCAAACCCTACACCGACTTCGTGCTCGAAGAGCTCCCCTCAAAGGGCGTCAAATCCATCGCGGTGTTCTCGCCAGCCTTTGTGGCCGACTGCCTGGAGACGATCGAGGAGCTGGGCATGGAGGGCAAAGAAGAGTTCCTCAAAGCCGGCGGCAAAGATTACGTCCTTGTGCCCTGCCTCAACGACTCCACCCTGTGGATCGACCTCCTTGAGCGTTTTGTGACCGACTACCTCGACGGCAAACTCGCCGCCTGAGTGTCGACGCGTTGCTCCCCGAAGATCGCATCAGACCTTAACTTCTCACCAACTCAGGAAGCCTCCGCTATGCTCGAAAAAAGCCAGCAGCTCCTTCAGCGCGCCACCAAATCCATCCCCGGCGGGGTCAACTCGCCAGTGCGAGCGTTTAAGTCTGTTGGGGGCACCCCGCCCTTTATTGAGCGCGCCGAGGGAGCGTATCTCTTTGACGCCGATGGCAACCGCTACATCGACTACGTGCTGACCTGGGGCCCGGCGATCATTGGTCACGCCCACCCGGAAGTGGTCGAGGCGTGTCAGGCGGCGATGGCGAAAGGCTCGTCCTTTGGCGCGCCCACCGAGTTGGAGATCGAGCTGGCCGAGACGATGATCGCGCGCGTGCCCGGGCTCGATGTGGTGCGTCTGGTCAACAGCGGGACGGAGGCCTGCATGTCGGCGATTCGCCTGGCGCGCGGGGCCACCGGTCGCGACAAGTTCATCAAGTTTGCCGGCTGCTACCACGGTCACGCCGACTCCTTTTTGATCGCGGCGGGCTCCGGCGCGCTCACCCTGGGCACGCCCAACTCCCCCGGCGTGACCGCGGGCACGGCCAGGGACACGCTGCTGGCGCAGTTCAACGATCTGGACTCGGTGCGCAGCATCTTTGAGACCTTCCCCACCGATGTGGCCGCGATCATTCTGGAGCCGGTCTGCGGCAACACCGGCTGCATTCCCCCTGATCCCGGGTTCCTCGAGGGCCTGCGAGAGCTTTGCGACGCCCACGGCACGGTCCTCATATTCGACGAGGTCATGACGGGCTTCCGCGTGGGCTACGGTGGCGCTGCGGGCCGATTTGGCGTCACTCCCGACCTCTACACCTTCGGCAAGGTGGTGGGCGGGGGCTTCCCGCTGGCCGCCTACGGCGGCCGCGAGGATCTGATGCGTCATGTCGCCCCCGACGGGCCGGTCTACCAGGCGGGCACCCTCTCGGGTAATCCGATCGCGGTGACCGCAGGCCTGAAGACCCTGCAGCTGCTCACGCCGGAGGTCTACGAGCAGCTCGAGGCGGCCAGCCTGCGCCTGAGCAAAGGCATGCAGGCAATCATCGACAAACATGGCTACCCGATGACCCAGCACCGCGTCGGCGCGATGTTCGGAGTCTTCTTCAGCGACCAGACCGTGCATACCCATGAGGACGTGCATGGCTGCGACCTGGATCGCTTCAACGCCTTTTTCCACGCCATGCTCAAGCGCGGCGTGTACCTGGCGCCCAGCCAGTACGAGGCCGGGTTTTTGTCGACGCACCACAGTGACGAGATTATCGATCAGACCCTTGAGGCGGCCGAAGACGCGCTGGCCGAGGTCTTCGCGGCCTGAAGCACGCCCATCCCCACTTGCCAAAAGGAGCCACCGTGACCGAGCACGAGCCCAACTTTTCGCATCAAGAGACCGAAGCCGGTGGCTCCATCTATCTGGAGCGCGATGGAGAGCGGGTGGCGTCGATCGACTACCGACGCGCTGCGTCGGGAGCGATGGAGGTGCACCATACCTTTGTCGACGAATCGCTGCGGGGACAGGGGATGGCGCGAAAGCTGGTCGCCGAGGCCGTCGAGCATGCGCGCACGACCGACTGCAAGATCTCGCCATCCTGCTCCGCGGCGCGCGCGATCCTGCAGAAGACGCCGGAGTACCACGATGTGCTTGAGGCGGCCTACCTGCCCTGAGCGCCGAGAAGGGCTCGATTAAAACCAGAAATCCCCCCGAGAGGACGCCGAGTCGGCGTCCTCTTTGCGGATCAGGGGCACAAAACGCACCTGCCCGAACTCTTCGCGTCGGTAGCGCCGCTCGGAGGTGCGCGTCACGCGCACCAGGGTCTGCGCGGCGCTCGATGCCCCCAGGGGCATCACCAGCCTGCCGCCGACACGGAGCTGCTCCAGAAGCGCCTCGGGGATGGTGAGGGCGCCGGCGGTCACGATGATGCCTTCAAAAGGCGCGACCCCGGCCCACCCGAGTGAGCCATCGCCGCTGCGCACCGCGACGTTATCAACACCTAAATCCGCCAGAGTGTGGCGCGCACGTTCGGCGAGCTCATCGACCCGCTCGATGGTGAAGACCTCGTCGACGAGCCTGGCGAGTACGGCGGCCTGGTAGCCCGATCCGGTGCCCACCTCCAGCACGCGGTCGTGGGGATGGGGTCGCAGAAGCACCGTCATCCAGGCCACCAGATAAGGTTGCGTGATGGTCTGGCCGCCCCCGATCGGCAGTGCCGTATCCTCGTAGGCCTCCGATCGGTAGCGCCGGGGTACAAAGCGCTCCCGCGGCACCTCACCCATCGCCTTTACTACCGGCTCCAGCTCAATGCCCCGGGAGCGGATCTGCTGCTCGACCATCCTCTGGCGCGCCGGGGCGTAGCGATCCTCTTGTGCGTCTGACATCACGGCTCCGCGTAACGAGGAAGTTCATCGCTGCTGATCGCAAAGCTGCACACCCGCGGAGTTGCACCAAACCTGAAGGCCCACACCTTGAGCGAGGCCGACGGCTGGATTAGGCTTGCCTGGCGCTGTCTTCCTCCACCCCGGCTGACCGATGTCTCGACGTCCTGAAGTTCTCATTCGCTGCGGCGCTGCGTTGCTGCTCAGCGCACTGTTGGCCGCCTGCTCCTCCGACGCGGCGCCCGCCTGCCAGAGCGATCTGGACTGCTTCGATGGCGAAGCCTGCCAGGGGGGCAGCTGCACGGCGGTGGCGTGTCTGGAGCCCGCACGCGCCTGCAACCCCAATGAGGGGCCGGCCTGCTGTGAGGGGACCTATTGCGCCTATGACGAGCCCTGCAACGTCAGCACCGAGGACGGCTGCTTCACCCGGGGGACGTGTGAGCCAAAGCGCGAGCCCGGCGAGCCCTGCGACGACGCCAGCCAATGCGCCGGTCCCGGGGCGTTTTGCTCCGGGCCGGCCGAGGGCCCGGCCACCTGCAAAATCGCCTCCGAGGAGCTCGACCAGCAGCGCTGCGAAGAGAACGCCGACTGCTCGAACGCCGACGGCATCCGCCGCGCCTGCGAAGACACCTATTGCAGGCGGATGAGTGGCGAGCCCTGCGAGGCGAATAACGAGTGCGCGTCGAACCTCTGCTCTCCCCTGCTCAACCGGAACACCTGCACCTGAGAACCCTCCTCGCCACTGGCACGCTCTCTGCACCTATTCAGCGACGAAGCCCGAATCACGGGCGCGTTGGATACGCGTCACCCCATGCTTGAGAGGCCTGCCATGTGTTCTGGACAACACCTCCTCCATCGCTTCGCGATCGCCCTGATGACGCTGACGATGAGCCTGGGCGCCTTTGTTGATGAAGCCGCGGCGACCAGCCCCGAGCTCGGCCCGCTGCGTTGCACGACCGATGCGACCATCGCCGAGACGCTCGATTGCCTGGAGAGCGACGCCCCCTTCGAGGTGTTGCCCGAAAGCGAGGACCACTGCGCTATCAGCATCACGCTGACCAACCGATGCGAGCACGCGTTGAGCTTCTATGACGGCGAATGCGTCGCGCTGGAAGCCGATGGCGAGCTGGATGAGCGCTGCCTCCTGGCCGAGATCCCCGCCGACGCAGAGCTGGAGGTTCCCCTGGAGGCCGGGCTCGACGAGGCCGGTGAGCCCTTCATCGGCGAAGACACAACCTCGGCGTTTCTGCTGGCGGACGATGGGGATGTGGCTCACGAGGTGAACCTGAGCCTGGAGCAATCCTACAGGCTTCCGCCGGGCCAGCGCTCCGACGAGGGCGCGCTGGATTGCAGCAGCAGCGGCAGCCCGTCGAGCCCCAACCGCCTGCTGATCATCTTGCTTCTGGGGTGGTTCGGCCTTCGCGCGATGGCCGCCGCGCCGCGCGCAGGGGCTCGGGCCTGAACGCAACTCGGGCCCACCGCTAGACGGCCCTGCGCGCTCATGCGATGGTTTGCTCGGACACCTTCCTCCCACCGAGGAGCATCGCATGGCACGCGTCACCGGCATTGGCGGCATCTTCTTTCGCGCCACCGACCCCAAAGCCCTTCAGGCCTGGTACGTCGAACATCTGGGGCTTCCCGACTTCGATGGCTACGTCATCTTCAAGAACAAAGAGGAGACGCAGCCCGAGGCTTACAGCATCTTTGCGCCCTTCAAGAAAGACACCGAGTATTTTGGCGACGAGCGCCAGTCCTTCATGATCAACTTCCGCGTCGACGACCTCGACGCCATGCTCCAAAGCCTGCGCGACGCCGGGGTCGAGGTCGACGCGAAGACCGAAGATTCGGAGTTCGGCAAGTTTGGCTGGGCGGTCGACCCGGAGGGCAACCGCTTTGAGTTGTGGGAGCCGCCGACCATTCCGTTTAGCCCCGACGCCTGAGTTCGTTGGAGCGTTCTTTTGTATAGCTCCCTGAACGAAAACACCCCCGAGATCCACGTGAATCTCGGGGGTGTTTTTCATTCAGGCAGTGCGTTTGATGTTGGGGGGCATCAACGCCTCACCCAACTTCGGACCCAGCTCCCCTGATTAAAAATTACCAGATGCGCACGCGCTCCTCCGGCGGCAGGTAGAGGGCGTGGTCTTCGGTCACATCGAAGGCTTCGTACCAGGCGTCGAGGTTACGCACCACGCCGTTGACGCGGTACATGCCCGGGGAGTGCGGGCCGTTGACGAGCTGGGCGCGCAGCGCATCGTCCCGGTAGAGCGAGCGCCAGACCTGAGCCCAGGCTAAGAAGAAGCGTTGGTCGCCGGTGAAGCCGTCGATCACGGGCGCTTCGCCCTCGGGGTAGGTCTTCTCGACGAAGTTGCGGTAGGCCGCATACGCCATCTGCATACCGCCCAGATCTCCGATGTTCTCCCCCATCGAGAGCTTGCCGTTGATGCAGAGATCGTCGATCGGGCAGAACTGCGAGTACTGCTCGCCAAGTCGGCTGGAGGCCTCCTCAAAGGCGGCGTTGGTCTCGGGGGTCCACCAGTCGCGGATGCGCCCCTGAGCGTCGAAGCGGCGGCCCTGGTCGTCGAAGCCGTGTCCGATCTCATGGCCGATGACCGCGCCGATCGCGCCGTAGTTCATCGCCGGGTCGGCGTGGGGGTCAAAGAACGGCGCCTGCAGAATGCCCGCCGGGAAGGTGATCTGGTTCATCAGCGGGTTGTAGCTCGCGTTGACCATCTGCGGCGGCCAGCTCCAGCGCTCGCGGTCGACGGGCTCCTTGAAGCGCTTGAGCTCCTCATTCCAGCGATGCTCACTGATGCGCATGCGGTTGCCAAAGTAGTCGTCGGCCGCAAGCTCCAGCCCCTCGTAGCTGTCCCACTTCTCGGGGTAGCCGATGCGGGGCTCAAAGGTCGACAGCTTCTCCAGAGCCTGCTCCCGGGTGGCGTCGTCCATCCAGTCGAGGGTCTTGAGGCGGCCCTCAAAGCCTTCGGTGAGGTTCTGCACCAGATCTTCCATCTGGGCCTTAGACTCCGGTGGGAAATGCAGCGCGACATACTCCTGGCCGACCGCATGCCCCAGCGTCCAGCCTACAAGCTCGGTGCCACGGCGGTCGCGCTCGCGCTGCTCTTCGGTGCCGCGCAGTGTCTTGGAGTAGAAGTTGAAGCTGGCCTCATCAAACCCGCTCGGAAGCCAGGAGGCGCGGTCCGAGATGAAGTGGAAGGTCAGATAATCTTTCAGAAGATCGAGCGAGGCGTTCTCAAAGACCTCGCCAATCCCCTCGACCGCGCTTGGCTGCGAGACGATGACCTTCTCGATGTCGGTCAGGCCGCGGATCTCCAGGCCTTCGGCGAGCTTGAGGGAGGGGGCCAGCGCCTGATACTCGGGCACGCTGAGCACGTTGTAGGTCTCTTCGATCTGGCGGGAGCGCTCGCGGGTCCAGTGTGCCCGGGCGATCGCCGTCTCCAGCTCCAGAATGGCCTCGGCTTTGGCCACGCCGTCCTCGATCTCGGCCAGCTCAAAGAGGCGCGCGATGTACTCGACGTAGGCCTGGCGGTACTGCACAAAACGCTCGGACTCATCCAGGTAATAGTCGCGGTTGGGCATCCCCAGCCCGCTCTGCCCCGAGCTCACTGTGTAGACCGTGGGATCGGCGGGGTCAGGCATGATGCGCACGCTGACCATCACCGGATAGACCGGGTCGGCCATCAGGCGGGCGGCAGCCTCGTGGGAGTCCAGCGCGTTGATCGCGTCGAGATGGGGCGTTAAGGGGCTCAGGCCGGCCTCTTCGATGCTCTCGGCGTCCATCCAGCTCGCGTAAAGATCGCCGATGAGCTGGGTGTTGCTGCCCGGCTCACCGCCCTCTTTTGCCGCCGCGAGGATGATCTGGTTGACCTGCTCCTCGGCTTCCAGGCTGAGCATGTCGAAGACGCCGTAGCGGGCGCGGTCGGAGGGGATCTCGGTGGTCTCCTGCCAGGTGCCGCTGGCGTAGGCGTAGAAGTCATCGCCGGGCACAACCTCGGTGTCCATGCCTTCGGTATCAAAGCCGAAGTTACCAAAACGCGGCTCACCGGTGGCCTCCGCCTCTTCAGCCTCCTCGACCTCCACGCCGAGCTGTGGCTCGGTCTCTTCGCTCGCACTTTGCGGCTGGGTCGCACAGGCCGCCCCCACCGCCAGGCCCAACCCGGCCAACCACCAGCTGCTCTTCTTTAACCTCATATACGCCTCGTTTGTCTCGTCACATGGCTATGCCATCTGCCCGGGCAGACGGCGCTACGGCTCAAAAACTCGCAACCTGCTTAAACGCCATCACGCTCCTCGGCAATCCTCGCGCAACGCGTGTCTTCGGGAGAATCTTCGATCGGCCCTCCCCAAAACGCCCGGAATTATGTATACTCTGCGCGCTTTATGGGTGCACAGGTCACCTCTTCCCCCCGACCTTCCGCTGCGCCCTGCGTTCGTCGCCGTCCCTTCGGACAGCCTGGTTGACCCTCTGTAAAGGCCCCCATGACTCTCGGGCTTGGTTTCATCCTTGTTCTCATCGCGCTTGTGGGCGGGGTGTGCATCACCACGATCGGCCCCGGTGGCATCTTCGTCACCATCGCGCTCTTTTTGCTGCTCGACATCGATCCGGCCACCGTCGCCGGCACCGCCAGCGTAACCTTCATCGGTACCGGCCTGCTGGGAAGTTACGCCTACTTGCGCTCCGGCCAGCTTGCGACGCGCACCGCGCGCAACGCCGCGCTGATCTTAAGCCTCACCAGCGTCGTGGGCGCTTTTGTGGGGGCGCGGCTCAACACGGTGCTCGACGCCGACCTTTTCGGGCTCTTACTCGGTGCCTTCGTGCTGATGACCGGCGTGATCATCTTTGCGCTGGAACGCTCCCGGGCCCGCGCGCTGGAAGCGCCGGCCGACTTCGAGCTCGACTCCCCGAAAGGCCGCCTCGCGATGGCAGGGCTGGGCCTGGCGGTGGGGCTTCCCGGCGGCCTGCTCGGCGTCGGCGGCCCGGTGCTCGCCGTGCCCCTGATGGTGGTGCTGGGCGTGCCGATGCTGCTGGCCGTAGCGCTTGCCCAGGTGCAGTCGATCTTCATCGCGGCCTTTGCGGCGCTGGGCTTTGCGATGGTCGGCGCCATCGACTGGGGACTGGCCGTGCTTGTGGGCATCCCCCTCTTCATCGGCACCATCGCCGGCTGGGTCATCGCCCGCCGCATCGACCCCACTCGCCTCAAAACCGGCCTGGCGTTCGTGCTTGTTGCCCTGGGCATCTACATGCTCTCGGGCGCCGGGGCGACATAGCGCTCCCGAAGGCCTGGCATCGCGCCACACTCCGGCGCGTCTTCCCTGAAGCGATCACCCCGCAACGCTCCCGCTGCGCGAGCTCACTCGCCAGGGTTCCCCGCACCCTTGCCCCTTTCCACCCCTCACACAACGAGATCTCATGTTGAAAGTGCAGTCCCTTATGAAGCGTTTTTTCGAGAAGTACGGCCTGAGCTTTGTGATGGTCGCCAGCTACTTTGGTAGTGGTTCGATCTACATCGCAAGCCAGGCCGGAGTGGAGTACGGCTACACCCTGATCTGGGCCGTCATCGGCGCGGTTCTCCTGGGCTTTATGGCGCAGGACATGAGCGCGCGCCTGGGCATCTTTGGCGACACCCTGATGGGCTTTATCCGCAAAAAGATCGGCAAAGGTCCGGCGCTGATCATCGCCCTTTTTCTCTCCCTGGGGTGCATCGCCTGGACCGTCGCGCTGACCGCGGCGGTGGGCATGTCCGTGGAAATTCTGACCGGTGAGGCGCTGGCCTGGCAGCCGGTCGCGCTCGTTGCCGGGGTGGGGGCGATCCTCACAGGCGTGCTCAAGTACGACCGCGTCGAGAAGTTCGTGACGGCCATGATGTTCGTGCTGCTCGTGCTCTACATCGTCGTCGCCGGCGCCAGCGGCCCCTCCCCCATGGAAGTCGCTCAGGGCTTTGTGCCCTCACTCCCCGACCAGGGCGCAATGCTCTTAGGGGCAGCCATCCTGGGTACGACGGCGCTCTGGCCGAACTTCTTTCTGGAGTCGATCCTCGTCAAAAAGAAGGGCTGGACGACCAAAGACGATCTCTCGGATGTGCGCCACGACTTGAGCTTTGGATACATCGTCGGCGGTATCATCACCGTGTGCATCATCGTGGTCTCGGCGGCTGTGCTCCGCCCGGCCGGCTACACCGAGCTGACCAGCTTCATTACGCCCGGAGAAGCCCTGGCCGAAGTTCTTGGCGAGTGGGCGATGGTCGTCTTTTTGCTCGGAGTCATCGGCGCTGCGTTTAACAGCATCGTGCCGATCATGTGGACCATCCCCTACATGATCCTGGAAGCGGTCGACGCCCCCGAGAAAGACCAGGATTCCAAAGCGTTTAAGACCATCTACGCCGGCGGCATCCTTTTGGGGATGTCCTCCCCCATTGTCTCGGCGGTAACCGGGCTGACGATCGTGCAGATGATCACGCTCTTCCCGGCCTTCAACGGCGTCTTCGGGCTTCCCCTGACCGCGGCCTTCCTCTTCTGGGCGGTGAACGACAAGAGAACGATGGGCGAGCATGTCAACGGCTGGAAGAGCAACCTGATCAACGTGGTGCTGGTGATCTTTGCGACCTACGTGGCGATCAGCTCGGGCCGCGGGGTGCTCGACGCCATCTTTGGCGGCATGCTCGGCTGAGCGGCTTGCGATAACCCCCTCAAAGGGGGGCTGGCCATCGGGGTCGGGGTGTGCTTAACGTAGCGTAACAATTACCCCGACCCCCGAGCGAGACGCGCCGACGCTGCGACTCGCCAGCACATCGGAGCCCACTACGATGGTCCGCCCCCTTCTTCGTTTCCTCATCCTCCTTTGTTTTGCCCTGGCCATGGCGGCCTGCGGCGACGACGCCTCGGTCCTCCCGGCGGTGGCCGATCCCGCCTGCGACGATGGTGTGCAGAATGGCACCGAGACCGACGTCGACTGCGGTGGCACGTGCGGCGCCTGCGATTTGGAACAAAGCTGTCTGGAGAACAGCGACTGCGCCAGCGAGGTCTGTGACGAAGGCGTGTGTGTCAGCCCCGCGCTTCCCGACCCCACCTGCGACGATGATGAGCATAACGGCAACGAGACCGATGTCGACTGCGGCGGCGACTGCGGCGCCTGCGAAGACGGCTTGAGCTGCAACCTCCCCGAAGACTGCACCAGCGGCGTCTGCGACGACGGCTCCTGTGCTGTGCCCACCTGCGACGATGGCGTGCAAAACGGCAATGAGACCGATGTCGACTGCGGCGGCGACTGCGGCGACTGCGATGACGGCCTGATGTGCAACCTCCCCGAAGATTGCACCAGCGGCGTCTGCGACGATGGAACCTGCGCCGCACCCACCTGCGACGATGGCGTGCAGAACGGCACCGAGACCGATGTCGACTGTGGCGGCGGCGACTGCGGCGACTGCGATGACGGCCTGATGTGCAACCCCCCCGAAGATTGCACCAGCGGCGTCTGCGACGATGGAACCTGCGCCGCACCCACCTGCGACGATGGCGTGCAGAACGGCA
>NZ_VOSL01000058.1 GCF_007997005.1 Lujinxingia vulgaris | reverse complement strand
CGCTCGCGCCCACCCGCAGCGGCAGGCGGCGGCTCGCCGCGGGGGCGGACGCTGCGCACCCCACCCAGGCGCCGCTCGCTGCCAGAGCGCTCAGGCCCGCGAGATGCTTCAGGAAGTTACGGCGATCCATACGAAGCCCGGAGCCATGATAGGAGTGCGAGAGGGCGCGCGGCGCTTAAAAGCTCATGTTGCGCGCGACGCTCTCAAAGAGGTGCAGAAAGAAGAGCCCCGGCACGATCATCGCCACTGCGCTCATGCCTCGCCGAAGCGGCGCTTTTTGACAGGTGGCCAGCGCTGCGCGGTAGGTCAGCCCGGCCACCGAGCCCACCGCCAGGAAGGTAAAGATCCCGAAGGCGGCGTTGGCCAGCATGTTGGGCACCGTCCACAGCTCGGTGGCGAAGGGGCCCGCCTCCGGTCCGATGAAGAAGGTGCGCAACATCCAGAGGGCCACGTAACTTGTGGCTACAAAGCTGGCAAAGACCGCCGCGGGATCGACGTTGTGTCGGTCGCGACGCAGGAACCAGTCGCCCCACAAAAGCGCGAAGGTCGCGCTCAGGCCAAAGCTCAACGAGCTGAACTCGCCGGCGTTCCAGAGCGTGCTCAGCCCGAGGCCGCCGAGCAGACCGCCGAAGCAGAGCATGACGGCGCGGGTCGGGGCGTGGCTCCAGGCGTTTTCAAGAAAGGTGCGAAACATGCATCGTCTCCGGGCAGGCAGGTGGGGCGTGGCAGCCATCAGGATAAACGCCGGGCCGGGGGCTTTCAAATCAACCCGGGCGATTTCTGGCCGACCCGGGCGTTTGTGAGCCGTGATGAGACCCAATGCGTTGCGGGTGTTGGCGCGCCGCGATCTCTGGCATAGGCTACAGCGCGAGATGCCCCCGAAGGTTCGCCTGCGGGCCCGAGTTGATGGATCCCTCCTTTTGAAGCTCCGAGATCATGACAAACCCCTCCGACACCCCGACGCCTTCGAACTTCATCCACGACATCATCGACGCCGACCTGGAGGCCGGGCGCGTCGTCAACGTGGTGACGCGTTTTCCGCCCGAGCCCAACGGCTACCTGCATATCGGCCACGCCAAGTCGATCGTGCTCAACTTCGGCATCGCGCAGAAGTACGGCGGCCAGTGTCATCTTCGCTTCGATGACACCAACCCGCTCACCGAGGATCAGGAGTACGTCGCCTCCATCCAGAACGACGTGCGCTGGCTGGGCTATGACTGGGGCGAGCATCTGTATTTTGCGTCGAACTACTTTGAGACGATGTACGCCTGTGCTGTTCACCTGGTCAAAGAGGGCAAGGCCTACGTCGACAGCCAGAGCCAGGAGGAGATCCGCCAGATGCGAGGTACGCTCACCGAGCCGGGCAAGCCCAGCCCCTACCGCGACCGCAGCGTGGAGGAGAACCTCGAGCTGCTTGAGAAGATGCGCGCCGGGGTGTTCGGCGATGGCGAGCACGTGTTGCGCGCGAAGATCGACATGAGCAACCCGAACATGCTCATGCGCGACCCGCTGATCTACCGCATCCGCCACGCCACCCATCACAACACCGGTGACGACTGGTGCATCTACCCGATGTACGACTTCGCTCACGCGCTTGAAGATGCGATCGAGGGGGTGACCCACTCGATCTGCACTCTGGAGTTTGAGAACAACCGCGAGCTCTACGACTGGGTGATCGCCAACTGCCCGGTGGAGAGCGAGCCGCATCAGTATGAGTTTGCCAGGCTCAACCTGGGCTACACGGTGATGAGCAAGCGCAAGCTTTTGCAGCTGGTGCGCGATGAGGTTGTGGAGGGCTGGGACGATCCGCGTATGCCGACGATCGCCGGGATGCGCCGGCGCGGCGTGCCCCCGGAGGCGCTGCGTAACTTCTGCCAGCTCATCGGCGTGGCCAAGGCCAACAGCACCGTCGATATTCAGCTGCTGGAGTACGCGATCCGCGACGAGCTCAACATGAAGGCGCCGCGGGTGATGGCGGTCATCGATCCGGTGAAGGTCGTGATCACCAACTACCCCGAGGGTCAGGTGGAGTGGCTCGACGCCGACTACTTCCCCCACGACGTGCCCCTGGAGGGCACGCGGAAGGTGCCCTTTAGCCGCGAGCTCTACATTGAGCGCGACGACTACCTCGAAGACGCCCCGAAGAAGTGGTACCGGCTGGCGCCGGGCGCCGAGGTGCGCCTGCGCTACGGCTATTACATCACCTGCGATGAGGCGATTTACGGGGAGGATGGCGAGCTCAAAGAGCTGCGCTGCACCTACGACCCGGAGTCGCGTGGGGGCTCGACGCCCGACGGGCGCAAGGTGCGCGGCACGATCCACTGGGTGAGCGCGGCCGAGGCGAAGCCCGCCACGTTCAACCTCTACGACCGGCTCTTTACGGTGGAGCGCCCCGACGGCGACGCCGACGTTGACTTTCAGGACTACCTCAACCCGGAGTCGCTGGTCGTGGCGCAGGGCTTCATTGAGCCCAGCGTGGTCGAGGACGCCGACGATGTGCGCTACCAGTTTGAGCGTCAGGGGTACTTCTGGCGCGACGGGAGCTCGGAGGCCGACGCGCTGGTCTTTAACCGCATCGTGGGGCTTCGGGACTCCTGGTCGAAGCAGCAGAAAAAGGACGAGCCGAAGCAGGCAACGCCGAAGCCGAAGGCCGAGAAGTCCACAAAAGACGCGGGTGCGAAGGCCTCCTCAAGCGATGATCGTCCGAACAAGCGCCCGGCCTCCTACGAGCGTGACCAGGCCCGCGCGGCCAACCCGGAGCTCGCGGCCCGCCAGGTGCGCTACGGCCAGGAGCTCGGCCTGAGCGAAGACGACGCCGACCTGCTCAGCGGGGATATGGACGTGGCGACCTTCTTTGAGGCGGCGCTCGCCAGCTACGACACCCCGGCGTCGGTGGCGCCCTGGATCGTCAACGAGGTGCTGCCGCTGGTGCCCGAAGAGAAGACCGTGGCCGCGCTCGATCTTTCTGCGGAGGATGTGGCCGCGCTGGTGAAGATGGTCGACGCCGATCGCATCACCACCGCGGTCAGCCGTGAGGTGCTGCAGGCGGTGCTGGAGGGCGCCGGCGATCCGGAGAAGGTGGTGGCCGAGCGGGGCCTGGAGAAGGTCAGCGACGCGGCCTCGCTGGAGCCGGTGATCGACGAGGTGATGGCCAACAACCCCGACAACGTGGCGCGTTACCGCGAGGGTAAGACCACGTTGCTGGGCTTCTTTATCGGGCAGGTGATGCGCGCCACCGGTGGCGCCGCCGACGCGGTGAAGGTGCGCGAGATGCTGGAGCGTAAGCTGGGCGAAGGCTGATTCATCGCGTTGTGATCCGGGGCTGCGCGGCGTTCAGGCCGCGCGGCGCTCGGATGAGGCGGCGTCGGAGCCTGTATCGCGGTGGCTCCGGCGTCGCGCGCGCAGCTTGCGGGCGATCGTCAGCGCGAAGGCGCGGCGAGGGCAGTCAAAAGAGAGGGCGGGGTGATCGAGCAGCGCGTCGGCGTGTGGGTCGGGGTGGGTGGCCAGCGCGATGAGGGTGCGCTCAAGCTGTGAGGCGGTGCAGCCGGCGTCGAAGATCTCGGCGCGAAGTTCGCTTAAGGGCGAGTGGGGATTTTCGGAGCGGGCGTGGAAGAGGGTTTCAAGCCGGCTCAGGGCGCGGGCGTGGTCGAAGGGTTTGAGCGAAGCGCGGCAGTGGTAAGAGCGGGCCATATCCATCCCCCTTAAAGGTCGAAGTTCAGGGCGGCGCGCCCGGTGGTGGGTGCGCCTCTCCCTTTTGTTATCGCGCCGGCGCGCGAGAAGTTGCCGGCCGGCGCGATCTTTTCGGCATTTCGGGGATCGGTGATCAGTCTTCGGGTTCCAGGTACACGCCCATGAGCAGGTGGGAGGCTTTGGGCGCGTGGACCGAGAGGGCGACGCGGGGCTGGATCACGCTCAAGCCCCGGTCGAGCAGGGTGTGGCGGCCCTCGGAGGTGAAGATGTCGACGTGGCCGCGAATAAGCTCCAGGGTGACCACCCCGTCGGTGAGGTGGCGCGGCCAGGTGGCGTCGGCCTCAAAGCTAAGGGCCATCAGCGTGAAGGGGCCGCGTTTAAAGAGGGTGATCTGGCGGTGGCCGTCGGTGGAGGCGCCCTCTTCGAGATCGAGGGCGTCAAAGGTGCGGACCAGATCGAAGGTGGTGAGATCGTCGGCGAAGCGCTCGCGGGGAGGCGGGCGCAGGCGTTGGGGATGAGGATGTTCCATCGTGAGGCTCCCTGGCGCGAGGTGGTGAGGCCCCGTGCTGGCGGGGCTTGAGAGCAAGGCTCCTGATCAAAGGTAGGGGCGGCCGCCTCACCACAAAACGGGGCGTTGCGATGCGGGAGCGTGGCGCGGCGCGGGTTGACAGGCGGGCGCAGGCGACGACACTGCGCGAGCCACAGCGGGCCGCGTTCACGATTAGGCGTGGCCAAGAAATCGTTTTGAGTTTTTTTGCGTGAGTGTGACATAAGGGGGCAGGCCCGCATCCTGCGGGGTTTGCCACCATTTTTTCAGGGATCGTCCATGGCCATTTCGGAAGCTGATCTGACGAAGTTGCGACGTATCGGAAGCATCGTCGCCGAGACCATCCAGGAGATGGCCGACCACCTTAAGGCGGGCATGACCACCGGGGAGCTCGACGCGATCGGGCGAGCGTACCTGGAGAAGCACGGGGCGCGCTCGGCCCCGGAGCTCGTCTACAACTTCCCGGGTGCGACCTGCATCAGCGTCAACCACCGCGCCGCCCACGGGATCCCTGGCGATCTGGAGATCGCCGAGGGGGATCTTGTGAACATCGATGTCTCGGCGGAGCTCGACGGCTTTTTCGGGGATTCGGGCGCCTCGTTCGGGGTGGGCACGATCACCGAGGAGCAGCAGGCGCTGCTCAGCGCCACCGAGGAGGCGCTGGAGAAGGCGATGAGCATGGCGCGCCACGGTCGGCCCATTCAGATGGTGGGGCGCGTGGTGGAGACGATGGCGCGCAAGCGCGGGTTCACGGTCATCCGCAACCTGGGCGGCCACGGCATCGGGCGCAGCCTGCATGAGAAGCCCAGCTTCATCCCGCATTTTTACGACCGCAGCGAGAAGCGCCGCTTCAAAGAGGGGATGGTGCTCACGCTGGAGCCCTTTCTGGCGATGGGCGCCAAAGAGGTCGAAGACAGCGATGACGGCTGGACGCTGCTCACCGAGAACCGCGGGCTTGTGGCGCAGTTCGAGCACACCATGATCATCACGCGCGATGAGCCCATCGTGCTCACTCGCCGCCCCGGGGCCCCACCGGTGGGGTGAGGGCGGCGGCTCGGTTGATTCGATGCAGGGGGAGACGCGAGCGAGAGTAAGGCGCCCGGCTGCGGCGTCGCGAGGCCGAGCGTCCGTGCGACGACAGGTTGCTGTTTTGTGCTAAGTGGTTGATTTGCAGGGGTTATCTGGCGCGAAGGGGGCGCGATGCCGCCTCACTGGTGGCCACCACCAGGGTGAGGGCGCCGAGGATAAAGGCGTTCCAGAAGGCGGCGCGGATGTCGTAGTAGTCGGCGACAAAAGGGCTGATCATCAGCCAGAGGGCGACGATGAGCGTCGTCCAGCGCAGACCGGTGAGGCCGGTGGGGTTGGCAAAGCGCAACAGCGCGATGAGCGTGAGGCTCGCGCCGATGAGGGTGGCGTTCCACCAGGCGTTCGGATCCCAGGCAAACCCCAGCAGGTAGGGGGAGAGCAGCAGCCAGATGCCGGCGGTGAGGATGAAAGCGTAGACCAGCGCGGCGCGGCGAGGGGACCGGGTAAGGGTGGCCATAATCACTCCTTGCGTGGTGGCGAGGGGCTCCCGGGCAAGAACATAGACACCATGCGGGGAAGGGGGCGCTCATACGCGGAACGCTTGAGATCTTGCGGGTTGTGAGCAGGTTTGGGCTCGTTACTTCAGTGGTGAGACGTAAGCCCGGGAGAACTATGAGTACGAAGAAGCAGGACGTATCGGATGTGACGCGCTGGGTTCGGGAGGTGGGGGCGTGGAAGAGCGAGCATCGACGATTGCGCGCGCTGCTGGCGCGGATCGACGCCACGCTCAGCCAGCGGGAGAGGGCGGTAGAAGACGCGCTGTGGGTGCGAGCGCACGCCGCCGACGCACATGAAGCGAAGCGCGCCGAGGAGGTGCTCCGGCGCGCGCTCAAGGAGGTGGAGCGTGAGCAGGCTCAGACCCACGATCGTCTGGAGGCGATCTGCGAGTCGCTCGACGAAGTAAAGCTGGAGAAGGCCTCGGCGCTGACCTCCCCCGGGGAGCATCCTCCGGAGCGGGTCGGCACCTCAGGAGAGGCCCCGGGCGATGAAGATCGGGTGGAGGAGGCGGTCTGGGAGTCGTTTCCGGCCAGTGACCCGCCCTCCTACAACCCGGGGCGCGCATAGGGCGCGCTGGAGCGCGCGCAGACGATGCGCTCAGCCGAAGTTCAGATCGGCTCCGTGCGCGACCACCTTGCCGTTGTAGAGCGAGGTGATCTGGCGCAGGGTCGAGGCCTGATCAAACGCGGTGAGCGCGCTGATGCCGTCGGCGGGCACGACCACATCGAACCAGCGGAGCCCGGCGGAGGCGGCGGTCTGGGCGACGCAGATGTTGGCGACGGTGCCCACGATGATCACCGTCTCGATCTTCCAGATGCGCGAGAGGTAATGCTCGAGCTCGGTGCCGTAGAAGGCATCGTAGCGGGCTTTTTGCACCACGTGATCGCCGGGCTGCGGGCTGAGTCGGTCCACGATCTGCCAGCCCCGGGAGCCCAACATGCAGTGAACGGGCCAGATCTCGAACTCGCGGTCGTCGCTGGTGTGGGTGTCCTGGGTGAAGACGACGCGCGCGCCGCTCTTGCGCGCGCGCTCCACCAGCGCCTCGATGGCCGGCAGGGTGGAGGGGGCGGCCGGCACAAAGAGCGAGCCGTCCGGATCAACGAAGTCGTTCTGCATATCGACCACGATCAGCGCGGTGCGCGAGGGGTCGAGGGTCAGCGTCGGGGTGAGGGGGAGCTCGGGAAGCTCCAGCGAAGATTTGTCAGGCAGGCCGGTGAGCGTCATCATTACTCCATGGCAACATCGTGAGCGTCAGCAGGTGGAGATCGCATCCGGGGTCGAAGATGGCGAAGTTAGAGGTCGGTGATCGCGCGCCGGAGTTTGAGCTGCCCGATGCCTCGGGTCGTCCGGTGCGCTTGAGTCAGGCGCTGAAGCGGGGGCCGGTGCTGCTGGTCTTCTACCCCGGGGATTTTTCGCCGGTGTGCACCCGGCAGTTGTGCGGCTACCGCGACGGCTACGCGCGTTTTGAGTCGCTGGGGGTGCAGATGCTGGGGATCAGCGACGACACCATCGATAAGCACCGCCGCTTCACAGAGGAGCATAAATTTCCCTTCGCCCTGCTGGCCGATCCGCAGCGCGAGGTGATCGACGCCTACGCCGGCACCGGGATGATGTCCGGCGGCCGGGCGCATCGGGCGAACTTTCTGGTGGGGCAGGATGGGCGGCTGGCCTATGTCTTCGTGGAGAAGGTCAGCCTCTTTCATCGGGGGGCCGATGAGCTTTTTGAGGCGGTGCGTGCGGCCTTGCAGGCGCACGTTCAGCCACCGAAGTAAGCCCAGGCGGCGAGCCCGAGGATGGCGAGCAATGCGCTGCAGATCATCAGCGTGGCCTGCAGGTGGGGGCTTTTTCGAAAGGAGTCGGGGGTTAGAGCCATGAGGGTGCTTCCTCCGTGAAGCGGCGCGACGAGACGGCGTGGAGGCAGGCGCGCGAGTGGTCGTAGGGTAAAATGAGCACAATGATTGAGCATAAGCACCGCCCGAAGCGCTCCAAGGCGCAGCGGTGGTGCCGCAGCGATCCCGGGGTAGCTTCTGATACCATGCTCCCCGGGGAGGTGAATGACGATGGGATTGATGGTATCACTGCCGATCCCGGGTGGCGAGCCGGACAACGGCACGCGCCCTGGCGAGCGAGATGACTGTGATGAACCGGAACGGGACGATGGCAGGAGATGCGATGCGACGTGAATTCTGGCGGATGGTGGCGGTGGCTTTGATGTGCAGCGTGGGCGCTGCCGGCTGTGCGGGAGATGTGGATGACCCCTCGGATGTCGGCACCATTGAGGATAGCGGCGGTGATGCCGGTGGCGATGTGGCACCGGACGCCGAGGATCCTGACGCCGAGGAGCCCGATGCCGAGGATCCTGACGCCGAGGAGCCCGATGCCGAGGATCCTGACGCCGAGGAACCGGACGCTGAGGAGCCCGATGCCGACGATCCCCCCTCGGGAGACGGGACGAGCTGTGAGCAGGCCATCGATGTGACCGAGGGTGGGGTGCTCGACGCGCAGACCACTGTGGGCGGGCCGGAGAACCAGGACGCCGATGGTGAGGGGTGCCCCAGCGGTCGCGTCAGCGGGCCGGAGCTCATCTACGTGGTGAATCCGGCCGAGGCCACCAGCTACCGCGTGCGCGTGGAGCCCAATGAGGTGAGCTTTGATCCGATGATCTACGTGCGCAGCGGGTGTGAGACCTCGGTGTGTCTGGCAGGCACGGTGTTCAGCGGTCCGGGAGATGCGGAGACGCTGGATTTTGAGGCGCCCGGTGGCGAGCCCAGCTACATCATCGTCGACGGGGAGCTGCTCTCGGAGGGAAGTTTCCGCCTGGAGGTGACGATCGCGGAGTGAGGCGAGGGTGGGACTCAGGCCGGAGAGGGCGCGCGCTTGTTGGCGGCGCCCTTTTTGGCGTTCTTGATGTGGTACATGCGGCTGTCGGCCAGGGCCAGAGCGCCCATCGGGTCGCCCGCGACCTCATCGAGGTGGGCGGCGCCGGTGCTGACGTCGGCGCGCTGAAACCCACGTCGGCGCAGCCGCTCCAGGATGCGCGAAAAGCGCTCGTCGAGCCAGTCGCGGTCGCCGGGGGCGCCGGGGTTGGGCAGCAGGAGCACGAACTCATCGCCGCCGATGCGGTAGATGTGGTCGACGTCGCGAAACCCCTGCTGAAGCTCGTCGGCGAACGCGAAGAGCAGCTCGTCGCCGTGTTTGTGGCCGTGGGCATCGTTGATGGTCTTGAGGCCGTCGAGGTCGCAGAAGACGACCATAACGTCGGGGTTTTGCTCCGCCTCGAGCATCGCGGCGATGTCGTCTTCAAAGGCGCTGCGGTTGCGCAGACGAGTGAGGCTGTCGGTGCGTGCGACGCTCTCGGCGGTGGAGACGCGGCCCTGGAGTTGTTGCATGCGCTCGGCCACCGAATAGGCCATCGCCAGCATGCCTAAGGCGGTGCTGGCCAACGTCGCCAGGCGCACCGTGGCGGTGGGAAGATCGAGGATGAGCGCGTCGGCGATGGTCAGAGACGCGCCGATAAAGAGCAGGCTGAAGGCCAGCAAAAAGATGCGCGCGGCGCTCACCCCGGCGCGCCAGGAGCGCCAGACGCCCAGGGCCATCAGGCTCAACGCCAGCGCGGCGGCGCCGGCCTGCAGGTGGTAGACCAGGGTGTAACTCGCGATCGGGATGACGCCGAGCAAGAGCGTGACGGCCAGGGTGGCCGCATCGAAGACGCGGGCCAGGCGCGGTGAGACCAGCCGCAGGCTCAGAAACTCTCGGGAGAAGAGGAGCACAAAGAGCACCATCGCGTTGTTGGCCGTCAGGTTGAGCAGGCTGGTGTCGGTGTCGGGCATCACGAAGATGCGCAAAAGCTCGTAATGTGTCAGCCAGAGCATGGCGGAGGCGAAGGTGTAGCAGGCGAAGTAGAGGTAGACCTGCTCGCGCACCCGCGCCCAGATGGAGAGGGAGTGCACCGTGAGTGCCAGCAGGATGCCCAGGGAGAGCAAGAGCGTGATCTGCAGGCGCAGGCTATGCTGGTTGAAGGTGCGGCGCGACTGCAGCTCAATCTCACCGAGATGGATATGCGGCGGGACCCGGGCGGTGATGAAGAGGGCGAGCTCGTAGGGCTCGTTGGGTCGCAGCGCCAGGGGGAGGCTGTGGCCGACCACGGGAAGGGGGCGGTCGAGAGCGTGAAGGTCGCGACCGGTACGAAGATGTTGAGGCAGGCCGCCGAGTCTGGGGGTGGCGATGAGCTCGACCTCCTGCACGGTGGGGAGCAAAAAGGAGAGCACGACGTTGGGGTCTGGGGCGGTGTTGATGACGTCGAAGAGCAGCACGTGGCGGCCGACCTCGTAGGGGAGGGTGCCGCCGGGGTAGAGGGGGATCTCGCCGGCGATGCGCCTCAGCTCGGGGAGGTCGGCCGGGGCGTAGCGCGCCTGTGGGTCGGCGATCACTTTGACGCCGCCGGCCAGCGAGACGGTGTTCTGCGCGGTCACGCGAATCGTCGGCGCCGGTTGCGCGCTGAGGCGTGGCGAGAGCCCGAGGAGCGTGCCAAAAACCAGCAGCGCCAGCGCGAGGCGATGGACGCCGGCCAGCGGTGAGCGCGCAGATTGAGAGGTTAAGAACGCCATCGTTCGTCGCTCAGGACGCGGGAGGCAGGGGCCTTCATCGGCCTTGCGGCAGAAGGGGAGATGCTGCGAATAGGGGCGTTGTAGAGGCATCAAAGGGATGTGTCGATGCCTCTAACGGGCGAAGGAACACACCGGGGGCTTGAAAACAAGGCCGGGTGCTCTACTTTTCGCAGCCGAAGTCGCCCCGATGGTCGCGGCGATGCGAGTGTCCAGTATGAGGATGATGCAATGAATCGAGTGGCGATCAGTGGTGCGAGCGGGCTTGTGGGTGGGGCGTTGCGGGAGCGGCTGGAGGCCGAGGGCGTGGAGGTGGTGGCGATGGTGCGCTCGCGCGAACGCGACGGCATCTACTGGTCCGCCGAGCGTGGGGAGCTTGATGAGGGGGCGCTCGCCAGCGTGGACGCGGTGGTGCACCTGGCCGGTGAGAGCCTGGCGGCGGGGCGGTGGACCGAGGCGCAGAAGCGGCGGATTCTGGAGAGTCGGGTTCAGGGCACCGAGCTGATTGCCGGGGCGCTGGCGAGGATGGAGAAGGGGCCAAAGACGCTGATCTGCGCGTCGGCGGTGGGGTATTATGGCGACACGGGGAGTCAGTGGGTCGATGAGGGCTCGGCGTCCGGGGAGGGGTTTCTGGCGGAGGTGTGTCGGGCGTGGGAGGGGGCCTGCGAGCCGGCGCGTGGGGCGGGCGTGCGTGTGGTCAACGCGCGCTTTGGCGTGATCACCTCCTCGGAAGGGGGAGCGCTCGATAAGATGATGCTCCCCTTTAAGATGGGCGTGGGTGGGCCGATGGGCAGCGGTGAGCAGTACATGAGCTGGGTGGCGCTGGACGACGTGGTGGGGGCGCTGTGCTGGCTCTTGCTGGAGTCGAAGATCGAGGGGCCGATCAACGTGGTCAGCCCCAATCCGGTGCCCAACGCCGCGTTTGCAAAAGCGCTGGGCCACGCCATGAACCGTCCGGCGGTGGTTCCGACGCCGGGCTTTGCGCTGAAGGTGGCGCTGGGCAGTGAGATGGCCGAAGAGATGCTGCTCAAGGGCCAGCGCGTACGCCCGAAACGGCTTGAGGAGGGGGGCTATCGCTTTGAGCATCCGGAGGTGGAGGAGGCGCTGCGCGATGCTGTGAAGGGGTGAGTGCGCGTCGTCGCCCGGGGCACAGCAAGGTCGACGCGGGTGGGAAAGTCGCTAAAGTAGGCGCGCTCGCCAGAGTGCGGGCGTCCTCGCTCTCTGTTCCCAGACCCATCCTATGACATCTTCATCTCCCGGCCGCGGAGGCGCGCTGTGGGCGCGCCTCTTCCCCAATCCGCGTTTTTACGGCTGGACGGTGGTCGGCCTGAGCTTTCTGGCCTGTGCGCTCTCTTCATTGAGGCGTTGGGGGCGATAAAGGGGGTCAACGCGGTGCGCAACGGCTCCACGGCGGTGAGGCCGCCGCTGGTGGCCTGGCTTATCGGGGAGGCCGCCCACTTCGAGCGGGCGCTCGTGGTGTTGGGCGCGATGTCGGCTTTGGCGGTGGTGCTGGCGCTTGTGATGCGACCGCCGGCGCGCACCTCGGCTTGAAAAAGTCGCGGGGGCGGGCTAGGGCTGGCGGCGTTTGCACACACCTTGAATCCCCCACAGAAGGGAGGCGCACGATGAGCGCAGAGCCTGAAGTGCAGTCCGAGCATGCCCCTGGTGATGGTTGTCAGCAGAAGCCGGTGGAGGTGGTGGCGATCACCCCTCCGAACACGCTGCGCCGACGTATGGCGAGCTTTGCAGAAGTCGGCGAGCGAAAGACGCGCTACTCGCTCCCCGAGGAGCTGCACAGCGCGTCGCCGGTGGGCTATCGGCGGCGCGTGGCGCTGAGTCGCGAAGAGGCGGAGGATGCGTTGCAGCTGCTCTCGCTGGAGCGCCCGAGCGGGTTCGGGGCGGTGGAGGCGATTGAGGAGGGCGAGCTCTTTGAGGAGTGCGCGCTGGGGGTGATGAGCGCGCGGCAGTCGACGAACTTTCGGGGGCACCGTCAGGTGAGCTTCGGCCCTGAAGATTCGGTGCGGCTGGCGCATGTGCTGCGCAGCCTGGGGCACCTGGATGCGCCGGTGCTGGACAACGCCTCGTATACCCATGTGGTGCTGAGCCGGCCCTACCGGACGCCTTTTACGCTGCTCTTGACGCTGATCGGGCATAAGCCGGTGAAGAGCTTGCTGACGGTGCCGTATCGGGCGTTGCGCAAGAAGTTCTGGCATGAAGACGACATCCCCTCGGTGGGGTATCTGCAGCAGCTGCACGTGGGCATTCTGGCGGACGCGATGGAGCGCGCGGCGGTGGTGGCCTCCTGTGGGCGGCGGCGCGCGCAGGTGTTCTCGGCGCCCTTTTGCAGCGAGCCGCGACGCAAAGAGAACCGTCCGATGTTGCGCGCGATCGAGGAGATGTGCGGGTTGACCTCGACGGAGCGCGCCCAGGGCTGGCGGGTGGCGCTGGTCGCGCAGGTGGGCCGCGCGCTGCCGGGGGAGGGGGTTTCGCTTTCGCGGGAGCTCTGCCGCAAGATCGGCGCGAACTTGATGGCGTTTCGAAGTGAGCGCATTCAACCGGGTAGCAACGCCGATGAGAGCGCACCCGAGGAGTATCAGCACGATCAGGGGATGGTGGTTCCGGAGGAGCTCACGGTGATGGCCGGTCGCGCGGCCTACAACGCGTTTGCGCATTGGACTGGCTGCGATCGCGAGCGGGCCAAGCGCCTGATGATGCTGGAGCGAATCGACGTGCTGACGCCCGCGGGGCAGGCGCGCATTCACGAGGTTCAGCGCGGGCTTGATGAGGTGACCGACCGGGTGATTGCGACCCTGCCGACCTGGGCCGATCTTCCGGTGGGCCGGGCGTTTAGTCGCAACGCCGAGCGGGGGCGCAAGGCCTTCGGGCTGGCCGGGCAGCGCATCTACATCGGGGGGCTCTCTCGTCGCGAGGTGGCCAGGGCTGGGTTGGACTGGGATCAGTGCGTGCGCGCTATCGGCGCGTGTGCGGCGCGCAGCGGGCTTGTCGCCGAGTTGATGGGGGTGATGGAGCTGCCCGAGGGCTGCGATCTGCTCGCGGGGCTCTGCCTGATGGCCGGTCCGGTCAACCAGAATGACATCGGCAAGGCGTTTTACGGTCAGCCCGATCTTCTGGCGAAGACCTTTGAGGGGCGCGATCCTACGTCGCTCCTGGTGTGGACGCTCAAAGCGAAGACGGTGGCCGACCCGATTGGTAATGAGGAGCAGCTGATGAACCCGCGCCGCCAGGGCAAGCTCGTCGATCTTCGCCCGGGGCCGCATGAGGTGGTTCAGATGGCGCGGGGCGGCAGGCTCGAGCCGATGCGACGGCGTGACGAGAAGGTCAACGCGGAGCGCGCGTTTGGTGATGTGAACAACTTCGTGGTCGACCCGAAGGGGCGAGGGATTCCGGGCAATAAGGGCGCGGCCTGGCCTGCGACCTGGCGGCGTGAAGCGGTCTGGGAGGTGAAGTGATGCAAACGGGGACGCAAAACGAGATGGTGTTTGAGGCGTTGCCCGCGCTGGGCCCCCTTTATGTAAAGGCCGCCGCGCGCCGCCGCGCCGTGCCCACGCCACAGACCGAGCTGAAGGCGTTGAGCGCGCGTGTGGATCGGGTGCGCATCGATCACGATGAGCTCGCGCGTTATCGCGCGCTCTGCGGGATCGCGGATCACGGTGTGGTGCCGCTGCCTTATCTGCAGGTGCTCGCTACGCCGCTGCACGCCGCGATCATCGCGCACGCGGACTTCGGCCTGCCGGCGCTGGGCCTGGTGCATCTTGAGAACAGCCTGCATCAGCACCGGGCGGTGAAGGTGGACGAGGTGCTGCGTTTGAGCGCGCGGGTCGACGAGGGGCAGTGGGATGAGCGGCTCGGTTATGTGGTGTCGCTGGTCAGTGAGGCTTACGTCGGCGACGAGCTTGTCTGGGAGAGCCGCCTGCGGGCGCTCTCGCCGGTGCGCTCGAAGCGATCGAAGCAGACATCGAGTTCCAGGAGGGCGCCGGAGGTAGGGGAGCGCCAGGGCGCCCGGGTGTCGGTGATGGTGCGCGCTCCTGAAGATCTGGGGCGGCGTTATGCGGCGGTCTCTGGCGACTTCAACCCGATTCATTTGCATGCGTGGACGGCGCGGCCCTTCGGCTTTGATCGGGCGATCGCGCACGGGATGTGGACGCTCTCGCGGGCCTGGGGGGAGGTGCAGGAGCTGATCGACGTGCAGGCTCCGGTGGCGCTCTCGGTGCGATTTCGCAAGCCGGTGAAGTTGCCGGCGCGATTGTGGATCGCCGCCTGGCCGGCCGATGATGAGGCCGGAGGGTTTGAGATCTGCTGTCAGAGCCCCGATGGTCGCCTCACGCACCTGGAGGGCGCGGTGCAGGTGGGGCGTGGCGTCTCGCAGGTCGAGCACGCTTAGTCGGAAAAGACGGCGTCAGGCCTGGACTTCAGGGCCTGACAGTCGACCGAGGGGGCGACGCGTTTGAGTTCCACGTAGTTGAGATCGGGGTTGCTCAGGGGCTCGGCTTCGGGGCCGCCGCGTAGAAATCGGCTGGTGGCGTCGACGACGCTCTGCTCGCTGTTCCAGCGGACGCTGCCACGCAGGTGATCCGGGGCCTGAACGTGGAAGGAGTATTCGTCCCAGCCGCGCTGCACCACGCGAACTTCGCCGTCGATAAGGCCCTCGACCTGCACGGAGAGGCCCGGGTGCCCGTCGCCATCCTGGTCGAAGACGCGCGGGTCGTCGGCGTCTTCGGGCAAGGTCTCATTGGCGGGGTCGCGAAGTCGAACGCCGCGGATGTCCCAGGCTCGGGCCACATCGAGGACCCAGGCATCGTTGTCGCGGCGCAGTGTGCCGCGGCGTGTGCGCTCCGGGAGGCTCTCGACGAAGGCGTCGGGGATGGTCGTGCGGACCACCCGCGAGCCGTCGAGGGTGGCGTTGCACGCGCGCGACTTCATGCGCAGGCGGGTGCCCTCCTGTTCCACGTCGACAATAAGGTAGGCGGTGGTGGTGGTGTCGACGCGTCCGACACCCATGACTTTGGCGCGCGCGGTGGTGACCAGCTTCTGAGCAAAGCGCCCGCTGAGGTCGGGCGGTGTGGCCTCCGACTCCGCGGGATCGCTCGCGAGGGCAAGGCCCGAACGTGCGGTGAGCGCAGAGGTCACGTGGGGCTGCGGTGCCTCGTAGAGGGGGGCCGGCGAGGGGGCCATCAGGGGCATTGCGATGAGGACGGCGAGGGCTGGAAAACCAGGCATATCAAACTCGAAGTGCAGGGTGGGCCTACAAGGTGATGGTCCGTGATCCTCACCACGAGCGGTCCGGAAGCAATGCCGAAACTGAAGATTTTTTCCCTGTTATTTTTTTCAGGAAATGTGCTCGCCGGTGCGTTCGGCGAGTTTAAGGTTCTTCGGGCGTGTCGCTCTCGGGCTCGGGGACGCGCAGCTCAACGGGTTCAGTGTCGGGGGCGTCGTGCAGGGGGAAGGTGGCCTCGAAACACATCCCGGCGTCGTCATCGAGCGGATGCAGACGCAGGGTGCCGCGGAAGGTCTTGATGATGTCGGCGCAGACCGAGAGGCTCAGGCCACGCTGTTCATTGCGCAGCTGCCCCTGATGAAAGGGGCTGATGATGGCCTGGACGTCTTGCTCGATGGGCGGGTTGCCGTTGGCCTCAATGATGATGGAGGCGGTGGAGGTGTCCTGGCGGACGCGCAGGATGACGTCGCGTTGATGTTGATCTTCGGGGAAGGAGCGCGCGGCATGAAGCAGCAGGTTGAGGATGGCCTGAACAAGTCGGACCGGTTGGGCGCGCACAAAGGCCAGCTCGAGCGGGGCGTCGATCGAGAAGTTCGTTCTGTAGCGCAGGGCGTTGTAGACCATCTTCATGGCCGTGGTCGCCACGTCTTGCAGAGCGACGGTCGTCATAGGCGGTGACGAGGGTGGCCGCGCGAAGTCTTGTAGCTCGCCCACGATGGTCTTGATGCGGGACATACCGCTCAGGTTTTCGTCGATGGTGTCCTGAAGATCGTCGACGAGGTGGCGCACGTTGTGGCTGCTCATCAGATCCTTGAGCGCGCGGGCGCGCTCCGGGTCGGGCTCCGTGGCGATGAGGGCGTCGAGCTTTTGCGTAAACGCGTTGAGCTCCGCGCAGTGGTGCTGGCGCACCACCGAGAGGTTGGCCATGACGTAGGCCGAGGGGTTGTTGATCTCATGCGCGATGCTCGCTGCGAGTTCGCCAATGGCCGCGAGGTGATCGAGTTGAACGAGCTGCTCGCGGATGATGTCGATGCGTTTGCGTTCGACGATGGAGGTGATGGTGGTGATGACTTCTTCGAGTTGTCCCTGCTTGTTACGGACCGGCTGGGTGTTGACCAGTACCGGCAGAGGTTCGCCGTCTTCGCGGCGGATCAGGAGCTCGATCTCGAGGCGCGCTTCGCGATCCTGGAGGGTGAGGTGGGTGGGGAGCGCGTCGGGTTGCAGAGGGCGGCGGTCAGGTGTCTGCAGCCCCAGGCGCTCGCACCACTGGGAGACGGGGATGAGATCGTCGATGCCGAGCATGCCTCGGGCGGCGCGGTTCGCCAGGCGAGTGGTGCCATCGGACCGGGTGATGATGACGCCAACAGGCACGGTATTGAGGACGCTGCGCAGTGTGGATTGGACGCTCTCGCGGCTGGCGCGAAGTTCGTCGCTGATCAGGTAGAGGTCTTCGAAAGCGGTGGTGAGGATGCGTGCGAGCTGACGATGGGTCTCGTCAATATCTTGCAGCTCGCCTTCCCATTCTGCGGGGGGCGGTGCGACGTCATGAGGCGTGTCGGGCTTGAGTACGCGGTCGATCTGGTGGAGCAGAAAATCGTCGCCGCGCTCTTTGGTCATGAAGTAGTCGGCGCCGGCGCCCAGACCGCGCATTAAGCTGAGGGCGTCGGAGAGGGCGGTCAGCAGTACGACTTTGAGGGGTTCGAAGCGGGAGTCGGACTTGATGCGGCTGCAGAGCTCAATGCCGCTCTCGCCGGGCATATGCACGTCGCTGAGGACGAGGTCAAAGCTGCGTTGCTCCAGGGCGCTCCAGGCGTTCTCGGCGTCGCGGGCGATCTCAACCTGGTGTCCGGCGTCTTCAAGCATCGCCGCCAGGTAGTGCGCCTGGGTGGGGCTGTCTTCGACGAGGAGGATGCGGGCTGGATGTGCGGCGGCGTGTTTGGACGTGATGCTTCCCATGAGGTGTCCCGTCGCTTGTAGAAATGAGGCGCGATGATGGTGCTCTACGAAAGGTTACAACATGGACGGCGAAATACCTAATCGGGGGGATGGAGCCCATGAGAAAGCTGACGGTCGAGGAGATGGCGTGGCATATGAGAGAGGGGCAGGGCGTGAGCGGCAGCCCCCGACTCCAGCGCGGCACGGGGCATGCCGTAGACGGCGCATCCCTGTTCGTGCTGGGCGATGGTGAGGGCGCCGCGGTGCCGCATGTGCATCAACCCATCGACCCCATCGCGGCCCATACCGGTGAGGATGATCCCCCAGGCGCGCGGGCCGTAGTTGTCGGCCAGCGAGGTAAAGAGGTGGGTGGCCGAGGGCCGAAACCCGCCAATCGCGGGGGCGTTGCTGAGGAGAATTTTGCCCTGCGACGCTCCCAGATGATGGTGATCGGGTGCGATGTAGACGCACCCCGGCCTCAGCGGTTGCCCATCGCGCGCGATGTCGATGTGCAGTCGCGTGTCGTGACTGAGCCAGCGGATAAATGGCGAGAGAAACCCCGCCGTAAAGTGTTGAACAATGAGAATGGGGGTGGGGAAGTCCGCGGGAAGCTCGATCAAGATCTGGTGGAGCGCGGCCGGGCCGCCCGAGGACGCGGCGATGCCGATGACCTCAGGCGTGGGGCGTTGTCTGGCGCTGCGTGGCGGCGACGATGGCGGATGCGAATGGCGCCTGCGCACGACTTTGAGTGCGCTCATGTCGTGGAGGGTCAAGAGGAGCTGCCCGCGTTGATGCGCATCGAGGTTGCTGATGAGACCGGGGAGCACCGTCAGCGCGCCGGCCCGAAGTCCTTCCATCGCGCGTGGGCCCGGGGTCTGGTCGACGTGGTGCGTGGTCGCGGCGATGACGATCGGCATGGGCGCGTGGCTCATCACCGCAGCGATGATCGATCGAAGCGACGCCCCCGGGCCGGGCGTTTCGGCGATGACCAGCAGGTCGGCTCGTGCGCGATTGAGGCGGTCGATCAGCGTGTCGGTGGAGCTGAGCTCCAGGCAGACGTCGAGGAGAGGATCGTCGCTCAACAGTTCCAGAAAGTTCTGGCGCTGCACGGCTTCGGGCAGTAGCAGGGCGACCCGAATCGGTGTGCTGGATGGCGAGGTCATCAGCGGGACGTCGGAGGAAGGAAGTCAGCGAGCGTGAGCAAGAGGTGGGCCGGGTCGAGGAGGTTTTTGACAATGTACGCGTCGGCACCGGCCTCCAACCCCCGGGCGCGATCTTCATCGGATGCGCGGGCCGTCACCAGGATGATCGGGAGCTGGCGGGTGGACGGGAGCTGGCGCAGGGCGCGGGTGAGTTCAAAACCATCGAGGCGAGGCATCTCGACGTCGCTGATGATGGCGTCTACCGAGGAGGAGCGCAGAAGTTCTAAAGCTTGCTTGCCGTCGCTGGCAACTCGCACGCGCCAGCCGGCGTCTTCAAGCAGGCGCTGGTATAGGGTGCGGGTGGTCACCGAGTCATCCACGATGAGCACCGAGCGTGTGGGGGCGGGGGGGGTGTTGAGGTTGGCCGGAGCGCCGGCGACACGGGCCAGGAGCTCGGTCGGTTGCAGGAGCAGAGCCACGTCCCCGTGGGGAAGTTGGGCGTACCCGCCGAGCAGTTTCAGGCCGCGCAGTCGTCGGCCCAGGGGTTTGACAACGAGCGTTTGCACGCTGTGCCAGTCCTCGACGATGAGGGCCAGGCGGCCGGAGCTTGAGCGCAACTCCACAACGCAGAGGTGGGTGGGCGTTTGGGCAGGCTCGGGCAGCGCGAGGAGGGAGTTGAGATGAACCAGACGTGTGCGTGGGGTGGTGTCCGATGTGGTGAAGAGTTTTCCATCCAGAAGCTCCACCTGCGCGCAGTGGATGCGGTCCAGGGAGGCGATGGCGGTGGTGGGCAGGGCGACGTCCTGGCCGGCGGCGGTGACCACGAGCGCCTCGGTGGTCGCGAGGCTCACCGGCATGCGCAGAAAGAACGAGGTCCCGCGTCCGGTTTCGGTGCTCAGGGCGATGGTGGCGCGCAGATGATTGAGGTGGTTTTGCACAATGTCGAGCCCCACCCCGCGGCCGCTGTGCGTGCCGACGGCGGTGGTGGAGAGGCCCGGGGTGAAGAGCATGGCCACGCGCTCCTCCTCGTCGGAGGACGCGGGCAGGTGCAGGTGTCGGGCCGCGGTGTTGACGGCGTCCCAGTCGATGCCTCGGCCGTCGTCACGAAAGACGATGTGGAGGTGATCGCCCTGGATGTGGGCCTCCACGTGGATGGCCGCGCGGGCGGGCTTTCCGGCGGCGATGCGCTCCTCGGAGGGCTCCACACCGTGGACCACCGCGTTGCGCAGAAGTTGAAGGAGCGAGGCGCTCAGTCCTTCGATGATGTCGCCGTCGAGGCGCAGGTCGCCGCCGCGGCAATGCACCACGAAGTCGCGCTCGGGGAAGGCGCGGCGCAGATCGTGAGCGACGCGCGCGAGCACCTCGTAGGTCAGGCTCAGCGGTTGCATGCGCGCGGCCTGGAGGCGCTCATTGAGATCCTCGATCAGGCGGCTGACGCGGCGGCTGTGGTTGTAGAGTGTCGCCGCGGCGTCGCGGGCGCGCTCGGGGTGATCGACCAGATCAGCAGCGAGGCGATCGAGGCGACGGTGGGCGGTCCAGAGCTCGCCGCCCAGGGCGACGAGGCGATCGATCTCCGCAGCGTCAAGCCGGATGTGTTGGGGGCCATCGGCGGTCGAAGCGCCCAGAGCTCGAAGCACCGCCGAAGGTGGGCGCTCGGTGGGTGGGCGCGACGTGTCGGGCGTAGCTTCAGGGGCGCGTTGTGGCGGGGTGGACGAGGTCTCGCGATCCCGGTTGGAGCCCGGGTCAGCGGCGGGTGGTTGTGGGGCGCGATCGGAGGTTGCGGAGTGGAAGAGCTCGTCATGGACCGGTTGCCCGGTAGCGAGCAGCTCCGCGGCCTGCTCAAGCGCGTCGGTGACCTTGAGAAAGGCGTCGATGAGCTCGGCCGGCAGATCGCTGCGGCTGGCACGCAGTCGCGCAAGCTCGTCTTCAAAGCGGTGGCAGGTGCGCTCGATTGCGCGTTCCTCGACAGCGCGGGCGGCACCCTTAAGCGCGTGAACGGCCCGAAAGAGGGTCTGCAAGGACTCGTGCCGCGCGGGCTGATCGAGCTGGTCGTAGTCGAGAAGTTCCGAGCGGATGCGGGCCACCTGCTCCTGCAGCTCGCCGATGAAGATGTGTCGCAGGCGGTTGCGAAGCTGGTCGGAGTTCATAACGTGCGCGCCTCAAGGAGTTCTTCGAGGCGGTCGACCATCTCGGTCAGCTCGCCCAGCGCGCGTTCGGCCTGGCCACTGGCGGCGAGGTGCTGTTGAACCACGCTCTCAATGGCACTCATCGCTTCGTTGATCTGGGAGATGCCGATGGCCTGCTGGCTGGAGGAGGCGAGGATCTGGTTGGCGGCGCGGGCGGTCTCCGAGAGGGTACGCGAGAGGACGTCGATGGTCTCGCCGGCGCGACGGGCCGAGGCGATGGTGGTGGACACGCTCTGGTCGCTGGCCTCGGTGGCCGCGATGGCCTCGCGGGTGGAGGTGTGAATGGTGGCGAGGATGGTCTGGATCTCGCTGGTGGCACCCTTGGACTGCCGGGCCAGCGCTTTGATCTCGGCGGCGACCACCGAGAACCCCCGACCGTGTTCACCGGCGCGGGCGGCTTCAATGGCGGCGTTGAGCGCCAGGAGGTTGGTCTGTTCGGCGAGCTCATTGACAGTGGCGGTGATCGAGGCGATCTGACTGGCGTTCTCGGCCAGCTCGACGACGCGACGGGCGAGCTCCTCGGTGTGGGTGCGCATCTGCTCCATTTGCCGGGTGGTCTCGGCGACGGTGTCCTGGCCTTCTTTGCCGATAGCCTCCGAGCGGCGTGCGGCTTCGGCGACGGTCCGGGCGCGTTCGGCAGACTGCTCGCTGGTGGCTGTGACCTCGTCGACGGTGGCGACGGTTTGCGAGACCGAGGCCATCTGCTCGAGCGTGCCGGCGTGTTGCTGGGAGCTGGTGGCGAGCAGCTCGGCGGTGGCGGAGCTGAGCTGGCTTGCCAGCTCGCGGATGATGCCCAGAAGCCGGTCGCGCTCGGCCTCTTCCCGGGCTTCGGCGCGACGATCCTGGAGGACGACAAGGCCGATACGCTCTCCGTCATGGCGCACCGCCGAGGCGCGGACGTAGACGGGGATGGCATCCCCGGAGTGCGGCAGGGCTTCGCCCTCCACGTCGATGGGTTCGTGCGCGCTGGCGCGCGTGATCAAGGCGATCGGGGTGGCATCGAGTTTGAGCAGGTCGCCAGCGTAGCGACCCTCGAGGTGTTCCGGATCCCGGCCAAAGAGGCGAGACGCAGCGAGGTTGGCGCCGGTGACCTCTCCGGCCTCATTGAGGGTGATGATGGCCTCGGCCGTCGCCTCAAAGATCGCGCTGGCGCGGGCGTGTTCGACGGTGGCCACCTCGCTGGCCTTACGCTGCTGGACGAAGGCCTGGTGGATACGCTCGACCATGGCGTTGATGGCCTGACCGAGGATCGCGATCTCATCGCCGCTCGGATCGCGCGGGGCGCGGTGATCGAAGTCGCCGTTGGCGATACGCGCGCTCGCCACCGAGAGCCCGCGCAGTCGGCGGGTCGTGGTGACCAGGGAGACGGCCGTCACCACGCAGATGCCTCCCCCGAGCATCAGCAGCGCAAACATGGTGTTACGGATACGCTCAAGGTGCTCGTTCGACTGGGCCTCGAACTCGTCCAACGTCTCCAGGCGGGCCTCGCTGGAGCGCGCCTCCATGATCATCTGGTGGCTCTTTTCGAGATCGGAGGCCAGGGAGAACATGACGATGACCACGGTGATCATCACCGCGATCGTTGCCATCGTCAGAAACGCCAGGCGTGTCGTCAGCGAACGAAAGGGGGGCGGCGTGATCTCAAGCTCATCCATCGGGGGTCTCATTCATCAGTCGGGCCGATGCGGCCGTAGTGTCATGAAGGTCAAACGCGGGATCTTCAAGAATAGCGTCGGCGTCGAGCCAGAGCGTCTCATTGTAGAGGCGTCCAAGCACAAAGGTGCGCTCCTGATCTCGGGACACCGGCTGCAGGTGATGAGGCTCCGGCTCCGGGGTGCGGGTGTCGGCGTCGACATCTTCGCAGGCCAATGCGAGGCGAAGGTCGCCCTGGCCCAGAATCACCGCCCAGGGAAGATCGCGCACGCCCACCGAAGGACGTCGCCAGAAGAGGTGCAGATCGAAGACCGGCAGCAGCTCGCCCTGGTCGAAGGTCGCGCCGAGAAGCGAGGGCGGGGCGGTGGGGATGCGCAAAAGGCGCTCCAGGCGAATGATGCGCAGCACCCGTCGCGAGCTGAGCGCGTAGCGTTGGTCGCCTCGCGAGAAGAGGGTGATTTCGGCGCGCACCGGGCTTGCCGCGGGGTGGCGAGGTTGGGTGGCGGAGGGGCGGGGCGCACTCGCCAGGCGAAGTTGATGCTCGGCGTGGGTCATGCGGCGGCGTAGCTCCGACCAGCGCCGGTGAGGATCATCCGACATGGCCGTCTCCCGATGGGGTCAGGGTGTGTAGTGCGGCGTCGACTTCGGCGCGCAGCGCTGCGATGGTTCGGCCTTCTCCCAGCGTCACAGACTGGTCGCCCGGACGTGCCGCGCAGCGCTGCTGGAGGGAGGTCAGTGTGGCGTGGGCGCGCTCACGGTTGGCGAGTTGCATCCAGACGAGGGCCTGCAGGTGGAGGGCCATCAGAAAGCCCGGCTGCAGGTAGAGCGCGCGGCGAATCGCGTCGAGCGCAGCCTGGTCATCGCGCTGAGCCAGCGCCAGCCGGGCGCGCAGGTAATGGAAGTGCGGGTGTTGCGCCAACATCGCTTCATAGTTTGGCGCGGCGCGGAGCGCACGCTCCACATCGAGGTGGGTCAGCGCCCGCAGGTGCAAAAGCGCCACCTCCGGCGAGGGCTCCAACCCGGGCGCTTCGAGCACGCGCACCGCCCCGGCCCAGTCCCGGGCCTCAAAGGCAGCGCGGGCCTCCTCGAGTGGCGAGGGCGTTGAGCATGCAGACGCCGAGGTCGCGGCGGCCTCCCGCTGTCGCGACACCGCCGAGGTTGGCATCCGCTCTGTGAGCGGCGCGGGATGAGCGAGGGGAGGATGGTCTATCGCGGGCGCGGCGCGCTCGGTCGGAGCCTCGAAAGGTTGTGTGTTTGCGCGCTCCTGCGGCGATGGTGCCTGCTCCGGCCGTCGGTAGATCAGCCCGCCGGGCGAGGGGATCACCTCGAAGGGGGCGTGCTCATAGAGCAGCGGGTCCGCCGGCGCGCAGAAGAGCCAGCCCCCCGGGCGCAGCGCCCCAAAGAGGCGGCGGGCGACGCGGGCCACGGCCTCGTCATCCAGGTAGATGAGCACGTGCCGGCAGAGGATCAGATCGAAGTTTCCCCGGGCGCCCGGGCCGGGCGCCGGCGTCCCACTGACGAGGTTGTCCTGGGCGAAGTGCACCGCGCGCCGCATGTGTTCGGCGACCTCAAAGTCCGCGCTCTCATCGCTGAGCAGCGCGCGCAAGGGCTGGCACGCGCGCCCGCGCAGCGCCCAGGGTCGGTAGCGCCCCCGACGCGCGACATCGAGCACCCCCGGGGAGAGGTCGGTCGCCCAGAGCTCGCTGCGGCCGAGCTGGCCGTGCTCGTCGAGGAGCATCGCCAGCGAGTAGATCTCCTGACCTTCGGAGCAGCCCGCGCTCCAGCAGCGCAGCGGGGAGCCCGGTGGCAGCGCGCCCAACACACGGGTGGCGATCGCCTCGAAGTGCTCCGGGATGCGAAAGAAATAGCTCTCCGAGATGGTCAGCGCGTTGCACAGCGCGTCGAGCAACGCCGGCTCTTGTCGGGCGCGGGCGACCAGCTGCGAAGGTGCAATGTGGTGCTCGCGCACGAGCTTTCGCAGCGCGCGCAACGCGTGGGTGCGACGCGCCCGCGGGAACACAAGGCCGGTGCGCTCCTGCATCCACGCCAGCACCGGCCGAAGCTCGCTCAGCGAGATGGGCGCCCCGACCCGGCTCTCAGCCGGGGTGGGCAGGCCGGGCGTCGGGCTCACGGGTTGCCCTCGTAAAAAAATCGCTTCTCGGTGATCTCCAACACCTCCCAGAGCATATCGCGGGCCGACGTATCTGCGCCCAGGCCTGTGATGCGCGTCTCTCCCTCAATGGGTTCGGTGTAGTAGACGGTCACCAGCACATTCTCATCTTCCTCGGCCAGGTGGGTCGAGGCGCCGGCCAGCTCCACACGGTGCCCCTGGTCAAAGCCCATCAGGTCGGTGGGTAGCTCGGGGTGACCCAGGGCGTCGGGGCCGTGTTTCTGAAGGTGCGCGCGCAGCGTCTCCAGAATCACGCGGCTTCCCGGTTCTTCTCGAAGCGTGGGGCTGAGCAGGTCATGCAGTGCGGCCAGATCGTTGCGTTTGACCGCGGCGATGAATCGGTTGACCGCGCGCGTGGCCTCATCGATCTCCAGGTCGGAGCTCTCGGCGGTGCTGGCGAGCACCGGGTCGTCGCACCCCTGCACCAGGTTCATCTGCGCGGTGAGCGTGATGAAGAAGCGCTGCTCGGGCATCGCGCCCGTGCTGGTGATGTGTTGCTCGCGGGTGGACTGCACCCGGGCGAAGAGCACGCGCCCGGCCTCGCTGACGACGTAGGTCGCGGCGTAGTCGTCGGTGTTGGTGATCGTCACGTGCACCGGCTCCGGCGTGGCGCCCTGGCGTGAGCGCATGTACTCCTTATAAGGCCCGGTGGACCACTCGGCGCGGAGCAGCGCGGCGCGGCTCTCGCCAAGGTCGAGCCAGCGCTCCAGGGTGACCTCGGCCTGGTGGGTGGTGCCCTGAGGTTTGGGGTGGGTGTAACCGGGCGGAGGGGTCGCTTTGCCGCGCCGCGCTTCAACTTCGCTGGAGCTTCCGCGCTGGTGAAGGAGCGGGCTCCAGGTGGTGCTGCTGCCCGGTGCGGCCTGAGCGGGAAGCGCCGGAAAGAAGATCGTCAGGCCGGGAAACTCGCCCATCGCCGACCAGAGGGCGGTAGGGCCGTCGTCCTCAACGAGGCGCTGCCCTTCGGCTTTGAGCAGGATCGGTGCCAGGGCATCGGCGGCCAGACCGGGGTGGCGCACCCGATCCTCGTCGACATACTCAAAGCGGTCGATCGTGCCGGCATGCAGCGCCCAGCGCTCCCCTTCAACGCGCGCGCTGAACGAGCCCTGTTGCGAACTCTTCAGATCGACGGCCCGCCCCATCGGGCTGAACTCCTCGGGGGCCACAATGGAGGTGTCGGCCACAAACTCATAGCGAAGCGGGCAGAGCTTAAACGCCTCCAGATCGTAATGAGGCGGCTCGGCGGGGGCCTCGTTGAGCGCACGCAGCGTGATCGTCTCGGGCAGCGCCTCCACAAAGGCCTCCGGCGCCAGCTCGCCAGCGGGCTGCGTTTGCGGCGGGGGCTCGCTTTTGCGATCGCACCCGATAATGAGGGTCGCGGTGGTGAGCGTAAGGAGCACAAAGAGGGGCTGACGCATAGATCGTTCCGAGGTCGGGAGCGCCGCGAAAAGCGCAGCGATGGGCCATGTAGGATGTGCGTCATCGTAGAGGAGGCCGCCTTCTTTGGCCAGCGAGCCGCCGCTGTGTTAGCGTGCCCCCGATTGACACGTCGCCCCCCTCTTTCCAAGTCGAACATAACGAACCCATCGCCCCGGCGTTGGGTGTGTGAGGTTACCCATGGTGTGGACGATCTCCGGCGCGATACTTCTCTTCTTGTTGCTCGTGGTGGTCTATGATGTGACCCAGCGCAAGCACGCGATCCTGCGAAACTTCCCGATTATCGGGCACTTCCGCTACATGCTGGAGTCGGTGGGGCCGGAGCTTCGGCAGTACATCGTGACCAACAACGCCGAGGAGCGGCCCTTCTCCCGCGACCAGCGCCGCTGGGTCTACGCCTCGGCCAAAAAGCAAAACAACTACTTCGGTTTTGGCACCGGCAACGATCTGGAGACCTCGCCGAACTACCTGGTGATCAAGCCCTCGGTCTTCCCTTACCGCGAGCCGCAGCCGGGCGATGAGGATTACGATGAGCTGCACCCGATCGGCTGCGCCAAGGTGCTGGGCGGGGCGCGCGGGCGAGCGAAGGCCTTTCGGCCGAAGTCGGTATTTTATGTCTCGGCGATGAGCTACGGCTCACTGAGTGGGCCGGCGGTCGAAGCGCTCAACCGCGGCTGCGCCCTCTCGGGCGCGCTTCATAACACCGGGGAGGGCGGCATCTCGCCCTACCACCAGCACGGCGGCGGGCTGATCTGGCAGCTGGGTACCGGTTATTTCGGTGCGCGCGACCGCGACGGGAACTTCTCCATCGAGGAGCTGCTCGCCAGGCTGGAGAAGCATCCGGTCAAAGCCATCGAGATCAAGCTCAGCCAGGGCGCCAAGCCCGGCCGCGGCGGGGTGCTTCCCTCCGAGAAGATCACCGCCGAGATCGCCCAGATTCGCGGCATCCCGATGGGGCGCGACTGCATCAGCCCGGCGTCGCACTCCGCGTTTAACAACGTCGATGAGCTGCTCGACTTTGTGGAGTCCATCGCTGAGGCCACCGGCCTGCCCGTGGGGATCAAGTCCGCCGTAGGCGATCTGGGGTTCTGGGAGGAGCTCGCTGACAAGATGGTGCCCGGCGACCGGGGCGTGGATTTTATCGCCATCGACGGCGGGGAGGGCGGCACGGGCGCGGCGCCGCTGGTCTTCGCGGATAACGTGGCGCTTCCGTTTAAGCTCGCGTTTTCAAGGGTTTATAAGATCTTCGCCAGTCGCGGCATTCAGGACAACATCGTCTTTATGGGCACCGGCCGGCTGGGCTTTCCAGAAGCCTCGCTGCTGGCCTTTGCGATGGGCGTCGACATGGTGGGCGTGGCCCGGGAGGCGATGCTCTCGATCGGCTGCATCCAGGCCCAGGCCTGCCACACCGGGCGCTGCCCGGCGGGGGTGGCCACGCAGAACCGCTGGCTGATGCGGGGGCTCGATCCCACCAACAAGGCCGCGCGCCTGGCCAACTACATGGTCACCCTGCGCAAAGAGGTGATGTGGCTGACCCGCGCGGTGGGCGTGGCGCACCCCTCGGAGGTGACGCTGGATCATTTCGAGATCCTCGACGAGTGTTTTGGCGCGCGCACCGCCCGCGAGATCTTCGGCTACCCGGCCGCGCACATCGAGCGCCCCTCGGTGGACCCGGCGCCGCCTGTAAAGGTTGCCGGCGAGTCGGCGCCGGTCTCCCGACTGGCTGCCGATTCGAGTGCGGAGGAGCGCGTTGAGGCTGAGGTTTGACTTCGGCCTCGCCATCTGATTGAAACGTGACATCACCCCCCACCCTGTGGGGTCGATGACCCGCCAGAGCTGACCGGGCCTGGCGCACCTGCAGAGTTCGGAAGACCATGTCCAACCCCATCCTCCCCCAGATTAGCGGGCCAGCTGCCGGCGGCAGCGGCCACGTCTTCGGCGTCCTGATCGCCGACCCTCCTGCGGTAAAGAAACGTTAAATTTACACAAATAACGTATTTTTCTAGCGCCGCAGGAATCCCCTCCTGCGGCCTTTTGATTTCTTGCCAGGTTCGCAGGGATTGCCCTGACGCAAACGAGGTAAGAGATGTTGCGACAACCCGGTGTACATCAGCGGCGCCGCAGCCTGGCCGAGCGCATCCCACGGGTGGCCAGCCTGTCGTGGCCGATCGTGATCAGCATGCTCTCATTCACGGCGATGGAGCTCGCCGACACCCTCTTTGTAGGGTGGCTGGGCACCGCGGAGCTGGCGGCGGTAGGGCTGGCGACGACGGCGACCTTTCTGATCAACGGATTTTTTATGGGCACGCTCCAGGGGGTGAGCGTGGTGGCCTCCCAGGCCAGCGGGTCCGACAATAAAGAGCGCGCCCTGCAGAGCGCCAGCGCCGGCGTGTTGCTGGCGATCCCCTTCGGGCTGGCGGTGGTGGGGCTGAGTCTGCTCGATGTGTGGATCTTCCAGGCGCTGGGCGGGGAGGCGCACGTGCAGGCGATGGCCCGCGAGTACTTCGGGATTCGCGCGCTGGGCGCCGGGCTCTGGTACGTCTCGCTGGCGCTCTGCAACTACTACCAGGGCGTGGGCGATACGCGCACGCCGATGAAGATCAACATCCTGGCCAACGCGATCAACATCGTGCTCGACCCGATCTTGATCTTCGGCTTCGGCCCGATCCCGGCCATCGGTGTGCAGGGTGCGGCCATCGCCACGGTGATCGCCCAGGGCGTGGGGCTTGTGGCGGTGCTCTGGCATTTTGCGCGCCACAGCGGCTTGCTGCGCCGAGTGCCGATGGAGGTGGTGCGCTCGATCGGTCGGCTGGGTCTGCCGATGGGCGTGCATTACGTGCTGGGCATCGGCGGGTTTACCCTCTTCACCGCGCTGCTCGCTCGCCTGGGCACCGTGGAGCTCGCCGCCCACCAGATCGCGCTGAAGGTGGTCAGCGTGAGCTTTTTGCCCGGGAAGGGCATCGGCCAGGCCGCCACCATTCTGGCCGGCCAGCACGTGGGCGCCCGGCATTATTCGGAGGTGGCCCGCTCCTACCAGGCCGCGCTCGTGCTCACCTGGCTTTTGATGGGGCTCTTCGGGGTGAGCTTTGTGCTCTTCCACGAGTCGATCGTGGGCGTGTTTACCAGCGACGGGGCGACCATCGCGTTGGCCGGGAAGTTGTTGATTGTCGCGGCGATCTTCCAGCTCTTTGACGCCACGGTGATCGTGACCGCGGGCACGCTCAACGGCGCTGGCGACACCCGCTTTACGATGTTTGCGGGCATTGCCGGTTCCTGGTTTTTGCTGGTGCCTTTTGCCTACCTCTTCGCCTACGTGATGGGCATGGGCGCGGTGGGAGCGTGGATGGCGCTGGTGGTCGAGATGGCGGTGGTGGCCGGTGTGCTGGCGCTGCGTTTTCAGCGGGAGGGCTGGCGGCGAGCGCTGGTCGATCCTCAGGTTCGTCGACCGCTGCGCGCGCGCCTGCGTCGCCGCGCGGCCTGATCCTTTCAATCAGGCTGATCCGGCGACGTTGCTGACGTCATGAACAACCCTGGCGAGCGCGGGCTCGTCAGGGTTTTTTGCTGCCTGCGCCCGAAGGTGAGGGGCGAGCCTGGAGGACGCGACCTTCGGGGCGCACGAGGTTGTTGCGCCGTGCGGTCGAGCGGCCCTTTTCTGAGCGACGCTCAGGTCGCTTTGCGCCGGATGTAGAGGGTTTTTTCGACCCGCGCGACGAGCGCGCCATCCTCATCGCGGATCTCGACGGGGAAGACCGGCTCGTAGACGCGTTGGTCGTCGAGCGCGCGCCAGACCTCGTCGATGTCGCTCTGGGTGAGGCGAAACTCAGCGTGCACCGTGGAGCGCCCCGGGCGCTTGAAGTCGATGGTGGCGGATTTGTCCCAGACGATGACCTCGGGGCCGAGGTTTTTGAGCAGCATCAACATGTAGAAGGGGTCGACCATCGCGTAGAGCGAGCCGCCAAAGTGGGTGCCCACGTAGTTCTGGTTGGTGAGGGTAAGCGGCATCTCCACGCGGATGTGACGGTAGTCTTTGGAGATGTGACGCACGCGGATGCCCGCGCCCAGGTAGGGCGGGTAGAGGCGCAGCACCAGATCGAGGCGTTCGGTCATCGCGCGGCGCGCGCGCTTGAGCAGGGGGCGTAGCATGGAAGAACTCCGGGCGTGGAACAAAGGGGCAACTCTGGCGAGGGGGTGGGGCGTTGGGCAGGGCCTGCGCGCAGTGTTATCGTCAGCACCTACGGCAATGGTCAACAGACGAAAGGAGCGTGCGATGTGGCGAGGGGCCTTGCGAGGTGGTGCGTGGGTCGGCGTGATGCTGATCATGGCTTGGATGGTGGGCTGCACGCCCGACAATGACGCGCAACACGATGGGGGTGAGGGTGACGCTGGCGACCAGCACGACGCGTCGCAGGATGGCGGCGGCGATGCCGACGGGGGAGGGCTTGAGCCGCCGCGCTGTGAGGCGTTCCCGCAATGCGCCGATGATGAGCGGGGGGTCGACTGCCAGTGTATCTCCAACCTCGATCGGCGTTGCTCCTACGATGATGAGTGCCGCCCCGAGGAGACCTGCCAGGAGATCGAGGCGGGGCGCCCGAAGGTCTGCATCTATGAGCCGCCGGCGCCGCGCGGATGCCCCGGCGAGCCAGGGTGTGAGGCGGGAGCGCAGGAGGTGCTTTTGGCCGGGGCCGCCAGCATGATCATCACCCCGGAGTCCTTCAAAGCGCCGCCGGCCGATGGCGAGAGTGACCCGGGATGGGAAGAGGAGGCGATGTGGCTTGCGGGCTTCTCCAGCGGGCGCCCGGCGATCTTCTGCCCCGAGGAGCGCATCGGTTGCGAGGGGCCGGAGTGTTGCGTCTCGAAGTTTGCCCACGACGACTTAAAGAGCCAGATCGTGGTGCTGCGCCAGGATGAGACGACGGTGGCGATGGTCTCGCTCGATGTGGTGGGCTTCTTTCACACCGACATCGAGGCGTTGCGCGCCCGCATCCCGGCGGAGCTGGGCATCGACCACCTGATCGTCGCCTCCACGCATAACCACGAGGCGCCCGACACCGCCGGACAGTGGGGGCCGGGCTCACCCCTGCCCGAGCGTAGCGGGCGCAACCCGGCCTTTATCGAGCGCATCTTCTCGCAGACTCTGCTGGGGTTGGAGCAGGCCGTGGAGACTCTTCAGCCCGCCGACGTTCAATCTGCGGTGCTCAAACCCGGGGTCGAGGGGCTGGCGATCAGCGACAGCCGCCCCCCGTACATCTTCGATGATAACCTGCCGGTGGTGCGCCTGAGCGCGGTGGACGATGGCGCGACGATCGCCACTTTGCTCAGCTTCGCGAACCACCCCGAGGTGCTCTGGGCGGGCAATCAGCTCATCACGGCCGATTATCCGCATTACGTTCGCCACTACATCGAGCAGGGCCTCGATGCCGTGCAGGGTGCGCAGGGTCAGGAGCTCAAGCCCGCGCTTGAGGGGCTGGGCGGGGTCACCGTCTTTTTTGCCGGTGCTTTGGGCGGGCTCATCAACCCGGGGCGAGGCGGCGCGCTCAATTATGCGGACGAGGCCTTTGAGGGCGAGCTGCGCCATAGCTTTGAGGCCGCCGATGCGGTGGGCCAACGCCTGGCGATGCACGTCTTGCAAGCTCATCACGGCGGCGAGCTCCTCCCGCAAAACTCGCCGGCGCTGAGCTTTCGCACGACGGAGTTTCTCACGCCGATCGAGAACGCGATCTTTCAGGTGGCGGCGTTTGGCTTAAAGCTCATTGAGCGCGACGTCTACAACGCCGCCCAGATCAACGCGCAGCGCTTCTACCCGGGGCCGCCGCAGGTGCTCACCGAGACCTCGATGGTGCGTCTGGGCCCTGTGGCCTTCTTTACGGCCCCCGGGGAGGTGTTTCCAGAGAGCCTGGTAGGGGGGTACCCGGGGCGCGCGTCGGTCTGGGATCCGGTGATCGGTGATGTGGAGGAGCGGCGCGTCGAGGCGGTCTGCGGCCCCGATGGCATGCCCCTCGAAGAGGGGGAGCAGGGGGAGTCGCCCTGCGTGGTGCGCCCCGATCAGGAGAACCCGCCGAACTTTGAGCAGGCCCCCGAGGGCCCCTACATCTATGATCGGCTGGATGCCGAGGCGATGCCCTTTTTCATCGGGCTGGGCGGCGACTTTTTGGGCTATATGGTGCCGGCCTACGACTTCGAGGCCCCCCAGGGCACCAACGCCGCACCGGGCTCCCATTATGAGGAGACCAACGGGGTGAGCGGGCAGATTCAGGCTGACTGGGAGGTCGCGCTCGAGCAGTTGCTACGCGGGGAAGCGGATTGACTCAAGCACTCGACCCGGCCGAGTGCTTGACGCCTGTACAGTCGTGCGTAGGTTGATCTCCGACAGTGGGACTTTGGGCGGAAGCAGAGTCCGCCTTCGGCCCAGACCTAGATAACGTTTGAAGATGGACATCTCGCTGCGGGAGGGGAGTCAGGCCGGCCAGTTTCATGGCTGAGAGCGCTGTGGTGCGTTTGCCCCTGATCCCAACGTCCCCTGGCGAGGGTCCGCGACGGAGCAAAAGCGATGCGTATAGAGAAGTTTACGATCAAGTCGCGTGAGGCCCTCTCCGAAGCTCAGGACCGCGCCGCCGAGGCGCAGCACCCCGAGGTTCGCACCATTCACCTGCTCGACGCGCTGCTCGAGCAGGATGAGGGCATCGTCTCTCCCATCATCAACAAGCTCGGCGCGAGCAGCGAGCGGCTTCGCAAGGCCGTGCGCGACGCCCTGGGGCGTATGCCGCGGGTCGAAGGCACAACGCCTTCAGTGTCCAACGCCTTTGGCGAGGTGCTGCGCGTGGCCCAGAAGGAAGCCGACGGGCTGCGTGATGAGTACGTCTCCACCGAGCACCTTTTGCTGGCGTTGAGTGAGGCGAAGGATGAGGGCGGCCAGGTGCTGCGCTCGGTCGGTGTGACCCGCGATCGGGTGTTGGCGGCGATGACCGAGGTGCGCGGAAACCAGCGCGTCACCGACGTCAACCCGGAGAACAAGTACCAGGCTCTGGAGAAGTACACCCGTGATCTCACGGCGATGGCCGAGAGCGGCAAGCTCGATCCGGTGATTGGCCGCGATGAAGAGATCCGCCGCGCGCTGCAGGTCCTGAGCCGGCGCACCAAAAACAACCCGGTGCTCATCGGTGAGCCCGGCGTCGGCAAGACGGCGATCGCCGAGGGCATCGCCCAGCGCATCACCTCCGGCGACGTGCCCGAGAGCCTCAAAAACAAGCGGGTGGTCTCGCTGGATCTGGGCTCGCTGATCGCCGGCGCGAAGTTCCGCGGGGAGTTTGAAGATCGCCTCAAAGCGGTGCTCCAGGAGATCGACCAGGCCGCTGGCGAGATCGTGCTCTTCATCGATGAGTTGCACACCCTGGTCGGCGCCGGGGCCTCGGAGGGGTCGATGGATGCCTCCAACATGCTCAAGCCGGCGCTGGCGCGCGGGGAGCTGCGCTGCATCGGTGCCACCACGATCGCGGAGTACCGCAAGTACATCGAGAAAGACGCCGCGCTGGAGCGCCGCTTCCAGCCCATCCAGGTCGATGAACCCACGGTCGAAGATAGCGTGACGATTTTGCGCGGGCTCAAAGAGCGCTACGAGGTGCACCACGGCATCCGCATCTCGGATGCGGCGCTGGTGGCCGCAGCCCAGCTCAGCCACCGCTACGTCACCGACCGTTTTCTGCCCGATAAGGCCATCGACCTTGTCGATGAGGCCGCCGCCGGCGTGAAGATGCAGCTGGAGAGCCTCCCCGAAGAGATCGACCGCATGGAGCGTCGCATCACCTCGATGGAGATCGAGCGCCAGGCGCTCAAACGCGAGGATGATCCGGCCAGCAAACAGCGCCTTGAAGAGGTCGAAGGTGAGATCGCCGAGCTGCGCGAGAAGGCCAGCGGCATGAAGGCCACCTGGATGCGCGAGAAGGAGGTCATTCAGAAGGCCCGCGACTTCAAGCAGCGCCTCGAAGATCTTCGCGTCGAGTACGAGCAGGCCGAGCGCGGTGGCGATCTGGGGAAAGCGGCGGAGATTCGCTTTGGCACCATTCCGGCCATTGAGAAGGAGCTGGAGGCGACCCACGAGGAGCTCGCTGAGCTTCAGCAGAGCGGAAGTTTCCTGCGTGAGGAGGTCACTGATGAGGATGTGGCGCAGATCGTGAGCCGCTGGACGGGCATCCCTGTGCAGAAGATGCTGGAGAGCGAGCAGCGCAAACTTCTGAAGATGGAAGATCGCCTGCACGAGCGGGTCGTCGGTCAGCATCAGGCCGTCGAGGCGGTCAGCGACGCGGTGCGCCGCGCGCGCAGCGGCCTTCAAGATCCGCAGCGCCCCATCGGCTCGTTCATCTTCCTGGGCCCGACGGGGGTAGGTAAGACCGAGCTCGCGCGCTCGCTTGCGGCCTTCCTCTTCGACGACGAACAAAACATGGTGCGCCTCGACATGAGCGAGTTCATGGAACGCCACGCCGTCGCTCGCCTCATCGGCGCGCCTCCGGGCTACGTCGGCTACGATGAGGGCGGCTACCTCACCGAGCATGTGCGCCGCCGACCCTACACGGTGGTGCTCTTCGATGAGATCGAAAAAGCCCACCCCGACGTCTTCAACATCCTCCTGCAGATCCTCGATGAGGGGCGTCTCACCGATGGCAAAGGGCGCACGGTCGACTTTACCAACACCGTCATCATCATGACCTCCAACGTGGGCAGCCACCACATCCAGGAGTACGGCCAAGACGAGCCGAAGCGCGCTGAATCGCTGGTGATGGAGGAGATGCGCGAGATGTTTAAGCCGGAGTTCCTCAACCGGGTGGACGACATCATTCTCTTCCAGTCGCTGACTCGCAAAGAGATGGATCACATCGTCAACATCCAGCTGGGCCGTCTGCGCAGGCTGCTCGAAGATCGCGGCTTCGGGTTGCACGTGAGCTCTGAGGCGATGACCTTGCTGGCCGACCGGGGCTTTGATCCGGTCTACGGGGCGCGTCCACTTAAGCGGGTGGTGCAGAAGGATGTGCAGAATCAGCTGGCCAAAGAGCTTCTGGCCGGGCGTTTCGCCCCCGGGGAGACGATCGCGGTCGGTGTGGAGGATGGCGAGCTCACCTTTGAGGTTGCCAGCTCGCCGGGAGCGCAGGCCTCGGTGCATTGATTCAAACCTGCCGACGCCCCGGAGGTTCTGGGGCGTTGTGAGGGGCCAGGCTTAAAGATGTTCTAACCTGACCCCACAGGTCGTGACGTCGCAAAAGACGCGGTCGTATGAAGCGGCCGCGTCTTTTGTGTCTGGCCCCCGCGCAACCCGTCGCATCTGCGATGTTGCGCGGGGGAGCGGGGGGCGTGTTAAGCAGGGTGGGAGCGAACTTCTGGCCTGCGGGCGCCTGGCGAGTGCGGCATCAACTTTGAGGGAACGATGGTGGTGGAGAGCGATAAGCGAACAAACGACGAGCTCATCGAGTACAGAGCGCGGCGAGTGTGGGGGGCTCAGGGGGGGACCGAGCACAGCTCGGTGTGGGTCAGGGCCGGGGAGGTCGTGGCCGTGGGGGCGATGCCGGAGCGCCCGACGCGCTACCGCACCGTGGATCTGGGGGAGGTGGCGCTTGTGCCGGGGCAGGTCAACGCGCACAGCCACGCGTTTCAGCGGGTGATGCGCGGGCTGGCCGAGCGTCGTGACCCGGCCCGGGCCGACGACGACTTCTGGACCTGGCGCGAGGCGATGTACGGGGTGGCGCTGAGCTTATCTGCCGAGGAGGTCGAGGCGGCCGCGCGTCTGGCCTTCTGGGAGATGGCGCGGGCGGGCATCACCCACGTTGGCGAGTTTCATTATGTGCATCACCGCCCTGACGGCGCACCTTACGACGATCCCAACGAGCTTGCGCATCGGGTGATTGCGGCCGCACAGGCGGTGGGGATTCGCATCACGCTGTTGCGTGTGGCGTACCACACGGGTGACATCGGCCAGGGCGCGCAGCCGCGCCAGCGGCGTTTTATCGAGCCCGATGTCGAGACGTACCTGGGGAGGCTCGCTGCGCTCGAGGATCGCTGGGGTACGACGCCGGGGGTCAGCCTGGGCTCGGCGCCGCATAGCATTCGGGCGGTCGATCGGAGCTGGGTGGAGGCGATCTCCGCGTTCTGTGAGGCGCGCCAGATGGTCATTCACACCCACGTCTGCGAGCAGCCCGCCGAGATCGCCGCTTCCCAGCGCGCCTACGGCATGGGGCCGGTCGAGGCGTTGCACGCGTGGGCGGGCCTCAACCCGCGTTGGACGCTCGTGCATGGCACCCATATGAGCGAGCGGGAGCTTGGGATCGTTGCCGAGACGCGGCCCACGATCTGCGCCTGCCCCACCACCGAACGCAACCTGGGCGACGGGTTTTTGCCGGCGCGCGAGCTCGTCAAAGCCGGCGTGCCGATCGCGCTGGGAAGCGACAGCCACACGGTCATCGACCCCTTTGAGGAGATGCGCCTCGTGGAGTACCACGAGAGGCTGCGCGCACAGGCCCGAAACGTGCTCCCGGCCTGCGACCCGCAAGGCCGCACCGAGAGCGCCGCGGTGCTCTGGGAGATGGGCACGGTGGGGGGCGCGCGCGCGCTGGGTCAACGCGTCAGCGGGCGCATTGAGCCGGGGCAGCCGGCCGACTTCGTCGCCCTTGATCTTCAGGATCCCACGCTGTGGGGCGCCTCGTCCGGGAGCTTGTTGGACCACATCGTTTTGAGTATGAGTGCCAGCGCGGTGCGCCACACCGTGGTGGCCGGACGCCTTGTGATTGAGGATCGCCGCCACGTCGATGAAGATACGCTGCTGGCCGGCGCCCGCGAGCTGATGGCAAAACGCGCCGCCGGCGCATAAGCCCGCTACGATCTGCGGTGCGCACGATGGTGGCGCGCCGCCCCGATGGTTGATTTACCTCCCCCCCGGAGACCTCCCGATGTCGAACTGGCCCGAGCTTTGGAAAGATCTCACCCTTTCGGTGATCGACGTGGAGACGACCGGCCTCGATCCGCAGACCGATCGCGTCACCGAGGTGGGCATCATTCGTTTTGAGGGCGGGGAGGTCGTGGAGACCTACGGCAAGCTCGTCAACCCGGGCTGCCCGATCCCCGAGGAGTCCACGCGCATCACTGGCATCAAAGACGAGGACGTCAAAGACGCGCCCCGCTTTGAGGAGATCGCCTCCGAGGTGCATGAGCGTCTTCAGGGGGTGGGCATTGTGGCGTACAACCTGGCCTTCGACCGCAGCTTTATTCGCCAGGAGCTGGAGCGCTGCGGGCTGAGCTGGCCGGATGAGTCGCCGACGCTCGACCCGCTGATCTTTGCGCGCCAGTTTTTCAAAAATCATCCGCGCAAGAACCTCGGCGCGATCTGCAAACTTCTGGGCATCCCGCTTGAGGAGGCGCACCGCGCCACTCACGACGCCACCGTCACCGGGCATGTGCTCTACGCCTTTTCCGATCGCCTCCCCGAGCAGCTCGACGCGCTGCTGATGCTCCAGGCGCAGTGGGAGCAGCAGCAGGCCGCCGAGATGAGCGGCTGGCGCGGCCGCGGACGCAGCGGCGGCGACTTTGAGTCGCTGGGCGACGCGCTCGGCGGGGCGGCCATCGGGCTGGGGCCGGCCTACATCTACGGTGACGAGGCCGACCCGCTTCGCGCCCTCTACATGAGCGTGCCCGAGGCCAATGACTGAGACTGGCGCAATGACATTGAGGCTGGATGCTGAGCTGGAGCGCGAGGAGGCCTATGCGCCTCGCAGCCGCAGATTCTGGCGCGCGCTCGACTACCTCTGGGGCTACATGCCCTCCTACCGCGACAGCCGCGCCGGACGTCAGCGGGCCCGCCAGGTCAAGGTGGGGTTGGCGGTGCTGGGTGTGCTGGCGATGATCTTCGGCGGCTCCGTCGGTCCGATCGTTCTGGGGGCGCTGGCCGCCGCGCTGGCGATCGCGGCGCCGGTTCGTGAGTTGAAAAAACGCAGCGTTCATAACGGGTTAAGGGCGCGGGCGGCCGATCGCACGCGCCCGGTCCGAGAGCCGGGGAGCGTGGTCTTTGACGGGCGTCGCCTGGAGCTGCACACCGAGCAGACGATGCTGCGGCGCGTGCTCGTGGATCGTCCCGGACGAGAGCTTGTGTTTCGAGTGCATGGCGAGACGATCTGTGCGGGGCTGCGGCCGCGCTCCGGAAAGAAGCGCGACGCGATCTGGGTCTGCGCCAGCGGTCTTCACGCCGACGATGTGCCCGTGGCCTACGCCGGAAGGCTGGCCGACCTGAGCGAGCAGGAGGTGGATGTGCCTGCCAACGTCAGCGCCAACGACTGGCGTCGACTGATCGAGACCCTGGGTGAGGTGATTCAATGAGCAGCGCGGTGGAGCGATTTCTGGAGCCCGGGGGGCTGCTCGATCAGAAACTTGAGCGCTATGAGTTTCGCCCCCAGCAGGTGCAGATGGCCCGGATGGTGGCCGACGCGCTGGAGGGCCGCCACGCGGCGATCGTGGAGGCGGCCACTGGCACCGGCAAGACGCTGGCGTACCTGATTCCGGCGCTGCTCTCAAAGCGCCGGGTGGTGGTGAGCACCGGCACCAAGGCGCTGCAGGAGCAGCTCTTTTTTAAGGACATCCCCTTTCTGCAAGAACATCTGCCGCGATCCTTTAAGGCGGTGCTGCTCAAGGGGCGGCGTAACTACCTGTGCAAACATCGTTTTGAGGAGATGGAGCGCAAGCCCGCCTTTCGCTCGGCCGAAGATGTGCGCATGTGGCCGGTGATCCGCAGCTGGGCGGGCAAGACCCGCACCGGCGACCGCGCCGAGATCGAGGGGTTCCCCGACAACTACCCCACCTGGCAAGAGCTCTCGGTGGGCTCGGAGGCCTGCCTGGGCACCAAATGCCCCTTCTACGATGAGTGCTTCGTCAACCGGGTGCGCGAGGATGCGCAGGAAGCCGACGTCATCGTGGTCAACCACCACCTCTTCTTTGCCGACCTGGCGCTGCGCCAGACGGGCTTTGCCGAGATCTTGCCCTCCTACGACGCGGTGGTCTTCGATGAGGCCCACCACCTGGAGAACGTCGCCACGGAGTACTTCGGACTGCAGGTCTCCAACTTCCGTTTCTGGGAGCTGGCCGGCGATGTGGAGCGGGCCATGGAGAGCGACGAGGTCAGCGTGGAGGCCTCGGCCGACGTGCTGGAGGCGACCAAATACATGGTCAAGGTCGCCGGCCAACTCTTCGATCGCCTTCTGGGCGTGTTGCGAGAGGGGCGCCACGGGCTCGACGTGCTCGACGGCATCCCCGAGCGCCCCGCCATCGATGAGGCGTTGGCTGAGGTGTACGACTCGCTCGATGATCTGGGCGGGGCGGTGCGCGCGGTGAGCGCGCTGGGAGAGTCGGGGCAGCGCCTGGCGCAGCGGGCCAGCGAGCTGAGCTTTGAGCTCAAGCAGGTGATGAACTGCGATAACGCCCGCTACGCGTATATCGTGGAGCGGCGCGATCGCGGGGTCTTTTTGCAGGCCGCGCCTATCGACCTGGCCGGCCTGATGCGGCGCAAGCTGCTCGACACCCACGACGCCCTGGTCTTCACCTCGGCGACCCTGGCCACCGGCGGCAACTTCGAGTTTTTTAAGCGTCGCATGGGCATGCTGGGCTTTGAGCGCGAGGAGGGGCCCTCGGTCAAGCCGGTCAAGGTCGAGGAGCTGATCCTGGAGCCGGTCTTCGACTACGAGAACCAGTGCGTGCTCTATGTGCCCAACAAACTCCCGGCCCCCAACGATCCGAAGTTCTGCGATAACGTAGCGCTGATCGTCGACTACCTGCTCAAGATCACCGAGGGGCGCGCCTTTGTGCTCTTTACGAGCTACATGAACATGAACGCGGTCTACGATCTGCTGGTCGATACGATCGACTTCCCGGTGCTCTTGCAGGGGCAGGCCAGCAAGCGCGAGATCCTGGAGAAGTTCCGGGCAACGCCCAACGCGGTGCTCTTCGCCACGAGCTCCTTCTGGGAGGGGGTGGATGTGGAGGGCGAGGCGCTGAGCATGGTGATCATCGACAAGCTGCCCTTTGCCAACCCCTCCGATCCGCTCACGCGCGCTCGCCTCAACCTGGTGGATGAGCGCGGGGGCAACAGCTTTGCGCAGATCTCATTGCCCTCGGCGGCGATCACGCTCAAGCAGGGGTTTGGCCGCCTGATTCGCTCGAAGAGCGATGTGGGGGTGGTGGCGATCCTCGATTCGCGCGTGGCCCATAAGAGTTACGGGCGCTACTTCCTCAACAGCCTGCCGCCGGCGCCGGTGGTGTGGTCGGCGCCGGCGGTCAAGCGCTGGTGGTATCAGCGTCATCCCGACGCGTTGACTACTCGGGGCTAGGGGACGTCAGGGGCAGGGGGAGTCAGCGGCGAGTTTTGCGCTCACCGACGCAATCTGGGAGGATTTATAACGAAGCACAGGACGAGTCGCCGCCGGTGATCAGGTTCAATAGGTGCCTGTTAAACGCGTTGCCGATGGCCAGCCCCCGGGGTCCAGCTATGCTTGAGTTGATCGAGAACTTCGTGTTGACCACGAGCTTTTTGCAGATCTTCATCCGTCTCTCGCAGATGTCGGCGACGGACGTGGTGTTGCTCTTTTTGCTCTCCAAGCCGGTGTTTGTGCTGATGGCCGCCGGTTCGGTGCTCAGCGGTCGGATGAAGCGTCACGATCATTATCTGGGAAGCGATCGCTCCGAGCGCTGTCTTCCGCGTTAAGCGAGGGCTGTGATATGGCTGCCCGGGAGCGGTTGGCCGACGCGATGAGCGCGCCGGGGGCCGAGCAAAGCGCGTGAGGCAGATGATGGGCACAGAGCCCGAGTCGTTCGAGGGGTTTGAGGTCGATGCGGGGATGTCCACCGGCAAGCGCGTCGCGCTGGGCGTGGCGGCGTTGCTGGTGGTTGTGGCCATATTGGGCGCGGTCACGCAGATGGCCGGGGTGGGCTTTCTGGGCTACCGCTCGATCCTCTACGGCTCCGGCGAGCTCTATGTGCTCAACTTGAGCGATGAGGAGCGTTTTGTGCAGGTGGAAGGGCGCGAGCCCGAGCCGGTCCTGGCGCAGAACGCCCAGATCGTGGAGCTGATCGGGGGGACCTCGAAGGTCGATATTCTCAACGCTGACAAGAGCCTGTGGAAGAGCTACCAGGTGACGATCGACGACTCGGCGGCGATCTTGAACATCTCCGATGAGGCGTGCCTTGCGGTGGCCGATGTGACCGATCTTTACCGTGGTCAGGATCAGGGGCTGAGCTTTCAGAAGCTGCTCGACGCCTCGACTGAGTTCTATCAGGTCGAGTCGCATAATGTGATCTGGCCACGGCGCAGCTTCCCCACGCGCATCGATCCCTCGAAGGGCTCCACACTCTGGGTGGAGATCGTGGCGTGTCGGCTCTTTGAAGACCCGGCTTACCTCTCGGAATACCTCATGATTCGGCTGCAGCAGCGCATGGAGAAACGCGGCCAGGCCGAGTAATGATGCGCTCGTCAATGCCTTCGCCTGGCGAGGGATGGCAATTGAAGCTTGGGATCTGGGCGCTTCGACGTTAGGGTAGCGCTATCGCAATCCTGACGTTTGGAAGACCTGTTTCGGACCACACCGCCTGCATGACCACATCCGAGGAGCCATCTTCGGGGAGCCAGCCTATCACCCCTTCGGGGGTGCGCCTGGGGAAGTTTCAGATCTTCGAGCAGATCGGCCAGGGGGCGATGGGCGAAGTCTACCGGGGGCATCATCCCGAGCAGGGGATGGAGGTCGCCGTCAAAGTGATCTCGGGGGAGCAGGCCGGAGAGCAGCGTTACCAGCGCGCGTTCGGGCACGAGGTGCGCAGCGTGGCGGGGCTGGATCATCCGGGGATTGTACGACTTTTTGATTACGGGGTGATTGGCGAGAGCGATGAGGCGTTGGCGCCGCGCGCGTTCCGTCCGGGGAGCCCGTATCTGGTCATGGAGTACGCGCGCGCCGGCACGCTGGCGGGCTTGATGGACGAGGCCCTCCCATGGGCGGTGATCGAGCTGGTGGTTTACGCCATCCTCGACGCGCTTGCTCACAGCCACGCCCGCGGTGTGGTTCACCGCGATATCAAACCTCAGAACGTGCTCCTGGATCGCGGCGAAGAGGGCTGGCCGGGGGTGCTGCTGACCGACTTCGGGCTGGCGTACGCGCTTCAGCCCGACGAGGGGGCTGTGCAGAGCAAGAAGGTGGCTGGCACGCCGCAGTATATGGCGCCGGAGCAGTTGTTGGGGCGCTGGCGCGACTACGGCCCGGCCACCGATCTGTACGCGCTGGGGTGTGTGATCTTTGAGATGGTCTGTGGCCAGGTGCCCTTTGGCGGCGACAACGTCATGCAGATCGCCCGTGCTCATCTCGACAAGCCCGTGCCGGCGTTGCGGCCGCGCAGTGAGGTTCCCGAGGGGGTGGAAGGGTGGCTGTCGCGCCTGCTCGCCAAAGATCCGAAGCAACGCTGGGCGTCGGCGGCGGTGGCCGCCCGGGAGCTGCGGCGGGCGGTAGCGCGCGCGCCCTCCGCGGTGAGCGCGCGCCAGTGGCGGACCCTGTTGCAGGCCAACGTCGGGTCGACCCATGACATGCCGAGGGCGGAGGTGCGCGGTCCGGGCTCGGGCCAGATGTCGCCTTTTCATGCGCTCATGCCCCTCTTGAACTTCGAGCCGGTGCGAACCGAAGGCGATGTGGCCGAGCGTTACTCGCCACTTCCTGCCAACTGGGAGCGGCCCCGTCGCGCCTCCAGCGTTCGGGTGGCCGGTGCCGGCCTGGGGCTCTTTGGGTTGCGACGTTTGCCCACGGTGGGACGACTGGAGGAGCGCGAGCAGCTCTGGTCGACCTTGCGCGAGGTGATCGGGGAGCGGGAGCCGGCGGCGGTGATGCTCACCGGAGCACCCGGCGTCGGAAAAGATCATCTGGCCGAATGGCTGGTGGAGCGTGCGCAGGAGGTGGGCTCGGCACGGGCGCTCCGTGTGCGCTACCGAGCCGATGGCGAAGCCAGCGATGCGATGGGTGAGGCGCTGATGCACCACCTGAGCCTGGAGGGCCTGAAGCGCAACGAGGTGATGGCGCGTCTGGAGGGTATCGTGCGCGCGGGAGGCGGTGAGGACCCCTACCTCTGGCGTGCGATGACCGAGCTGCTCTTGCCTTCCCAGCCTGGCGATGAGGGCGGGGTGCGCATGAGCGGCCAGGCTCAGCGCCAGCGCACCCTGGCTGACTTCTTGATGCGTCTGGCCATGGCAGGGCCGTTGATCATCCGGCTGCAGGATGTGCATCACGGCGTCGAGGCGCTGGGGTGGGTAAGTCTGCTGCTGCATCAGCTTCAAGAGCCGGTGCCGATCCTCGTGGTGATGAGCGCGCGCGACGATGCGATGGCGCTCAGTGAGACGCACGCCCACGCGATGGGCGAGCTGCGCGAGGGCGGGGCGTTTTTGGAGCTGCCTGTTGAGGCGCTCAGCCCGGCCGAGACCCAACATTTTGTCGAGGAGCTGCTCTTTCTGGAGCCCGGGCTCGCCCGGGAGGTGGCGGAGCGCTGCGCCGGCAACCCGCTGGTGGCCACCACGCTGGTGGCGCGCTGGATTGAGCGCGAGCTCCTGCACCCGACGCTCGACGGGTTTAGGCTGGAGCGGGACACCGGGGTCAGTGAACTTCAGGATGACGAGCTCTTATGGCTGGCGCCGGCGTTGGCGCTTGCAGATGTGTATGGCGAAGACCGGCTCTTTGCTCTGCAGCTGGCGGCCGTGCTGGGCGCGCGTTTTGAGCTGAAGGACTGGAGAACCGCCTGTGAGCTCGCCGGGATCCCGTGGTCGATGGATGTGGTGGAGCATCTTCTGGTGCGACGCCATCTGGTGGAGGTCGGGGGCGATAAGCTGGCGTTTGCGCAAAACCTCCTGAAGGAGGCGTTGCTCACGCACCTGCGCGGCTCGGGAGGCTGGCAGAAGGCGCACGCCCTGTGCGCGCAGGTTCTGGAACCGGCGGTTGAGCGCGGCGAGGAGGGGGCGCTGGAGCGTTCCGCAGCGATGCTCAAAGAAGGTGGTGAGCCCGAAGAGGCGGTGCGGCGCTATATGGAGGCCAGCGAACTTCGGCGAGTTCGAGGGGAGCAGCATGTCAACGCGTACCTGCTCGACCAGGCCTGGCAGGCTCTGGAGCGCATGGATGCCCGGGATAGCGAGGCGATCGCTCGGCTGCGCGTGGAGTTGGCCGTGGCGCGCGCCTGGGCCTACAACTCGCTCTATTATATCGCGCTTGCGTTGGAGTGGGCGGAGCGCGCCGAGGCGCTGGCGCTGGCGCTGGGCGACGCGGCGTTGGTGGCGCAGGCGCGGGCCATGGCAGGAGCTTGCTCTGTTATGGGTGGGCAGCCTGAACAGGGGGAGAGACTCTTACGACAGGCGTTGGCGCATTTTCGCGAGTACGGTTCGCGGGAGTTTCCGCGTGCGTATGTGACATGCGCCACGGCGCTGGCGCGCTCGCTGGCGCGCCGCTCGGAGTGGGCGGAGGTCTCCATCTTGCTGGAGGAAGCGGCGGTCCAGGCGGACGCCTCCGGGGATATGGTGATGGTGGCCAACGCCCGTTATGAAACGCTGATTTTGTGCGTTCGTCGGGGAGATGTGCCGAGCCTTGCGGAAGTCGATGAGCTGATCGCGATCTGCGAGTTGGCCGACCAGAGCATGGGGCTCTCGGAGACGTATAACCTTCGCGCCGAGGTCTTGAGGTTGCAGGGGGATCTGGAGGGGGCGCGCGCTGCGCTGGAGCGCTCGGTGCATTATTGCAGCCGCGTTAACGTGCAGAACGGCACGGTGGCGATGATGAACCTGGGTCTGATGTTGATCGTCGAAGACAACATCGAAGGATCGCGTTCGTATTTTGAACGTGCGGCGGTGAGCCTGAGACGGCAGCGGCGCCCGCAGCTCTTGCTCTATGCGGTGTTGGGCTGTCTGGTGAACGCGCTTAACGAACGGGATCGGGGACGCGTGCAGCAGCTCGCCGAGGAGGCGTTGCGCTTGATTCGGGATACCCAATTTTATGGGGACGGTGACGCGCGCCTGCTCATCGAAACCGCGACCGCGCTCGCCGAAGATGGCGGAGAGCAATGGGGGCGATGGGCGCGGCTCAAAGAGCTGCGAGAGGCGATGCCGCACCTTCTCACAGCCCCCTGAGCGCGTGGGCCTGCCAGATCAGGGCAGCGAGGTCACCGGCGTGAGGTTCTTGAAATAGAGGTACGCGTTGGTGAGCTTGCGCGACGTGATGGTCACGACGCTCTCGACATTGAAGGTCGCGAAGATGCCGTAGTTGTCGATGTAGTTGCAGACGTCGTCGACGTCGAACTCATCGCCTTCAAGCTCGATCCAGGAGGCTCCTTCAGCAGCGATCATATAGCCACCGACGTTGTTGGTACTCATCTCGTTGAGCACATCATCACGAAAGGTGTCCATGTCTTTGTCGCTGACGCCAGAGTAGGTGGCTTCGGCTTTAAGTCGTTTGTCGGCCATGCGTGTTACCTCGGTACTGCGGGCAGAGAGGTGCACGGAGCGAGAGTGGCTCTCTCAAACCCAATCCCAGTGTGTTTTGGCGAAAGGAGCGCGGGCAAAGCGCTCCCCTACTGCAAGGCCGGCCAGTCGCGACAGGCAACGAGTCGATCGGTGGCGAAGGCGCCGGGATCCCTCCCTGTCTGAACGTGACGTTTTGTAAGTATGGCGGGTTCGCGGCGGGATTTCAAGCTTTAAGCTCAGATGTTTCGCGGTCTTAGCCGACGAGGTGTTCCGGCAATTTTTTGGACGCCAGGCCTGTCTATGCTCTATAAACGGGCCATGAACGGGGCGTCGGAGAGCGAACATAGCGTGACAAAGACCTTGAAAGATGGGCCGGGGGAGGCAAGGCGCAGCGGTCATTCGGCAGGGATGGCGCTGCTGACGTGTGCGGTGGTGTGCGGTGGCCTCTGGGTGGGCGCGGAGGTGCTGCGCAGCCCGATGGTGCTCAAGCGGGTGGTGGTGCCGCGCGTGGCGCAGCTGGCAGATCAGCAGGGCGTGGAGCTGCGCATCGGCGCGATGGGGCCGGCCGGCTGGGCGGGCGTGCGCGCCTATGAGGTGAGCCTGGCGAAGACGCAGGGCGCGAAGCGGGTGGAGGTGCTGCTCGACGAGGTCGATCTTCATTTGGACTGGTCCGAGAGCCTGCGCGCTCGCGCGCCGAAGTTGGGGGAGGTGAGGCTGGGCACCTTTGAGGTGTGGGGAGGCGACGCGCCGGTGGCGCCGCGCGTCGAAGATGGCGGGGACGTCGCCCCTGGGGACGACAGGGCTTCGACGCACGAGCCGTCCGAGTCGTCATCGCCTGCCGGCACGCCGAGAGGACCCGAGCGTGTTCTGGCGTCGATGGTGCAGGTGAGCTGGGAGGGCGGACCGGTTGAGCTTCAGGGCGCGTTATGGCCTGTAAACCTGGGGGCTGGTGAGGCGCGCGTTGATGTGGCCGGGCGCACGCTGGCGTCGCTGCGCGCCCGCGGCCAGGTGGATGCACAGCCCTTTGAGGCGGCGGTCGATGGGGAAGCGCTTGTCGTGCACACCGAGACGATGGATGTGGCCGCGCTCCTTAAGGCGCCCGCCGGGGAGCTCGATGTGGCGTCGGTGTCGCTCGATCTGGGGGAGGCGCTCGCCAGGCTCAGGCGCGGGAAGATGCCCGAGCGCGTGACGCTCTCGAAGATGCGTGTTCGGCCTGTTGAGGGGGCCGACGTGGTGCTGGAAGCCGATGCGTCAACGCTGGAGCGTCGCGGGCCGACGGTGATCTGGAGCTCGGAGGGCGCGCGGGTGCGCGGCGAGCAGAAGATCTACGGGTTGCGCGACGTGGAGCTGAGCTACCGTGCCGATGTGCCCGGTTTGGGCCTTGTGGCCGAGGTGCTCGACGATGAGGGAGGCCACCTCAACGTGGAGGCGCAGTGGCACTTGCCCAGCGCGATGGTCGGCATCAACGCCTGGTTCCACGACTTTGCCTGGGATGGCACCACGCCCTGGCCGGTGCCCGGATCGTCGCGTGTGGAGCGGGCGTTGTTGGAGGGGACGTTGCATGGGGAGGTGGACCTGGCCCAGCGCATCGCCGATCTCAACGGGGACCTGGTGTTGGAGGAGTTTCATGTCAGTGCGCCCTTTCTGGCCGAAGAGACGCTGAAGTTTGAAGCGGTGGAGGTCGGCCTGGGCGCGACCTTTGACGCCGGCGCGCGCGCGCTGAGTGTAGGGGAGGGGCGCCTGAAGTTGGGCGCGCTCGACGAGGTGCGCTGGTCCGGGCATGTGATTGACGCGGGTAAGGGGTTCTCGTTTGGGTGGTCGCTGGCCGGCGAGGATCTGGACGCCAGCCAGGTGCTCTCGGAGCTGCCCGAAGCGATGAGTGGAGTGCTGGCCAACACGCAGATGCAGGGGCGATTTGGGGTAGAGCTTGGTACCTCCGGGCATAGCGCCTTTCCCGACAGCCTGGTGCTCGATGTGAGCTTTACGGGCGATGTGCAGGTCGAAGACTCGCTGCGCTGGGACGCGATGCGTGCGGCCGGTGTCGATGTGCCAGAAGAGGCCGGTGGCGGCGGCTTTTTTGACTCCGAGGCTCACCCGGCTCGCGACATTGATCCTCAAGAATGGGTGCGCATCGCGCGCCTGCCCGCGCACGTGCCCTCGGCGCTGCTCTCGGCCGAAGACGCGACCTTCTTGCAGCACGCCGGGCTCGACTGGGTGGGGCTACGCATGGCGATGGTGCATAACCTGCGCGAGGGGGCGTTGGAGCGGGGCGGCAGCACCATCACGCAGCAGCTGGCTAAGAACCTCTTTTTGACCCGGGATCGCACCATCTCGCGCAAGCTTCAGGAGGCGTTTTTGACCTGGCGCATGGAGAGCGAGTTGAGCAAAGAGCAGATCCTGGAGCTCTACATCAACGTGGTGGACTGGGGCCCCGGCGTACATGGGCTCTATCAGGCGTCGCGTTTCTATTTTGATCGCAACCCGGACGAGCTGAACGTCTCGCAGAGCGCGATGCTCGGCGCGATCTTGCCGGCGCCCTCGCGTTTTGGGGCGTTGATCAAGGCCGGTTATCTTCCTTCCAGCCGTCAGGACAAGATGCGACGCGTGCTGGTGAACATGCGTTTTCTGGAGCAGCTGACCTGGCCGGAGTACCACGCCGCGCTCGACGAGGTGAACCGCAGCAACCTGGGCGGGGTGCAACTGGCGGTCTGCGCCGATGATGAGACCGCCGGTGAGGACGACCGAAGTTGTGCGGAGGTGCTCGCGTCGCAGGTCGAGGAAGAGAGCGCTGGCGAGATGTCCTTTGAAGACTGGGAGGTCAGCCAGATCCCCACAGAGACCGGGTGGATGCCGCTGACCCATTGAGGCGTGGCAATGAGGTTGTGAAGACGACAGCCCCGGGACGCAAAGCGTCCCGGGGCGCTTGTTTCTGGGCCCGCAAAAAGCGCGCGGGCAGGAGCAGGGGCCGCCCGCCAGCGCACGCAGGGCCAACCTCCTTACTCTTCTGGCGAGACGACGGTGAGGTTGCCGTCGGCGCTGACGATGAGCAGCGCCAGGCTGCGCGCCGCATCCGTGGTGTTGAGCAGACCGCTGGCCACCACGGTGAGCGCTTCGCCTTCGAGCAGCGAGAGGGGAAGCGCGAAGCCGGCCAACGCGGTGGTCGTGTCGGATGCGGGCGTGATCTGCGCCACGATATCTTCCGGTGCGACGCTGAGGTAGCCGTCAAAATCCCCGTAGGTCAGCGTCGGGCTCAAGACCTGCGCTGACTCCCCGGCGTCGGTGACCAGCGCGACGGTCGGGGCGTCGGGCACGCCGTGGAAGACCAGAAGATCGACGGTGTCGGCGCTGCGCGCCTCTTCGAGGGCGTCGGAGTTGAGGAAGATGCGCAGCGCGATGTCTTCGCCGTCCGGGTTGGCGGTGAAGTCGCCCGGGTCGAGGACGCCGCCGATCACCGCCACCGCGCTCTGGCCGTTGCCCAGGTTGAGGGTGCTGGTGAGCACCTCGGTGTTGGCGTCACCCGCGGCTGTGACGAGCAGCTCGAAGTCCTGGCCGGCGGCGACGGTGCGAAAGGAGGTCGCCTCGCGGAAGGCCACCGCCGGGTAGGTCAGCTCGCTGTCCAGGTACAGGTCCACGGAGGCGGCGTCGGGATCCGGCGCGTTGTGGATCAGCTGCAGGCGCGCAGCGTCCTCCAACGCGACGCCCTCGCTACGATCGCCGCCGTAGCGCGAGGGGAAGAGCGTGAGCTCGAACGTGGCGTCGGGGTTCTGGGCGGTGTCGCTAAAGCCGGTGGCCACGACCACAAAGGCATCTCCGCCGGTCAGCTCCGGGGTTTGAAAAGAGCCCTGGCGAGCGCCATCGGAGGCCTGGAGAAGATCAAACGCCAGCACCCCGGGGGGAACCGAGAGGTAGTTTTCGGCAAACTCACCGTAGGCCAGCTGTGAGAGAATCTCGGTGCCGTCGGGGAGGGCCAGGGCCACGGCGGGCTGGTCGGTGGAGGCGTGGAAGATGGCGAGCTGATCGAAATTGCTGTCGTTGGAGCGCTCGCGGGCGTCGGCGAAGGTGTAAAGGCTCAGCGTGGTGTCGGCCTCGTCGGGGTTGGGGTCAAACCCGTCGGGATCGAGCACGCCGGCCACCACGATGATTGTGCGCTCCTCCGCCGGAAGTGACACCGCGCTGAAGGTGGTCAGCGCGTCATCGACGCTCGCCGAATCCCCCGGGGCGATGGCGATCTCCAGATCGTCGCCGGCGTCCACATCCACGAAGGGCGTGGTGGTGCGGAACGCGAAGTCGTCGAGGAGCAGAGTCTCATTGAGGTACACATCGACGGTGGCGGCGTCGGGGTCGGCGGCGGCGTGAATGACCTGGATGCGCGCCTGGCCCGCGGGGATGGGGACGACCTCGTCGCCAACGTCACCGGTGTCCTCGTCGGCGTCGTCAGCGTCATCCTCGTCGGCGTCGGCGTCATCGGCCACATCCGGGGGCTCAACGTCTTCGGTGTCGCCGGCGTCGTCGACATCACCCACATCGCCAGCGTCGAGGTTGGGGTTGTCGTCCGGGTCGTCATCGTCGCAGGTGCAGGCGCCGCCGAAGATCAGGAGCGCGCAGAAGAGCGGGGTCAGCAGACGATGAAGTGGGAAGGGGGACGACGACCGAGGGGGGAGGCGACGCGGCATAGAGGCTCCTGGCAGGAAATAATCAGGACAGTAGATGAGGCGTAGCGGCGAAGCTCCAGCGGAGCTCCGGCGCGACTGCCACAGACCTCGTGCGCGCCCCCATCGATGGCGGAAAACTCAAGGATGCGACTCGCCGCGAGCCTGTGTGAGCTCTGGGACCCGGTCAAAGCTCGTTTCGCGGCGCGTTACCGGTCATGCGAGAGGGGATGGTAGGCACACCACGTTTCCCGGCAAGCGCTCGGTGGGGCGCGCCCGTGCGTACCTTTAACGGGATGGAAGGATCTTCAGGGCAACGCGGCAGAGCCGGGAGGTACGCGATGGTACGTCGACGACGAACGCCTCAGACCCAGCGCTGGATACGCTGGGGCGCGGCCGCAGTGCTGACGTTTTTGCTGGTGTGGGTGGCGATGACCTGGGGGGATCGCGAGGAGCCGCCCCATGGCTCCGGTCCGCAGGCGATGCCCGGCGAGGAGGACGCTCCAGGGGCCGAGGTGCCGCCGGCGGCCACCGACCCGGAGTCGGCGCGCGACTCCCCCCGCGAGCGGGGAGAGCCGACAATGGAGCCGGCCCGCGGCGATGATGGAGCCTCCGACGGGGCTCCAGAGAGCTCGGTGCTCTCGACCGAGCCCGATCCGGAGCGCATCGCCGAGCTGACCCGGGCCGTGGAGCGCTCCCAGATCGACGATCAGGTTGAGCCCGAGACGCGCGCTCGCCTCAATGAGACCGACCCGGAGGAGGACGACGAGGGCGATGCGCCTGATGCTACGGGACCGTCCGACGACTCCGATTCGGGCGCATTGACGCAGGACGAAGAGGCGCGCCGCGAGGCGTTGCAGGCGTTGATTGAGGAGGAAGAGGTCGACGATCTGGAGACGCTGGAGGCGCTCGCCAGTGAGCGGGGCATCGCCCTCACCGAAGAGGAGGCGCTCAGCGAGGAGGAGGCCTTGGCCGAGGAGGAGGCGATGCTGGAGGAGGAGGCCCTGGCCGCCGAGCTTGAAGATGAGCTGGAGGCGGAGGTCGACGCGCTGCTCTACGGCGATGAGGCGGCCGTCGAGCCGATCGCCGGCGAGGAGGTTGCGGCGACGGGGAGTGAGGCGACGCTCGGCGCGGAGGCCGCCGCCGGCGGGGAGGAGGCGATGGGAGCGGACACCACCGGCGATTGGGAGGGGGCTGTGGCCGGGATGACACCGGCCGGGGCGCTGGCGCAGCTCGGTGGCGCCACGCCGGAGCAGGTCGCCGCGAACGCCGCAGGTTATGCGTGGGCTTCGACCTCCGCGCTGGTCCTGGCGCTGGAGGCACTCCGGTTGGCCCTGGCCGATCAGGGGACCCCGGCCCGGGTCGTCACCCGCAGCGAGGCGGAGGACGGCGACGAGGAGGATGAGCCCCCGGACGTCGATGACGCAGACTCCGACGATCAGGATGACGACGATCGGGAGGATGATGAGGGGGACGAGCGCGACGATGAGGACGACACGGACGCGGTTGCCGACGACGATCGACGCCCCGACGAGATCCTGCCCGTGGAGGAGGCGACGCTGATCTGGGCGGCCTGGAGCCGCGGCGTCACCGAGCTCCGGCGCACCCAGGAGCGCTTCTACCCGGGGTTGTCGTGGATGCGTGTGGAGGTCGAGGAGGCCTTTGAGGCCCTTAGCCCGGGTTTGCCTCTCAGCGAGCAGTCCGAGGCCCTGGTGGAGCTTGTGGAGCGTGCAGGGGCCTTGTTGCAGGCGATGGAGGATGCCGAGGTGCCCGGAGGGGCTCCCTCGCCGATTTGAGGCGGAGCGCCGGGGTTACGCGTCGGCGGGTCGCCTGCGCAGCAGGCGACGGCCGACCTGCACCAAAACGCTGCGGCGCGCGCCGAGCACCGACTCCAGCAAGAGCGCCATCGTCACGAAGAAGAGCAGGCCGCTCCACAGGTTGACGCGGCGCTGCTGGCCCGGGGCGCTCTCGGCGATGGGGCGCCCCTGCGCGTCGCGCTGCCAGCCCTCGATCACGCCCGGGGCGAGCGGGGTGAGGCGAGAGGCGCGGCGGTCGAGGTTGGCGGCAAAGCTCAGCCCGGCGATCAGGCCGCTCTCGGATTCGTCATCGGCGAAGAAGAGATGCGGGCCGGGAGTCTCGGCGCTCAGCGTGACCAGGCCGTCGATGGGTTCGACCACCTGACGGCTCGCGTCGGGACCGGTGACGATGGCGCGCTCGTTGACCAGATCGCCGACCTCCACCTCGAAGTCGGCACCGACGATGCGTTGGGTGTCGTTGGACGACCCGGCGCGGCGCGCCAGGTGGCTCAGCGCGCGGCGCACCACCGGGAGGTAGGCGGTGCGCACCGGGAAGTCGGTCCAGTCGCGGTCCAGGGTGGTGGTCCAGAGGAGCACCCGCCCCTGGCCAACCTGGCGCTCCAGCAGCGCCGGGGCGTTGTCCTGGTAGGAGAGCGCCAGAGTGGTCTGCTGGCCGCTGGGGGCCGGGTCCAGGAGCATGTAGCTGTAGACCTGCACCGACTGCATGGCGCCGCCGCCGGGCAGGTTAAAGACCCGGAAGATCGGGTGCTGGCGGCGCGTGGGCCCCAGGCGCGTGATCTTGACCGGGGCATCCGGGTCGTCGCGCTCAGCGAGCCTCTTGAGCCCGCGAAGCGGGCGGGGGAGAAGCTCGCCGAGCTGGTTGTTGTAGGCCTCGGGGTCGACCTGATCGCCCATGCCGATGAGCAGCCCGCCGCCTTGCTCCACGAAGGCTTTGAGGCGGGTGGCCTGCTCGGCGGAGAGGCGGCTGACGTTGGCGAGCACGATCACATCGAAGGTGCTCAGGTCGTCGCGCTCCAGGCGGTCCGGGGCGCCGGTGGTCGGTGAGATCGCGCTCTCCGAGGCCACGCCGGGACGCAGCGCGCGGGTCAAAAAGAAGAGCTCGTCATCGTAGGGGATGTTGCTGGGGCTGCCGTTGATGAGCAGCGCGCGCACCTGCTCGCGGGGGCGAATGAAGAAGTGCCAGGTGTTGTCGCCTTCGAGCGGGTCGGCGTCGATCAGCTCAACTTGCGCGGCGGTGAGGGTGGGATCGGCCAGGCGGTGCACAAACTCCACGGTGCTCTCCTGGCCCGCCGGCACCGAGACTTGCTGGCCGCCCACTACCGACTCGCCGACCTTCAGCTGCGCCTGAACGGCGTCGACGTCCTCGTCGCCGAAGTTGGCCAGGGTGGCGGTGATCGTCCAGGCGCTCTCGCGGGTGCTGCCCTGCTGCTGGTAGCTCACGCCGGTGATGGCAAGGTTGGGGGTGGGGCGCTCGGGGCTCTCGCGCACCGAGATGACCTCTAAGGGGTGGGCGATCTCCAGGTCGGCCGGAGCGGTCTCGAAGCTGCCCTCGGTCAGCGCCCCGACGACGATGAGGCGGCGGTTGGGCAGCTGCGAGGAGGCCAGCAGGGTGGACGCCCGGGTGATCGCCTCGCCGAGGTCGCCGGGGGAGGTCGACGCCTGAAGTTCGCGAAGCTGGCGGGCGACCTCGCTGTGATCTTCGGAGAGACGCTCCCCGTCGCCGGGGCCGCTGGAGCGCAGGAGCGCGACCTGGTCCCAGGGACGAAGATCGTCGATGAGACCTTCGGTGCGGGCGGTGGCGTCTTCCATCCAGTCGCCGTGGTCCATGGCCAGGCCGTCTTCGATGACGATGGCCACGGCGGTGGGCATGCGCTCTTCGGCGGTCAGCCCGGACTGGCTGAGCACAAAGGGCTTGGCCAGCGCGATGGCCAGCGCGGCGATGGCGAGCACGCGCAGCGCGAGCAGCACGCGCTGGCGGACCTTGACGCTGCGGGCGGTGCGCTCGTTGGATTCCTGCAAGAGACGCAGCGCCGGGAAGGGGCGCGTGACGGCTTTGCGGCGGTTAAAAAGGTGAATCAGGATCGGCAGCGCCGCGGCCAGCAGGCCGGCCAGAAAGAGGGGCTGTACGAAGTTCATCAGCGCCTCCTCAAAAAGTCCTGGCACACCAGCTCAACAGGGCGTGTGGTGTCGTAGCTCAGGTAAGTGATGTTGGCCCCGTTGCAGACCGCCTCAATGCGGGCGTTGTGGGCGCGCATCGCCTCGATGTAGCGGTCGCGCAGGTCGTCGGGATCGGCCAGCAATTCGCCGTCTTCCTCCATGCCCTCAAAGAGGCTCAAGCCCTCAAAGGGCAACGTGCGCTCGGCGGGGTCGAGACCCTGGAAGATCACCACGTCAAACTTGCGGCTCTTGAGTACGCGCAGCAGATCCTCGGTGTGTTCGGTGGCGTCGAGCAGGTCGCTGAAGATCAGGATGAGGCTTCGGCGGCGGGCGCGCTCGGCGATCTGCCGCAGGCTGTCGTCGAGGGCGGTGGGGCCCTGCGCCGGGAGGTTGTCGAGCAGGTAAAAGATGTCGTCGAGGTGTTTGGTGCGGGCGGCCGCGGGCAAGAAGGCGCCCGGGGTGTCCGCAAAGCCCAGCGCGCCGACGGCGTCGCCCTGACGGATCAGCAGGTAGGCCAGCGTGGCGGCCACGTAGCGGGCGTGATCGAGCTTGGTCACAGGCCCGAGCTCGCTCTTAAACGCCATGGAGCCCGAGCCATCGAGGAGCAAAAAGGTCTGGAGGTTGGTCTCGTCTTCGTACTGTTTGACGTAGTATTTGTCGCTTTTTCCAAAGACCTTCCAGTCGACGCGGCGCAGCTCCTGGCCGGCGGAGTATTCGGTGTATTCGGAAAACTCCACCGAGCCGCCGCGCTGTGGCGAGCGGTGCAGTCCGGCGATGACGCCCTGGGCCAGCTGGCGGGCGCGTACGTGCATATCACCGAGTTGATCGAGGACTGCCGGATCGAGGTAGGTCTGGCGCAGCGCTTCGGCCATAGAGACGTTGCCGTGGCGAGAGGGAGTGAGACGTCATCGTCGACGAGCCCGAAGGCTCAGCCGGCGATGAGGCGCTCGATGATGGCCTGCGGGTCGAGCCCCTGGGCCTCGGCCTGGAAGTTGGTCAGCAGGCGGTGGCGCAAGATCGAGGGGGCCAGATAATCGATGTCTTCGGTGGAGACGGTCAGCCGCCCGTCGAGGAGGGCGCGGGCTTTGCCGGCCAGGATGATGGCCTGTCCGGCGCGGGGGCCGGCGCCGAAGCTGACAAAGCGTTTGACGATATCCGGCGCGCTCGGGTCGGCCGGGCGCGTCTTGCGGATGAGGTTGACCGCGTGGGCGACGACCTCATCGGAGACGGGCACTTTAAGCACCAGCTCCTGCAGGCGCAGGATGGTGGCCGCGTCCAGGATCTTCTCGATCTCGGGGCGGTGGCTGGTGGTGGTGTTTTTGACGATCGCCAGCTCGTCTTCAAGATCGGGGTAGTCGACCTGAAGATGAAACATAAAGCGGTCGAGCTGGGCCTCGGGCAGGGGGTAGGTGCCCTCCTGCTCGATGGGGTTCTGGGTGGCGAAGACCAGAAAGGGAAGATCGAGCTCGTAGGTCGTTCCGCCGGCCGAGACGCGGTACTCGGCCATTGACTGCAGAAGCGCGGCCTGAGTCTTGGGCGGGGTGCGGTTGATCTCGTCCGCGAGCAAGAGGTTGGTAAAGACCGGTCCCTCAATGAACTTGAAGACGCGTTTTCCGGTGGCCGGATCTTCTTCCAGGATGTCGGTGCCGGTGATGTCGGCGGGCATCAGGTCGGGGGTGAACTGGATGCGGTTAAAGTCCAGATCGAGCACCTGGGAGAGGGTGGCGATGAGGTAGGTCTTGGCCAGGCCGGGGACGCCCATCAATAGGCAGTGGCCGCGGGCGAAGATCGCGATGAGCAGGTGCTCGATGAGCTCGTCCTGGCCAAAGATGCGCTTTCGCACCTGTTCGACGATGGCGTCGCGGGCCCGGGCTAACTCTTCGACCGCGGCGAGCTCGTCGTCGAGGGGGTTGGTGAGGGCGTCGGTGTTCAGATCGGTGGCCATGAGTGCTCGTCACAGAGGGCAAACGTTGGGTCACAGGGCGTGGGGCAGCCGGCCCCGGGGGCGCCAGGCGCCTGGAGTGGCTTACAACGCGCGTGCTGCGTGCATTCCTTCCCGAGGTGTCATAGCGCATCGCCGGGGCCGGGCGCCAGCCTTGCACGGCGCGGTGAGGCCAGCGCCATGGCGGGGCGCGGCGGCGCAGACCCCGAGGTGCTCCGCGCTAAAGAGCTGCTCCGCGCTGAAGTGGCAGGAGTGTAAACCCCTGCGTTCGCGTGGCGAGCGTTTCGGGCTGGCCAGGGGCGTGGCGGTCGAGGTGGCGCGAATCTTTAGAGAAGATCGCGGGTCTTGCTGACATCGAGCTGGGCGGTGCGGGTGAAGATCTCCAGGGCCTGCTGCATCATGCCCGCCAGCCGGCGCATGCGCTCGATGCGCTCGAGCGTCTCCGGATCCATATCTTCTTGCTCGGAGGCCAGGCGTCCGGCGTCTTTCAGGTCGGTGGCCACGCGTGAGATGAGCTGGCCCTCGCGCTGCTCGAGCACCTGGCCGATCATCTGCATAAACTCCACCTCAGCCACAAAATGCCATGCGGAGCTTGTGGCCTGGCGCACGCGGCTGACCACGCTCCAGACCTCCAGGTCGCGCGTGATCATGGAGACGGCGCCCTTGGAGAGGTCGAGCGCCTCCTGGATCTCGGAGGAGCTCATCGGCTGGCGGCGCAAATAGAGGAGCGCCCAGACCCGGCCGTGATTGCGTTTAAAGCCCCAGAATTCGATGACGTCGCCGACGGCGTCGGTCACCAGCGCTTCCCACAGAGGCAGCGTGGTGGTGGGATCGTTGTCGGTAGTGCGGTAGTTGTAGCCTTTCATCGGCTCTCCAAACTCCAGCGCGCCTGCGCGCGGAGCTGGGCGGCCCACTCGGCGATATGTTCGCCGCCCGGGCCGTGGGCAAAGGGGCCTAAGGCGTCCATGGCCTGGTCGAGGTGCTCCTCGACGGTGGCCAGGGTCTTGTCCGCGCATCCCAGCTCAACGATCCAGGCGCCGAATCGTTGCACGTCGTCCTCTGATAAGTCATCGCGTTGCCAGAGTTCGTCAAGGGCGCGGCGGAAATCCTCATTGGAGGAGCGGGCCAGGGCGATTGGGAAGGAGGGGTTTTTGTTGCGCAGATCGGCCAGGCGATCTTTGCCGATGTCGACGGGGTGGCCGACCACGTCGATGAGGTCGTCGGTGATCTGGAAGGCCAACCCCAGGTGATGTCCACACTGGCCGAGGCGCTCGATGAGCTCGGTGCGGCCGGCGACCCGCGCCGAGGCCGTGCCGCAGAAGGCGAGCAGCGCGCCGGTCTTGCCGTGGGCGATCGCTTCCCATTCCGGCAGCGTCCAGGTGGAGTCCTGCCGAGCGTCGACCTCGCGCATCGCCGCGCGGGTCATCTCGGCCACGAGCGTCACCGCTTCAAAGGTAACCTCGCGGGGGTAATCTTCGAGCTGCTCCAGCGCGATGCAGAGCATCAGATCGCCGCCGAGCACGGCCACCGAGTTGTTCCAGCGTGCGTTGGCCGTGGGTTTGCCGCGGCGAGTGGTTCCCTCGTCGACGACGTCGTCGTGCAACAGGCTGGCGGTGTGAATGAGCTCGGCGGTGATGGCCAGGCGGATGCGCGCGTCGTCATCGAGATCGAGCGCCGCGCCGAAATGATCGACGAGCAGCGGGCGCATGCGTTTGCCGCCGGCAAATGAGACGTGGCGGCAGGCCTCCAGCAGCACCTCGGGCTGTTTGCCGAGGTGGCGAGGATCTTCGAAGGCCAGGTGGAGCTGGCGCTCAAAGCGCGAGAGAAAGTCGCTGGCGAGGGGCTTTGCGGCGGTCTGAGGCATGGCGTTCACTTCGCGTTGCGGTTTAAGTCCGCGTAAACAATCGTGCGAAGTTTAAGAACCTTTGAACTTTGTGCAACCGAAAAGGCCGCCGATGTGTGCGAGGGCTCAGAAGCGAAAGCGCCTCGGGCATGGGCCGGAGGCGCTCGGAACTCAGAAGCTGGTGTGACGCTCGGACAACGCGAAGCCTCAGTGGATCGAGGAGGGAGGGCTGTCGGTGAAGGCGTGGTCGAGGTCGAGGGACTCTCCGGGGGGGGAGGTCGGTGCCTCCACGCAGGCGGCCTGATCGGTGGCTCGGTCGGCGTAATGTTCGAGGCGGCGCACATGCTGGAGAAGGGGCTCAAGCAGACGCTCGCGCAGCTCGCCATGATCAAAGGCGGGGCTGTGCACGATGAAGTAGATCAGGCTGAGCAGCTCTTGCTGGCCGCGCGCCGCGCTCTTACGCAGTTCATCTGCGGTGGTGGCGGCAAAAATGATTCCAGGGTGGGTGCGCTCCATGCGACTCCACTGACGCCAGCGCGTGGAGCGCTCGACGTTGAGGGTGTCGAGGCGGCGGGCATCGTCGATGCGCTGGCAGAGCGAGCGGAGTTGATGCTCGTCGGCGACGGCCTTCATCTGATCGTAGATAAAGAGGCGGCGCGCCGGGCTGAGCATGTGGCGTTCAAGCGTCTTGAGCGTATAGGCGTACATCATAAACCTCGCGGCCGCGCGGCCTGTCAGGTCAGGCAGCGGGCATCAGGCAAAGGCGCCAGAAGCGAATGCGTTACGTCATACGAAGAAGGTAGCACAGGGCGATGAGTTGCGGCAACAGTGTGCCCGAGGCGCGGCAGCCGGGGGCCGGTTCGATGGTCGATGTGCGTGTGTAAGTCGTTGAATTTGAGGTCTTATTCCTTGTTTGTGGCTCGGCGGTGAACATAAAGCTCTGGGCGTGTGATGTGGCGAGGGCGTGGTGCATGGTGAGGACGCGAGCGTCTCGGCCTGGATGCTCCCAGGGAGGCGGGGCCGAGTTGAAAGCGCCTTGCGTCGTCGACGTCGGGAAGGCAAACATGCAAGCTGTCGGCGCGGACGCGCGGCCGTGTTGAGCGCAGGTGGTTGGGCGCCAGAGTACGGACGGCGCACGACGAGCTCAGATGTCAGAAGAAGGACACGTTCTGAACGCGAAGATCACCAGCTGGATACGAGGGCTCCCGGGGGTTCCCGGCCACACGCTGCGCTTTGCGCTGCGGGTCTTGCTGCGATTTTTCGGAGAGAAGAACGGGCTGATTTTAGCCGGGGCGGTCTCTTATAACACCCTGCTCTCGGTGATCCCGCTCTTTGCGCTGATCGCCGTCTTCTTCTCGACCTTTGTGGACGAAGCCCTGCTGCTCTCGACGATTCAGGTGGAGTTGAGCCTGATCGCGCCGGGGCAGAGCGAGTCGATGGTGCGCGCGCTCCAGGGCTTTCTGGAGCAGAAGGAGCTCATCGGGGTGGTGGGCTTGCTGGTGCTGCTCTTTTTCAGCTCGATTGCGTTTCGGGTGTTGGAGAACGCGCTTAACGTGATCTTTGATCAGCCCGAGCAGCCGGTGAAGCGCTCGGTGTGGGTCTCGGTGCTGATCCCCTACCTGTTTATCTGCGTGATGGGGGTGGCGATCACGGCGTTGACCGCGTTTACCGCGGCGCTCGATGCCATCCCCTGGGCGATCTACGAGGTGCCCTTGCTGGGGTGGGAGCTGAGCATGGACACGGCGACCAGCGTGGCGCTCTATGTCTCAGGGGTGGTGGGGCTGACGCTGCTCTTTGCGGCGATCTACCGGGTACTGCCTCTGCCGGAGATCTCCTTTCGCAGGGCGCTGGTAGGCGGGCTGACCGCAGCGGTGCTCTGGGAGATCGTGCGCCATATTATGGTGTGGTATTTCACCAGCATCTCGCTGGTAAATATGATCTACGGCTCGCTGGCCACCGTGGTGATCGTGCTGCTCTCGATGGAGGTGGCCTCGGTGATCCTGCTGCTGGGCGCGCAGGTGATCGCGGAGCTGGATCGGGCCGATCGGGCCGGGGTGGCCTGGTATGAGAAGCCCGGCGCCGCCCAGACGCTGGAGCCACCGCGGGCGAAGTCGTCTCGTGAGAAAGTCAAACGCGAGCCGGGCCGAAGACGGGTGCGCACCCATCGCAAACTTCGCGATGAGCAGGACCCGCTGTAAGGCATCAGATGGCGCGTCGGCTCGCCACACTGTGTGATGTGCCGTGGAGCGGCTTGTTATGCGGACTTCGACGGCCTCAGCGATCGCGGCAGATGCCGGTGTATTCGCCGTTGAGTGGCTGGTTGCAGGTGCCCACGTAGGCGTCGATGCACGCCTGGTTGGCGTCGCAGTCGGAGTCGTCCCAGCAGTCGGCGTCGAGGGCCGGGGGGATGCGGCAGACGCCTTCGCCGTTGGTGGTGCAGAGGCTCGCGTAGCAGCGCATGAACTCGGCGTTCGGGGCGCTGGAGCTCTGGCAATCCTGGTCGGTGAAACAGCAGGGCGCCACGGTGGGGTTGGCGCCGGGGCGCGGGGTCAGCTGGCAGAAGGGCGCTGCGTCGGTATCGGTATCACCCGCGTCGCCGGTGTCACCTGCGTCACCAGCGTCGGAGCCGGTGTCCGGGTCGCCCCCGGAGTTGTTTCCGACAAGCCCGCCGGGGCCGGTGGAGTCGTTGACATCGCGGACCCGCTCGGGTTCCTGACAGCCGACGATCATCAGAGTCAGCGCGGTCAGGCAGAAGACGAAAGTTGTGCGAACAGGCATGGGGAGGCTCCGGCGAAGGTGTGAGGTCCAGGGAGAGGGTAGTGAGTGCGTGGGCGATGCACAACAAAAAGCCCGCGGCCGGTCTGAAATGACCGGCTCGCGGGCTTAAAACGCGCCCTACAAGAGCTTCCGTAGGGTGCGCGGTAACGCGACGATCAGCGCTCGATGAGCGTCGGGGCGTCTTCGATGTCGAGGTCGCCGCGCATCAGTATGGGAGTGTCGGCCGAGCGGTAGGTGTTGATGTTGGCGTCGACCAGGTCCTGAGTGAGCGTGAACCAGATGCGCTGACCGTCGGCGACGCGGTTGACCTGAGAGTCGCCGTTGTAGGAGCCGCTCTCGTCCTGGGAGATCAGGCTGGTGAAGTCCAAGCCGGCAATGCCCGAGGGGTGGCCAAACTGCAGCGGGTTAGCGCTGTAGACGGTGTTGTTGATGCCGTAGCGCCAGCCGCGGAAGAGGGTCAGCGTGGGATCATCGGTGGTCGAGCCACCGTCGACGATGTCGACATAACCCGCCGGGCGCACCGCCGAGACGCGGTAGGAGTTGCCGTTACTGCTGAAGGTCAGGAAGACCGCCGGGGTGCCATCGGGGACGGTCACTTCGAAGGTGACGCGCACCGGGTCGCCGGCCTCATCTTCGGCCGGCACACGCTCGCCCTCTTCGAGCTTAAAGAGCTGCGCGACGATGACCTCGCCATCTTCCAGGGGGCGACCCACGGTCAGGGCGATGTCCTGGTGGATGCCATAGTCCAGAGCGGCTTCGGCCAGAAGGACGCTCTCGTCGGCTTCGGCGAAGATCTCCAGGATGACACTCTCGCCGGCGTGCAGCGCGTCGATGCGAACTTCGGTGGAGACTTCATCGAGCGATTGGTCGCGGGCTTCCAGGCTGTTTTCGAGAAGCTCGACGATGAAGCTGGCTTCGACGCCGGTTTCGGTGGCGTCGAGCACCGGAAGGTCCACGTCGGCGTCGAAGGCGTCGCCGGCGGTGATGTCGCTGTGCAGCACCACGCGCAACGCTTCGCCATCTTCGATGTCGCGGTTCAGAGGGGCGACGATGTTGGCTTTCACGGCCGGGTCGGCGGCTACGGCGACCGCGCCCAGGAGGGTGTCTTCGGCGTCGTAGATCGCAAGCCATCCGTCCTGGTCGTAGACGAGCTCAGCGATCGTAACTTCATTGAGGGGGAGGCTCTCCAGGAGCTGATCTTCGACGGTGAGCTGCGGGGCGGAGGGGTCGATCAGGGTTACGTCAAAGGTGGCCATGACGGGCGCTTCGTCGACGACGACGATGGGATCTTCGTCGCTCTCGCCATCGTAGGTGAAGTCGCCGTCGGCCGGGCTCTCCTGGTGGATGCGGGCGTGAAGGGTGGCGCTGGCCGCCAGCGCTTCGTCGAGCGCGATGGTGATGTTCTCGAGCTCACCGGCGGAGAAGAGTTCGCTGGCGAGCAGGTCGCCGGGCTCCCCTTCGTCGTCGGCGTAGATGGCGATCCAGCCGGCAAAGCCCTGCAGCTCTGCTGCTGCGATCACAATGCTGTCGGCGGCCTCAAAGCTCACCGACTGATCGTCGACCGAGATGGTGGCGACCGGCTGAAGCTCCGGCAGGGTCACGACAAAGCTGGTGGTGAGAGGTTCTTCATCCACCGTGACAACAATGTCCGACTCGGGGTCGAAGTCATCTTCGGGCTCCGCGTCGATGTGCAGCGAGGCGTGAAGGGTCTCGTCTTCGAAGGCATCGCGCGAGAGGATCACGCGGACGTCTTCATACGAGCCGGCTTCCAGCGAGGCTGTGGCGATGACGTCGGCGGGGGTGCCCTCATCATCGGCACGAATCACAAGCCAGGCGTCGACGTCGCTGGCGACTTCGGCGATGACGACCTCGTTGATGGGGTCGGCGATCTGATCTTCGGCCACCAGCGCCGGGGCGATCTCCTCAACCTCAATGCTGACCGTAAACTGAACGCGGACCGGCTCGCCGCGGTCGATCGCCAGGAGGGCGTCGTCGGGCTCGAAGGTCTCGGCGTCGTCCTCGCTCAGATAGAGGCTACCGTAGAGGAGCTCTTGATCGAGGAGGGGGCGCGCGAGCTCGATGGTCAGATCGGAGGCGCTGCCCGCTTCGACCGGGAGCGTGCCCAGGGGCTCACCGAGCTCTCCTTCGTCATCGGCGTCGTGAATGACAACGTAGCCGGCGCTCTCGGCGAGTACTTCGGCGACGACGATCTCGTTGGGGATCTCGGGGCTCTGATCGTCGATGGTGAGCAGGTTCTCGCGCTCGTCAAAGGGAGGGGGCTCGTCGCCGCCGCAGGCGCTCAGCGGCAGGGCGATCAGCAGGGGGGCCAACCATTTCAATGTCTTCTTCATGGTAAAACTCCATACAAACAGGGTCGATGAAGCGAGCGTGCTCCAGGCTCTGACATCGATGTCATGGTCTGAGAACATCGCTCAAATGACGCGCGGAAGGGACGTGGGGGAAAGAGGTTGCAAGTGCCTGATATCATGAGTGTTTCGAGGGTGTCAGATGGTCGTCTCTCCGAGTCCGAGCTACGCGCCAGGCTCGATGTGGGTAGTATTAAGCAAGAGCTGTACCAAAAGCTCAGGAGCTTGCGAAGTGAGCGACGATTTTATACGTTAGAGGTCTGTAGAGAGTGCCGGTTGGACCTGACAGGTGGCGATCGCGCCGCGGATTCGGGGGCCGGGTCGGGCGCTCCGTGATGGATGACTGAAGACGGGAGAGACGCGTATGGCGATGGAGCTGCGCCAATCAGTGAAGATGTCGCAGCAGCTGCGGATGACCCCGCAGTTGCAGCAGGCGATTAAGTTACTGCAGCTCTCGCGCATGGAGCTGATCGCCGAGGTTCGCCAGGAGATGGTGGAGAACCCGGTGCTCGAAGAGATCCCGGAGCCCTACGAGTCGGAGGGGCCGGCTGAGCGCGAGCCGGAGCGGCGCGAAGAGCTCGCCGAGGTTCGGGCCGATGAGCGCGATATGGGGGAGGTGGACTGGGAGGCTTACGCCGAGAAGTTCGGAGGCTCCGATGGCCCGACCAACCATTATAAGGGGATGCGCGGGGAGGACTTGCCCGGGCTGGAGCAGACGCTCTCGACGAGCGAGTCGCTGGTCGATCATCTGATGGAGCAGCTGCGCCTGGCCGAGCTCGCCCCGGAGGATGAGTACGTGGGGGCGCTTCTGATCGGCAACCTCGATGAGGCGGGGTTTCTGAGCGCGGTGAGTCTGGAGGAGATCGCCGAGGACGCGGGCACCTCGGTGGATCGGGTCGAGGGGATCCTGACGTTGATCCAGACCTTTGATCCGGTGGGGGTGGCTGCGCGCGACCTGCGGGAGTGCCTGTTGATTCAGGCGCGGCGCGAGCATCCGGATTTCGGGTTGTTGCATGCGATGATCGAGGAGCATATCCCGGATCTGGAGCGGAAGAGCTACGGGAAGATCGCCCGCGCTCAGGGGGTGGATCTCGATGATGTGATCGCCGCGGCCAAAGCGCTCTCGCATTTTGAGCCGCGCCCGGGGCGTGCTTACTCCGATGATGAGCCGCGCTACATCACGCCGGACATCTATATCCGCAAGCTCGATGGGGAGTGGGTGCCGGTGCTCAATGAGGATGGGCTCCCGCGGCTGCGCATCTCCAACTTTTATAAGAAGGAGCTCGCGCGCAAAAAAGAGGAGGGGGAGCGCGACGAGGTCAAGGATTATATCCAGGACAAGCTGCGCGGGGCGCTCTGGCTGATCCGCAGCATTGAGCAGCGCCAGAACACGATCGTGAAGGTCACCGAGAGCATCATTAAGTTTCAGCGGGATTTTTTCGAGAAGGGGGTCGAGCACCTCAAGCCGCTGGTGCTGCGCGATGTGGCCGAGGATATCGGCATGCACGAGTCGACCGTCAGCCGCGTGACGAGCGCCAAGTACGTGCACACGCCCCGGGGGGTCTTTGAGCTGAAATACTTCTTCAACTCCTCGATCACCAACCTGGGCGGGGACGATCTGGCCAGCGAGGCGGTTAAGGCCAAGATCCGCGACATCGTCGCCCATGAAGACCCCAAAAAGCCGCTGAGCGACGCGCGCATCGTGGAGCTTTTGAAAGAAGAAGAGATCGACATCGCCCGGCGCACCGTGGCCAAGTACCGGGAGATGATGGGGATTTTGTCGAGCAGCAAACGCAAGCAGCTCTTCTGAGCGCGTCAAAAGGTGCAGGCCGGCGCAGAGGGGGGCTTGTTTGCTCTGCGAGTTGTAACGAATACGGTTGGTAGGTACTGGCGTTTCGGACTATGCTGGACCTTCGAGCGCAGACGAGGTGGTGAGGCGGTGTCGTCTTGGAGCTTCGTCGGCTCATTCTAGAATGCAGTATCATCTACCCGAAGAAGGAGTCCTTCATGAACGCAAACGTATCCTTCCGGAACATGGATTCGTCGGCATCGCTTCGCAACTACGCTACGGCCAAGCTGGAGCGCATCTGCGACAAGTATGTTCAGGGCAAGATCGACGCCTCGGTCGTGATGACCGTCGAGAAGTTCTGGCACATCGCCGACTTCACGCTGCAGATCAAGAACCTGACGGTGAAGGGGGCGGAGCGCAGCGAGGATATGTACAGCTCGATCGACCTGGCGCTCGACAAGATCGAGAAGCAGCTGCGTCGCCACAAGGATCGCCTTCGTGACCACAAGCCGACCAACGGTCAGGCCAAGATGTTCAAGATGGCGGTGGTCTCGCCACTCGCCGCAGAAGCAGCGGGTGATATCGACAGCGAGTTCGCCGAAGACTACGAGCTTTACCCGGAGCCCTCGGCCGCCGAAGAGGTGCCGGTGGTGGAGACGGTGAACACCCCGTCGGGCCGGGTCTCGGTGCTGCGCAACAAGCTCTATGAGGCCAAGCCCATGAGCATTGATGAGGCGGTGCTGCAGCTGGACCTTCTCGAAGATCGTCAGTTCTTCGTGTTCACCAACGCCGAGACTCAGGCGATCAACGTGGTGTACAAGCGTGACGATAAGAATGTGGGCGTGATCGAGACCTGATCGCCCCGCCCTCCGCGACGCCGGCGAGCGTCGCGAGGTGAGCAATACAAAGAACCCCTCCTGGCCGCACTGGTCGGGAGGGGTTCTTTTTTTGTGGCGGGTGTTTTAGCTTTGCGGCCACGTGAAGCGGGGTGAGCCGCGACGGTGCTGACGGTGCGTCGGGGCCGGTTGATGGACGATGTGAGGATGTGAGGAGCGCAGATGAGTGAGTCGACGCAGAAGCAGGTGCCCTTCGGGTTGTGGTCGAGCAAGCTGGGGCCGGAGATGTTGGCCGGGGAGCTGCGCTTTTTAGATGTGTCGTGGGGAGGCAAGGGGCGCACGCTGGTGTGGGCGGAGCGGGTGGATGGGCGCGGGGTGCTGATGGTGCAACGCCCCGACCAGGCTGCGCGCGCGCTTAACGATGAGCTCAGCGTCAGCGGCGGGGTGGGCTACGGGGGCGGTGAGTTTGATGTGCGTGACGATCTCGTGGTGTTTGCGGCCTCCGACGGGCGCCTCTACGCCGCCGATCTCGACAAAGGGCGTCCTCGCCCGCTCTCGCCAGAGTGGGGGAAGGTGGCCAGCCCGGCGATCTCTCCGGACGGGGCGTGGGTGGCCTATGTGCATCGAGTCAACGATGAGGATGTGGTGGCGGTGGTGCCCACCGATGGGTCGCAGTGGCCGGTGAAAGTGGCTGAGGGCGCGGACTTCTACATGCAGCCGGCGTGGTCGCCTGAGGGCGACAGGCTGGTGTGGGTGAGCTGGGATCATCCGCAGATGCCCTGGACGCAGACGCGGGTGGAGTCGGCGGGCATCGACATGACCGGCGGGGTGGTGCGGGTGGGGCCGCGGGCCACGGTGGTGGGGCAGGAGGGCGTGGCGGTGCAGCAGCCGCAGTATTCTCCCGATGGTCGGTGGCTGGCGTACTTAAGCGACGCCACCGGGCACTGGCAGGTGGTGCTGCGCGATGTGGAGAGCGGGGAGTCGCAGGTGATCGCGCGCGAGGGGGTGGAGTTTGGCGGGCCGCCCTGGATTCAGGGGCTGCGTTTTTATGATTGGACCCAGGATAGCGAGGCGGTCATCGCGCTGGGCAGTGTGCGCGGGGAGCATCACCTGGAGCGGCTGGGCGTTGATGGGAGCGCGCGGCGGCTGCCGGGGTTGGAGGGCTATACCTCCTTGGCCCAGCCGCGGGTTACCACCGGGGGGGCGGTGGCGCTGATCGCGTCATCGTCCAAACGTCCGCCGCGGGTGATCACGGTGGCTGCGGGCTCCGTGCAGGTGCGTCGCTTCGCGTCGAGCGAGCGTCTTCAAGAAGATGAACTTGCGGCGGCTCGGGCGGTGAGCTGGCCTGTGAGGGGTGAGGATGACGAGGAGGTGGAAGTGCACGGGATCTTCTACCCGCCGACCAATCCCACCTACAGCGCCAGCGGCAAGCCGCCGGTGCTCGTGATGATTCACGGGGGCCCCACCGCGCAGCGGGTGATGGGGTGGGAGGCGCGCAACCAGTTCTTTGCCACGCGCGGCTTTGCGGTGCTTGATGTGAACTACCGCGGCTCCACCGGTTACGGGCGCGCCTACATGGAGGCGCTCTTTGGCAAGTGGGGCGAGGCCGATGTCGAGGATGCCGTCGCGGCGGTTCGTTATCTGGAAGACGAAGGTCTGGCCGACGGCCAGCGCGCGGTGATCATGGGCGGGAGCGCCGGCGGCTACACCGTGCTCAAGGCCCTGGTGGATCATCCGGGCACCTTTAAGGCCGGGGTGTGCCTCTACGGTATCTCGGATCTTTTTGCCCTGCAGCGGGGCACGCATAAGTTTGAGGCGCATTATAACGACAGCCTGATCGGGCCTTTGCCCGAGGCCGCCGAGCTTTATCGGGAGCGCTCCCCGATTAATCGGGCGGAGCGCATCAGTGACGCGCTGGCGATCTTTCACGGGGCCAAAGATTCGGTGGTGCCGCTCGACCAGGCCGAGGCGATCGCCGGGTCGCTGCGGCGTCGGGGCGTGCCGCACCTCTACCATGTGTATGAGGAGGAGGGGCACGGGTGGCGTCGGGCGCAGACCATCGACCACTTCCATCGGAAGGTGTTGGAGTTTTTGGTGGAGAAGGTGGTGTATTGAGGGGTCGTGAGGGGCGCGGGGGTTTGCGGTGTGGGGAGGTTTGTGAGGGGGTTCGGGGGTGTGTGGGTTGAGGTTAGGTGGTTGGGTTGTTGGGTGGTTGTGAGGCGCGGGGGTTTGCGGAGTGGGGAGGTTTGTGAGGGGGTTGGGGGGGGGGGGGGGTGG
>NZ_VOSL01000057.1 GCF_007997005.1 Lujinxingia vulgaris | reverse complement strand
GAGGTGTTTTATAACCGAGCGCGAAGCCACTCGGCGATTGGGTATATGAGCCCGGTGGCGTTTGAAGCTCAGGTGGCAAAAGCTGCCTGAAGAACGTGTACGGGAAATCGGGGGAAGCTCAAGTGAGGATCGGGTGCCAGGCGTTCGAACATGGAAGTAAGGATCGGGTGCCAGGCGTTCGAACATGGAAGTGAGGATCGGGTGTTGAGGATAGGTGATGGTGCGAACACAAAAACGCCCCGGACGCAGGTTGGGTAGCGTTCGGGGCGTTTCGCGAATCTGGCGAAAACTTCAGCCGAGATCACGCACCAGACGGCCGACGTGGCCGGTGGCGCGGACGTTATCGTGGATGGCCTCGATGGTGCCGTCGGCGTCGATGAAGAAGGTGGAGCGGACCAGGCCCTCGTAGGTGCGGCCGTAGTTGGTCTTCTCGCGCCAGACACCGTAGGCCTCGGCGACGCTGTGGTCGGTGTCGGCCAGCAGCGGGAAGTTGAGGTCGTGCTTCTCGCGGAATTTTGCGTGGCGCTCTACCGGGTCGGGGGAGACGCCATAGATGGCGTAGCCGCGCTCGGCGAAGGTGTCGAGGTTGTCGCGGAAGTCGCAGGCCTGCTTGGTGCAGCCCGGCGTCATATCTTTGGGGTAGAAGTAGAGCACGAACTTTTGCCCCTTGAGGTCAGCCAGGCTCACGTCGCCCTGCGTGTCGGAGGGCAGGGTGAAGTCCGGGGCGGCGTCGCCAACAGAGAGTTTGGGGTTTACAGCCATGGGTAAGAACTCCGTGAAAAAATGAGCTAACAGAAAAAGGGTGTGCGAGCCGAATCGGCCCGGGCGTGAGGAGATGTACACACGTCTGGCGCCGGTTCAAGGACTCCCTGCGATGATCGATGCCCTGGCACCCTGTAGACAGGCAGTTGCCCGGGTGCCAGGTCATCGATCGAGAAAAAGTAGAAAAGGGTGCTTGCCGATGCTGATAGCGTGTGCAGGTTATTTGGCATCGAACCAGTTTTTGCCGACACCGCTCTCGACGATCAGGGGCGCGTCCAGGGTGACGATGGTCTCCATCATGGTGCAGATGAGGGGGCGGAGCTCGTCGAGGGCATCTTCGGCGATCTCGAAGATGAGCTCATCGTGGACCTGGAGGAGCATGCGGGCCGGCCAGTTTTCCGACTCGATGCGCTTCTGGATGGCGATCATGGCCAGCTTGATGATGTCGGCGGCGGTGCCCTGGATGGGGGTGTTGATGGCGGCGCGCTCGGCGAAGGCGCGCCCGGCCCCTTTGTTTTCCAGGGTGGGGAGCAGGCGTTTGCGGCCGAACATGGTCAGGGCGTAGCCGGTCTCGACAGCGTCGGCGACGAGCTTTTCGAAGTAGGTCGCGACGCCCTGGTAACGCTCAAAGTAGTTGTCGATGTAGCTTTTGGCCTCGGGCATTGAGATGTCGAGGTCGCGGGCCAGTCGGCGAGGGCCCATGCCGTACATCACGCCGAAGTTGATGGTTTTGCCGGCGCGGCGTTGCTCGGAGGTGACCTGGTCGATGGCGACGTCGAAGATCTGGGAGGCGGTCAGGGCGTGGATGTCCTGGCCTTCGCGGTAGGCCTCCAGGAGCACCGGATCGCCGGAGAGGTGCGCCATAATGCGCAGCTCGATCTGGGAGTAGTCGGCGGCGAGCAAGAGGTGCCCCTCGTCGGCGACGAAGGCTTTGCGGATCTCGCGGCCGCGGTCGGTGCGGATGGGGATATTCTGCAGGTTGGGGTTTGAGGAAGAGAGGCGCCCGGTGGCGGCGACGGCCTGGTTGAAGTCGGTGTGAATGCGGCCGGTGTCTTTGCGGATGAGCTCGGGCAGGGCGTCGACGTAGGTGCCTTTAAGTTTGGAGAAGGAGCGGTACTCCAGGATGAGGCGCGGCAGCGGATGGAGCTCGGAGAGTTGTTCGAGCACACTCTGATCGGTGGAGGGGCCGGTTTTGGTGCGTTTTTTCACCGGGAGTTCCAGGCGTTCGAAGAGGACCTCTCGGAGCTGGGTGGGGCTGTTGGGGTTGACCTCGGAGCCGGCGTGGACGTTGATCTCGTCCTGAAGGTGTTCGAGCTCGACTTCAAACTCGGCGCTGAGCTGGTTGAGGATGTCGCAGTCCACCTTGACGCCGTTGAGCTCCATGACGCCGAGCACACGGGAGAGGGGAATCTCCAGGGTGTCGTGCAGTTTACGCAGCTCGGGTTCGTCATCGAGGCGCTCCAGGAGGACGTCGCAGGCCATCAGGGTGATGTCGGCGTCCTCGGCGGCGTAGGGGGTGGCTTTGTCGAGGGGGACCTGATCGAAGGTGAGCTGTTTTTTGCCGCGGCCGGCGACATCGCTGAACTTGATGTTGCGGTGGTTGAGGAAATCAAAGGCGATCGTGTCGAGGCCGTGGGAGTTTTTGCCCGGGTCGAGCACGTAGCTCATGAGCATGGTGTCGTAGCTCACGCCCTGGAAGTTGATGCCGTTGCGGCGCAGCACCAGCCACTCGTATTTGTAGTGCTGGCCGATCTTCGGGAGATCGGGATCTTCGAGAAGTGGGGCGACGCGGGCCAGCACATCATCCAGGGCAAGCTGTGCGGGGGCACCTTCGTAGTTGTGGGCCACCGGGACGTAGACGCCGTGGTTGGGTTTGTAGGCGAAGGACATCCCGACGATCTGGGCTTCCAGCGGGTCGATGCTGGTGGTCTCAAGATCGAAGGCGAAGCGACCGGCGTCTTTGCAGGCGGTCAGAAGATCGTCGAGTTCGTCGAGGGTGAAGATGGCGCGGTAGTCTTTGCGGGCTTCGTCGGTGCGGGTGATCTCTTCGTCGAGGAGGCTGTCTTTGAGGTCTTCGATGTCGCGATCGTCGAGCCAGCCGCGGGACTTGAACCAGCGGTTGAGGTCGTGCAGCACGCTCTCAAACTCCAGCTCATGAAAGAGGTGGGCGAGGGCCTGAAAGTCCGGCGGGGAGAGGTGAAGGTGCTCGATGTCAAAGGCGATGGGGCAGTCGTCGCGCAGGGTGACGAGCTCCAGGCTGAGGCGGGCCTGGTCGGCAAACTCGGTGAGATTTTCTTTGCGTTTTTTGCCCGAGACCTTGTCGATGTTGGCCAGCAACGTCTCCAGGTCGCCGAATTCGGCGATGAGCTTTCCGCCCGTTTTCTCGCCGATGCCCGGGACGCCGGGGATGTTGTCGGAGGTGTCGCCGGCCAGGGCCAACACGTATTTGACGCGGTCCGGGGTGACGGCGAAGCGCTCCAGGACGTCAGCCGGGGAGTAGCGTCGGCCGCGCATGGTGTCGAGCATGGAGACGCCGTCGCCGAGCAGTTGCATCAGGTCTTTGTCGGCGCTGATGATGCAGACGTTGAGGCCGACCTCACGGGCGCGCACGGTGGCAGTGGCGATGAGGTCATCGGCCTCGACACCGGCCTGTTCCATGATGGGGATGTTGAGCGCCTCGACGACTTTGCGGAAGTAGGGGATCTGGATGCGCAGCTCGTCGGGCATGGCGCTGCGGTTGGCTTTGTAGTCGTCGTAGAGCTCTTTGCGGAAGGTGTGCTCGTCGGCGTCGAAGGCGTCGAAGGTCACCGCGATCAGGTCGGGGTTTTCGTCTTCGATGAGCTTTTTGAGCATCTGGGTGAAGCCGTAGATGGCGTTGGTGGGCATCCCGGCGGAGTTGGAGAGGTTCCGGATCGCGTAGAAGGCGCGGTAGATGTAGGAGGAGCCGTCGACCAGATAGAGCGTCTTGCCGTCGAGGTTCGCGTGGTCGGCGAGGTCGGCGAAGCTCATCTGGTTGGAATCGTCGGGCGTCTTCGGCATGGGGGCTCCTGAACATCAAGGGGAAGAGCGATGGTTTATCGCGGTGCATGAGGGCCGGATGGCCGCATGGCTTAAGGCTGATTCGAGGTCATAGATAGCTGACCACCAGAATGATTCCAAGGCCGAAGAGGGCGATGGTGGCGAAGACGATGAAGGCTTGAAAGAGCGTGACCAGGTCTTCGAGTCGGGCGTCGGAGTTGTCGGTGAGGGGGCCGTCGAGTTCGAGATCGATCTCGGCCAACAGGGCTTTTTCGCGGCGAAGCCGGCGCAGCCCCAGAAGTGCGAAGTAAGCGACGATGAGCAGGCCGACGAGCAGAACGACGATCATCATGTAGTAGAGGTCGCGCTGGAGGTCGTCTTTCCAGGCTTCGAGCTCGCGGCGATCTTCTTCGCGGGTGTTGAGCAGGGGTTGAGGGGATTGGAAGTCGCGAGGCAGGCGGCTGAGCGCGAAGGCGATCAGCGGCGCTATGCGCCCGGCGGTATCGACGGAGGGGGAGTGGGGTGGTGAGAGCAGATCGAGGTAGGCATCCCAGCGCTCGTCGGGGTGGGTGGTGTGCAGATGGTTGAGGAGGAGCGCGGTGGTCTCACGCAGCGTTTCGGGGGCGTCGTCTTTGAGGATCAGGAGATGCGCGATGTCCCAGGCGTCTCCGGCGCCAAAGAAGCTCTGGTAGACCTGTACGCGGGCCAGCGGGCCCGGGTTCTGGCTCTCGGGCGTGGGGAGGGTAAAGCCACCGGAGCCATTGGCAGAGCCGAAGGCGTTGGCGGCGATCATCGACGGCCCCTCAAAGAGGTCGGTCATAAAGGGGGCGTCTGTGAGGATGGTGTTTACCGAGCCTTCCACGGGCACCCCGGCGACGGTGAAGGGGCGGGGAAGCGAGACGGCAAACTGCGCAGCGACGGTGGGGAGACGCAGCGTGTAGGATGCGGAGGTAGGTGGGTCGGTCGGGGCGTAGGGGCGGGCTTTGACCTTCAGCGTAAGCTCGGTCGTGGCGTGCACCGGGAGGCTGGCGAGCCCGAGTGTGTCGGTGGTCAGCGAGGTGGGAAGGGGCGCCTGGGTGAGGCCGCGCTCCAGGGTGATGTCGAGGTGGGCGCGCAGAGGTTGGCCTGTGCTGCGCTCGAGCACGCGCAGCCAGAGGGTGTCAGGCAGCCCTCGCACGAGCTCGCCGTCGGCTGGCCCGATTTGAATGGCGAGTTGGGAGGAGGGATCCTCGTCGGTGAGGGCCGGGCGACGCTCGTCCTGGTCGGGGTCACGGGAGGTCGACGGTCCGATGGCCTGCTGGAGCGCGTCGGAGGGTGTGCGCGGGGGCTCTCGAAGCTCGATGGTCCAGCAATCTCGGAGGTCGGGGACGGTCTGTCGGCGCGCGAGAGCGCAGATGTCGCGTGTTTTGGTGGCGGCGTCTGCGCCTGCGCCGGGTGCCAGGGCGTCGATCGCGTCGTCGTTGTGCTCGGGTGCCAGGCGCTCGTAGGGAGGAAGTTGTATGTGGAGGTAGTGTCCTGGGCCGGCTTCGGCGGTTGCAAGAGGGGGGGAGTCCGGTGCGCTCCACTGAATTTCGAAGTGGTCGGGGGCAAGTCGCGTGCCTGTGGCTGCATCAAAGTAGAGCGCGCGCACGGCGTAGGGACGGGGCGTGTTCCAGGTGGGCGAGCCGGTCAGGTAGAGGGCCGATCGAACATCGCGGTTGCCAATGGCGACCGACGCCGTGATGAGGCCGAGCATCATGATGACATAGAGGGCGATGGCGCTGCGGTAGACGATGGGGCGTTGCAGCGTTTGCATCACTGGGCGCATATCAGGCTCGGCCTTAAGACAAAAAAATCAAGCGCAGCCCGAAGGGCTGCGCTTAAGAGGATGGCGCGATGATCGATGGAAGTCGATTACCATGTCCGGGTGCCAGGCGTTCGATCGTGTCCGGGTGCCAGGCGTTCGATCATGATTGAGACGATCGGGTGCCAGGCGTTTGATCGTGTCTGCGTGATCGGGTGCTGCGTGATCGGGTGCCAGGCGTTCGATCGTGTCCGGGTGCCAGGCGTTCGATCGTGTCCGGGTGCCAGGCGTTCGATCAGACCGCGAAGCTCGTGCCGCAGCCGCAGGAGCGGCGGGCGTTGGGGTTGTTGAACTTGAAGCCGCCGCCCATCACGGAGTCTTCGAAGTCGATCTCGGTGCCGTTAAGGTAGAGGTAGCTGCGGGGATCGCAGAAGATCTTGACGCCGTTGCGCTCAAAGACGCGGTCGTTGTCGGCAGGGCTGTCGACGATATCGAGGACGTAGTTCAGACCGGAGCAGCCGCCGGATTTGACGCCGATCCGGATGCCGTTGTTGGCCTCGGGGGAGAGGTTGTTGTCCATCATCATTTTGCGGGCCTTCTCGGCCGCCAGGGTCGTGATGCCGATCATGGGAAGCTCCTGAAAAAAGACCGCCGGAGGGTCTGGTGTGATGCCGGGCGCCGGTTGGAAAGCGCCTCTGTGGAAGTTAGGATGGAGCCCTGGCGAGGTCAAGGACGTGGGCAGGGCTCGCGTCAAAGCGACAACGCCGCGGGACGAGGGGGCATTCCGAAGATGGCGCGATACGAGGGCATTCATTGCCCAAAGGAGCCAGGATGTTGGCGCAGGGCTGGGTGCGCAGCGATACAGGGCGAGTTCGAGAGAGCAATCAGGACCGTTACTTCTGCGACGGCGATCTGGGGGTGTTCGCGGTGGCCGATGGCATGGGGGGACGGGCCGGCGGGGAGGTTGCGAGTGCGCAGGCGGTGCGTCTTGTGGAGGAGGCCGCCATGGAGTTTCGAGCGCTGGCCGACGCGCGCGCTTCGGGGGAGGATGAGGCCGGTCGTGAGGCGATGTTCGAGGCGTTGACCGGTTTTATGCACCGCGTCAACTCGGAGGTGTACCAGCTGGGGAGTCAGCCGGCGTATCCGGGGGGGATCGGTACGACGTTGGATCTGGTGGTGCTGGGGGCGGGAGTGGCCTATGTGGCGCATGTCGGCGACAGCCGCGTGTATTTGATGCGGGATGGGGCGATTTATCGCATCACCCGGGACCACACCTTTGAGCAGCATCTTCGGGATCATCCGGAGCTTCGCGCGCATTACCCGGATGCGGCGCGCTACACCCATGTGCTCACGCGATGCATCGGCAGCGCGCCGCATGTGGAGGTGGATACGGTGCTGATCGAGCTGGAGGAGGGGGATCGCTTGCTGATGTGCAGCGATGGGTTGACCCGGTACCTGAGCGGGGCCGAGATCGCGACGTTCGGGCGCCATGCACGTGGCGAGGCGTTGGTGCAGGGGCTTCTGGAGGCGTCGTTGACGCGAGGTGGGCGCGACAATGTGACGGCGCTGATCGTGGAGATCTCGGAGCTCAATGCGGGCGACTTTCAGCGTCATCCGACTCGCCGCGACTCCCTTGATAAGGTGGAGTTGCTGAGGGAGCTGGCGCTCTTTGAGGAGCTGGATGTGCCGGAGCTCCTGAAGGTGGTGCGCTATGTGTACGTGCGCGGGTTTGAGGCCGGGGAGCAGCTGGTGCGGCGCGGCGATGAGGTCGACGGGCTGTACCTGATTGTCAGCGGCGAGGTTTCGGTGCGTCTGGCGGGGCGGGAGCTGAGCCGGGTGCGCGCCGGGGGCTACTTCGGTGAGTTGGCGCTTTTTGGCGAGCCGGTGCGCTCGGCCGATGCGTGCGCGGAGGCCGATGGCGAGGCGCTCTTTTTATCGAGGGAGCATCTTCGGGAGCTGGTCACCGAAGATCCGGGGCTGGGCAACAAGGTGCTCTTGCGCCTGCTGGCCGGTGCGTCACGGCTGTTGCAGGAGATCGCCGGGACGAGCGCCTAGCGTTCTAACGTCGTAACTTTGCGATGAGGGCGTGGATCTCGTCGGCGGAGATCAGGTTATGTTCGACGAGCAGGGTCAGCGCGGCCCTGGCGAGCAGGGCGGCGTCGACGTCGTCGGGGATGTTTAGGAGTGCGTCGTCCGTCGAGGCATCATCGGCGTCATCCTGCGATGAATCGTCCGATGCGTTGGCGCGCCGGGCGTCGAGATCGCTGCGCTTTTCGATGGCGCCGCCGAAGCGTGGCACGGCGATGCGCTTGACCTGGATGCGACCGAGTTTGCTGACGCCCTCGCGCTCATCGATCGGGTCGGGATCCGGTTGGGAGGCGTCTTCTTCGTCGGCGGGCTCGGCGCTTTTGGGGGCGCTGCCAGCCAGAGCATCGCGGATGCTTCGGGCCGGGGAAGGAGGCCTGAGCGCGAGCTTTTCTTTCAGCGAGAGGGCCGGTTTGGAGGCGGTGGCCTCGGTGTGAGGCGCGCTCTCGGGCGCGTCGGCGCCGGTCGAGGCGTCGGGCGCATCGGACTCCCCGGGCTCTTCGAGCTCTTCGGCCTCGCTGGGTGGTAGCGGGGGGATCTCGCTCTCGGGTTCGTTGAGCTCTTCTTCGATGGAGAGGAGCTCGACGTCCATGGTGTGAAGGGGCATGACCTCTTCGTCGGGGGGCTCGGCGAAGTCGAGGCCCAGGCCGCGCAGGCCGACCCCGATCTGGGTGCGGTTGGCCTCGGAGCGTTCGGCCGCAAAGCCCGGAGGCGCCGGGGAGTCTGGATCCTCATTGGCCAGGGGGGCCGGGGAGTCGAAGTCGTCGTCGAGCTCCCAGTCGTCCAGGGGCAGGGAGTGACCCACGGAGGTGCCCACGGACTCTTCGAGGAGCGAGGGGAGCGGTTCGGCGCCGAAGCCCAGGTCGTCGTCGAGTTCTTCGAGCTCTTCTTCGACGACTTCAAACATGTCGGTGGGAGGGCGATCGCGCATCTCTTGCGAGATCACCGAGCTCTCCTCGGCGCCCAGGTCGCGGGCGTTGTCGAAGAAGGCTGCCCAGCTGTCGTCCGGAGCAGCCTGCGCGGAGGCGTCGAAGCTCGGCGCAGGCTCCTCGACGGGGTCGCCGAGGTCGATGATCGGATCGTCGTCGGGGGCGGCGTCGTCATCCGGCGGATCGAAGGCCGCAAAGAGGCCGCTGTGATGCTCCACGGTGGTGGATTTGGGCAGGTCGTCGGCGTCAGCGCGAGCGTAGAGATCGTCGAGGGCGCGCCGAAGGTCGGCCGGGCCGACGAGCACCGGGCGGATGTTGACCCCGGTGTGGCTGGCGATCTCGTCCATGGCCATCACGTCGATGGGGTCGGCCATGGCCAGCAGGAGCACGCGGTTGCCGTCATCATCCACGAAGCGAACCGGCAGAGTGCGGCTGCGCTGGGCGATGGGGGCCGGGACAAGGTGGGCCATGTCCACGTTAATCGCGGTCTCGTCAAGATGCAGGCAGGGGACGTTGAGGAGCCTGGAGGCGATCTCCACCAGCGCGCGCTCTTCGACAATCTTGTGAAAGATCAAGACGTCGTAGAGCGAGGCCGCATCGCGTTGCGCCAGGCGCAAGCCATGCTGGAGGCGAGTCTGGTCAACGAGACCCGCAGCGAGCAGCTGGGGGATGAGCTGAGCGTCGTCAATCATCGAGAACGCTGTCCTGGGATCTGACGGGGGGCGCGGCCCGGTGAGGACCTTAAGGCCGGGGCCGCGGGGGTCAACGAGCCACGGAAAGGTGGCTCAGCCATTGACGTCGATGATTCGACTCCCGGCGGGCGGCGGAAGCTCGAAGAGAGGTTGTTGCAGCGAAATGTTAAGCTGAGTCTCACGCACATCCAGAGAGAAGTCAAGATCGCGGTCGGGCCATACAAAGCGACGGTAGTCGGGCATCACCAGCTCGCCGAGATCTCGCCAGCCCTCGGTGGTGTAGCGGTAGAGGGTGCGCTCGTCGGGGCTTTGCTCCAGGACTTCGGTGACGGCGAAGTCGGTGTGACGGACAAAAAGCGAGAGGGTGCCGCCGGAGGAGGTCTGGCGGCTGAGCCTGTAGAGGCCTCGGCGGCGGTCCCAGTCGAGGGTGTCGGCGCCGGGCTCGCGGTCGAAGCGGTCCCAGGGGGCGCCGCCGAGCATCACGCGGACGACGTCGGCGCCGGAGAGATCGACGGGGAGCAGGCGGTTGATGTTCTCACGGGTGGGTTGGCCGGTGTAGTAATCGTTTGTGTCGCGCTGGTGCATGGCGAAGGTTTCGCCGTCGCTGACCAGGAGGTTGAGGATCTCGTCGGAGCCCGGCAATCGGGTCTGCACGCGGAGGTTGGCGGGTTTCTGAACGAGGATGAGCTGTCGGACGCGGACGCGTTCTCCTTCGCCGAAGTACTCCAGGGTGACTTCCTTGAAGCGGGCGTCGTGGACGTGGGCGTAGCGCTGGTCGATGGCCGCGCGCAGCTCTGCGGGATCTTCGAGGGCGTTGTCCGGCGGCGGGATGGTTTTGGTGCAGGCGACCGTCAGCATCAGGATGCCGGTGAGCAGAAGAGCACGAGAGCAGCGTTGAAAAGCGCCAGGGAACATGGTCGTCTTGGGGCAAAGATAAGGAAGTGATGGTATCGGGTCTCAGTGCAGATGGTGCGCGGTCAGCATAGGACGAGTCGAGGGTGGTTGCCATAAGGGAGTGTCTGATTCGGGCGATCGCAGGTGGGGCAGGGTTCGGGGCGTGGGCGGTGGTGCTCTGCCTCAGCGGGGAAGCCGGGGCGCAGGAGACGCGCTGGGAGGCGGCGGTGCGCGCGGGCAGCGAGTATGACAGCAATCCGTATCGGGAGGAGGGGGCGGGTAGCGCGGGTGACGGGTTGACGCGTTACTACGGGGAGCTTGAGCTCGAGTCCGAGGTGGGGGAGCGGGGGCAGGTGCGAGGGCAGGTGCAGCATGGCGGGAAGGTGTTCTGGGGCGCACGGGAGGCGGATGCGTTTTTGAGTGCGGCGCAGGTGGTTGGGTCGCGGTGGTTTGCGTCGGGCCTGATGGTGAGCGCGGCGGGGGATGTCAAAGATCGCAGTGAGCGGGTGAGCGTGCGCGATTATGTGCGGGCGGGGGGGAGCGGGCAGGTGGTGTGGTCGGGCGGTCCGGTGCGGGTCTGGGGCGGTGGAGGGTGGCGCTACTTCGGGTTTAAGCCACAACCGGAGGTGAGCAGTCAGGGACCGACGGCGCAGGTGGGGGCGGCGCTACGCCTGCGTTCGGATGTGTGGGCACGGGCTGCGTGGAGTCGGAGCTGGCGAGGGTTTGAGGGCGAGCCGCTGCGCCTGGAAGAGGGGCAGACGCTGGGTTGGCAGGAGGGCGCGCGGCGCGCCGATGTGTTCGACGTGGTTCAGGTCGGGGTGAGTCATCGACGCTGGCTGGTGGCAGAGCTGGGGTATGCCTATCAGCGCAATCAGTCCAATTCGTACGGGCAGGGGTTGCGTCGGCATCAGGTGGAGGCCTCGTTGACCCTTCCGGGGCCGTGGGAGACCTTTGTTTCGGGGCGGGCGGAGGTTCAGCGCACGCGTTATGAAGATCCGGTTCTGATTGATGAGACCTTTGTGATCGATGATGAGAACCGCAACGCGCTGGTGGTTGCCGTGGCGCGGCAGGTCGCTGAGCACTGGGAGGTGGAGCTGCGCTACGATCTTTACGCGCAGGAGTTTGGGGTCGGTGAGGCGTATGGACGGCAGGTGCTCGGGTTGAGCGTGGCGTACCGTGCCGGGGGGCAGGAGTAGTGAGCGAGGTTGGAGAGCGGGTTGTGTGGCAGTGGTGATGCAGGTTGGAAGGAGTGGTGATGGCGATAGGCCGGGTGTGGCTCGTGGGGCTGATGATTGCGGCGGGATGTGCGAGTGGCGCGCCGGTGGAGCGTTCATCGGGGCGTCTGGAGGGTGGGTTGCTGGGGCTGGAGGATGAGCGCGAGGCGTGGATGGGGTGGGAGTCCAGGCCGGTTGCGCAGATGTGGCCGCTGGGGGCGCGCGAGGACGCCGAGGTTGTGGTGTTCGAGGCCTGGGAGGTTGGGGATCCGGCGTTTCGAGAGCAGGTCTGGGACGTGGTGTTTCACGGCCTGTGGCCGCTGAGTGATCCTCAGGGTCGGGGGCCCGCTGCCGAGGCGGTGCAGATGGCGCTGATGGTGCTGGACCCGTTGAGTGAGAGCACACGTTTTGAGTTGAGTTTTTTTATGCGCGCTGACGGGGGGCGCGAAGGTGTGGTGCTGCGCATCTTCTCGATGAAGGAGGAGGTGGGCCCGGGTGTATGGGTGGAGGCGTCGGGGGTGCCGGGGGAAGGTGTCTCGGAGTGGCGGGTGCGGGTGGACCCGGCGGTGGACGAGTCGGCGGGGTTGGCGATGCGCTGGCGCAAAGAGGGCGCGCGATGGGTGGGGTTGGGAGCGGCGGATGCTCAGGCGGAGCCCGTAGATGCGGTGGCGTGGGCGCAGCCGGAGACCTGGGTCATTGAGGCGCTGCAGCAGGTCTTGTGGGAGCAGGTGACCGGGGCGTTGTATGTGAGTCCGCAATTTGAGCAACGCCGCGCTTCGGCCTGGGAGGCGTCGGCTGACGAGCGGGTCGGGTTGTGGCCGGCGCGCCACGGCGGGGCGTGGCGCGAGCGCCAACTCGATGAGTATCCGGCACGCAGTGTGTTCTGGCCCCGAGGCATGCCCGGCGGTTTCGAGTGAGAGGTTCAGCAATCAGTGCATCTCGGTGGTTTCGAGGTACCAGAGGCTGAAGAGGCCATCGGGATCGATCCAGAAGGAGCGGGTGCGCCAGTGGGCTTGTTCGGCGAGGCTCGCGAACTCTTCGATGGCGTATTTGTACGAGTGCTCGGTGATGATGGATTCGCCCTTTTGAAACTCGATGGTGTGGCCGGGCAGGGCGATCTGCTGCTCGCGCTCGCTGATCAGGTGCATTTCGATGCGGCCCGCTTCGGCGTTGTAGATGGCCTGGTGGCGGAAGTCGTGCAGCGCGAAGTCGGCGTTGAGCTCGCGGTTGATGCGGCGCAGCAGGTTGAGGTTGAACTCGGCGGTGATGCCGGCGCGGTCGTTGTAGGCAGCTTCGAGGATGGCGCGATCTTTTTTGAGATCGACGCCGATGAGCAGCGCGCCGTCATGGCCGGCCAGGGCGGCTTTTTGAGCGAGGAAGTCGCGCGCCGCGTCGGGTTCAAAGTTCCCGATGGTGGAGCCGGGAAAGTAGAAGAGTGAGCGAGCGCTTCGGGCCAGGCGTGGCAAGGACCAGTCACCGGTGTAGTCGGCCACGACGGGCTTCACGGTAAGTTGGGGGAACTGTGAGGCGATCGCGCGGACGCAGCGGGAGAGCTCATGGGAGGAGATGTCGACCGGGATGTAGGCCGCCGGATCTTCGAGGTGCGTGAGCAGGGCCCGGGTTTTAAGTCCGCTTCCGGCGCCCAGCTCAATGAGGTTGGCGCTTTCGCCGATGCGTTGAGCGACCTCCGGGGCGAAGCGCTCGGTGAGGGCGAGCTCGGTGCGTGTGGGGTAATACTCGGGGAGCTCGCAGATGGCGTTGAAGAGCTGGGAGCCGCGATCGTCGTAGAGGTATTTGCAGGGCAGGCTTTTTTGAGGACGGGTCAGACCTTCGACGACGTCAGAGAGAAAGCGCGAGGCGGGGGAGGGGAACGGGGTGGTATCAAGGCTCATGAGATGCTCACACGCGGAAAGTATCAGGGGGATATTCGGGGATATCAGCGGGCCAGGCGAATGCCGGTGTATTGCCAGCGGGCCTGGGCCGGGAAGAAGTTTCGGTAGGTCGGGCGGATGTGGTCTGTGGCCGTCAGGCAGGAGCCGCCGCGCAGGACGAACTGGTTGCACATGAACTTGCCGTTGTACTCCCCCAGGGTCGCCGACCAGGGCTCAAAGCCGGGGTAGGGGGAGTAGGGGCTTGCGGTCCACTCCCAGACGTCGCCGAAGGCCTGTCGGAGCGCGTTGGACGGGCTCTCGGAAGCCGGCCGGGGGTGAAGTGCCTGACTTTCGAGGAGGTTTCCGTCGAGGGGAAGATCCGCGCAGGCCACTTCCCACTCGGCCTCGGTGGGGAGGCGGGCTCCGGCCCAGCGGGCGTAGGCGTCGGCTTCAAAGAAGCTCAGGTGGCAGGCGGGCTCGTCGAGGCGAAGTTGGCGCGGGCCACCGAGGGTGAAGGTGTGCCACTGGCCGTCGAGGTTCTGCCAGTAGAGGGGGGAGCGCCAGCCTTCGCGTTGCGCGAGGTCCCAGCCGGCGGAGAGCCACCAGCGTGGGGAGTCGTAGCCGCCGTCCTCGATGAAGTTGAGAAACTCGCCGTTGGTGATAAGGCGATCGGCCAGCGAGAAGGGCTCCAAAAAGACGCCGTGGCGGGGGCGTTCGTTATCGAAGGCAAAGGCGTTGAGTTGCTCGGAGTGGCCGATGCGGTAGACGCCGCCGCTGTACGAGCGCCAGCGCAGAGGCGTCGGGTCCTGGCGCGGTGCTTCGCGAAGGTCGTTGTAGGCGGGTTGGAGCGGGTTTGTGGCGAGCGCGTGTTTGATGTCGGTGAGCAGGAGCTCCTGGTGCTGGCGCTCGTGCTCCAGGCCCACTTCGATCAGGGGAGTGACCTCGCCCAGGCGGTCGGGCTGGGAGTGAAAGAGGCGCTCGACGGCGTCGTCGACGTGGCGTCGGTAACGGGTGATCTCGTCGCAGGTGGGGCGCCCCAGAGTGCCCCGGAGGTGGCGTGGGTGTTGAGGTCCGGCGCCCTGGTAGTAGGAGTTGAAGAGCAGGGCGAAGCGGGGATGAAAGGGCTGGTAGTCGGGCAGGTGGGGGGCCAGGACAAAGGTCTCAAAGAACCAGCTTGTGTGGGCGCGATGCCATTTGGTGGGGCTGGCATCGGCCATGGACTGAACGACCTGATCTTCGGCCGGGATTGGCTCGGCGAGGCGTTCGGTGGTGGCGCGCACGTCACGGAAACGCGCGACGGTGGCGTCGATGTCAGGCTGGCGGTCGAGGACCGGCGATCGGGATGTGTCCCCACGCATAGAAGCTCCCGAAAAGAGGGATGGCTGAAAACGAGTACAGCCAAGCTAGGAGCGAGTTGAGTAGGGACAAGTAAAAAGATGTTCAGCGTCAGGCTGGCGGGCGTCGACTCAGGCGGATCGCCATGGCGGTGCTGTTGTCTTTGCCGACGCGGCTGAGGGCGTTGTTGACGATGGCGTCGCAGAGGGCGTGGGGGGCGTCGTAGTGGGTCAGGGCGAGGGAATGTAAATCTTTGTCACTTAGCTCGCCGTGTGCGCCATCGGTGGTCAAGATGAGGAGGTCGCCGTCGCGGAGGCGGAGTCCGTGGGCGTGGAGGTCGGGCTGGTTGAGGAGGTCGGGGAGGTCGTTTCGGAAGGTGTCGATGCGGGCGTCGTCGAGCTCAGTGCCGGTGCTCAAAAAGCGGGCGATGGTGCGATGGCTGGCGTCGCGTTCGGCAGGGGAGGGGGCGTGGTCGAGTTTTTTGAAGATGTTGGCCAGGGTGTGATCTTCGGAGAGGGGGATGAGGTGTTGGTCGCGCAGCAGCCAGGCGCGGGAGTCACCGACGTGGCAGAGACCGGCGTGGTCGCCCGCGATGACCAGGCCTGTGAAGGTGGTGCCGCCGCGGTTCTGGTCGGGGGAGAACTCGCCGTAGAGAGCCAGGTGTTGGCTGGTCACGCGTGCGATCGCGCGGGCCAGTTCGGTGGGGGCGTGGAGGATGTCCCGGGGTGGGGCGTGCTCCCAGGCGCGCATGAAGGCGGCGCAGGCTGCGCGTACGGCGGCGGTGCTGGCGGCCGCACCATCCTGAATGCCGCCGATGCCGTCGGCGACACAGAAGAAGCCGATGCGGTGGGTCTGGGAGTCGCAGACGGTGTCGAGCAGGATGTGCCCGCAGCTGTCCTGGTTGTTTTGGCGGAAGAGGTAGTTTCCCTGGGTGGAGCGCGAGGCGACTTCGAGTTGCAGGGGGCGCGTGAGTTCGGTGCGCAGATGGGTGAGACCGCCGATGAGTTCGTCGGTGTGACGGTAGGCGAGGTCACCGTAGGGGGTGACGCAGCCAGCGAGAAGTTGAGGGAGTGCGGGGTGGGTGAGGCCGACGTCGCGCAGGGCGTTGCGGTCCTGGAGAAGGGTGACCAGGTGATGGCCGCCGGGGTACTCGTGGCCGAGGAAGTTTTCGTAGGTGAGCTCGGCGAAGACGCGGATATCGCGCCAGACGGTCTCGTTGTCGGGGGTGCGCGGCATAGGCGCGAGGCGAGGGGCGGCGGCGATTAGGAGGGTGCCGCGGGAGGCGTCGAGGAGAAGATCGCCTGTGCGCAGGCCGCGGAGCGTCCATCCGCGGTGATGAAGTTGTTGAATGGCGCGGGTGAGGTTGAGGAGGGCGTCGACAGCCGTGTGGTCGGGGAGGTTTCTCCAGGCCCAGGCGTCAAAGGGTTGAGCGTTGGGAGAGGGGAGTTTGAGATCGAGAGAGGTTTCGTCGGGTGTGTCGATGGCCGAGGGCAGACAGGGGTGTCCGGGAGGCGCGAATGCCTCGCGGACGCCATCGAGCCACTCTGCGGGGCCGGTCCAGCGCAGGTAGGGCTGCTCGTCTGAGCCTCGGAGTATGGAGGCGGTGGGCGCGTCGGGCTCGGAGGGCAGGGTGACGATGGAAGGGGCTGGCCTGGCGCTCATCGTTCGGGATCCTCAGCCGGGGGGCGTCCTTCGCTCCAGTCGATGGGGCGTGGAGGGGTGATGTTGCGCCGGGGACGTGCGCGCGTGGTGGGGAGTTGGAGGTGGAAGAGGGCGGAGCCAAGGCCGAGCTCATCGCCGGGCTCCAGCACAGTGGGGACGTTGATAGGGATGCGGTTGACGTAGGTGCGCTGGCGCGTTGAGAGCGGTTCGATATGCCAGCGTTGGTCTTTGAAGATGAGGCGCGCGTGTTGAAAGGCGACGAACTTTCGCTCGACGTCGGGGAGTCCGCTCAGATCCCAGAAATGGTCCGGCCGGGAGGGCCAATGTTGGGAGTTGGGCAGGGTGCCGGCCGGAGGGTAAGAGCGCCCCAGGGTCAAAGGGCGTCGGGGATCGAGAGGATGGTACGGGCCCGAGGGAGCGCCGCTGCGCATCAAAAAGAGCGCCGGCGGGTCACAACTGTCGAGGAGTCTGTCGAGTTGGCGTTGGTGGTCATCGAGCGTGATGTCGTGAGGTTCAAAATCAAAGGTCGTCACGCCGAGCGTGAGGCGGTCGCCGGCGCGAACCTCACGGGCCATCGCCAGGGTGTCGATAGGCTCGCCATTGAGACGTGTGGGCGTTTGAGGTGCGAGCGCCTGAACCACCCATTGGCCGGTCGGGAGAAGTTCAAGGTGGGCGTGCGGGGAGCCGAGGCGGTAGGTCTGGTGATCCTGGAGGTTGTCCAGGAGAAGGTCGACCGGGGAGTGTTGGGAGTGAAAGCGCCCCAGTAAGATCGCCGGGCCGAAGATGGGGTAGGAGGCGATGGGCGTGTGATTCGCGTCGAGCTGGTGAAGGGTGGCCAGCGCGGAGAGGGCATGGGGGCTGGCCAGCGCGGGATCGCGGTCTTCGGACCAGCCACGCAAGAGGTCGAGGTCAAAAGGGCTCGATGTGCGCTTGCCGGCGACGTTGAGGGGGGGGCTGGTGTTGGACTTCGGCCGGGTCATGGCGTTCCGTTGGGCGCGAGGGCCGGTCGGAGATGTGGGACTGAAGAGATCGATGTTGATGGTAGGGGGGGTGAGGGGTGTGGGCAAGAAAAGTGTGGGATGTTGGGCGTTCGACGGGGAAGGAGGGGGGCTCCGGCGTGCGGTCACGAATCATGAGGTGGGTGCAGGAGATCGGGTGCCAGGCGTCCGAACATGGGCTGTGATCGGGTGCCAGGCGTTCGAACATGGGCTGTGAAGTGAGACCGGGTGCCAGGCGTTCGAACATGGGCTGTGATCGGGTGCCAGGCGTTCGGACATGGGCTGTGATTGGGTGCCAGGCGTTTGACCATGGTCAGTGAGACTGGGTGCCAGGCGTTCGAACATGGGCTGTGATTGGGTGCCAGGTGTTCGAACATGGAGAAGGTGACCGGGTGCCAGGCGTCCGAGCGCGATACACCCGGTGGACGGGTTAAGGGGGCGTCGATAGGATGGCGGCGCGTGCGAGAGGTTGCGGTTGCATGAGGCGAAGCTCGGGTTCTGGGAGTAGGTGATGGCGAAGTTGGTGATTCCGGCGCCGGGGGAAGAGGCGCCGCGCGAGGGGGAGCTCGATGCGGGGTTGTGGGGTGGGCTCGCGCTCTCATTGACGGTGGCGGTGCTGGGTTGGGGGCTCTGGGTGGTGCCGCAGCAGGGGGCGGAGGTCGATCCGCTTGCCGGCCTTTCGCCGGCGGAGCGCCAGGCGCGGGAGGCTTCGGAGGTCTTTGAACGGTGGGATGTCGGTGCGGTTGATGTGGGGGCGTTGGAGGAGACGGAGCGCGTCCGGGCGATTGAGTATGGGCCGCGGGCGCTTACCGAGAAGATCTGCAGCTGGCATGTCGAGGCATCCGGGCCGGATGCACCGGAGTGGGATGCACTGGCGCTGGCGGTGAGTCGGCGCAGCGAGCGCGCGCCGTGGACCTGTCTTGTGCGAGGGTATCTTGGCGAGCGTTTTGAGGGGGAGCTGGTCCGGGCGATGGATGGGTTCTGGGCCGAGGTTGAGGGGGGCGCACATCAACTTCTGGTGGCAGCAGTGGTCGATGCGATGCGCGAGGAGCGTGATCGGCCGGAGACGGAGCGATTTTACCGGTGGTTGCGCGGGTGTGCGGCGCGCCAGCAGGGCAGTTTGCCCACGAGCTGTTTGGAGCTCACGCGACAGCTTTCGCCAGCTCAGGGGAGCGATGTGCTGGAGATGATCGATCGCCAGCTGAAGGGCTCGCCCGAGGTGGAGGTGCTCCTGGAGATGAGCGCGGCGCTGGGGAGGTTGGCCGAGTACGGTCAGCCGCCGGCGTGGCGGGTGGTCGAGGCGGAAGGGCTTCCCGATTATGATGTGGATTTGCGACTGGGGGCGCTGTTTTCGATGTGTCGCATGATGAACTCGCCCGATGCTCGGGTGCGAGATGATGTGGCTCAGCGCCTGGCAACGATCGCGCGGGTGGGGCTGCGGCCGACCGATGCGTATGTGCATTATCGGTGGCTGAAGACATGCCGGATCATGTTTGGGGATCGTCAGGAGTACGACGAGCGGGCGTTTCCCTATCTGGGGGTGATCGACGCGCAGCGCCAGATGCAGCCGCGTTATGCGTACACCGAGCTCGCCGAGCTGGGGCTGTGTGAGGAGCAGGAGGGGATGCCGCTGTGGTTGTGCGGGGCACGGCGTTGGACGGGGGGGCGGCGCGCGATGCCGGATGTGCTGGCCGACGATTTTGTGGTCTCGCGTTATGTGGAGTGGCTGGAGCTCGATGAGGTGGAGGCCGCGGTGGATGAGGCCAGCGACGCGTTTTAGCGTACCGGAGAAGACTCCGAGGATGATGCGGGCGCGATGCGTTTGAGTTCGCGGTGAATCGACCACCAGAAGAAGATGGCCAGCGGGGTGACCAGGGCCAGGGCTTTGAGGGTGCTGAGCAGACCGGCGTCTTCGGGGGCGGTCTCGGCGAGGTGGGCGATGCGGGGGAGGACGACGCCGTTGGCGGTGTTGAGGGCGGCGTGAGCAAGAATGGCCAGAAAGACCCCGCCGCTGCTCAGCGTGATGTGGGCCAGAAAGATGCCCACGATGGAGAGGGGGACAAAGGCCATGGGGTTTGCGTGCATCGCGCCGAAAAGCAAGCCGTTGAGGATGATGGCGTTGCGGGCGCGGCGGGTGCGGGCGAGCTCGGGGAGGATGGTGGCGCGAAAGAGGAACTCTTCGCAGAGGGGGGCGATCAGTGCGACGGCCACGGCGCCCAAGACCTGGGAGAAAGCATCGTCGGGGAGGAGAAGACTCTCGACGGTTTGCTGGTAGCTCTCGGCGATCTCGCGCATGCCGGGGACCACCTCGACGATCAACGCGCCCAGGAGGTTGGCGAAGAAGCCCAGGGTGACGGCAGCCAGGATGGTGAGCACGATCGCCAGCGGGGAGAGGCCGCGTGGCGAGAGGCGTGGCCATCCGGGGGCATCGGTGGCCACGAAGCGTCGGTAGGCCAGCGCGATTCCCAGGACGACCAGAACCTGGGAGAGGATGAGGACGACGTAGGTGTTGAGGCTGGCGAGGTAGCCGAAGGCCCCGAAGAGGTTGAGGCCGATGAAAGCGGCCACGAAGAGGGCGATCGGGCGCCAGTAAAGGATGCGTTTTTCGTCAGGGGTCATCGGTGCGCCGAGTAAACGAGGAAACAGGGGGGTGATCGCCGCGGGGGAGGTTAGCGCGAGTGGTTCGGGGGTGAAAGGGTGCCAGGCATTCGATCATGGGCAGCACGGGTGCCAGGCGTTCGATCATGGGCCGCACGGGTGCCAGGCATTCGATCTTTTGGCGTTCGATCATGGGCAGCACGGGTGCCAGGCGTTCGATCATGGGCCGCACGGGTGCCAGGCATTCGATCATGGGCCGCACGGGTGCCAGGCGTTCGTACGGGTGTTACCTGTGACGTGTTGAAGCTAAGGCAGAGCGGTGCGCAGGAAAAGTCGTCGGGTGAGGTCGAGGATCTTGTCGAGGTTGGGTGCGGGGGGTATGACGCCGGGGGATGCGCTCTTTGCGGCGCTGCCGGTGCGGCGGCGATGGCGAGGGTGCGGGAAGTGAACCGACGCCGATGGGTGAGAAGATGGGAAAGAGCCTGACGTTTTTAGTGCCGAAGGAGGGGGACGAGCAGCGCACGCCGGTAGGGCAGTGGGTGCAGCGGGCCTGGCCGCAGGGGACTGGCGAGCAGGTGGAGGCACTCTTTGCGTCGGGGGAGGTGCAGGTCAACGGGGCGACCTGCTTTAAGGCTGAGCAGGTTGTGGGTTTTGGCGCCAGGGTTGAGGTTGAGGTTGGGGAGGGCGAGGAGGTCTACGGGCTTCCGGAGGCTGAGGCGCTGTTGTGGGGTGATGGGTGGGTGGTGGTGGAGAAGCCGGTGGGGATGGCCGGGGCGATTGACCCGGAGGATCCGATGGATCCGGTGCTTTTTCTGGCGGATATGCTCGGCGTGGATCGCGAGGGGTTTACGCCGGTGTGGGAGGCGCCCAGCAACGCGGGTGGGCCGTGGTTGCTGGCCACGAGCGCGTCGCGGGCCGAGGAGCTGGAGGCGAAGTTGTGGCGGGGGGAAGTGCAGCAGACCTGGGTGGCGATTGTGCCCCGGCCGCTGCATGCCACCGGGGTGTGGGAGGCCTCGGGGGCGAAGGTCAGCTATGCGGTCACGATGACGTGGGAGGGGCTGGCGGAGATGCAGCTGAGCGTTGCGTTTGAAAGGGCGCCGGAGCGGGGCATCTACCAGGGGGTGCTCGAAGCGCTCGCCCGTGGGGGATCGCCGGCGCTGGGGGATGTGGAGCGGGGCGGTTATGCGGTGGAGGGCGGGGTGAGGTTAAGGCTGGGCGCGCTTTTTGGGGGGGAGGATTTTGCGAACAGCTGGCCGAGTTTGCGCTCCTGGCGTCCGTCGATTCCGGTGTGTCCAACGCCGCAGGCGTTTAAGAAGGGAGTGAAAGCGGCTGCGAAGGTCGGAACGCTGGAGGTGTCGGGCAAGAGCCTGGAGTTTCTGGAGGCGGGCAAACATCCCTGGGTGTTGCGCGACCGCCATACGGGCTCGATCGAGGGGATGGAGCCCGGGGTGCCGGTGCGTCTTGTGGGGCCGAAAGGGCCCTCCAAGGTGTACGCGGTGGTGGATGGCACCGGTGAGATCGTGGCCCGCTACTGGAGCGATGAGGTCGAGGCCGCCGAGAAGATCGACGAAGAGGTGGGGCTTCGAGTTGACGAGGCGGTGGCCAGGCGAGGGGCGTTGTACCGGGATCTGGGGCGCACTGATGTGTTTCGGGTGGTGCACGGGGAGGCCGACGGGGTGCCGGGGGTGTTGGTCGACCAGATGGGCAGTGTGATGCGGGTGACGATCACCGGGCGCTGTGGGCGGGGGCTTGCGCCGGCGGTGTATGAGGCGCTGGCGGCGCATGACCGCGACGCGATGATCCTGTCGGTGGAGCATATGCGCGATGTGCGTGAGGCCGAGGGGAAGTTGCCCCAGGCCGAGGTGGTGCGGCGCAGCGGGGGATATTTAAAGCCGGGGGGAAGTCTCGTGGTCAAGGAGTCGGGGCTCAAGTACCGGGTGGAGCCCTGGGAGGGGATCGATGTGGGCTTTTTTGCCGACCAGCGTGACAACCGCCTTGAGGCGCAGCGGCGCGCCGGTGAGGGGCAGCGCTGGCTGAACCTCTTCTGTCATACCGGCGCGTTCAGCGTGGCGCTGGCGAAGGTGGGGGCGGCGACGGTGAATGTCGACTTATCGAAGCGTTATCTGCGCTGGCTCGATGAGAATCTGGAGCTCAACGGGCTGGATGTGGAGGGGCATCAGAATGAGGCGATGGACGCGCGCGACTACTTGAGGCAGGCGGTGGAGGCCGGTGAGCTTTTTGACGGGATCATTGTTGATCCGCCGACGGCGGCCGCGGGCAGCGGGGCGTTCTGGTCAGTGCGTCGTGACTATCAGGCGGTGCTGGCGGAGTGTTTTGAGGTGCTCAAGTCGGGCGGTTCGATGCTGGTGTGTCGAAACGATCGCAAGCGCAACGTCGAGCTCAAGGAGCTTGTGCGGGCGGCAGCGAGGGATGCCGGGCGTCGAGTGACCGACTGGCAGGAGGCGGGTCCGGGTAAGGATTATCCGCGGATGAAGGGCTTTGTGGAGGGGGATTCGTTTGAGGGGGGGTGGGTGCGGTGTGACTGAAGTTAGAGCTTGCGCGGGTGGGAAGCTCAGGTGCCAGGCACTCGAACATGTTCGAGGAGATCGGGTGCCAGGCGTTCGAACATCTTCGAGACGATCGGGTGCCAGGCGTTCGAACATGTTCGAGAAGATCGGGTGCCAGGCGTTCGAACATGGGCATTCGATCATGCTGACTGTGCGCGGGTGCCAGGCGTTCGAACATGTTCGACGAGATTGGGTGCCAGGCATTCGATCATGCTGACTGTGCGCGGGTGCCAGGCACTCGATCGCGCTCAACGTGATTAAAACGATCGGGTGCCAGGCACCCGATCATGTTCAGGGCGCGACCCTGGGAGGGGCTCCGGGGCTCAGCACGAAACGATAGCCCGCCGGAAGGGTGTAGGTCTCGGTGGTGAGCTCGGCGTCGGGCCAGCGCACGGTGACCTCGGCCTGGCAGTGCTCGCCCAGGCCGAAGTGCTGGGTGAGATCGTTTTGCATGCCGTAGTGGCCGTGGCCGCCCTGGACCTCCGTAAGCTGGGTGAGCTCGGGGGTGTCGACGGTGATGTGGGCGCCGATGGCGCTCTGGTTGATGCCGGGTGTGCCTTCGAGTTGAATCTGCAGCCAGTTGTTGGGGGGCAGTGTGTTTTCAAAGATGCGCACGTGGGCGGAGTCGCGGCAGTGGTCGCCGGAGGAGCAGCGGTTTCGGGAGTGGCCGACGACCAGGTCGAGGGCGCCGTCGCGGTTGAAGTCGGCGGTGGCCACGCCGTGGGCGCTGGTCAGGTCGATGCCGTCTTCGGGGGATACGCGCGCAAAGGTGGCGTCGGGTTGCTGGTGGTAGAGGTGCGCGCGGGTACCGGGGTAGTCGGTGGAGGCGATGAGGATGTCGAGGCGGCCGTCGTTGTCGAAGTCGAGTGTGGCGGCGGTGATGTCGCCGTCGTCGAAGGTGGTCTCGCGCGGCCGGTCGAGGCCGGTGGCCTCGGGGCCGGGACGCTCAAAGGCGAGCGTGTCGCCGGCGCTGTTGTAGAGGATCTCGGAGGGGTCGGACGACGATCCGACGTCCCAGTGCACGATCTCGGTCGTAAGGAGATCGAGGTGGCCGTCGTTGTTGAGGTCGGCGCAGAGGGTGGTGCCGCTGTTGCCGCCCAGGCGGAAGGGGTTGCGGTCCTGGGCGTGGTTCCAGCGCAGGATGTCGGCCTCCGATTCGCAAACCACGCGGGGTTCGGGGACCTCGGCGCAGTCTTCGGCGCTGCGGTTGAGCTTGCAGAAGCAGCGGGCAGACTCGTTGTCGCTCCAGTCGGTGCGATCGTCGAAGGCGTAGCCCGAGGCGATGGCGTGGTTGGTAAAGGCGACGTCGCCGCCGGTGGATGCGCCCAGCCAGAGGTGGTTGGGGGCGCGGCCGTAGGAAGCCGCGAGGAGCTCGGGGGTGCCGTCGTTGTTGAGGTCGCAGGCTGCGCCGGACCAGGCGTTGGAGTGGGCGCGGGCCTCATTGAGGGGGGCGATGGCGTTCCAGGGCTCGGTGCTGAGGCCGGCCTCGGCGGTGATCTCGGCGAAGGTGCCCTGGCCGTCGCCCTTGAGAAGTTGATCTTGTTGGGGGCCGTTTGCGCCGGCGGCGCCGTTGGCGATCCACAGGTCGAGGTTACCGTCGCGATCCACATCGGTCAGGGAGAGCCCGCCGCGCACCGCCAACTCGCCGGACTTCTGCAGGGCAAGTGAGACCGGACCGACGGTAAAGCCGCCCTGGCCGTCGCCGAGCATCACCTCGGCGCCCTGGTCGGAGGGCGGGGAGGCGGTGTTGGTGAAGGCGGTGACCACGTCGAGGAAGCCGTCGTTGTTGACGTCGCCAAACGCGACAGTTTCGACCGGCCGCGGCGGGTCGGAGGGGGAGCGGCTTGTGAGCAGCCCGGAGACTTCGGTGGTGTCCTCAAAGGTGCCGTCGCCCTGGTTGATCAAAAGCCAGGTGTGGCGGGTGCCCTCTTCGGAGAAGTCGTCGGAGGCGCCGCCGGGGCGGCGCGCCAGGATGTCGGGCAGGCCATCGTGGTTGACGTCGGCCACCGAGATGCGGGTTCCCACCACGCCCATCGCTTCTGTGCCGGCCTGTGCGGAGACGTCTTCGAAGATCGGGGTGCCCGGCGACCAGGCGGCGGCCGAAGGTTGGCAGACCGGCGAGATGTTGAGCTGGCAGGCGATGTCGTCGTCGCCGCAGGCTTCGGGACCGGAGGAGCAGGAGAGGGCGGGGAGCGCGGCGCTGACAAAGAGCGCGATGCTGGCGAGTCGCAGGGCGGGGGTGTGCATAAGGGGCTCAGCCGGTCGGAGAGGTGGGCGGGGTGCGGTGCTCAGAGCAGGTCACATAAGCGATGCCACCTATGGTGGGGGCGACTCGCCGCGCTTTCAAGCACGACTTATCGATCGGTCAGGATCGGGGTGGGTATAAGTGGTGGGTTTCGCGGGGGAATTGCAGCGAAACTAAGGATTTGCTAAACTACGCCGCTTGAGATCGCTCAGGAAAAAACATGAAGGATCGCCACCCGGCGATGCTGCGCCGAAGTGTCCGGTGCGTGAAGTACGAAAAAACGAGATGCACGCAGTCCCGGGACGGCAGAATGCTATTTGATACGAGGAAGCTATGAAGGTGGTGAAGCGGTGGATGATCGGGCTGATGTGTGTGGGAGTGCTGAGCCTGGGGGCGGGGTGCGCCGAAGATGTGCTCGATGGCGAGCGGGATGCGTGCCCGGCAGGCATGCAGCTCAACCCGGTCAGCGGGCTCTGCATGTCGGCGGGGCCGGGTCAGGATGTTGGCGGCGATGAGCAGGACGCCGGCGATGAGGACAGCGGCTCTCCCAATGAGGAGCCCGATACGGACGCGCCAGAAGATACGGGCAACCCCGATGGTGGGTCGGACGCTGGCGAGCCGGATGGGGGCGATGTGGTGGAGCCGCCGGAGGATTGCGGCCCCGGTCAGCTGATTGCGCGGGCCTGCGCGACCAACGGTCAGGTGTTGGCGGCGGCCAACGCCACGATTCGAGGCGTCAACTGTGAGGGGGAGCCCTTTGAGATGAGCACCCGCACCGGCAGCGACGGCACCTTTGAGTTCGCCGATGTGCCGGCGGGTTTGCATGAGGTGGAGGTGAGCTCCGGCTCGTTCTCGAACACCCGTCAGGTGACGCTCTACAACGGGCAGACCACCGATCTGACAGCCGATGCCGATAAGTTGTGTGTGGACGCCAGTGAGGTGCCCATCGCGGTGCTGCAGGGGCAATACGATAACGTGCGTCAGATCTTGCAGAGCCTGGATCTGGAGTACACGTTGATGGGGCAGGACGCGTCGGTGTTTGGTTCGACCGGGGTGGATCGCGCCAAACTCTTTTTGGAGAACCCGGCACAGCTGGACTACTTCCGGATCCTCTTTATTGAGTGCGGCACGCTCTGGGGAGATTTGCAGGCGCGGGGGGCGAATATGACGCTGATTGCCCAGAACCTGCGGCAGTTTGTGGCTAACGGCAACAGCCTCTACGTCTCGGACTGGGCGCACCCCTTTATTAGCGAGGTGTTTGAGGGGATGATCGAGTTTGAAGGGTCGACCCTGGCCGAGGCCCGGGTGGGGTCGGCGCCGCAGACGGTGGAGGCGGCGGTGGACTCGGTGGAGATGCAGACCCTGCTCAACGATACGACGGCGAGCATTCAGTTCTCGTCGGGTGACGTGGCCTGGGTTGTGGCGCGCTCAGCCGGGCCGAACGCCCAGGTGCATTTCAGGGGGGATGTCTCGCGTTGCTCCCCCAACTGCAGCTCGTCGTCGTCGACGGTGACGGTGCAGGACTCGCCGCTTCTGGTGACCCAGCGCGAGCAGCCCAATTATGGGACGGTGGTGTTTACGTCCTTCCATAATAAAGAGCAGAGCAGCCTGGGTGAAGATATGCAGCGGATCCTGGAGTTTTTGATCTTCCGGCTCTGATCGGCACCTGCGCTGTGAATCGGGATTGAAAAAACGCGTCGTCGGTGTACATCGGCGGCGCGTTTATTTTTGGGGGGACGGGGGAAGAGTGGGGGGAGGTTGAAAGTTTGAGGGCATGGCTTGCGGCGAGTGTGCTGCTGCAGGTAAAACCCAGCTGAGAGATAGGGATTAACCGGTGTCTTCACCACGAAGACGCCAGACCTGCAAAAGCGGGTCATCGACGAGATGATCAGGAGGAAGACGATGGCTGAATTGCGAGTGCGCGGGACGGACGAAGTGTTGACGGACGCAGCCGCGATCGACGCGTTTGTGAAGGGGTACGGGCTGGGCTACGAGCGCTGGGATATCTCCAAGCTGCACACCGAAGAGGCCCGCGCGATGGAGGCGCAGAGCGAGCAGGAGCGCATCCTCAAGGTGTTCGCCGACGAGATCGCCGCGCTCAAAGAGCGCGGGGGCTATCAGTCCGCCGATGTGATCGCGCTGACGCCGGAGACGCCGAACCTGGATGCGTTGCTGGCGAAGTTCGACAAGGAGCATGAGCACACCGAAGATGAGGTGCGCTTTGTGGTCGATGGTCGCGGGGTGTTCACGATTCACGGCGAAGACGACAAGGTCTTTGATGTGGAGGTTCACCCGGGCGATCTGCTGGTCGTGCCGCAGGGGACCTGGCACTGGTTCGATCTGTGTGAAGATAAGACGATCACCTGCATCCGGGTCTTTGAATCGAAGGACGGCTGGGTGGCGCATTATCGTGCGTAAAGACGCGGGGGACAGGCACTCGAACTTTGCTGGTTTCCCCGGGGTGGGGTGAGGTTAAGATAAAAGCTCGTCGGCGGGATGCCGGCGAGCTTTTTTGTTGGGTGAGCAGAGGGATGGGCATGGTGGCAGGGAAGGTCGAAAAGGCGGGGTGGCGACTCGGGATGGGGGGCGTGGCGCTGGTTGCGCTGACGCTGTTGGCGAGCGCGGCCGGGGCCCAGACCTTGAGCTCGCGCTCGTTGCGGAGCTGGGATGCGCCCGCCGACGTCGATCCGCGTCTTGCGCAGGTGCGCGACGATGGGGCGGGCACCACACTGCTGGTGATGAGTGAGGGCGAGGAGCTCGCGTCGCGCTGTGTGGTGGTGGTGGCCTATGAGGATGAGGCGTTGAGCTACCGCTACCGCCGGGCCGGGGCGCCCTCGCGTTGTGAGGACGCGGTGGTGCTCCCCGACGGGGCGGGCTTTGTGGTGCGCGGCGATCGTATGGATCTTCCGGCGGGGCTGGCCACCGGGTTTGTGGCGAGGATTAACCACAGCGGGGAGGAGGTCTGGGCGGTGGAAGATCGCCAGATTGCTGAGGATGAGGGCTATGTGGGGACCTGGGAGGCGACGGCGCGCGGGATGGCCTTTGACGCGATGAGCGGGATGGTGACGGTGCTCACGCAGGCCGAGGAGTCGGTCGGGGGAAGTCCGCGGGAGACGGTGCAGCTGCATGGCGTCGATGTGGAAGATGGCGAGGTGATGGTGGTGGGGGCGCGGCCCGAGGGGGGGCAGGGGGAGGTGATCGACGATGTTTCGGCGGATGCGACGGGCGGCTTCTGGGTGACCCTGGGGGAGCTGCAGGGCGTGGGGCGTCGGCTCTGGAGCTATGACGGTGCGGGAGGGTGGCAGGATGTGGCGCCGCCGATCGAGGGCTGGGAGGCGCGGGAGGTGGTGGGGCCTGTGCACGGGCTCGACGATGGCTCGGTGGTGGTGTTCTGGCGGGTGCGGGGGGAGGCTCTCAGCGGGGTGACGCGGGTTCTGGGTCAGGAGGCGATCTTCGATCGTGAGCTGGAGTTTGATGGCGAGTTGGAGGGTCGGTGGGTGCCTTTGAGTGATGTGGCGCGGGGCTGGGTGGGGGCGGGCTACATCGCCGCGCTTCGGCAGGCTTCGGACGGGCAGCGGGTGCTCGATCTTCGCAGCGTGGATGATGGCGAGCGCCTGGCGGTGGGGTACTGGGAGAGGTTGGCCGCCGGCGTGGAGTTGGGGCTTGTGAGCGGGCCGGATGGGGAGCCGGTGGTGCTGACGTACATCTCGGTCGATGAAAGTTTGAGGGAGTTTTGGCTCGAGGTTGAGGAGGAGCAGGTTCGGGTGCCTGGCACCGGGGAGGAGGATGGGCAGGGGGAGGGAGGATGTGGGGTGGCAGGAGGCCGCGGAGCGCCGGGTGCGATGGGGTGGTTGGGGATGAGCGGGGTGATGGTCTGGTGGAGGCGTCGTCGTTGAGGCGTTCGGGTGCCAGGCGTTCGATCGCGAAGGTGGTGATCGAGTGCCAGGCGTTCGATCGCGAAGGTGGTGATCGAGTGCCAGGCGTTCGAACGTGGCGATGAGGATCGTGTGCCAGGCGTTCGGACAAGGCGATGAGGATCGTGTGCTGCCGAACGGGTGCCAGGCGTTCGAACAAGGATGGTGCGTTGCCAAAGGTGGGGGGCGCACTTAAGGTGGAGGCTGTCATTCAAAGCCCTTTGAAAACGTATGGATTAAGGACCGGGACACTCGATGAGCGAGGAGTTTGAACGTCAGCCGCTGGCGCTGGAGAGTTTTGCACCGAATCTACGTACGCATGTGGGGCCGCAGGCGCCGGCGCCGATGAAGATGATGGCGGCGCGCGGGATGGTGCCGGCGCCGCCGGATCAGCTGATCCGGGTGTTTTATCAGCTGCATTTTGACGGGGCGCTGACGCAGGCTGTGAGCGAGGCGCTCGACGGGATGCCCGAGGCGGTGTTGTTGCCGGCGTTGCAGGCCGAGCAGCCGGCCGGGGTGCTCGACTGGGTGGCGGAGCTGCGCGCGAGCGAGACGGTGGCCCAGGCCATCGCGCTCAACAAGGGCACCGACGACCGCACGATTGTGCGCCTGGCGCAGGAGGCCAGCGCGGAGGTCTGCGAGATCATCGCCAACAACCAGGTGCGGGTCTTGCGCACCCCGGCGATCATTGAGGCGCTCTACACCAATACGCGCGCGCGCATGGCGACGGTCGATAAGCTCATCGATCTGGCCCGGCGTAACGATGTCGATCTCTCCGGGCTTCCCGGGCTTGAGGAGGCGTTGCGCAGCGGGGAGCCGCTGACCAGCGAGGGTGGCCTCGATGATGAGGCCTTTGCCGGCGTGTTGCAGCAGGAGCAGACCCGTCGCAAATCTGAGGAGGAGATGCTCTCGAAGCTCGATGATCCGAGCCTGACGCGCTCGGAGCGCGAGCGGATGCAACGCGAGCTGATGGGTGATGAGGAGGATGAGGAAGAAGAGGTTGTGGAGGAGCGCCGTCGTAAGGGGAGCCTCTACAGCCAGATCGCGCAGATGAACCTCTCGCAGAAGATTCGCCTGGCGTCGGTGGGCAGCAAAGAGGCGATCAACATTCTGGTGCGCGACTCCAACAAACTTGTGCACCTGGCGGCGATTCGCTCACCGCGGCTGCGTCCGGCGGACATTCGCCAGCTGGCCTCGAATAAATCGATCCCCGAGGGTGTCATTAAGTATATCGCGATGAACCGCGACTGGACGCGGCATTACGATGTGATGGTCAGTCTGACGATGAACCCGAAGACGCCGCTCAGCGATGTGATGAGCTTTTTGAACCATCTTCGCACCAAAGATCTGCGCGATTTGACGCGCAATCGCAACGTCTCCCACCAGGTCCAGCGCATGGCCAAGACGCTGGTCAACAAGCGTGGTGGACGTTAAGCCCGCCTGGATGCCCCTGACGCGAGAACCAAGCTGATGCATGTAAGTCTACCGCCCTGCGGGTTGTACCGCACCACCGAGGCTTTGCCCGGCAAAGAGCAGTGGGTTCGGGAGAACCTGCTGGTGTATTTTCATAACCACTCGCAGCAGGGTCCGCCCCTGTTGCTGCTGCCGGCGGCCAACGCGCATAACCGGTGGAGTTTTCATGAGAAGGGCTATCTGATTCGCGAGCCGGCCTACGTCTCCACGCTCACCCCGCTCAAGCCGGAGGGGCTCTATGTGCTGGGGGAGCGGATTCATATCTCGCGCGATGAGTTCATCCCGGAGGCCACGCTGGTGCAGCTGGGGTATACCCGTGGGGCCGATCCGATCTTGTTTCTGGCACGTTTTGAGGGGAGCGGGATTCAGTTTCCGTCGAGCGGCTTAAAGTGCACCTCGGAGATCTTCGGGCTCCTGGACGAGGTTGGCTTCCGCACGCCGGACTTCGGCGACGACGGCATGCACTGATTTTTTTGATCAGGGGGGAGTTTGTGGATTTGGGGGAGACGATCGGGTGCGGAGAAGATCGAGTGCCAGGCGTTCGAACATGGCTGAGACGATCGGGTGCCAGGCGTTCGAACATGGCTAAGAAGATCGAGTGCCAGGCGTTCGATTACACGCAAACAACGAAAAACCCCGGTCGCCTGAGGTGACCGGGGTTTTGGGTTGGAGCTGAATCGATGTCTCAGCCGAGTTTGGCCAGGACCAGATCTTTGACTTTGGAGGTGTCGTAGACGCCTTTGAGTTTGGGGATGACCACGCCCATGACCTTGCCCATGTCTTTGCGGGACTCGGCGCCGACCTCGGCGATGGCGTCAGCGACGATGGCGCCGGCTTCTTCATCGGAGAGTTGGGCGGGGAGGTATTCCTGAAGGAATCCGATCTCCTGGATCTCTTTTTCGGCGAGCTCGGGGCGGCCGCCGGACTCGTAGACTTCGGCGGACTGGCGGCGTTTTTTGATCTCGGTGGCCAGCACGTCGGTGATCTCGTCGTCGGTCAGCGGGCGCTTGAGCTCGATCTCCTGATTTTTGATCGTGGACTGGAGCATGCGCAGGGTGCTGAGGCGCTCGGTGTCGCGGGCCTTCATGGCGGTTTTGACGTCGTCTTTGATGCGGGCAAAGAGTTCGGACATGGGGATGTGCCTTGTTGGTTCGGAGATGAGAAGGGGCGCGGTGTGCGCCTCTTTTTGAAGTTAGATACGGGTGAGGGTCTGGGCGATGCCGTCGATGACATCTTTCTGGGCTTCGTACATCGCGGCGTCGCTGAAGACCATCAGGGTGACGTTGTTGGTGCCCACGCGCACGGCGTAGCCGAGGAACTGGATCTCGCGGTCGCCGTCTTCTTCGACGAGCACGGCCGAGCCGGTGCCGCGGGTGCCGGGCATGCCGTTGATGGTGGTCAGGCCGCTGTTGTCGAAGTTGATGTCTTTGAACTCGACTTCGGTTTTCAGGTCGTTGATGGCGGCCTGGATGGTGCTGTCGGATTCGGAGCCAGCGAGCAGGACGGTGGTGGTGCCGTCGGGTGCGGTGGCGGAGACGGCCTCAGCGGTGCGGCGGACGTTCCAGTCACCGGGGACGCGGAAGCGCACCGCGTAGAGGTCGCTCTGCACCCACTGGCCCTGGGCGAGCTCTTCGACGGTTTCTTCGCCTACTTCGGCGTTCTCGTCATCTTCGGCGCTCTCGCCAGTTGCTTCGGTGGCTTCTTCGGCGGCTTCTTCGGTGGCGGGAGCCTGGTCGCTGGCCTCTACGGGAGCCTCCTCGGCGGGCTTGCTCTCACAGGCGAGCGAGGAGGTGCCGAGGATGATGGCGAGGGAGAGGGCGCGCAGTGGAAGTCGCATGGGAGGCTCCTAAAAATAAGGCGGGCGGTTGCCGCGAGCTATCGACAGGTTCTACAAAGGTCATCGGACCGAAGGACGGCCCCGGGAGGGGAACACAAACGCAGAAGGTGCCCGGGAAGTCGGGCGGCATGGTAGACGGTCGCCTTAAGGGGCGCAAGCGATGAGCCGATGAGCGAAGTCAGTCAGGTCAGTTGCCCGGAGTGTGGGGCGGAGCAGTCGTCGGGGGCGCCTTTTTGCGGGCGGTGCGGCTATCGGATGCGGCCGGCCGATACGGTGCGCGAGGGGATGACGCCGGTGCGGCGCGCCTCTGCGGGGGCTGCGGAGGGGACCTCGCGCGGCGTCACCCCGAGCGATACGAGCAGCAGCGGGCTTTGGGCGGCTGAGGAGGGGCGCACGGTGATGGAGGGGATGCGCGCCATCTCGGTCCGGGAGGGGCTCAGGGGGGATGAGGCTTCCCTGGAGGAGGGGGATCAGGCGCGGGCGCGCGCGAGAGATGGCGAGCTGCGGCGTTGGAGCGGGCAGGTCGGCGGGGTGGTGTGGGCCTCGGCGGCGGTGTGCTGTGTGGCGCTGGCGTGGATGAGTTGGGTGTACCTGCAGCGTGCGGCGGTGATGGAGGGGGCGCAGCAGGTCGCTGAGCGCGGGGAGCCGGGGCGTGTGGAGGTTGAGGCGGGGCCTTATCTTCGGGGGCTCAGCGAGCAGGCGCAGTCTTTTATGATGTTGAGCTGCCATCGGCTAGAGCGCGACGAACCGGAGCGTTGTGAGCAGGAGGAGCTTTTGGCCGGGGAGTATCCTCAGCGCACTGTGGAGCTTAAGGCGTATGCGATCGACCGGCTCGAGGTGAGCGTGGGGGCGTACCAGCGCTGTGTGGATGAGGGGGCGTGCGCGGCGATTGATTATGAGGGGTGTGAGGTGTGGACGCCGCGGGGGTTGCAGGTCAGCCTGCGGGTGCCGCGGGTGCTTAAGGAGGAGTGGCGAGCGGTGGTGTGTGTGACCCGGGAGGAGGCGCGGGCGTATTGCGGGTGGGCTGGCGGGGCGCTGCCGACCCACGATCAGTGGGAGCGGGCCGCGCGGGGCGTCGATGGCGGGGTGTACCCGTGGGGGGATCACTGGGAGAGCGAGTCGGCCAACTGGGGAGAGCGTGATGTGGTGGGCGGGCCGGTGGCCGGGGCGCTGGACGGGTATGTGTGGACGGCGCCGGTGGGGAGTTATGAGGGCGGCGCGAGTCCGGCCGGAGTCTGGGACATGGCGGGAAATGTGGCGGAGTGGGTTGAGGGTGAGGACCCGCTTCTGGGAGCGGTGCGCGGGGGGAGCTGGGTGAGCAACCCCTTTGAGCTGCGTTCGACGGCCAGAGTGGAACGAAAGGCCACCGCGCGGCGCACCGATGTGGGGTTTCGGTGCGCCTACGGAGGGTGACTGCTCAGGCGGCGTGGTGGGTTCGGAGCGGATGATGGTCACGCGTCACCGCGGGCCGTTGGGAGTAGGGCGCGCGGGCCAGAAGGGTGAGGCAGGCGGCGGTGAGCGCACGCAGGTCGTCGGCCTGAAGATCGCGTCGGTGGCCGAGGAGATCGGTGGCCTCGACGATGATGCCTCCCTGCTCAAAGGGGTTGAGGCCGGCGTCGAGGAGGGCATCAAGGGCGTCGGGGTCGAGGTTGTGCGGGTCGGCGCGGCGCGCGCGCAGCCAGGGGGAGCGGGCGGCGCTTGAGCCGTGCTGTTGCACAAGCAGGATGGGGCCCGGTGCCAGGTCGAGGATGCGGGCCTGGCGGCCGAAGCCCAGGTTGGCGGGCAGACGCGGGGTGAGGCGGCCGTTGAAGATGGCGCTCTCCAGGCGGTGAAAGGCGTCTTCGAGCGCGGGCCACTCCGCCGCCGGGATGGGCGCGTCTGCCGGCTCGGTTGGAGGGGAGGCGTGCAGGTAGCTCAGGAGAATGCGGGCGCCGAGGTCGCGCATAAAGGGTCGCCAGCTCTCGTGGGGGCCGTCGGCCAGGGCACGCCAGAGCGCGGAGAGCAGATCGTCGGCCAGGGCACGGGGGATGCGAATGGGGGAGGTGGCCATCCTGCCCGGATGCGCCGGTGCGCGCACCTGACGTGTGGCCAGAAGTTGGCCCGGGGCAAGGGGGAGGCCGTCTTCCCAGTCGAGGAGCGGGTAGAGGGAGTCGTCGAGGATATGGCGAGCGATGGGGGTGGTACCATCGAGCCCCTCGATGGTGAAGAGGTCGAGGTGGGCGGTGGTCAGGGCAGCGAGCCAGTGGCGATCTTCGGGGGTGAGGGCCTGGGCGTAGCGCAGGATGAGGGCTGGCAGGGAGCGTTGCTGATGGGGCCCATCCAGGGCGATGTGATCGAGGCGGTGGGGGCAGGCGCAGGGACGATCGGTGTGGCGCGCGGTGAGGATACGCAGACGCTCCAGAGTGGCGTGCCACGGGCGCGATTCGGGGCGTTGGTGGCGATCGGCATCAAAGGAAGCGGACGTGGTCGGGATTTCTGAAGCGCAAATGATGCGTTGCATGGTATGTCCTCCTTGAGGCGTGCGCGTGATGGCGGCTGCCTGCAGGTCAGAGTTCGATGGGGACAGCGAGCGCGGTGCGCCTGCCTTCTGTTGTCGAGCGCCGCGGAGAGAAGTTGCGCGAGAGCGCCGATTTTTTTTAAAGAGAGACGCCTTTGAGGTGCGTGACGTGGACGTTGCGCCGAAGCGCCATGAGGGTGAAGTGACGCGACGAGACGACGAGAACAAGAGCCCGACTGGCGAGGATGATGTGAAGTACGAGGCGAATGCGCAGACGTTGATGGACGCGGTCGATGCGATCCTGGGAGCCGGCGCGCTGGATGAGGGGGCGGTCGGGGCGCTGCTGGAGGTTCTGGGGGAGCCGGGGAGTGCGGAGGGGCTCGATGTTCGGGTGATGCTCTGCGTGGTGGAGCATCCGGTGGTGGCCGGCGCGTTGCGTGCCGGTGAGGTTCCGGCGGCGCTGGAGGCGCGGCTGACCGAGGCGCTCGCTGAGCTCGCGCCGCTCTTCGGGCGGTGGATGGCCGCGCCGCTGGCGGAGCGGGCCGAGCGGCTGCGCCAGCGCTACGACGCGGAGCTGCATAAGTATGAGCTTGTGAAAAAGCGTCTGGAGCGGGAGTCGGTGGAGGGGGGGGCGCAGGTCTTGGCGCGTTATCTGGACACGGCGCCGGCGGCGATGTTCGCGCGTAAGATGGAGGTCGGGTTTGGGGAGGCGTACGGGCGGGCGGAGGTGATCCGCAGCGAGGAGGATCGGGCGCTCTTATGCAACGAGGAGCTTCTGGAGCTGCTGGCGTTTGAGGACAGCTTCGGTGAGGCGCAGGCCGAGCGTCTTAACGAGCTGCTTGCTGAGCTGGTTGTACGCCTCGACGGTGCGGTGGAGCGTGTGGTGCGGCGCACGCTGGAGGGAGGCGCGAGTGAGGCCAAACTTGTGGCCGGGGCGCTGGCGGTGCGCCAGGGGTTGAGTGAGCGGGCCAGCGCGTTGCTGGCGATGGTCATTCATGGCGACCCCTACGCCCACCAGGCCGCGGTCTTTGCCGCGCGGCTGGCTCCCCTGTTGACCCTGCATGTGCTGGGTCAGTTTCTGGTGGACGTGCTCAAGTCGACCGGCGTGGACGAAGATCAGGAGCGACATACCGAGGGTGCGATTGTGGCATCGCGGCTGGTGTTGCCCTGGATCGGCAGTCCGATTCCGGAGGCGGGGTATGCGGGTAAGCCCTCGGCGCATCGCATCGCGGAGGCGGTGAGGAGGGCGTGGGGGTTTTTCGATCAGGGGTAGGGTGATCGGGTGCCAGGCATTCGATCGTTTACGGAGTCGTGATCGGGTGCCAGGCATTCGATCATTGCGACGGGATGGGAAGTGAGCAAAAAACGCGACCGCCGGAGGGCGGTCGCGTTTTTTGGTCGCGCAATGTTGGGGTGTCTTGTTCGGGTGCCAGGCACCCGATCACTCACATCGTCATGTAAGGGTGCCAGGCACCCGAACATTTACATCGTCGTGTAAGGGTGCCAGGCACCCGAACGATTTACATCGTCATGTAAGGGTGCCAGGCACCCGAACATTTACATCGTCGTGTAAGGGTGCCAGGCACCCGAACATTTACATCGTCATGTAAGGGTGCCAGGCACCCGAACGACGGCACGATGATCGAAGCCCTGGCACCCGGCCGAGACCGCGCGATCAGTATTTGGCGCCCATGGCCGCGCCGCTCTCGATGGGGTGCCAGGCGGTCTTGAACTCGACGAAGGGCAGAATGTTGTAGGGGCTCTGCGCGCTGGCCTGGGCCCAGTCGTGTTTGGCCGGGCTCTCGAAGTTGTGCACGCGCTTGACGCTCTCGGCGGCCTCCAGGGCGATGAGGCGGCGCTCCTCGTCGGTGGCGTCGAAGGTGGCGATGGCGTCGATGTCCATGTGTTTGGCGGCGTGGGGCACGAGCTCCTCGCGCAGGCCGGTGAGGATGTTGACGACGCCGCCGGGAAGATCGCTGCAGTGGAAGACTTCCGCCAGGTCGATGGCGATGGAGGGGTGCTCGTTTTCGACGACGAGCACCAGCGCGTTGCCCGAGACGATCACCGGCGCGATGGCGGTGATGAGACCGAGCAGGGGGGCGCTGCGGGGGGCAAAAGCCGTGACCACGCCGGTGGGCTCGGGGCTGGTGATGTTGAAGTGGGGGGAGGCCACCGGGTTGGTGGTGCCCATGATCTGCACGAACTTATCGGCCCAGCCGGCGTACCAGACCAGGCGATCAATGGCGGCGTCGACCTCCGCCTGGGCGTCGGCGCTCTTGATGCCGGCGCGCTCGGCGAGGGCGCTCTCGAAGGACTCGCGGCGCGATTCGAGGACCTCGGCCATGCGGTAGAGGATCTGGGCGCGGTTAAAGGGGGTGCGTCCGGCCCAGCCGGGCTGGGCCTTGCGGGCGGCGACCACGGAGTTGCGAAGATCTTTGCGCGAGGCGCGGCAGAAGTTGGCCACGAGCTGCCCCTTGGGGTTGTGTTCCTGGAGAAAACGTCCGCTCTCGGTGCGGGGGAAGGCCCCGCCGATGTAGAGCTTGAAGGTCTTGAGGACGCGCAGACGGGTGGGGGTTGATTTGGCCATTAGCGCACCTCCAGGTAGGGGAGAAGCCCGTGGAGACCACCTTCGCGGCCGAAGCCGCTCTCTTTGTAGCCGCCGAAGGGGCTGGTCGGGTCGAAGCGGTTGTAGGTGTTGCCCCAGACGATGCCGCATTTAAGGGCGTTGGCCACGCGGAAGAGTCGGGAGCCCTTGTCGGTCCAGACCCCGCAGGCCAGGCCGTAGGGGGTGTTGTTGGCTTTCTCGATGGCCTCTTCCGGGGTGCGGAAGGTGAGCACGCTTAAGACCGGGCCGAAGATCTCCTCGCGGGCGATGCGGTGCGAGGGGGTGACTTCGGTGAAGACGGTGGGCTTGAAGAAGAAGCCTTTTTCGGGGAGCGGGCTGGAGGGCTGGAAGATCTGAGCGCCCTCATCTTTACCTGCGGCGACGAGCTCCTGGATGCGCAGGAGCTGCTCGCGGGAGTTGATGGCGCCGACGTCGGTGTTCTTGTCCAGCGGGTCGCCGACAATCAGCGTGGAGACGCGGTGGCGGAGCTTGTGCATGAGCTCGTCGGCGATGTTCTCCTGGACGAGCAGGCGGCTACCGGCGCAGCAGACGTGGCCCTGGTTGAAGAAGATGCCGTTGATGATGCCTTCGACGGCCTGATCGAGGGAGGCGTCATCGAAGATGATGTTGGCGCCTTTGCCGCCGAGCTCCAGGGTGAGCTTTTTGCGGGAGCCGGCCAGGGCGCGCTGGATGATCTTTCCGACATCGGTGGAGCCGGTAAAGGCGATCTTGTCGATATCGGGGTGGTTGACGATGGCCGCGCCGGTCTGGCCGGCGCCGTTGACGATGTTGACGACCCCCGGGGGAAGATCGGCCTCCTGGATGATCTCGGCGAGCATCATCGCGGTCAGCGGGGTGGTCTCGGCGGGCTTGATGACGATGGTGTTGCCGGCGGCCAGGGCCGGGGCGATCTTCCAGGCGGCCATCAGAAGCGGGAAGTTCCAGGGGATGATCTGCCCGGCCACACCGATGGGGGAGGGGGAGGCGCCGGGGAGCGCGTACTCGAGCTTGTCGGCCCAGCCCGCGTAGTAGAAGAAGTGGGCGGCGGCCAGGGGGATGTCGACGTCGCGGGATTCCTTGATGGGCTTTCCGCCGTCGAGGGATTCAGCCACGGCCAGGGCGCGGGCTTTCTCCTGGATCATGCGGGCGATGCGGTAGAGGTACTTGGCGCGCTCTGAGCCGGGCATCTTGCCCCAGACCTTGTCGTAGGCTTTGCGGGCGGCTTTGACCGCGAGGTCGACCGTGGCCTCATCGGCGGAGGCGACTTCAAAAAGCTGCTCTTCGGTGGCGGGGTTGATCGAGGGGAAGTGGTCTTCCCCTTCGACGAATTTGCCGTCGATGAAGTGGCCGTAGCGCTCGTGGATGGTGAGATGATCGCGCGACTCGGGCGCCGGGGCGTAGTCCCAGAGGTCGCCGAAGAGGAGGTCGCGCACTGAAGTGTTGGCCGTCTTACCCATAAGGTGGTTCTCCGTGGCGTGTCGGGCAGAGAAGTCTTTCGAGCGGCGCCGGGAGTCTGTCCGCGGCGGCGCGTACATGGCGGGGGGCTTAGCTCAGGCTGAGGTAGCGGTCGGAGTGGTAGCGTCCGGTGCTTTGTTTCTCGAGCTGCATGAGCACGTCATTGAGCAGCGAGGAGGCACCGAAGCGGAACCAGTCCGGGGAGAGCCAGGCGTCGCCCAGGGTCTCTTTGACCATCGCCAGATAATGCATGGCGAGCTTGGAGTCGCGGATGCCGCCGGCGGGTTTCATGCCGACCATCTTGCCGGTGTTGATGAAGTGGTCGCGGATGGCCTCCAGCATCACCAGCGTCACCGGCATGGTGGCGCCGGGGGAGACCTTGCCGGTGGAGGTTTTGATAAAATGAGCGCCGGCGTCGATGGCGATCTGGCTGGCCAGGCGCACATTGTCGTAGGTCTGAAGCTCCCCGGTCTCGAGGATGACTTTGAGGTGCGCCGGGCCGCAGGCCTCGCGGGTGGCGCGGATCTCCTCGTCGATCTTGGCGTAGTGGCCGGCCAAAAAGTCGCCGCGGCTGATGACCATGTCGATCTCGTCGGCGCCGGCCTCGACGGCGCGGCGGACCTCGTCGGTGCGCTCTTTGAGCGAAGCCTGGCCGCTGGGGAAGTAGGTGGCCACCGAGGCGACTTTGATCGAGGTGCCTTTGAGTGCGGCTTTGGCCACGGGAACCAGCGTGGGGTAGACGCAGATGGCGGCGACCTGCGGGCAGCCTGAGCCCGGGGAGATGGCCTTCTGGCAGAGCATCTGAACTTTGCCCGGGGTGTCCATGCCCTCCAGGGTGGTCAGGTCGATCATGGAGGCGACGAGCTTGAGGCCTTTGATCTTGGCGTCTTTCTTGATGCTGCGCGTGCGGAATTTGGCGGCGCGCTCCTCAACGGCGACGGCGTCGACCGAGGGGACGCGGGGGACCACAAAGGCGTGGGTCATGGGACACCCTGAGTCTAAGGGGGAGTGGGAAGTCAACGAGACGAATACCGGTGGGGAAGTTAGCGGAGCGGCGGCGCGGTGACAAGGTGGTGGTGGGCGGAGGCGAAGGTCGGAATTGACAGCGGGGGGCGCTCTTTCTAGCGTCGGAGAGGATTACAACTTTATTGAAAGATTATGGCGGGACGACGCGACGGGAGCTGAACGAATGTGGGAAGACGATCCCTTCGGGGGCATGGAGCAGCAGGCGTTGGAAGAGCTCTCGGAGGCGGTGCGCGATGAGGAGGCCTCGCAGTTTCGAGGTCGCCTGCCGACGCTGGGAGAGGTGCTCGATGAGGTGGGGGGGGCGGTGGCCGCGCGGCGTTGCTCGGGGTTGTGGGTGGTGGACACGAGCCAGCTTGAGGGGTGGGAGCGCCAGCACGGGGGCGGGGCCTTTGATGCCCTGATGGGGCGGTTGGCGCAGGGTGTGGAGGGCGTGAAGGGCGCGCCGGATGTGGCGTGTGTGGAGGCTTCGGGAGGCGATACGCTGGTGGTGTTTGTGATGGGCGATGCCCTGATCGAAGAGGGGGCGCTCGACGCGATCAACGAGCGACTTCTGGGAGCGTTTGATCGGGCACAGATGGTGGTGCAGCAGGCTTTGGAGCGCATTGCGCTGGGGAGCGCGATGGTGCTGGCCAACGCGTCGGTCGATCCTCGTCGGCAGATCTATCGGGCGATTCGGCGGGCGCGGGCGGAGGCGCAGGTGGGCTATCACGATCAGCAACGTCGCCGCAGCCGGGTGGTGGGGCATCTGATCGCGCAGCGAAAGATTCGCACGCTGTTTCAGCCGGTGGTGCGCCTTGCGGACCGGCGCGTGGAGGGCTTTGAGGCCTTGAGTCGGGCCGAGGGAGGGGCGGCGCAACGGTTGGGGGTGCATCTTTTTGTGGCGGCGTCGCGGGCGGAGCTCGATGGGGAGTTGGACCAGGCGTGTCGGGCGCTCTCGTTGGAGCGCAGGCCGGAGATCGGGGAAGAGGGGAAGTTGTTTATCAACTGCCTTCCGCCCACGTTTTATGCGTCGAACCCGGAGTTGCAGGCGCTGCTTGAGAGCTGGCGGCTGGCGAGGATGCGGCCGGATCAGCTTGTCTTTGAGGTGACCGAACAGATCACCTACGAGCAGTTTGTGAGGATCATGCCCACGGTGCGTAAGTTGAGAGAGGAGGGGTACCGCTTTGCGCTCGATGATGTGGGAACGGGGGCAGCGAATCTGCGCCTGCTTGCCGAGCTGGAGCCGGATTACATCAAGATGGATCTTGAGCTGACCCGCGGGATCGCGCGCAGCGAGCGCAAGCGAGCGCTGGCGCAGTACCTGCAAGATCTGGCCAAACGCAGCGGCGCGGAGCTTATCGCCGAGGGCATTGAGACCTTCGACGATCTGGAGGTGTTGCAGCAGATGGGGGTGGCGCTCGGGCAGGGGTATCTGCTGGGTGAGCCTCGGGAGGCCGAGGCGTGGGAGGGGACGGTGGCACAGATCATGGACACACTTGAGAGCTAAAGGGGGAGTGATGACGCGATGGGTGATTCGAGATGCGGTGATCTTTGAGGAAGATGGCCGGCGAGTGGAGGGGGATGTGCTGGTGGATGGCGAGCGCATCGCGAAAGTGGGCGATGTGGGCAATGCGGGCGACGCGCAGGAGGTTCGCGCGGAGGGGAGGTGGTTGTGGCCTGGCGTGATCGATGCGCATGTGCATTTTCGCGAGCCGGGTCCAACGCATAAGGAAGATTGGGATTCGGGGAGCGCAGCCGCCGTCAGCGGAGGCGTCACCTCGGTGATCGATATGCCCAACACTTCGCCGGCAACCACGACCCTGGAGAGGTTGAGCGAGAAGCGGGAGGTGGCGCGGGCGAAGGCGCGCTGCAATGTGGGGCTCTACTTCGGGGCCAATCCGCATAACCTCGAGGCGATCCTTACCTCGCAGGGTGAGGCGGCTGTGGCGGGGCTGAAGATCTTTATGGCGGACTCAACAGGCGACCTGCTGGTGGATCGTTATGAGGATTTGGAGCGCATCTTTGAGGCGTATTCGGGGCGGATCTGCGTGCATGCCGAAGATCCGCAGCGGATGCGCGAGCGGGAGGCGATGTTTGAGGGACGCGAAGATCCGGGCGTGCACTCGGAGATTCGCGACGCGGAGACGGCCGCGCGGGCGGTGGCGGTGGCCGGGGAACTGGCCGCGCGATTCGGGCGTCGGGTGCATGTGCTGCACCTCTCAACGCGGGCGGAGCTTCTGGCGTTGAAAGAGGCGCAGGCCCGGCTGGAGGAGGTAGGCGGTGGCGGGCGAATCACCTGTGAGGTGTGTCCGCATCATCTCTTTCTGGATGCGCGCGACTATGAGTTCTGGGGGACGCGGGTGCAGATGAACCCGCCGCTGCGTACCGAGGCGGAGCGCGACGCGATGTGGGAGGCGCTGGGGCGCGGGGAGGTCGCGATGATCGCTACCGATCATGCGCCGCATACCCCGGAGGAGAAAGCGCACCCCTACGGACAGGCGCCCAGCGGGGTGCCCGGCGTCGAGCTGAGCCTGCCCTTGATGCTGGACGCGGCGTTTCGCGGGGTGTGCAGCTACGAGGAGGTTCTTGGCTGGATGTGCGAGGGGCCGGCGCGGGTGCATCAGGTGGTGGATCGGGGCCGGATTGCGGAGGGGGCGTTTGCCGATCTGGTGCTGATCGATCCGCATATGATGCGGCGGGTTGAGGATAAGGATCAGCGATCGCGCTGCGGTTGGACGCCTTACGCGGGGCGAGATCTGACGGGGTGGCCGGTGCGCACCTGGGTGAACGGGAACGAGGTGTTCCGGCGCCTGGACGAAGGTGCGGGCGAGGTGGTGGGGACCGGCGGAGAGGGGATGTGGATGATGTTTGAGGGGTGAGGGTGCCAGGCGTTCGATCGGGTGCGAAACGATCGGGTGCCAGGCGTTCGATCGGGTGCGAAACGATCGGGTGCCAGGCGTTCGATCGGGTGCGAAACGATCGGGTGCCAGGCGTTCGATC